>JBBRMI010000104.1:0-27189 GCA_038230915.1 Polyangiales bacterium | reverse complement strand
GTATACGGGGAAATACTCCGGCGGTCCTCCCGGCTCGATAACCATCGCTCGTGGCTTCGAAAAGCTTTTGGCAAGCGTCGAAGCCGTCTTAGCTGTGGAAAACAGCTCCAGGATGCGATGAATGCTCAGAGGAAGGCGGGGAGGCGGGAAGATCGGAAAAAGATTTGGGTTTGGTCTCACTGAAGGACCGCCGCGCGCCCGCTCGAACAAAAAACTCTCGCCTTCCCGCCTTCCCGCCTTCCTGTTGTCTCGTGCTCGCGCTCGGGCTCGCCTACCAGTGGTAGGTCACGCCGACGTTGATGAAATTTAGGTCCTGCTTTTCGCCAGGCAAGAGCGAGAAATCGGCGCGGGGGGCGCCGTACCAGCGCGCCATGAAACGGAAGTAGTCGAGTCCGAGCACGACGCTGTCCGAAAGCGCATAGTAAACCGCCGCCGAGACACCGATTTGTCGATGGATCACGCTCAGCCCAAGGTTCGCGCGATCGCTCGTCAATTGATCGACTGCCGCTACGCCAGCGCCGGCCGCGAGCTGCACTTTGCCGAACACGAGCGCACCCTGCCCGTAAATGCCGGTGAAGCTTCTGAGCTCGTACGTGTCCGGGTTCAGTGACACCGAAGTGTTCTGCAGCGCGTACGTCATGCCGATGCCGCGACCACGGAACGCTGCCGCACCAAGCCGCACCGGGCCGACCTCCAGGCGCACGCCACCGGCCGCGCCCCACACGGACGTTGACACGTCACTCGTGGCCATCGTTACCGGATCGGTGGCGATGCGACCGAGCGGCTGATACAGGCCTTCGACGCCGATCTTCAACAGGCCGGAGTCACCCAGCTTAGTCTCGAACGTGACCGCGCCTTCCGGCCGCAGCACGGGCGCGCGCTTCCACGACGGCGCAAAGACGATCGGATCGTAGACGCCAGCGTGGACCTGAAGGCCGCCGAGGCTCGGCGTGGAGTACGAAAAACCGGCTGAATATCCGGGATAGGCGACGCCGGTCCCGATGTGTCCGCAAGCCGGTCCGAGATCATCGGTGCACGGCAAGCCGACGCCGTAAGGGTGGCCGTACAGCATATCGATCTCAGTCGACACGCGGCCGAACCAGCCGAAGGTCCTGCCCACCGTCGCGCTACCCCAAGGACCGGTGATGTTGAAATAGCCTTCGCGCGCTTCCGGGATGACTGGTGCCCACTTGTCGCGGTTCAGCGTTTCGATCGTCGACCAGATCGCGATGTAACCTTTGACGCTGGTCGTATCGGTCACTTTGCGCGAGACGCCGAAGCCGAGCACGTTGCCGACCATGCCGCTTCGCACACGCATCGCGAAGTATTTGCCCTTGGCGTCTTGCAACTCCGCGCTCTTCCAGCCGACGTCCGGTACTCCCGGCGCCTTGTTCGAGCCCATGACCGTGTGGTCCATGCCCGGGGTCGCCGGGTTGGGCACTGCTCGCGGGAAGTCGTCGCCTTTTCCGATGCTCAGGAACGCATTCACTCGACCGTCGAAGGTGAAATGCCAGCCGTCTTTGTCGACGAGCGAGACCTCCGCGTGGGCGCTCCGGCACAGCGTCGTTTCGGCCAGAAATAGCCCCAAACAAGCGCCAACGCATTTCAGGTTGTTCAGGATGTTCACGGAATCACCTCGGGGACTTTCACTGCACCCTCACCAATGGAAAGTTGCGCCGGCGTTCAGGTAGCTGACGACTTGCCGCTCGGGCTGGATGTAGCCGGGCAAGATGTTGGTCGCACCGGTTGGGTCGACCGCGGAGCGCGGCGCGCCGTACCAATCCGCTTGGAAGCGGAAGTAGTCGAGCCCCAGCACCAAGCTGTCCGACACGCTGTAGTAGACGGCAGCCGAGACACCGGTCTGGCTCTTAGCGTTGCTGATCGTCGCGTCGCGCTTGTCGGCTGCGAGCTGACTGATGCTGACCCGACCGGCACCGACCGACAGCTGCGCTGGGCCAACCACCAGCGCCGCCTGCACGTACACGCCAGTGAAGTTGCGCACCTCGTAGGTGATGGGGCTGAACACCGCCGGCGAGTTTTGCAGGGCGTAGTACTGTCCAAGCCCCTTGCCGTGGAACGCCGAAGCGCCCAAGCGCACTGGGCCGGCTTCGACGCGACCGCCGCCCGCAACGCCCCACACTCTGTCGCTGAACAACGTCTGCACCGGAGGCGTGCCAGCGGAGGTTTGTAGCCGAGAAATCGGCTGCCACATGCCCTCGGCTTGCAACTTGAGAAGGCCGCTATTGCCAAACTTGTGTTGGAAAGACAGCGCCCCTTCCGGTCGCGCAATCGGCGAGCGATTCCACGCGCCGAGCAGCCGGACAGGATCGTACAGCCCGACGTGGAGCTGCACACCGGCGAGCGCGGGCGTCGAGTATTGGAAACCGGCGCCGAAGCCCGGGAACATCACGCCCGTGCCGATGTGACCACAGGTCGGTCCCTGCGCGTCGCCGCACGGGTAGCCCAGGCCGTAGTTATGGCCGTAGCTGAAGTCGATCTCGGTCGAGATTCGCCCGAACAACCCGAGCGCACGCCCCGCCGTCAAGCTGCCCCACGGTCCTTCGAAATCCACGTACCCTTCGCGCACGTCGATGTCCGACAGGTTGGCGCGATCGCGATTGAACGACTCGGCATGACCCCACAAAGCGACGAAGCCTTTGGCGGTCGTCGTCGCCGTCACGTTGTGGCGCACGCCGAGGCCGAGCACGCTGCCGAGGAAGCCGTTGCGGCCGCGAATCGCGAAGTACTTGTTGGCGGCGTTGTCTTGGTCGGTGTTTTGACCAGCGGCGCCGAGCGCCGTTTCACCGACCAAATTGTGCGGCGGGCCGCCGTCGGGGTTGGGGCTCGCCAGCGGAAATTCGTCACCGAAGCCGACGCTGGCGAAGGTATTGATGCGACCTTCGGTGAACACCCGAAAGCCCGCCTTTTCCGCCAAGGTAAGCTCGGCGCGAGCCACGTGGGTGCCGAGCAGCGAGCACACCCCGAGCGCGAGGCCCACGCACCGGAGTGTACGTTTCAGGTTACTCTGAATTCTCACGCGATCACCTCGCGACGCTGAATCCCAAAACCAGGCCAGTGACTCAGTTCGCGGTCACGTCCGTGACGACCATCACGAGCCATTGGCCGTTGAAGGCCTTCGTGAAGTCGAAAGTCGGGTTCTTGGAGACAGCCTTCGGATCCATGTTTTGCAGAATGATCGGCGCCGCGCAGACGTTGCCGCTATTTTCGGTCGGCCCGCAGTTTTTGATCATGCTGCAGTTCGAGTCCGCAGCGACCAGCCGCAGCATCGCGCCGCCCTTGGCCTGGATCTTCGCCGTGTAGTCCATGCCGTAGGTCGTGTGATTGGACACACCGGGCGGCTGCATCGAGTTTAGGAAATAGTCCTGCTTCGGGCTGCTGACGCGCACCATGTACACGTTGTAAGCGTCGCCGTTGGTGGGCGTGCCACCGGTGCAGAAGCCGTCAACTTTGGGCGACTGGGCCGAGCTGTTCTGGTCTTGGCCGCCGTTGTAACGCTTCGACTCCACTTCACCTTGGACGTGGAGGGTGATCGTGTACGTCTTGGCCGGATCGCCGCCAAGCGTGACCGTCTTGTCAGTCGTGATCACTCCGCTCAGCGCGGGATCTTGCTGATTGGGCGCGGGGCAACCGCCGTCGATCGTCTGGCATACGCTCTGCGCCGAGTCGGTCAGGCATTTGCCGACCAACATGCTGCCGTCGAGCGGCGCCGCCACTGCCATCAAGTCGGTACCGCTGCCGGCCGTTCCAGTCACGGGGGTGCTGCCGCCCGCAGAGCCACCGGCGCCGCCCGTGGCAGTGCCAGCGCCGGCCGTGCCGCCAGTGGACACGCCGCCGTTGCCGGCCGTGGTCGGCGTCGTGCCTGTTCCAGCCGTAGTCAGCGTCGTGCCAGTGCCGGCCGTGGTCGGCATCGTGCCGCCGCCAGCGCCCGGCGTTCCGGTGCTACCGCCCATCTGCACCACGGCGGAGCCACCGTTGGTCGATGCTCCGCTGGTGCCACTGCTCACGGGCAGCGCTGCTTCACTACCGCAAGCTGCGGCTCCAACGAACATCGGAAAGAGCAGCAGACAGCTCAGAGCAGGCAAAATGAGCGAGAGGCGCGGCGCAAGTTTCATCGGCAGATCCTCCGTTTGGGAGCTAGGTGACGGCTCGCGCGCGCCGAGCGTCAGAAAAGTTAATGTTGTTAAGATATTCATTCGAACTGGCGCCGCGACGCGAATGGCGGCCTGATTTGCGGGGCTCGCTTGGCTCGCTACTTGAAATCGTCGATTGGTAACGGAACTGGAACCGATACCAGACGGCGAAAACGCCCTTGCGTCAGGGTCGATCTGACGTGCCGGACCGGTTCTGCCGAGAAAAAGCCGTGGTATGCGCTGGCAGGTCGGGTAAGCGGCGACCGCTCGTGGCCGCACTCAGCTCGTCGATCAGCGAGGACCCATGCTGCGCGTCGAAGCCTCGAACCTTCCCAAGCCACGCGGCAAACCCCGCGCACGTCGGTTGCTTCCCACTCCGCCCGTACCGCGCCGCAAGCAAGTATCGTCGCGGCATGAGCTACTGCCACCGCCGGACGATGCCAACCCGCCCGTGACCGAGCTAGCGTTGATGACTCCGCCCGCCGTTACGACGCGGCATGAGCGTTGGAGCGTGCGGCTCGAGCTCGGCGACGACGAGATCGCCAAGCTGTACGGGCAAGGTATGACGCGCGGCGCGGTGGTGTGGAAAAAGGGAATGGTCGAATGGCGACCGCTTTTGATCACACCCGAGCTCTCCAGCCTACTGCGCCGCACGCGCATCACGCTGATCGATGCGCCCGCTGTAACGACCACGCTGCCGCCAGTCGATCTTGCACTTTCCGCGGACGAGCTCACGCTCCCCCGCCCCGCGCGCTTGCCCAGCAGCCTCGGCCACGATCCCACAAAAAAAACGGTCTTCCCAACGCTGGCGCCGCTGGCGTCGGACATCGATGCACCGACCAAGCGCGGACGTCCCATCGAGTTTGTGGCAGTGGCTGCAGCAGCCTTCGCGCTGGCGTGGATCGGACATGCCAAGCTGCACCCGCAAGGCAGCGGCGCGTCGGCTCCGCCAGCCGCTGCTGCCATCGCGACGGCGCTGGTGTGCGAACCCACCCATCCTGCGACGACGCTCGCCAGCTTGACCATCCCGACGATCGCAGTCGCGGACCTGCCGCTTGCTGGTGCTGCGAATCTCGCGAGCACGACGGGATTGCGTGGCGCCGCGGGCGGTCCTTCTATTCACTCGGGTGCGCGCTCGACCCGCGCCGGCGGGGGCAGTGGCGCTCCAAGCCGCTCGGACTTGGTCGGAGCTTTGTCGCTGGTTGCGCGGGCGGCGAGTAGCTGTGGCGAACGGAGCGGTCCCGTGCGGGTCGTCGTGAGCTTCACCAACTCGGGCGTGGCGCGGAGCATCCAGGTTTCTGGCAGCGACCTACCGGCGTCGACACGCTCTTGCATCATCGGCGCCGCGTCGCGCGCGCGGGTGCCGGCGTTCTCGGGTGATCCCGTCACCGTGGCGAAGACGCTGTAGCCGTCGTCGCTGACTGAAACATGATCGGTTCACGGGTGCGGCCAGCACCCGGTAACGAAGACACTCAGTCTAGCTCTCGTCGTCCGGCGTCTCGGGCGTCGCCTGCTCGCGCTCGGCGTCGACCTCGCGCAAGAGGTCGGACACGCGCTGCTGCGCGTCCGGGCCGACATCGTAGTGAAAGCGCAGCTCGGGAGCGCGCTTGAGCTCGAGCCGCGGGGTAATCACGCGCCGCAGTCGTGGGGCCGCGCGCCGCAGGCGCTCGATGATACTTTTACGCTGTTTCGCGTCGTCGTCGGCCACCAACAGCCGCACGCCGATGTTGGCGATCATCAAATCATCCGAGATTTCGACCCCGGTCACGACGACCGCCGCAAAGCGCGGGTCGTCGACCTCGCGCCGCAAGACCTCGGCAAAATGGCGTTGAATCAGCTCGGCGACGCGCTTGGTGCGCCGGCCGTCGTTGACGGGACCTGGCATGGTTAGCTCCGCTCCTTGTCTTCATCGTCGCTCGAACGGCCGCGTCCGAGCGCCTGCTCGATGCCGCCGCGGATGCCGGAGCCGCCCGAACCGAACGCCACGATCTCGGTCGCCACGTCGGCCAGCACGGCATCGTTCGCCTGCTCGGCGGCGCGCGACACCGCCGACAGTACTTCGGAGCAGCGCGCTGCCTCGCGAGAGACGATCACCACGCCCAGCGTCGCGACCTGCCAACGCTCGAGGTCGCCGACCTCCGCGATCGAAACCGGGAAGCGCACCCGCACTCGATCCTTGAAGCTCTTCACCACGCGGCGCCGATCTTTGAGCGACGCCGCTCCAGGGATTTGAAACACGAGCCGCAATACTCCAATGAACATGTCAGCTTCGTAACGTCGCTAGACGGCTCGAGATTTTCTCACAGGGAGATCGTGAGATCGGGAGGCGAGAATTTGGGGTTCGAGCCGCACGATGTTCCAAGTCGCCGTTTTCGTCGACGCGCAGCTTCGGGTAGCTCGAAACCATGAAATCTCCCGATCTCCCGATCTCCCTGTGAAAAAATCTCGGGTCTCGGCGCTGTACGGAGCCGGACAGCCCCGTTACAGCGTCTGCTTGACTTCTTCGACCTCGAACGCCTCGATGATGTCGCCCTCTTTGAACTCAGAGAAACCGTCGAGGCTGATACCGCACTCGAAGCCTTCCTTGACGTCCCTGGCGTCGTCCTTGAAGCGCTTGAGACCGCCGATTTTTCCCTGCCAAATCGAGGCACCGTCACGCAACAGGCGGGCCCCGCCCGAGCGCTTGATGACGCCGTCGATGACCATGCAACCGGCAACGGCGCCGGATTTGCTGGTCTTGAAGACCTGACGAATCTCGGCCTTGCCGATGTTCTTTTCGACCATCGTCGGCGCGAGCAGCCCTTCCATGGCCGCCTTCACTTCATCGACCACGTTGTAGATGATCGTGTAGTGACGGATCTGCACCTCTTCCTGTTGGGCGAGAGCTGCAGCCTTGCCGGCCGGGCGCACGTTGAAGCCGATAATGATCGCGCCGGCCGCGACCGCTAGGTTCACGTCACCTTCGGTGATCGCACCGGCAGCAGCGTGGACCACGCTCACCTTCACCTTGGGAGTGGAGAGGCGCGTCAGCGAATCAGACACGGCTTCGACCGAGCCCTGCACGTCCGCCTTGATGATTAGCTTCAGCTCGGCCTGCTCGTTCTCGGCCATGGCTTTGGCCAAGTCCTCGAGCGTGGTCGCGCGGGCGCCGGTGCCAGGAGCCAGACTGCGCCGCACCTTCGTCTTGCGGCTGTCGGCGATCTCCTGCGCCTTCTTCATGTCGTTGAGGACGTGAACGGGGTCACCGGCGCTCGGCACGTCGGCCAAGCCGATGACGACGACGGGCGTCGACGGGCCAGCGCTCTCGAGCTGGTTACCCATCGCGTCGTGCATCGCGCGGACTTTGCCGTGCGCGCCGCCCGCCAAGATAACGTCGCCACGATTCAGCGTGCCGTCTTGGATTAGGATCGTCGCGACCGGGCCGCGTCCGCGATCGAGCTCAGCCTCGACCACCACGCCGGATGCCGGCTTGTTGGGGTTGGCTTTGAGCTCGAGTACCTCGGCCTGAAGCGCCAGCGTTTCGAGCAGCTTGTCGATGCCGGCGCCAGTGTGGGCCGAGACCTCGACGTACAGCGTCTCGCCGCCCCACTCTTCCGCGACCAAGCCGGACTCGGAGAGCTGACGCCGTACCCGCTCCGGGTTGGCGTCGGGCTTGTCCATCTTGTTGACGGCGACGACGATCGGCACGTTGGCCGCCTTCGCGTGAGCAATCGCCTCACGGGTTTGCGGCATCACGCCGTCGTCGGCGGCGACCACCAGCACGACCACGTCGGTCGTGCGGGCACCGCGCGCACGCATGGCGGTGAACGCCTCGTGACCCGGCGTGTCGATGAAGGTGATCAGCCCTTGAGGCGTCGCGACCGAGTAGGCGCCCATGTGCTGGGTGATGCCACCGGCCTCGCCGCTGACCACGTTGGCCTTGCGGATGCGGTCGAGCAGGCTGGTTTTGCCGTGATCGACGTGACCCATGACGGTCACGACCGGCGGGCGCAGCAGCCTTTCGACTGTGTCTTCGCCCTCGGCGCCCTGATCCGCCTTGATTTGATCTTCTTCGCTGACCGCGACGTCTTCGACTTCCCAGCCGAACTCGTTGGCGACGATCTTGGCCGTGTCGGCGTCGAGCGTGCTGTTGATGTTCACGCCAGTCATGCCGAGGCGCATGAGCTTCATGAGCATCTCGGTCGACTTGATCTGCATCTTGCCGGCCAGCACTTGCAGGCCGACCGACTCCTCGATGCGCACGACCTTTTTGTGGGCCGAGCGCTCTTGGGTCAGAATGTTGGGCGTCTTGGTACGCGGCGGACCGACGAATCGACCACCCCGCATGCCAGGGCGTTGCGGGCCACCACGGAAGTTGCCCTGCGGGCCACCCGGACCGCGCGGCGCACCGGGCCCCCCCGGACGCTGGCCGAAGCCGACGCCAGCCTTGGCGTTGTATTCGACGCGGCGCGGAAGCGGCCCGGTCCGTACCGGCATCGGCACGCCGGGGCGACCGCCCCAAACGTCGATGCCGGTCTTGGGCGGCGACGACGGACGTGGCGCGCTCGACGGAGTCGGGTTAGCACCGGTGCCGGTCGAAGCCGGCGGAGGCGTAGGGGCGACGGGCGCCGATGCGGCAACCGGTGCCGGGGCGAGTGCTGGCGCTGGCGGCGGGACGATCACCGGCGCTGCCGCGACCGCGCTGGGCGGCGGCGGTGCTGCGTGACGCGGCTCCGACTTCACGACGGGTGCGGGGGCCGGTGCGACCTCGACCACCGGCGGAGGCGGAGGCGCAGCAACCGGCGCCGAAGCGGGCGGCGGCGGCGCCGCGACAGGCGGCGAGATGAAGATCGGCGACGGCTCGGGCGGAGCCGGGGCGGGCGCCGCTGCGGGGCGCGACTTGGCCTCGACTGGCGGCGGCGACGGCGCGATTCGCGGATGCGAAGGCGCCGAAGCTTCTTCGCGCACCGACTCGAGCGGACCCGACGACGCCATCGGCGACGACGCTTCAGTCCGAGCACCGGAGCCGCCACCGGCGGCGCGCCGCTTCACGACGGTCGGACGAATGCGCTCTTCCACCGTGCTGGGTGATTTTGCTTTTTCCAAATGTCGCTTCACGCGATCGACCACCTCGGGCCCAATCGCGCTCATGTGATTGCGCACGTCTGGCACACCCACAGACTGGAGGAGCGACACGAGGCTCTTGTTGTCCATGCCCAAATCACGAGCCACCTCGTACACACGCAGCTTAATCGTCATCCAACCTCCGTCAGTCTGTGCGCTCTTCCGGGCTCTTCGAGCTCGGACACCGAAATCATGCGGGAGACCTCTCGAGAGAGGTCCGTAGAAAGTAGGCCAACCAGGGCTAGCTCGTCGCGTTTGAACGCAGCACCGAGCTCGGCTTTGGTCTTGAAAAGTCGAACCCGGCCGCGCTGACCAAGGCGCACCACCGGCCCTAATGAGGACGAAGCCTTGGCGTCATTCGCCAGCACCAAAAGCTCCACGCGACCGTCACGTTCGGCCTCTTCCAACGCAGTGGTACCGACGGCCGCGCGACGCGCGCGCTGGGCTGCCTGCAAGAGCGACAGCGCGCGGCGCGACGCGGCCTCGCGCAGCAGGCCGAACAACTCGGGCAACGTGGTCGTCACCTTCGTCTTCAGCCCACGGCTCAGGCCGGAGCGCACGGCGCCCGCCAAACACTCGGGTCGAGCATGCACCCAAGCGCCGCGGCCAAACGCGCCACCAGCCAGATCCGGCACCACCTGGCCGTCGTCCCCGACAACCAGGCGCACCAAGTCCTGCGGCGACCCGCTGACTCTGCATCCGACGCACGTCCGAAGCGACGACACTTTACCAGCTAGCTCCGTCAGGTTTTCAGGCCTCTTCCGCTGCCGGGCTAGGCGCGGCAGCAGCTTGCGCCGCGCGGGCGGCAGCCAGCTTTGCGCGGGTTTCTTCGATTTCGCGAGCTTCCGAGGTCAGGAAATACTCGGCGCCCTGCTGGATCTGCCGTGCCTTCTTGATGCCCAAGCCAGTGCGGATCGCCAGGCGGTCGGCGTCTTCACGGGCCAGGTCCGGCACGGTGCGGTAGCCGGCTTCTTCGAGCAGCTGCAGCGTGCGCAGGCCGACGCCGGGCACGAAGCGCAGCTTTTCGCGCTCAGTGAGCGGCTCGATCGACGACGACGCGCGTTCGATGCGCTCGCGACGCAGCCGCTCGGTCGTCGAATCGGCAGCGCGCTTGAGCTCGGCAGCGCGTTCTTCGGTCTCCACGCCCTCGATTTGTGCGAGCTCCTCCACCGCGGCTTCCGAAATCTCTTCCAGTGCGCGGAAACCGAGCCGGAAGATCGCCTTGGCCAGGTTCTCGTCGACGCCGTCGATCTCCTTCAAGACCACCAGCGCTTCGTCCTCCATCTGGCGGAACTTGCTGTCACTGATGATGTCGAGCTTCCAGCCGGTGAGCTGGGCGGCCAGGCGCACGTTCTGGCCTTTTCGGCCGATCGCTAGCGAGAGCTTCTCGTCCGGTACCACCAGCTCCATGCGGTGATCCGCCTCGTCGACGATCACCTTGTTCACTTCGGCCGGCTGAATGGCGTTGATGATGTAGCGCGCTGGATCGGGATCGTACGGCACGATGTCGATCTTCTCGCCGCGCAGCTCTTGCACGACGGCTTGCACGCGCGAGCCTTTGATGCCGACGCACGCGCCGACTGGATCCACGTCCGAATCGCGGGTCGTGACGGCAATTTTGCTACGCGAGCCGGGCTCACGAGCCACGCCGACGATCTTGACGATACCCTCGTAAATCTCGGGAACTTCGGCCTCGAACAGCTTGTCGACCAGCGTCGGTGACTGGCGGCTGAGGATGATCATCGGGCCGCGCGACTCGCGGTCGATGTTCTTCACGAACGCCACGATGCGATCACCGGGGCGGTACGTCTCGCGCGGGGTTTGCTCGCGAGCTGGCAGAACGCCTTCGGTCTTGCCCAGGTCGACGATCAGGTTGTGACCCTTCTCGAAGCGACGAACGATGCCGCGGATCAGCTGACCCTGGCGATCCTTGTACTCGTTGAAGATGATGTCGCGCTCGGCGTCGCGCACGCGCGAGAGCAGCACCTGCTTGGCCGTCTGCGCGGCGATGCGACCGAAGGCGCTGCGCGCCTGCTTCATGTCGAGCAGGTCGCCGAACTCTTTGTCCTGCTGACGCGCGCGATCGGCGTCACGCGGGTGCCAGAACACCTGGAAACCCAGCTCTTCACCGAGCTCGGCTTCGAGCCCGTGTTCCTTGGCGGTCTCCAGGTCGATCTCGCGTTCGAGCAGCTGCACGTCTTCGACGACGGTCATGTACTGGAACAGATCGATGTTGCCGCTCTCCTCGTTGAAGCGCGCCTCGAGCTCGCGCGTCGGGCCGAACACGGTCTGCGCAGCCTTGAGGATCGCCGCCTCCATCGTCTCGATCAGGACCTTCTTGTCGATGCCCTTTTCCGCGGCGACCTGCTCGACGATCGAACCGAGATCCACTGCCATTCCGGCTGATGCTGCTGCCATCTCTACCTTCTCCGTGCAGACCGCTGCTCGCGGCCAGATGGGCGGCGCGCGCCAGGGGACTTTGCGCCGCCAGATCGGGGGACACCGGGTTTCTTCCAATCGAAGACCAGGTGACCATTATCGATTTCGTCGAGCGAGAGCTCGACGAGCTCCCCTCGTTCGGACTGAATCACAACCCGCTTTTCGGGCGAAAGACCATGTAACGCGCCGATAATCGTGTACTCGCTGTTGCGCGGCTGCTTGAGCTTCAGCTTCGCAGGCTGGCCGGCGAAGCGCTCGTAGTCGCTCTCACTATAGAGAGCGCGTTCCACGCCGGGCGAGCCGACCTCGAGTCGGTAGCGCTGCGCGATGCAGTCGGCCACGTCGAGCGCCGCTGACAGCTCACGCGAAATATCCGAACAAAGATCGACCGTGATGCCGGCGCCAGGCATGCGCTCACCCGGCTTCTCGATCGAGAGCTCCAGCACCCAGCCGGCGCGGTCAGTCTTGAACACCAGCTCGACGCCGTCCACCCGATGCGCTGCAAGGATTGGCTCGACAGCAGCGAGCACGCGCTCACCGTCGAGTCCTGGCAGCTTTACATGGGCGATCGTCATCTGGGGCGCGCGGGGGCTTTCGTAAACGGGGGGCGGCGGGGCGAAGCCCCGACGTTCGAGACAGAGCAAAAAAAAACGGACCCTCTAAAGAAGAGCGGGTCCGAGGGATCCACCAAACTTGTGGGGCGCATAGTAGCCAAAGCTTCCGGGCCACGCAAGGCGGTCCAGCCCCAACGTGCCCGTGCCCGTGCCCGAAGAAGTCGTGAAAAAACGGGGGTCTTGATCGGGAGGCCCGGGTTCCTGGCGCGGGCTGGGCCCGCGCGCGCCGCGCCCAGCTGGGCGCGCAGGCTGGGCCTCGTCCTTTCTCGCGGGGCGGCACGCGCCGCCCCGCCCCGCTGAAGTGAATTCAGCGGGGCCCCACCCCACGCGGTCGTCGCTTCCGCTCCTCGCGGGCACGGCAAGGGGAGATCAGGCGAGATTTGGCAGCGTAACGAGGTCGACGTGCAGGACTTCACCAGAGAACGCCATGATTTCCGACAAACAGGCGTCGCTGGGGCGGCTCGAGAGGCGGATCTTAGCGCAAGCGGCGCGGGCGCCTTCGAAGACGGTGTTATCCAGCTCCTGTACGTTGATGCCGTGACGCTTCAGGACCGCCAGCACGTTGGCCAGCGCGCCGACTTGGTCGACGTGGCGGACCACCAACTGGTACCGCGACCACGAGCTTTCCGCGATGTTCACGACGTTGGGCACCTCGCCCTTGGTCAAGAAGCTGCGCAAAATCCGCACCGTCTCGTTGGCGATCGCGATTTGAGCTTCGTCGGTCGACGCGCCGATGTGCGGCACTGCGTAAACCAAGCCGGCCTCGAGGATCGGGTGGCGGTAGGTCGAGCTGCGCGTCTGCGGCTCACCGGGCAATACGTCGAGACCCACGCGCAGGTTTTTCAGCGGAATCTGTTCCTGCAGGGCGTCGTAGTCGACCAGCCCGTCGCGGGCCGTGTTGACGAAGAAGGCGCCGGGCCGGAGCTGCGACAGGACGTTCTTGTCGACGATGCCACGCGTTCGCTCCGTCAGCTCCAAATGCACGGTGAATATGTCGGAAACCTTCGCCAGCTCGGCCGGCGAGGTCACCCGCGTCACACCTAGCTCCGTCGCTTTGGCCGCGTTGAGCGAGCGGCTCCAGGCGAAGCACGACAGCTCGAAAGCCTGTGCGATCTTCAGCACCGCGCGCCCGACGTGACCGAGCCCCAAAATGCCAATCGAGCGGCCGCGCAGGCCGACCGAGCGAGCGAATTCGTTCTTTTCCCAGCGACCGTCGCGCAAGCTGGCGACACCGTCCGGGATGCGGCGATCGAGGCAGCCGATCAGCGCGAACGTCAGCTCAGCGACCGCGGAGGCGTTCTTACCCGGACAATTGGCGACGTAGATGCCGCGTTCACTGGCCGTCGGCACGTCGATGTTCTTCACGCCCGCGCCGGCGCGAATCACTAGGTTGAGCGCGCTTCCGGCGTCGAAAGCCGCCTTATTTACCTGGGTGCCGCGTACGACCAGCACGTTGATGCCAGCCAGCCGTCCGGGCAGCTCGGCGGCGTCGAGCTCGGGCTCGTAGCTAACCTCCACGCCGAGGGTGCGCATTTCATCGAGGCTGCTTTGGGAAAGACGGTCGGCGACCAGGACTCGCATGGACGCCGAGACTTATCACGACCTAGGCTACGGTTGTGTCTCGGCTGAGCCAGGAGCACCGGCAATCGGCGAAAACTGCCCGCCGATCTGCAACCCCACGGCGCCGGCCCGTTCGGCCAGCCACGGCGCGAGCTCCAGCTGCGCCGCGGCCGTAAAGCAGGCCTGCTCACCCTCGGGGAGGAGCAGCCAGAGCTTGCCCGCTTCGTCACAGTTCACCGCCTGGGCGTCCAGCGACAGCTCACGACCGTCGAGCAGCGTGACCTCCGGCCGCCCCGCCCTGCCCCGAACCGACTGCACGAAGTAGCGTGGACCTTCGACGGTCAGGTACGTCCAGTCGTAGCCGTTGGTCAGGATGTCGCGACCATCATCGGGGTGACGGCTGAGCCACGAAGCAAACGCCTTCTTCATGCCGGGGTGCTCGACCGGCGCGCCGTCGTGGAAGAAACGACCGTCCTGGGCCAACACGATGCTGCTTTCGCGCGAGCGCCCTGCGGGCGGCGGCAGCCGGAAAAATTCGGGGTGATCGGCGGGCTTCATCGGCTCGTTGCTCCGCGCGCGCGGGCTCGCGGCTTCGCAAGCTTAGTGCCGCCAGCCGGACCGAGCGTGTAGCGCTTCGTCACATCGACAAGGTAGCGGCGCTCGAGCGCGCTGCGACCGAGCAACATCCGGTAAAGCATGTGCCGCCGGTCGACGAGACCGACCTCGATCAGCTGCTCGCGCCCGCCGAGCCGCACGTGCGCACGAACGAACAAGCGCGGCTCAGTCTGGCCGGTGCTGGAACGCACCGGGGCGCGGCGCGACACCTTGGTCTCGACCGTCACCCGTGCGCTCGGGTCGTTGCGCCGCAGCCGTACGTCGAAGCGCACGCGCGAGCCGGCTAGCAAGCGAACGTTCTCCACGTGGAGCGCGCTGGTTCGCGCGCCGGTGTCGACACGCGCTCGCAAACCACGCACGCCCCAGTCAGGGAAATCCACGGACTCGGCGGCGCCGATGATTCGGAGTTCGGGTCGCTCGCGCATCCGGCTCCGGCAGGCTACTCGGCCGTCTGGCAGGCGACAATTGCGTGCGCTCGGTCACGAGCGTTCCCCCTCGGCGCCGCTGGTTGCTATAAGCCTACCGTGCTCGACGAGCTGCCCAGCCTGGAGATTGCGGCGACCGCGGTCGCCGTGATGCTGGTGTGGCGCGTCGTGCAGTTGTCGAGCGGCGACGGCGGCATGCGGCGACGGCGGTCGAGGGTCGAGAGCGCGCGCGCGCGCGATCTGGTCGGCATCGCGCTACTTGCCTCGGCGGTCGTTTACGCGATTCGCGTGCAACGCGCGTCGACGTGGTTCCTGGCCGCGTCTGGCTTGGCGATCGTGGCGCAGCTCGTCGGGCTCTATTTCAGAGTCGCAGCGCATGCTCGCGCCACCGCCGGCCCGAGCATCGAAATCGAGGATGACGATGACGACGAGCTGCATGGCTGCCCCAGCTGTGGGCACGGCACGCTGATCGAGCTCGACGCCACACGCCTGCTGAGCGGCCTCGCCGCGCTCGCGCCCGTCAGCGCGGCGGTGTGTCCGCACTGCGGCGCGCTCAGCGGTAACGTCGACGATCCGGCGAAAATTCCGATCGGCGAAGATCACGGCACGACCTTGCGCAAAAGCTTGAGCGGCCCCGACGCCGAAGCCCTGGAAGAGCCGACCGAGCACGACGGCTGAGCCCAGGAAAAGCCAACGGCCTTGCTATCCGGCCCCAAAAGCGAGAAATGAACGCGCTGATGGACGCCTCCGGCAGCCGTGACGCCAACCGCGAGTACTACGACGCTTTTTCGACGGAGTACGAACGCGAGCGCGGGCGCAATGATCCGGGCGGCTACCACGAGCTGCTCGACGAGCTCGAAGCCGGCTATGTGAGGCGTTTTGGTCAGGGCCGTGACGTGCTCGAAGTGGGCTGCGGCACCGGCCTGGTTTTGCTGCGCATTCGCGAGTTCGCGCGGCTGGCGCGCGGCGTCGATCTGTCGCCCGGCATGCTCGAAAAGGCCAAAGCACGCGGTCTCGATGTGACGCTCGGTGCCGCCACCGAGCTGCCGTTCGAAGCCAATCAGTTCGACGTCACCTGCTCGTTCAAAGTGCTGGCCCACGTGCCGGAGATCGAAAAAGCACTATCGGAAATGGCGCGCGTCACCCGTCCGGGCGGCACCGTGTTGGCTGAGTTTTACAACCCGTTCAGTCTGCGCGGACTGGCCAAGCGCCTCGGCCCGGCCGGTAAAATCGCGGCCGGCGCCAACGAGCATGACGTGTACACACGCTTCGATTCGCCGGCGCGTGCCAGGCAGCTGACGCCGCCCGGTTGTATTTTCGTCGGCGCGCGCGGCGTCCGGATCACAATCCCGAGCGCCAAGCTGATGAAGAGCCGCCTCTGGCGACGGCTATTTCGCGCCGCCGAGCACGTCCTGTGCGACTCGCCATTCAAACGCCTGGCAGGCTTCTACGTCGCCGCCTACGAAAAGCGCAACGACGCCTAACCTCTTCGCCTTTGGTGATTGAGCAACGAGAGAACAGGAAGGCGGGAAGGCGGGAAGATTCTGGTTGTTCGAGCAGGCACTCGAGGCCCCATCGCTGTCCGAAGGGCCGAGCCTGCCCGTACCACCCACCCCCAATCTGAGTTCTCGCCCTTCCCGTCTTCCCGCCTTCCTGTTGTTTCCTCCGCCGCACTAGAAGCGGCCGAGCAGCGTAACGCCGCCGCCGGTCGAATCGAAGTACGGCGCGGCCGAGACCTCGGTCGGTTTGGGCACGGGCGATGGCGCGATCGACGGCAGCCGCTGGCGCGCGCGTGTTTCGCGAAACTCCGGCACGAACTCGATCTGCGCTTGCACCACGCCAGCTACCGCAATGCCGATGAAGCTCCAGGCGGAGACGCGCTTGAGCGTCCCCCAAAGCGCGAGATCGCTGCCCAACTTGGCTTCGTCGACCTTGCGCTTCAGGACGCGCTGTTCGTCCGCTTGTGCAGCCATGCGGCTCTGCCAAGCGATCGAAGTCAGGCACAAACCGCCGGCCAGCACTTCGCTGACCAAGAGCGTGTAACCGAACCCGGGCTCGCGGTTCTGAAACTGGCCGACGCCAAATGGCACGAGCGCCAAGCCGCGGCGATTCCGAAAAATCAGCGTCTCTTGCCGCGCCAGCTGCTCGAGCGTGCGCAACCGTTCGCGGTCTTGCGCCAGGCTCTGCTGCCGCAGCCGCGCCTCGGTTTGCGCTTGCTTGATCCGCGTCTGCTCCGCGGCGCGGATCTCGTTCACCAGTGAATCGCGCACCTTCAGGAAGTGTTCGACCACCGGCTGCGGAAAGACCAGGCTGTCTGGCCGTTTCATCTGCGGATTTTCGTGAATCGCGGCGCGCAGCGGCGCATCCGAGGCGTCCGTCTCCCCGGCGCCGAGTAAGCACGCCGCCCAATACACGCGCGCGTTCTCGACAATCGCGGGCTGGCGCAACGAATTACGTCCAGTGGGGTCCAGCAGCCGCTCGATTTCATCGCCGCACTCGCGGTACTTGCCAGCCTCGTACAAGCCGACGACCCGCGACAGCTCGGCCTCGTCACTCAGATGATCGCCAGCCTTGTCCTTCATCGTCGGCGCGACGGCAGCGGGCGGCTTGGGGACCGGCGGCTTAGCGGCGAGCGGCTTGGCGGCGGCGGGCGGTTTGGCGGTAGGTGGCTTGGCGGCGGGCGGCTTCGCGGGGGCTACCGCCGCAGCGGGCGCCGGGACGTCAGACGCCGTGGCCGACGCAGCAGGCGCTTGCGCGAGGACGCGAACGGGCAAAAGCACCCCTACGCTTACGAACACGACCGCTGACAGGAACCTCTGCATTCGGACGCCGGGACCGGGGCCCCGGCACCGGGTCAGGGACGGGGGAAGGCCGAGGTTCGTCCGGGGCTTAGCTCCACGTCAAATGCTTTTGGCGCTTCCCCGGATTGAGGGGCTGGAATCACGGTACAGCGAGCTTTCTGGCTAGCCTTCTGCATGGGGATGACGACCGTCCCGGGCGCGCTGAAGGTCGCCACCTCACCGCAACTGGCGGTGCTGAGGGGCGAGCCATGAAACTCGAGCGTGGCGGGCATCCACTCGATGACGCCCTGCACCGTCTGCACCTCACCTGGCTGGCCGGGACGAATGCTGACGGTTTTGGTCACCGGAGCCCGGCAGCACTCGGTGTTCGGCGGGCGAAATTCGAACGTATGCTCGCCGACCGACAGCTCGTGCGTCGCGCCGAACCAGTCGGTGAACGGCTGACCATCGACGAACACGCTGGCGTTCTGCGGCCCCTTGACGGCTACGCGCACGCTGGCGGTGACTTCGCTCGTCTCTTTGGGCGCCTCGGCAGTGACCCGTACCCGGTGCGGCTTTTTGCGCGTCGGCGGCGCTGGTTCAGCGCTGCCATCGGGTTGCCCGGCAGCCGGCAGCCGCGCGGCGTCTTTCGGGTTGCCAGACAACGCTGCGGACGCCGCCGGCTTCTTGTGGCTGTTGCCGCGGAGCTTGGCCACGAGCTTGAATACGCCGCCGAGCGCGGCCGCGATGATCAGGCTGCCGGTCAAGATCACCAGGCCCTGCATCAGCGCGCGACGAAAGCGCTGGGTGCGCGCCAACGCGGAGACTTCGGAGATCAGATCCGTGTCATCGGGGCGGAAGGCTAGCGCGCGGTTGAAGCTGGTCGTGGCCGTCGGCACGTCGCGCTCTTCGCGCGCTTTACGGCCACGCGTGACGAGGGCGTCAACGACGCGCTCTTCGAACTCGACACGGTACTTCTTGGTGTCCGACAGGAACGAGCCAATCTCACTCGCCGAGTCGTCGAAGCCTAGCGTTCGCAGCTCGGCGCGCAAAGCGTCAGCCACCTCGAGCGTCGATGCGTAGCGGTCCTTCGCGTCCTTTGCCAACGCCTTGTCGACGATCGCACCGAGGCCCGCGCCTATCGTCGGTCGCGCGCGTTCGGCCGGCGTGAAGGCACCCTCAAGCACGCGCCGCAGCACCTGCGCCGGGTTCTTGCCGTCGAACGGCAATTTGCCGACCATGCATTCGTAGAGCAACACGCCGAGACCGAACACGTCCGAGCGCGCGCTGACCTCGCCGCCTTCGATCTGCTCTGGCGCCATGTGCGCAGGCGAGCCCAGTACCTGCCCGGTGGACGTCACACCCTGCGCGTCGAGCAGCTTGGCGATGCCGAAATCAGTGAGCTTAACGAGTTTTTCGGTGTACTCGCCGCTACTGTGGCCCTCCGGCAGCGTGCGCAAGAGCACGTTCTCCGGCTTCACGTCGCGGTGAATGACGCCCAAACCGTGCGCGTGATCGAGCGCTTGCCCAAGCTCGATGCCGATCGCGGCGGCGACCTCCGGCGGCAGGTGCTGCTCGTCGGTGAGCAACTGGCGCAGCGTCTTGCCACGCACCAGCTCCACCACCAGGTAGCGCTCTTCGGACTCGTCCTCGGAGACGTCGTACACCTCGACGACGCCGGGGTGCTTGACCTTGGCGACGGCGCGCGCCTCGCTGGCGAAGCGCTGCCCGACCTCTTTGTTCTCACGCAGGTGGCGATGGATGATCTTGACCGCGACCTCGCGCCCCAAGCGCTTGTCGCGAGCACGGTACACGGTGGCCATGCCGCCGTGCCCGATCTCCTCGAGCAGCTCGTACTTGTCGAGCTTGGGGAATGAGTGCTCGTACGCGGCGCTCAGTCAGTCCTCCGCCCCCGCAGCCATCAGGGAAGCTGCTCCACCCGTACGCCATTCGTGGCGCCCCGCACCCCGACGCGCGCGCCGTAGACCATGACGTAACGCTCGCCGGACTTGACGAGACCGTTATCCATCAAGAACTGACTGGTGTTGCGCACCTGGTCTTCGACAGTCGACGTTTTTCCCACGAGCGCCCTCGGAGTGACGCCCCAATATAGCGCAAGACGGCGCAAAGTGCGCTCATCCGAGGCGAACGCCAAAATCGGCGCGGTGGGGCGGGCTTTGCTGACCAGCCGGGTGGTGAGGCCCGTCTCGGTTAGGGTGACGATCAGCTTGGCCCCCACCTCTCGCGCGATGGCGCAGGCGGCGTGGGCGATCGAGTCGGCGGTCGTGTGGTCCGGCTCCGACGGATTCGGCGCGAAGAAACGGCTGCCCTCGGCCTGGCGAATGATGCGGTCCATCATCCGCACCGATTGCAGCGGGAATTTACCGCTGGCGGATTCTGCCGACAGCATGACGGCGTCGGCGCCACCGAACACGGCGTGGGCGACGTCGCTGGCTTCGGCGCGCGTCGGGCGCGGCGAATCGACCATCGAGGCGAGCATTTCGGTCGCCACGATCACGGGCTTCCTGTGAATGCGACAGGTGCCGATGATCTGCTTCTGGATGACTGGCACGGTCTCGGGCGGCAGCTCGACGCCCAAGTCACCGCGCGCGACCATCGCGCCGTCCGAGGCGCGCACGATCGAGTCGAGGCGCTCGACGGCCCCAGGCGTCTCAATCTTGGCAATGATCGGCGTCGGCTTGCCCTTGCGCTCGCAGATCTCGCGCAGCTCTTGCACCTCTTCGGCGCGACGCACGAACGACAGCGCCACGTAGTCGAGATCCATCGACAGACCGAAGTCGAGATCCTTCTTGTCCTTGTCGGTCAGCGCCGGGAGACGCAGGCTGCCGGACGGCAGGTTCACGCCCATCTTCGGCCGCATCGCTCCGCCGTGCTCGACGATGCACTCGACGCGCTCACCGCGCACACCGACCACGCGCAGCTCGACCTGTCCATCGGACAGCAAGATGCGATCATCAGGGCGCACGTCTTGCGACAGCGGCTCGTAGGTGATGGCGATCGTCTTGTCGTCGCCGACGTCGCCGGCGATCATGTCGATGCGATCGCCGTTGATCAGCACCGCAGGGCCAACCTTGGCGGTGCGGATCTTCGGACCGCACAAGTCCTGCAGCAGTGCGACTTGCTTGCCGAGCGCCGCGCTCTCTTGGCGAATCAGCTCGATGCGCTGGCCGTGCTCCTCGTGCGTGCCGTGTGAGAAGTTGAGCCGCGCGACGTCCATCCCCGCTTCGATGAGGCCGCGGATACCTTCACGTGTATCGACGGCGGGACCAATGGTGCAAACGATTTTGGCGCGGCGGGAGATCATCTAGGGTCGTCCGATTCTTCTGTGGGATGGGACCTGGGCCAAAGCGCAGGCGGTGGTCGAGCATGCCACACCAGAAACCACACTGTCGCTAGAACACGAACGCCGAGTTCAGCCCAGCGGACAAGACCGCTTTGGCCAGCGGCCTTTCGGCCCGACCGTGGTAAGGGGACGTGCATGACCGGATTTCGACGCGATGCGCAAGACAGCGCCGTCTTGGGGTCGTCGCGGCTCGCTCAACTGATTCGTGAGGCCGAGGTCGAGCTGCCCGCTTATGTCTACGACGTCGATGGCATGACCGAAACGCTGCGGTCGCTGCGCCACGCCTTCGGCGACGCTCCGCACCTGGTGGCGTATGCGATCAAGGCCAACAGTGCGGGAACGGTCGTTCGCGCCTTCGCGGCCGAAGGCTGCGGGGTCGATGCCGTGTCGGGCACCGAGGTCGAGCTCGCGTTGTCCTGCGGCGTGCCCGAAAAGTCACTCGTGATGAGCGGCGTCGCCAAATCCGACGCCGAAATCGACCTCGGGCTGTTCAAGGGCATCCTGGCGATTCAGGCGGAGAGCGTTGAAGAGCTGTCGCGGATCCTGGCTCGGGCAAGCGCCACGGGCCATCGGGCCGATGTCTCGCTGCGGGTCAACCCGGGGATGGAGATCGACACGCATTCGCACATCGCGACCGGCCACGACGACGCCAAGTTCGGCATCAGCGAAAGCGACCTCTCGGCAGCATACGCCGTGATCGACGGTTCGGAAGGACGCCTTTCGCAAGTCGGCATCTCGGTGCACTTGGGCTCGATGATGACCGCGACCGACGCGTATGCGCGCTCGGCCCGGAAGCTGTGCGACCTAGCGCGGGAACGGCGCCCAACCGCGCCGCGACTTCAGTACGTCGACTTCGGCGGTGGCTTCGGCATCGACTACGGCGGCGCGCCGAGCGCGGCACCCTCCGAATTTGCCCATACCTGCGTGCGCTCGCTGCGCGACGCTGGGCTTTCGGAATTGATGATCGTCGTTGAACCCGGCCGCAGCTTGGTGGCGCCGTATGGCGTCTTGGTCGCGCGCGTGGTGCAAACCAAGAAGAGCGCCGAGCGGCGCTGGGTGATGATCAACGCCGGCATGAACGATCTGATCCGCCCTGCCCTCTATTCGGCTAAGCATCGGATCGAGCTGCTCGAAGGCTCGCCGCAAGAGCCCGAGTGGCGTGTCGTCGGCCCGGTGTGCGAGAGCAGCGACGACTTCGGCAGCCATCCGCTCGGCGCCGACCCGTCCGGCTTGGTGGCGATCCGCGATGCCGGCGCCTACGGTTACGTGATGGCCAGCGAGTACAACGGTCGCGCCCTGCCGAGCGAAGTGTTCGTGAAGGGCGGTAAAATCGTGTCGGTCAGCCGCAGCCCCGGTCGCCAAGCTTGGCTGCAGCGTCGGCTCGACGCTTAGCCGTCATCCGCGATCGAGATTCGCTGACGCCGAGCGGCCTCAGGAACCACGCTTGACCGGATTCGCGGGCGGGTGCGTCGGGGCGGAAGTGCGCCCGCTGCTAGTCGGATTCGGCGTCGGCGCGCGCATGGCGGGACCCCGCGTGCCGCTGCCGCGCGTGCCGCTGCCGGCGCTCGGCGCAGGCCGAGCGACGCTGGGCGGCGCCGGGGTGACGCCGCGTGGTGGCGGCCGCGAGCTGCGCATGACGGGCATGCTGTTCGACGAATCGAGGCGGCGCGCACCGCTGCCGCGACCAGGCGGGATCGAGCGAGTCCGGTAGACCTCGCCTTCGACCACGACCTCGACGCCGAGCGACCGGCAACGCCGCGCCAAGCGCTCCAAATCGATCCCGGCTACGAGCAGCAGGCCGGACGGTGGCGAAGGATCCACGAACAAATCTTGCGTTTGGCGGCGCGTGCGCAACAGCTCGCGCACCTCCGGATCCTCGACCCACAAGAAGCCGGACGTCACGACGAACTCGGCCCGACCGATCACCGCGCTGGCTTGAGCCAAGCTGCGCGCGATCGGATCCGGCAAGCTTGCGACTTGTTCGATGCGGGCCTGAATCACGTCGGCTTCGAAACCGGCACCGAGCGCCAGCGCCAGCGTTTGCGCCGTGATCAACAGGTCGAGCGTGCCGGTCACGGCGCCGATTTCGACGAACGGCGAGAGCGACAAGACGTGACCCGTCTTGGTCGACGGACCGATCCGCAGCGCTTGGTTATCGGTGAAGCGGCTGAGGTCACTGCTCGATTTCGGGCCGCTGTTGACGCCCGGTTCGGACAAGAACGAGCGCCCGCGCGGCGTGATGCGCAGCGTGGGCCCAATCGAGTCGGCTTCATCCGATTCAGCGTCGCCGATGTCGACCACGCCCAATGCGTGCAAGCTCTCGAAGGCAATCCGTCGCGCGATCTCGGCCGGCGTCATCGGCTCGACCGCCGCGCGTTGCGCCCAACGCTGAATCAGTCGGGCCAAGCCGGGGGCGCGCGAATCCGAGCGGACGTAACCGGCGATCGCCTCCCACGGTACCCAACGGCCGTCGCCCAGCTCCTGCAACGCCTCGATCACCAGATCGCGAACGCTACCGACCGCGCTCGCTTCGCGCGAGCCTTGCGCGATGCGCATCACTTCGCCGTCGGGGCGAGCTTCGTCCCAAGCGCCGCCGCGGCGCCAGGCCTCGAACAGCGCGCGACCCAAGCCGTGCACTTCGTGCGAGCCGGGCGGCGACGCCACGCTGACGGCGGACGGATCCCAAAGGCCGATCGCGCGACTGAGCGCGGCCAGGAACGCGACACGCTCCGGTTCTTTGCCAAAGCGGGTCGAAAGCTTGCCGATCAGCGAGCGCGGCGTGCCGATGTCGGTGCGCAGCTCGAACGATGGGTCGCGCACCGTGAGCGCCAGCGCCAGCGCCAACGCCGCCGGATCCTCCGCGAAGCGAGCGCGGCGCGGCGCGTGATCGTCGGCCAGCACGAAGTTCTTGATCTCGTGGCGCTGCGTCTCGCGCTCGGCGCGCCGAGCAGCGCCGACGATCGTCGCCACTTCGCTCGGGATGATGTGGCGATTCGGGTGGATCGGGATCAGGTAGCCGCGGCGCTCCAGCGCGAAACCGACACCCCGCCGCGAAGGCGTCGCGCCCGTAGCGCCGCGCAGCCGCAGTGGCTCGCGCTCCAAGTCCAACAGCTCGTCGGTCTCGACCTCGCCACCGACGGTGTCGACCGCGGCCAACAGCTTGCGCTCTAGCGGCGCCAGCTCTTCAAGCTCCTTGGCGAGCCGCACCGCGTTGGTGAGCACTTCCCACGCAGGTTCCAGCGCCAGCGCCGTCGGCGGCGTGGCGGGACGACCGAGGTAGTGGCCGGCGATGCTGCCGGCGACATCTTGGCTGACCTGGGACAGCAACGACCGGACGCCGCGCGGATCCTCACCCTCCCAGCTGCGCAGCTGGATCATGAAGGCGATCGGCAACAATAACTCGACCCCCCGCTGGGCCCCGCGCACGAACACGATACCCCGCGCCACCAGTGGCTCGACCGCCGGTGGCAACGCAGCGGCAACCAGCACGCCCTTGGCTTCAGCGATGCGGTACAGCAGCTCGCGGGTTGGCCCCGGTAGTAACGAAGTGTCACGGATTTCAGGCAACTGCAGCAGCATCCGCGCTACCTGCGAGGGCACGTCGATGCGCTTGGCCTCATCGGTCCGGATCTTCAGCCGCGCGATCAAGGACTCAAGCTCCCGCTCCGGTAGGACACGCAACACGTCCACGAGCCGAATGGCCACCCCGGGCCTCTCGGTCGGTGCGCTATCGCGTCGGGAGGTACTCATAGATCTAGATAGCAAACCGCGAAAACCCTGCCCTGTCCAGTCGAGTCAGTAACCCCTTCGTGTTGTCGCGGGGCTAGCCCCGCTCCTTTGTAACGGGGCCCTTCGCTGCATAAGAGGCCAGGTCCGCTGCATGGCAAATTCACGCCAGAAACGCGCTCGACGAGAAGTGGCAGGTGCGGGGGCGCGCGCCAGGAGCCTGAAAGGCCCGAACAATCCGCCATTGTCGTTCTATCTCGTCCCGGCCCGAGACGCAGGCGTCAACCTCGACTATCCACAGCTTATTCCATGATCCTGAGAGACCCCGTCCACGGTCTGGTCTCCTTCGAAGCGGAGGAGGAATCGATCGTGCCTGCTTTGCTCGAGGCGCGCGAGCTGCAGCGCCTGCGCCGCGTCAGGCAGACTGGTTTAGCGTCGCTCGCGTACCCAGGAGCGGACCACACTCGCTTTGCGCACGCGATCGGTTCGGCGTGCGTGATGACACGGCTGGTGCGCCGGCTGCGCGCGATTCACGAGCAGCTGCCGTACTGGCAACGCATGACGACGGAGCGCGCGCGCGATGCGTTGGCCGCCGCGCTCTTGCACGACGTGGGGCACGGTCCGTTTTCGCACCTGTTCGAGCAAGTTTTGCCGCAGGCGCGGCGCCACGAGGCGTGGACCAGTGAAATCGTGCTCGATCCCAGCACCGACGTGAACCGGATCTTGCGGCGCTTCGACAGCAGCTTGCCGGAGCGCGTCGCCGACTTGGTCCAAGGCAAGCACGAGCTCACCTTCCTGGCCAAAGCCGTCAGCGGCACGTTCGACGTCGACCGCTGCGACTACCTGTTGCGTGACGCCCACGCCACCGGCGTCAGCTACGGCTCGTTCGATCTCGACTGGCTCTTGCGCAGCTTACGCTTCGGCGTGCCGAGCAACGGCGCCGCGCCCCCGTTGGCGATCGACGGCGCCAAAGGCATTCCAGCGATCGAGTCGTTCCTTTTGGCGCGGCTTTTCATGTTTCAGCAGGTTTATTTCCATAAAACCGAGCGCGCCAGCGAGTGGATGCTGTCGCGCATATTGGAGCGTGTCGGGCAACTCACCCAAGACGGCGCGCGCCTCGGAGCGACGCCGCGCGCGATCAGCGACATCGCCGTCAACGGTCAGACCTCGCTCGGCGAATACCTGCGTCTCGACGACGCCACGCTGTGGGTCGCGCTCGCCAGCTGGTGCGATGCGCCGGACCCGCTGCTGGCAGATCTGTGTCAGCGCTTCTACGCGCGGAAGCTGTTCAAGACGTACGAGCTGTTCGGCGAGCAGGCGACGCCGGCGGCACGGCTGCGTGCGCTGGAAATCGCGCGTGATATCGCCACGCAGCAGGGACTCGATCCAGAGATTTATGTCGGCCTCGACGCTGCTTCGACGGTCGCGTTCGACGATTCGGAGGATCCGTTGACGGTCGTGTTCCCGAACGGCAAGAGCCGCGCGCTCTCCGACGTGTCTTTCTTGTTGGGCCGGTTGCGCAGCGAGAAGATGGAGCGTGTGCGGCTGGTGTTCGCGCCCGAGCTGCGCGACCGGATCGTCCTGGCGGTCGGGAATCAAAATTGGGCATGACGCGCGTGCGGTTGTCGTCGCTGCTCGCCGTGAGCCTCGGCGGGGCGGCCCTGCTTTTGGGCTCGCGCGTCCGCGCACAAGAGCCACCGGCGAAACCGCCGCGCGTTCACGCTCTCTTGCCCGGGTCCGACGGCGCCTACGGACGTTTCGACGGCAACCTGGCGCTCGCGCTCAGCGCCGGCGCGGAGCTCGAAGCCGGCGAGCCGCGCGGCGCGCTCAAGTTCTCGGCTCACTACCTGTCGACGGCCGGCGCCTACGCGCGGTATTCAGACGCGTTCGGCAGCGCCGACGAACGCCCCGCGCGCGTGGCATCGCTCGGCGTCGACGCACGCCCGCTGTTTCTGCCGCGCTTTGCGCTCGACTTGGAGCGTGGCCCCGCCTGGTTCGATTTGGCCCTCGACTCGTTCTCGTTGAACGCAGGCGCCTACTTCGCAAAGCCGCGCGGCGCCGATTTCGGAGACGAGCGCGGCTTCGAAACCGGCATCGGCATCGGCGTTCCGTTGGTGGGTCAAGCCGCCGGACCCTGGCTCGAAGCCCGCGCCGAACGCCGCTTCGCCGACCACGGCGAAAACGCCTGGCTCTTCACCGTCGCGCTCGCGTACCACGCCCTCGCCTGGTCGACCGACAGCGATCAGTAGAGACGAGACAACAGGAAGGCGGCTGACCACTCATCGCATCTTGCCCGAGTGAGCAGGGAACAACAGGAAGGCGGGAAGCCGGGAAGGACGAGAACCCGCAGATTGGGGTGGGTGGTACGGGTAAGCTCGACGCTAGGGATAGCAATTGGGCCTCAGTTGCCTG
>JBBRMI010000103.1:0-27204 GCA_038230915.1 Polyangiales bacterium | reverse complement strand
CATCCATCGTCGCCGTCAGCAGGCGCCACTTTCGCCGGATGAGCTTCTCGGCGTCCACCGCAAACGTAGATCATGTCGGCGCGATCCTGTCGATCCCCAATCGACCACATTCGATCGACTTGTTCTTTCGCGCGCCCTAAGGGCCCGCGAATGGCTAAGTCAGTCGCCCTCGCGGCCGATGCATCCCGGCTGGCTTCGTTGCTCCTCAGTTACATACCGCAGTATGCGCCTTCGTCGCGCCTCGCCATCCGGGCGCCTCGACCGCGATCATCGACTGACTTAGCCATTCGCGGACCCTCAGCGCCCGAGATGTAACGGCTGCATGCCTGAGCGCCACTCAGGACGGCTCGGTTCAACTCCGGGCGGGCGCACCACGACGTGTCGATCTGGTGATCAGTGCCGTCTGCAAAACGGCGCGAACGCGGTTCGATTCTGCGGCACGTCTCCACGCTCTCACTGCTGGACAGCGCTGCGCCTTCTAAGCGCGTGCGGGCAGGCTCGACTCCTGCTGGGAGCACTTCGTTCCGTTCTGCTAGTGGCCCAGGCATCCTGATTCTCAATCAGGCAACGCGGGTTCGACTCCCGCACGGAACGCCACGTCTCTGCCTAGGGAATAGGTAGCTCGGCTACGAACCGAGCCACGAAGGCTCGACTCCTTCCAGAGACACCACGCTCTTGCCAGCGGATCTGGCGGCGACGCTCCGAACGTTGCACGACGCAGTTCGACTCTGCGCGAGAGCACTAGCGAGCATGGAGCAATGGTGGCTCACTACTTTCATACGGTAGGAATCGGCCGTTTCGAGTACGGCGCTCGCTTCCATTCCCGACGACGTCGAGCGACGGGCGCGCTCTCATAAGGCGCTGCGCGAGGGCGCGACTCCCTCCGTCGGGACCAGCCTGGGATCGTCTAACGGTAGGACGCGAGTCTTTGGCGCTCGTCATCGTGGTTCGAGTCCACGGCCCAGGTCCACGCGGCGCAACCCGGCTGGTGCTGGGCATGCTCTTACAAAGCGTTGCAGCTCGGTTCGATCTCTTGCTGGTGGGGGCGGCACGCGCCGCCCCCCTTCGCCGAAGTGAATTCGGCGAAGCTTCCCCCCACGCGGCGCAACCCGGCTGGTGCTGGGCATGCTCTTACAAAGCGTTGCAGCTCGGTTCGATCCCGAGGCGCCGTACAAGACGTTCGTCACTCTAACCGCCGACCTCCGGTGAGGAGCCGGGTCTTATCAATCTGGCAGACGGGTTCGACACCCGAGCGGCGGACCTCGCACCGCGACGTGGGTACGTGGCCGGGCCTGATAAGTCCGCGCAACAAGGCTCGACTCCTTGGCGGTGCACGAAGGCGAAGCAGGGCAAGTGGTGAGCCGGCTGCATGACAAGCAGCAGATGGCGGGTTCGATCCCCGCGCTTCGCACCTCCACGTGATGGAACAGCTAGACATGCTCGTCTTAGAAACGAGTGCCCTCGGGTGTGCAGGTTGAAATCCTGCCGTGGAGACCAACGCGCTTTTCTGGTGGAACAGGCGGGCACGCGGCCCTCAAAAGGCCGTGCACCGGTGACTCGGCGCGTGCCGGTTCGATGCCGGCGATCAGCACAGAACGAGGAGACCGACCGATGAAGACGCTCTTGTTGTCTGCGAACTACTTTCCGATACGTGTGATCTCCTGGGAACGCGCGATCAAGATGCGCTTCGAGGAGACGGCCGACGTCGTGGCCGAATACAACGACGAAATTTGCTCACCCTCCGTGACCTGGCGGGTGCCGGCCGTGATCCGCGAGCGGCGCCTGGCCAAGGTCAAGCACGTCATTCGCTTCTCGCGTCGCAGTGTCTACCTGCGCGACGGCTATCGTTGCCAATACTGCGGCGAGAAGTTCGACGCGAAGGGACTCACGTACGACCACGTGGTGCCGCGCTGTCAGGGCGGCAGGACGGAATGGGCGAATATCGTCGCGGCCTGCCACGCTTGCAATTCAAAGAAGGGCGGGCTCGAGACCGACCAAGCCGGCATGTTTCCGCTGCGCGCTCCTACGCGGCCGAAGTGGCTACCGGCGCAGAGCGCGCTGATCGACCGCCGCTCGGCGCCTGTCGAATGGCTCGCGTTCCTCCCAGCATGACCGCGTGACCGCGTGCTCGGCGCGTTATCCGAGCAACTTGGCAGCTGAAGCCGCGGTGGTGCGGCGCCGGTCTTGAAAACCGGGGGTGCAAAAGCACAGGGTTCGACTCCTCCGGCTGCCGCTTTGGAAACGTAATCACTCGCGGGAGTGAGCCCGGGTGCTAACCGGTGCGTGCCTCCGGGCATGGCGTTCGAGTCGCCACGTTTCCTCCAATTGCCGCCGACCATGGGATGGCGCGTCCTCTCGTAAGGGACGCGAGCGAGCTCGACTCTCGCCGGCGGCTCTACCGCAGCGAACCACGGGGCCGCGCGCTTGACAACGAAAGGGGTTTCACGGCCAGAAGAGCGCTGAGCTTGCAGAGTCAGCCCGGGACGCGCGCCCCGATTGCTCAGAGCGGCGCGGGCGCTGCGTACACTTCTTGGATTTCGTCTGCGCCGAGCGCGCGGGTCCAGACTGCGACTTCGTCGATCAAGCCGACGAAGTGGTCGCCGCCTCCGGGTAGCTCACCGATCGTGACGTTGGAAGTGTAGGGCTCGAGCTGCGTTGCTTGCTCGGCGCCCACCGCGTCGAGCTGACCGTCCACGTACAGGCGCGAGCGGGCGTTCTGGGCGAGGCTGCTGTCGTAGACGAGCGCGACGTGGTGCCACACGTTGGGTAAGAAAACCGCGAGGCCATGGAAGCGGTCGTCTTCGCCCTGCACGTCGGCAAAGAATTCGACGGGGGTGTTGTAGAGAAACAAGGCAAAAGCCGTATCGGAGCCGAAACCGCGCCGTTTGCTCACGATGCCGGGCCCGTTACCGCTGATCGAATTCGGATAGATCCAGGCGGCGACCGTCAACGCACCGACGGCGCGCAGCGAAGGTGCGTCGGGAACCACGACGGCGCCAAATCCATCGAACGTCGCGGCGCGGCCGAATTTGCCCTTATCCGCCGCGGACGTCGTGATCGCGCTGCCAGTGGCGGTTCCGTTGTTGCCGACGCCCGAGCTGTCCTTCACTTCTCCGGGCTTCATCGACCAGCTCGCTTCTTCGAAATGCATCAGCAAGACGCAGTCGTCGAGCAATGCCGGCGCGCCGCCGCCACTCGTGGGCGGCGCGCCATCGCCAGCTTGGCCGACGACATTGGGCGAGCCCCCGCCCCCGACCGGCGCCGAGCCAGCCGAGCTGCCACCTGCGCCGCTTTTAGAGCTCGAGCCCGCCTTGCCGGCCCCAGCCACTCCGCCGCTCGGCGAGCTGTCGATGCCACCCAGCGAGCCGTCAGTGCCGGCCGGCGAGCTGTCGGTGCCGCCTGTCGAGCTGCCCACGCTGAAGTCTTCGAAACCGCCGAGCTTGGCGCACGCGCTGAGCGCCGCGCAGCTAAACAGCCACACCAGCTTCTTACGCAACCTCGTCAAAAGCGCTCCACCCAAGTGAGGCCCGCGTGGCGCGGTGAGAGGACTGGAACCACGACGTGAGCGGCAGACCGACGCGCCTCGCCCGATTTCGAGGTGAACAGCAGCACGGCAGCCACGCCCATGCCCAGCACGCCCACGCCCACGCCCACGTCGGCGATCAGCGCTTCGGTATTGCGGCGGTCCGCCAGGGAACGGGCCTCGGGATCTTGGCAATTTTGGGGATCAGGACAAAGGTCCATTGCAGCGCCGTTCGAGCGCAACGCCAGCGTGCCCGCCACGGCCCCGGTCAAAAGGAGAGCTCCGCCAATTCCGCCGACGACCCACGGCAACGTTCGACTGGGACCCGGCGCTTCGGCTGGAGGCTGCGCTGGAGCGGATGCATTCTGTCCGGCGCCCAAGCCAGCACTGCCGGCGAGCGGCGGCGCGACGGGCGGCGGCGCACCAGCCTTGCTGGGCCTCAGCTTTGGCACATCGACGACCTCATCGGCCTTCGCGACCGCGAGCCGGACTTCGAAATGCAAAGGCTCGTAGCCGGGCGCGGTCACGTCGAGCGCCTGCACTCCGGGATCGACCGGCACGCGCATGCCGTAAATCGACGGCTCCAGCAATTCGCCAGCGCGCCGTACCTCGAGCCCCGGCACGAGCTCAGCGACCCGCACCGTCAAGTAGCTCAGCGTGGCCTCGAGCTCGGCCGCACGCCGCTTCGCCTCGGCCTCTTGCCGATCTTTGCGCTCCGTATGCGCCAGGCGTCCCGCCGCGACGAACTCGGCCCAAGCGGTCGCGGTCTTGCCTGCGGAAGCGTGACACGCAGCCAAATTCAACACAGTGCCCGGCGAGGCCTGGAGTGCCTGGCTCGCCTTGAACTTCAAGCAAGCCGCCTCCACTTTGCCGTCCGCAAACAGTGCTCGTCCTTCGCGGAAGAGCGCCTCGGCGCCCGCGGGATCTTCGGCTCGCGCTGGCGCAGCGGTCGCCAGCAGCATCAGGAGTCCAGGAAAGCAGAGTCTCGGCTTCAAGCCCTCCGGATAGAATCATGGCTCAGCGGTCGCCGTAAACGTCCTCATCCTTTTTTGCCGGACGTCGCGTGGGAGAGGTTGGCTTGCCGGGGGGCAGCGGGAGGCGGGCGACAGCCGGCGGCAGGCTTCCCGCTCCAGCAGTCGCGGCCGTGCTCGCGATAGTGCTGGCGCTCGCGCTCGGCGCCGCCGCCGTAGCTGGCACCCGCTGAGCCGGCGCCGCCTGTGCGGCGTGGCTAAGTGCAGGCGCAAACCGCGCTACCTCGCGGACCCCGACCAGCGCAGTCTCCGGAGCACCACGGTCCGAGCCGAACCACACACCCACGCCCGCTACTGCAACGAGGCCCAGCAGCGCCAAGACCAGCGGCGCGCGACGCTGGCCACCCGCTGCCTTGCGCACACGCTCTTGCTCAGCCTGGCCTGCCGGCAAGGTGAGCTGCAGGGCTGCCGGCGTGCGCGCGTCGTGCAGAGTCACGGCTTCGAGCGCGGTGTGACGGCCAACCGTGGCAGCATCGAGGGCCGTCACGGCCGGCGCAAAAGCGGACGACGCGACCGAGACCACCGCCAGATCTCCCACGCCTGTTTCCAGCAGCACTCGCATCGTTTCGGCGATGCTTTGAAAGCGCCGAGCTGGCTCTCGATGCACACAACGCGCGAACCAAGCGTCGAACGCTGGCGTCAACGTGAGCGGCGATTGCAGCTCTACGCCGCGCAGAGAAGGCGGAGTCAGCGGCAGACTCAATACCTCCGCGAAGAGCTGAGTCATCGTGCCGTCCTCCGAATTCCCGCTCTTCCAGTAGCTTTTGCCGCTGAGTAGGTAAAACGCAATCAAGCCGAACGCCCAGATGTCAGTGGTCGGCCCGATCGCACCACGCGTGGCTTGCTCATACGCCATGTACAGCGGCGTGCCTTTGACGTCGCCGCTCATTTGCGTGGACTGAGAGAGCACCTTGGCGATGCCAAAATCGAGGATCTTGAGCAGCGGCGAGCCGTCTTCGCGCGCCGTGAGGAACAAGTTGTCCGGCTTCAGGTCACGATGGATGATCGGAGCCGGCCGTCCCGCTCGGTCGACGTGCCGATGCGCCTTATCCAGGCCCACCGCCGTTTGCCGCAGATACTCCAGCGCGTCCTTGGGCTGCGGTGGACCAGACTCAGTGACCAACGCGGAAAGGTCTCGCCCCTCCAGCAATTCCATCACCAAGTACGTCACGTCATTCAGGGTATCGACGCCCGCGTCGAGCACCTGCACCACGTTTTCGCTCTTGATGCGGCTGGCTACCCTGGCCTCGAGCGTGAACTGTTCCCGGGCCCGTTTGTTCTCCAGGATATGCGGCCACAGCACTTTGAGTGCTACCCGTCGCTCGGTGGCGAGCTGCTCGGCAACGTACACTGCCCCAAACCCACCGCGCGCCAACGGTTTGATTACCTGATATCGCTCAGCCACCACGGCGCCGGAACGCAAACTGTCCCACGAAGACACCGCGGGATTGTTGCACGGAGGCCGAAGTGCGCCCCCGGAAAGAATTCCGTCCGCCCGATCCGCCGGGCCGGCAAGGCCAAAATGCGCCGTCCGGAAACCGGCCGGAGGACGGCAAGGCGCTTGGCGCAGGACATGCTCATCGGCTCGGCTAGCCCGAAAGCGCGCAGGGCGGTAGGCTGCCGGCTCCACGCGCCTTTGGGCCCCACAAGGATCAGACCACATGCGGACCGGATACGGGCACGATGCTATCTCTTCCAGCCAGACGTCGGTCGATGCCCGCGCGCGCTTCATCGCGCGGACCTACAACCATTTGTTTGGGGCGATCGTGGCCTTCGCGGCCATCGAGTTTGCGCTGTTCGCGACCGGGCTAGCTGAAGTCATCGCCGGCGCGATGTTGAGCGTCAGTTGGCTGTTCATTTTGGGCGGCTTCATGCTCGTGGGCTGGATCGCCAGTCGCGCCGCGCTCACCGCGCAGTCGCTGCCAGCCCAATACGCCGCACTGGCCGCGTACGTGGTCGTGGAATCGCTGATCTTCCTGCCGTTGCTGGTGATCGCCAATCACGTGGCTCCCGGCGCCATCTCCAGCGCGGGCCTGGTGACGATCCTCGGCTTCGCCGGCCTGACCGGGATCGCGTTCTACACCCGCAAGGATTTTTCGTTCCTACGTGGCGTCCTGATGTGGGGCGGCATCGCGGCAATGCTACTGATCGTCGGTGGTGTCGTGTTCGGCTTCCAGCTGGGCATGTTCTTCTCGGTGGCGATGGTGGCGTTCGCTGGTGCGGCCATCCTCTACGACACCTCCAACGTCGTGCATCACTTTCCGGAAGATCGCTACGTCGGCGCATCGCTGCAGCTCTTCTCCTCCGTCACGCTGATGTTCTGGTACGTCTTGCGCATGTTCATGTCACGACGTTGAGACAATCCGCGTTGACGGCGCTCCGATGGGCTCTGGCCACCCGATCAAAGTAGGAGGCGCATGAACTATCTCGCTCCTTCGCCCGGCTCGAGAATCCTATCGCTCAACGCCGGCTCCTCGAGCATCAAATTCGCGATGTTCGGGGTCGGTGCGCCGCGGCTGCGGGTGCTCGAAGGGCGCATCGAAGGCGTAGGCCGCGCGCAGGGGTCGCTGACGGTCCAAGGCGCGAACTTACCCCATGACGTCTCGCGCCGCGTGACGGTGCCCGACTACACCAGCGCGGTGCGCTTGCTGACAGATTGGCTTCAAGAGCACGTCCCCGCCGAGACGCTCGCCGGCGTGGGTCACCGCATCGTGCATGGCGGAGGAAAATTCTGGCAGCCGCAGCGACTCACGCCTGAGGTTGTCCAGCAGCTGCATCGGCTCACGCCGTTCGACCCCGAGCACCTGCCGGCAGAGCTTCGCCTGGTCGAGGAGGTCGCGCGGCGTTTCCCCGACGTGGCCCAGGTGGCCTGCTTCGACACGGCGTTTCACCGCGACTTGCCGCGCGTCGCCGAACTCTTGCCGTTGCCCCGGCGCTACCAGGCAAAAGGCCTGCGACGCTACGGGTTCCACGGGCTGTCGTACGCGTTCTTGATGCAAGAGCTCGCACGTCTCGATGGCACCAGGGCGAGCGGGCGCGTCGTGCTCGCGCACTTGGGGAGTGGCGCGAGCATGGCCGCCGTGCGCGACGGGCGCTGCCTCGACACGACGATGGGGTTCACGCCGGCAGCCGGGTTAGTGATGAGCACCCGTTCCGGCGACGTGGATCCAGGGCTATTTTCGTTCTTCGCCGAGAGCGAGCACATGACCCCGGCCGAGCTCGATCACCTGCTGAACCACGAGTCGGGGCTGCTCGGTATCTCCGAGACTAGCGCCGACATGCAGGACTTACTGAGCCGTGAAGGCGAGGACGTGCGAGCCGCCGAGGCGGTCGCGCTGTTCTGCCAGCAGGCGAAAAAATGGCTTGGCGCCTATGTGGCCGTGCTTGGCGGGCTCGACACGTTGGTCTTTGCCGGAGGCATCGGCGAGCGTTCGCCGGCGGTGCGTGCGCGCATCTGCGACGGGCTCGGCTTCCTCGGCATCACGCTGAGCGAATCTCGTAACGCGAACTCGGCCCCAGTCATCTCGGCCGACGCCAGCCGCGTCAGCGTGCGGGTCATTCGCACCGACGAAGAACTCATGATCGCCGAGTTGGTTTCGCGGACTCTCGAGCTTGCCGTCTCCCCCCAGGAAAGCGAACCATGACTACGAACACCCCGCCGCTCTCGCGCGAGCTTGACCGGGGCCTAAAGCTCAAGCAAGAGCTCGAGCACAAGCTGATCGAGCACAAGCGATACATCGACGAGCACGGCCAGGACCTACCCGAGATCCGCAACTGGAAGTGGGGTCAGCCCGCTTGAGCGACAAGAAGCTCGTCGTCTTCGACCTGGATGGCACGCTCGCGGAAAGCAAAGCGGCGGTCGATGCCGAGATGGCCGGACTGCTCGCCGAGCTGCTCGGTAGCGCGCAGGTGGCGGTTATCTCCGGTGGCAATTGGCCACAATTTCAGAAACAACTGGTCGCGCACTTGCCGCCGCGCGCCAACCTGGCGGCGCTCTCCCTGTTGCCCACCTGCGGCACACGGTTCTACGGCTACGCGGGCGCTTGGAGGCTCTTGTATGCGGAAGATTTCGAGGCCGCGGAGCGGGACAAGATCATAACGGCGTTGAAATCGGTCATCGCGTCTTCCAAGGTCGCGACACCCGGCACCTGGGGTGAGCTGATCGAGGATCGCGGCAGCCAGATCACCTTCTCCGCCCTTGGGCAGGACGCGCCCGGCGTCGAAAAGAAGCAATGGGATCCGGATTTCGCCAAGCGAAAGCGGATGCAGGTAGTGCTGGGCCGGCTCATTCCCGAGTTTTCGGTGCGCCTCGGCGGCGCGACTTCGATCGACGTCACCAAGCCGGGGATCGACAAGGCTTACGGGATCCGCAAGCTGCGCGAGCTGCTCGGCATCGCGCTCGACGAGATGATCTTCATTGGCGACGCGCTGTTCCCCGGCGGTAACGACTATCCCGTTAAGGAAGCCGGCGTGGTCTCGATCCAGGTGTCGGGCAGCGAGGTGACCAAGCGCGTGATCGAGACGATCCTGGCGTGTCGGGACGGCGCCGTGCTCCGCAATCCCGCCGCGCCGGAGCGCCCATGACCGGCCTCTTGCTCGAGCGCCTCGGTCCGATCATGAAGCCCGAGCCGGGCAATCCGCTGGAGGTCGAGGGTGTCCTGAATCCGGCCGCCGCGCGCGGTCGGGATCGGCAGCTGTACCTTTTTCCGCGCTTGGTCGCGCGGGGTAACTACTCCCGGATCGGCATCGCTCGCGTGTTGTTCGACGGCGCCGGCAACCCTGCGGGCGTCGAGCGGATGGGGATAGCTCTGGAGCCCCAAGCCGAATACGAGCGACGACCCGACGGCAGCGGCGGCTGCGAGGATCCACGCGTCACCTTCGTCGAAGCGCTGGGTCGGTACTTGATGACCAGGATGGCTTCACGCCGAAGTGTTGTGGGGAGCGCGGGGCGGCGCGATCACTCTTGATTTAATTTCCTATTGGGGAAATTATATCCAAAACAGGAAAGGAATGAGGCATGCAAACTCCGACATTTACTTCGAGTGTTCATTATCAAGATCCGAAGGGCGCGCTGGCTTGGTTGGAGCGAGCGTTTGGGTTCGAGACGACGATGGCGATTGAGGGGCCGGCGGACGCGCCTGACATGTGCCACTACGAGATGAGCGTCGGTGGGCAGGGGCGGATCATGGTCGGCGGGCAGTGGGAGGAGCTCGTGAAGAGCCCGAAGAGTTTGCGCGGCGTCAACACCCAGGTGGTGCACGTGATGCTCGAGGGTGACTTGGACGCGCACTGCGAGCGAGCGCGCGCCGCGGGTGGGCAGATCATCGCCGAGCCGGCGGAGCAGTTTTACGGCGATCGCACGTACCGGGTCGCCGACCTCGAGGGCCACCGCTGGGCGTTCGCGGTGCGAGTGCGCGAGGTGTCGCGCGCCGACGCAGAAGCCGCAATTGGCCAGCCAATCATGGCCAAGAATTGGCGTTGAGCGCCCGGGCCAAACGCATCGACGATGCGTTCGCCGCCCTCGCCGATCCGGCTCGGCGTCGCGCGGTCGAGTTGCTCGCTCAGCAACCCCGACGCGCCGGCGAGCTGGCCAGCGCGCTGCGCGTCTCAGCCTCGGCGATGAGTAAGCATCTGCGCATCTTGCGTGATGGCGGATTGGTCAGCGAGACCCACCCGCCCCACGATACGCGGGTACGCATTTACTCGCTGCGTTCAGCCCCGATGACGGACCTGCGGGCCTGGCTCGACACGGCCGAGCGCGGCTGGACCGAGCAGCTCGCCGCTTTCGCTCACCACTTGGAACGAAAGCCGTGACGCAGCGCTCGCGCGTGCTTCTGGCGACGCGGGTGAACGCCACGCCAACGCGAGCGTTCGCGGCGTTCACCGAGCAAATCGGCCAATGGTGGAAGCCCAACGGCCTGTTCGAGTTCACCCGTGGACAGAGCGGAGTGCTCTCGTTCGAACCGGGTTCGAACGGCCGACTGCTCGAGACCTACACCGACGGCAGCGTGTTCGTGATCGGCCAGGTGAAATTTTGGGATCCGCCGCGCGGCTTGATCGTCAGCTGGCGTCACGCGAGCTTCGCTCCCGACCAAAGCACCGAGCTGCACGTCCGCTTCGAGCAAGTGGGCCCGCAGACGCGAGTCACGATCGAACACTTCGGCTGGGATACGATCCCCGAGCGCCACGCTGCACGGCATAGCTTCCCGCTCGCACTCTTCCAGCGCCGTTTGGCCGAGTGGTGGCAAACCCTCCTCGGCAACCTGCGCGCTGGCCTGTGAAGAACCACGCTACGCATGCACGCCGGCTTGGCGCTGAGACCTTGACGCGAATCATGGAAGGCAAAAGCCGTTCGCGAAGCCTAGCCCGGCCGCGGGAGTTGTCGGAATCGCTACGTAGGCGCGATTTGCGGCCGAAGGCGGCCCTGGAAAGAGCCGCTGGCTGGGGACGCGGCGCTGCCGCCCGAGCCCGCAGTCGTCACGACGCCGGAACCCGCCATGGAAGCGCCGGCCGTCGCGCCGTCGGCACCGGTCGTGATCGGAGCCGCGGAGTCGGAGCACGAGAGCGGGGCCGCGAACAGCAGTAGCCAATCCAAGGACTCGAGCGGTTTGGCGGCCCCCGCCACCAAACACGCCACCATTACGCTGAAGGACGGCGGGATCCGAAAGAGGACGTGACCGCACCCTGGCGTTGGCCGGTGGGCGGCCCGTTTCGAATTCCCCGGAAGCTGAAAGTCCGGCTCAGCGCACTCGGCTAGCTAGCCCAGGTTTAGTCGTCCGTAGCTTCGACAAGCAGCCGCTCGAACAGAGGGAGCAGGTCGTCTTGGGCGAGCGCTTCGCTCAGATCGCCTAGCGTCTTACGAATCAGTGCCAGATTCAGCTTTCCGGTCTGCGCTGACAGCATCGCTGCAACGTCTTCTTGGTCCTTACGCCTCGTCAAAATGACCTCAAGTTCGAGCGACCAGCTTGTCTGTCCCGCGGCCGAGCGCTCGCTGACCCCAACTTTCTCGCATCAGCCCGACGAATCGGGTAGCTTACGCCGGGCACGTGGGATTCGTGCACACAGGCTGAGTCGGAGAGGAGCTTGCCATGGGATTACGTTCAGTTATTGCGCTCGTTTCGTTATTGTCCGTGTTTTCGTTCGCCGGCTGCAGCAAAGACGCGCAGAAGGTGGCGCCTGAAACGCGCGGTAAGCGCGGAGAGAGCTGTCTGGCTCGCAATGACTGCGAGACCGGATTGGCCTGTATCGGCAACATCTGCGCCAAGAATGAATTCAACATCGCCGTGAGCGCTAAGCAGTGCGTTCGCAGCGAGTGCAAAGCGGATACCGACTGTTGCGGCGACCGCGCCACCAGCGCTCCGGCCAAATGCAAGAATCGCAACGCGACTTGTGACGCCGCAACGCGGAACGTTCCAGGGTGCATTCAGACAACATGCGCGACGGACGCTGCCTGCAATGGGGGTACCTGCGGCGGCACGTGCTCCGGCTTCGGTCAGGCTGGCATCATGTGCACCGCCGCTACCGATTGTAAGCGCGACGCTTGCGTCGGCGGCAGGTGTGCCGTCAGCTTCAATACCTGCACGGTCGCGACCCAAGCGATCGATTGCATTTACTACAACACGCCGCCGACCTGCGCGAACCGCATCTGCAATTGCACCAATCCGCTCTACGATCCGGCCGATCCGATCTGTACCGACCCGGACTGCGAGAACATCTGCCTGCTGCGCTGCGAAGACTCGCTGTGCGTGCAGGACAAGTCGTGCAAGACCGACACCGAGTGCTTGGCGGTGGGCCTGACGACCTGCGACGGCGGTCGCTGCGTCCAGTGCACGGTCGACAAGGATTGCGACGTCAAGAACAACGAGACCTGTGAGAAGGGCCTCTGCCACAAGCCGTGCACTCAGAACGAGGAATGCGGCCTGTTCGAGGCGTGCGGCAAAACCGGTGATTGCGTGTACGTCGGCTGCCAGACGGATCGCGAATGCATCCTGGCTGCCAGCCGCGGTTCGCAAATCAGCCACCCGGGAACCGGCGGCTCGGGCAACGTTCAGCTGGCAACCAGCAGCAGTGACGACCCGCGGCTCTACAAGTGCTTGCCGAGCGAGGGCGACGCCAAGATCAACACCTGCAAGATCCCGTGTGAAAACGACGGCTCGTGCGGCCAGTTCCAAGTCTGCGACAAGGGCTACTGCAAATTCGTCGGTTGCGAGACCGACGACGAGTGCCGCGCTTACCTCGGCATCGCCAACCAAATGACCAGCGACGCCAAGCCGTACGTCACGACGGCCACGTGCGAAGCGACGCCCACGACGGCGTCGACGCCGTAACGTCGGCCAGCCAGAACAACGTCCGCGGCGGCTCCGTCGCGGACGCTGGATTAAGGTTGCAGGTCCAGGTTTCTAGCCACTCGGCAGCGCTTCGCGGATAGCTCGACGCCGAGCGCGTCGAGCCCCAGTTGGTTGGCGACGGCCAGCACGGTGCCGCGGCCGCAAAACGGGTCGACGACGCGGCGTGCGTTGGTTTCGTCGAGCAGAAAACGACACGCGGCCTCGCAGGCGCGCGTGCCCATCGCGCGGCTCCACGGCATGTCGCCGGCGTCGGGCAGCACATCGGCGCTGGGTTTTTTCGGCGGTATGCCGGCGCCGAGCGTGAACCCGAGCAGGTGCGAATAGCTGGGGCGACCCTGCGTGAGGGTGCCGGGCGGCTTCCTGCAAACGATCTTGTGGAACAAGAGCCTGGCGCCTACGCGCTCACCGGCTTGCTGCACCAAGTACGCCTTGTCGATCCAGTCGCCGAGGTGCCGGACGTCGCTCTGAAAAAACAACGACGGCATGCCGGCTGCTGGCCAGCCGATGACTTGTGCCGCAGCGTCGACGAACCAGCGCTTCCAGCCGTCCAAGCCTGGCCCCAGCCCAGGCAGCTCGGAAACGTCGGGCAGCGAAGTGATGACCGCGTCGGTCGGCTCGGACGCGTTCTCGCGCAGCCAGTCGAGCGCGTCGGCTTGGATCACGAGCCGCGCGGGCGTGCTCGGCGCGTCGGCGTCAGCGACCGGGGGCACGCCCCAAGGAGCGCCGACGCACGGCGAGTGAAGGAGGAGTGGCGAGGGTTGGCTCTTCGACGAGCGGCACGCCGCCGGTGTCGGGGGCCACGCTCGGAGCGCCGAGCCCACCGCCGAGCAGATCTGCGAGCGTGATGCGCGTCCCTCTGGCGGTGGCGGCGGTGCGCGCGAGCATGCCGAACAGCTCCAGCTCGTTGCCCGGAAACTCGTGCTCGGTCAATGCGGCGAGCGCGGCTGGCTCGATGCCGAGCGGGTCACCCGAAGTGGCGACGCCGAAGCGGCTCAGCCCCTCCAACACCAGCGCCCGCAAGTCTTCGGCGCGATCGCTGAGCTTCGGCAGCTGCAGCTCACGCCCGCTGAGCAGCCGCGCGAGCGCCTCGTGCAGCCGCCCGGCCGCCGCGAGCGCGTGAGCCGAGCTGGGCAAGCCGAACACCAACCCGGTCGGCAGCACTTGCGAAGCGGGATCAGTCGGTGGCCGGGTCGCCAGGAAGTGCACCAGGTGTTCTTGAATTTCGCGTGGCAATGCCGATGCGCCCAGGACCAAAAGCGTTCCGCCGTCGGCTGCCACCAGTGGTGAGCGCGCCGGATCACGCCACACCTCGAGGTCGCGCGCTTCGCGCTCGGTGGCGTCGACGGTAACGAACGGACCGTCCGCGCGCGGGCTGCACCGGTGCACGTGGGCCGCAAAGCCCTCGGCGTCGACGCCCGGCGGCATCAGCAGCGCGAGCGCCGCATCGACCTTCGCCAACCGCTCGAGGCCGTCGAGCGCCATGCGCGCGCCGGGGCTGAAGGCGGTCGTGCGCACACCGCGCGCCAGGCGCTCGGCGGGCCAACGGTGACGCGCGGTTTGGGCACCAATCGCGTGCTCGAGCCGCTCGCATTCGGCCTCGAGCGCATTGGCGCGCGCTTGCGCGGTCAGCTCGCGCTCACGCGCCCGGGAAAGCGCCGCCGAGACCGAGATCAGCGAGCTGATGCGATCCGACAAGGTGCGGAGCGCGCGCGCTTCTTCGAGCGTGAGCGGACTGCTACGGCTCTCGCCCGGCAAGAGCACGAAGCCGAGCGGGCCGTCTTCATCGCACACGACCGTCGCCGAGTAGGCGCCGCGCGCGCGAAACCAACCGAGCAGGCCGCGCACTTCGGGCCGCCGCACCTCGACCGCCGTGAGAGCGTCGAGGCGCAAGGTGCGCTCGGGCTCGCCGAGCGCCAGCTCGTACAGCCGCTCCGGAGCCTCGGCGCGCTCGATGTGCAGGTAGCCCGCGACATCGACGGTCAGCACCTCGCTCGGCGCTTGCCGCCAAATCTCAGCGCGCGCGTTGCCCGAAGCGGCCGTCTTTTGCAGCGCGGCCAGCGCCGCCGTGAGCGCGGTGTCCGGATCCGGCGACAAGGCACCGCGGCTGGCCGCTTCGATCGACGACAACCAACGCGACTGCTCGGGGCCGAGCGGCCTGGCGATGCGATGCGCCAAAAGCCCAACCAAAACGCAGGCCAGCGACGCGCCGATCAGGATCGTGCCGCTGGCGCCGGGGCGCGAATGCGCCAGCGTGCCCGCTGCGACCACGACCGGAACGCCGGCAATCGCGACCGCCAAGATGCCGCGCAGCGCGCGCGTGACGCTGGTCGGCTCGGCGGCGGTGGCGGCCCACGCTGCCAAGGCGGCGGCTCCGCACATCGCGGTCGGCAAGAAGCGATCGGGCGCCGCCAGCGACAACGAAGCGCCGAGCACCGCGACGAGCAGCGCGGTGACTGACAACGCGAACGCGCTCGACGCGCGATCACCGACGCCCAGCTCGACACGGCGCAAGTTGCGCAGCCGCAAGCTGGCTGCGCATTGCACGAGCAAGGAACCGGTAGCGGCGCTGGTCGTCGCGTAGTCAATCAGCAGCGGGTCGCGCAGAAAGCGGCCCGGCATCAGCGCGAACGCCGCCGGAATCGTGGTCGCGATCGCCCACAACAAGCCGCTGAAGGCGGCGCCGTCGAGCGACTCGGTGGCTTTTGGCGCGGACAGCATGCCGCCGAGCGGTTTGATGCGCCCGAGCGCGACGAGCGCGCTGACCGAAGCGATGCCGACGCCGAGATTGGCGGCCGCATCGAGGCCGGCCCGCCCCGGCCCGCCCGCGCGCGCTTCCACGAAGAGTGCGATGCGAAGGCGGTTAGCCAACCCGCCTTGCGGGCGGTCGGGCTCACACGATCGGAGCCTGCCGCGACCTGCGAGCGGCGGTAGATCGTGACGAACAGAAGAACCGCCGCCGCGGTCGTCACGAGCACGATGCTGCCCGGGCCGCTCCGCGCCGCCGCAAAGGCGACGTACGCGAGCGCTAGCAGGCACAGGGCAAGCTCGCGGGGCATCCCCGCCTATATAGCCAAGATTTCGGCCAATTGCCCGAATGGCTGACGGGAAAGCAGCCCGGGTCACGTGCGACTCTTGCCGGGGCGAGGGGACAGGGCTATCCGGCCGCTCGCGCGCGAGCGAAAGTAACGATCAGGGCACGCCTCGCGCCCCCCCCGAGATGAAGAAGAACTACGTCCTCGACACCAACGTCCTGCTGCACGACCCCCACGCCATCTTCAAGTTCGAGGACAACGATCTGTTCTTGCCGATCTACGTGATCGAAGAGATCGATCAGTTCAAGCGAGACTCGAATGAGCGCGGCCGCAACGCGCGCACGGTCTCGAGATTGCTCGACGCGTTGCGCGCCAAGGGCCCGCTGTCGGGCGGCGTGTCGATGGACGGCGGCGGTTCGCTGCGCGTGTTCGTGCCGGCCACGCGAGCGGAGTTGCCGATCGCGTTGAACCCGGGTTCGGGAGACCACGCCATCTTGCAGACCGCGATCGCGATCCGCGACTCGCATGGCGACATGCCGACGATCTTCGTGACGATGGACGTGAACCTACGCATCCGTGGCGACGCGCTGGGCCTCACCACCGAGTCGTACGAGAACCAAGCCGTCGATTTCGAACATCTCGAATCCGGCATCATCGAGCTGCCGGTGCGGGCGGCCGAGCTGGACGCCTTCTTGAGCTCCGGCGTCTTCAAAGCGCCAGAAGGCGACAAATTACCGCCCAACGTGTGCGTCGTACTGCGCGACGACGGCGAGCGCCCGCGCACCGCGCTCGGGCGTTTTCATGGCGAGACCGGCGACATCCGCGCGCTGAAGGTGCCGCGCGAGGGGCTGTCCGGCGTGCGTCCGCGCAACCGCGAGCAAGCGTTCGCGCTCGATTTGTTGCTCGACGAGAACGTGCGTTTGATTACCTTGGTCGGTAAGGCCGGCACCGGCAAGACGCTGCTCGCGCTGGCGGCGGGCCTCCGGCGCGTGGTCGAAGAAGGCGTGTACACGCGGCTACTCGTCAGCCGTCCGGTGATGCCGCTCGGTCGCGATCTCGGATTTCTGCCGGGCGACGTCGACCAGAAGCTCAACCCGTGGATGCAGCCGATCTACGACAATCTCGAGTTTCTGCTGGTCGCGGGCGGCGGCAAACGCCGTGGCGTGCGCGGCTACGACGAGCTGTTCCAATCCGGGCAGCTGCAGGTCGAGCCGCTGACCTACATTCGCGGTCGCAGCTTGCCGTCGCAGTACGTGATCGTCGACGAGGCTCAAAACCTCACGCCGCACGAGGTGAAGACGGTCATCACGCGCTGCGGTGAAGGCACGAAAATCGTGCTGACCGGTGACCCGTTCCAGATCGACAACCCTTACGTGGACAGCTCCACCAACGGCTTGACGTACGCGGCAGATCGCCTGCGCGGGGAGCCGCTCGTCGGCCACATGTTGCTGTCGAAGGGTGAGCGCAGCGAGCTGGCCAACATCGCCGCCAACAAGCTGTGAGCGTGCGCCGGCGGCGTCCGCTGGCCCCGCCGGTGGCAGAGGCCGCAGAGCGCCTGAAGCAGATCGAAGCCCACGTCGCGCTTTTGGATCGCGTTCGGCCGTTGAATTTGACGGCGGAGCTCACGCGCCTCACGCGCGCATTCGAGGGTGGGCAGCAGCCCGAGCCGGCGTTCGAGTACGCGCCGCCGGCTCAGCTCGGTGGCGTGCGGCGTGAGCTCGCCGAGCTCGGCAACGCGCTCGGCGCTCGTGAGCTCGAGCCAAGGCTGCTCGCTGAGCGCGCCCTCGAGCTGGAGCTGGAGGCGTCGCTCGTCGAGCGCGTCGGCGCCGCGGATTTTGCCGCCGCCGCCTGCCGCCGCTTCCCGTTGTCGGAACAACCGAACGACGCGCGAAAGCTGGCGGAGCAGTTTCTGACCGCGCCGGACAACGCGAACCCCCAAGAAGAAGCCGAAAAGTTGCACGTCAGCGACGACACGCGCGATCCCAAGAGCTTGTGGTCGGAGCTGTCGCGGCGGCTCTCGGCCGAGCGCTTCGCGGTCCGGCTCGAAATCGTGGTCGGCTTGGTTTCGCTGGCCGCGGTGGCTGACGGCGTGGTGCGGATTCGTGCCGGCGCACGCCTAAGTGCGAAGGTGGCGGAACGCATTGCGCTGCACGAGGTCGAGGGTCACGTGCGGCCGCGTGTCACCGGACCCACGCTGGGCGGCGTGTTCGTTGCCGGAACGGCGCGCGCGTCCGAAGACGAAGAAGGTCGCGCGATTTTGCTCGAAGAGCGGGCAGGCCTGCTCGACGCCGAGCGTCGAAAGGAGCTGGGGCGGCGCTACTTGGCGGCCGCGAGTCTGCGCCAAGGCGCTACGTTTTGGGACACCGTCACGCTGCTCGGTCAGCGCGGTGCGACGCTGACTTCGGCGGTCGAGCTTTCGAGCCGGGTCCATCGCGGTGGCGGCCTGGGACGCGAGCTCATCTACCTGCAGGGTTACTATCGGGTCGCGCTCGGACTCGCTGGCCGGCCCGAGCTCGAGCGGGTGCAGGCGAGTGGCCGCGTCTCGATCAGCGCCAGCGCAGCGCTCTTGGAAGCAGGCTCAATCGAGCTCGACGACGACCGGAATGTGGTCTGACGGCTTGTCTTCGTGGCGCGGTTTCTCGTCCATACGGCAGCTCTTGCAACGCGCCGCCAGCGCGGGTGACAAGAAAGCGTAGTCGATGCGCAGACCTTGGTTCTTGCGCAGCCCTCCGCCGCGGTAGTCCCACCAGCTGTACTGGCCGGCGCGCTCGTCGAACTTGCGGAACGAATCGACGAAGCCGAGCTTCTTCAGCTCTTCGAGCTCGCGGCGTTCGTCGGGGTGAAAGTGCACCTTGCCGCGAAAGCCTTCCGGATCGAACAAATCGCGCTCGTCGCTGGCGACGTTGAAGTCACCGCCTAAGAAGACGTCGCGCCCGGGTTCGCGTTCGGTCAGCGTGCGCCGCAGCTGCGCGAGCCAACCAAGCTTCTCGGCGAACGACGGGGAGCTCACGCTGCGCCCGTTCGGAATGTACGCGGACATCACGCGCACCCCGCCGACCGTCGCCGTGATCAGCCGCTTGTCGGCGTCGGGCGGCGCATCCAGGAGGCCGATCTGAATCTCCTTCATCGGCAAGCGCGAGGCTATCGCCACGCCGTTGTAGGTGGGCTGCCCCGCCATGGCGACGGCGTAACCGAGCATTTGTAGCTCGTCGCTCGGAAACTCGTCGTCTTCGACTTTGGTCTCCTGCATGCAGAGCACGTCGGGCTGCTCGGCCTCGAGCCAGCCCAAGATGGCATCGAGGCGGGCACGGATCGAATTCACGTTCCAGGTGGCAAGCTTCAGGGGAGGGCTCCAGGAGGCGCTTGAAGTCCTTTGGCACTAGCAGATCACGATCGGCGCGAGCAGCCACGAACCACGAGAAACCTGCGAAAGTGTTGCTGGCGTTCGCGCGGCGTCGAACCGGGGACACGCCCTTTTCTCCCAACAGATCCGTGGCGCCAAGGCCTTGTCAGCTTTGGCCATTCGCACTAGACGGATGCCCGTGAGCAGCGTCTTCGCTCGGATTAGTCGTGGGACGCGGGGTACCGCTCGGCGCTGGACGATCGGGCAGATTCTGCCACTGGCTTTGCTCCTGACGCCAAGCCTGGCGTTAGCCCAGCAATCCGGAACCGGCGCAGTGCCCGGCGGTGCCACCGGTGCCGTCGTCAAGCCCCCCGAGCCGACGCCGGAGGCGAAGCAACCCGTCGTGGTGATGCCGGACATCACCCACTTCGAAAATGCGCCTTACCCGGCCGAAGCCGAGAAGGCGGGCATCCAGGGCAACGTCGTCCTGAAGCTGACCGTCGACAAGGAAGGCAACGTCACCGCGGCTGACGTGGTGGAGCCGGCCGGCAACGGCTTCGACGAAGCCGCCCAAGCCGCGGCGCGCAAGTTCAAGTTCAAGCCCGCCACGCGCGATGGTGTGCCGTTCGCGGTGAAGATCAAATACAGCTACGCCTTCACGCTCAAGGTCGTCGAAGCGCCGCCGCCGCCGCCGCCCACGCACGGCGAGCTCGACGGCAAGCTGTTCATCGCCGGCACGGAAGCGCCGCTGGCCGGCGCAGAAGTCGTCGTGGTTTCGCCCGACGGCAAACAGCAGCGCGTCACCACCGACGCCGCCGGTAACTTCAAGCTGCCGGAGCTGTTGCCCGGCAAGTACAAGTTGAAGGTCAACGCCGCCGGCTTCGATCCGTTCGAAGCCGACGAAGACGTCGTGGTCGGCGAAGCTGTCGAGGTGAAGTACCGCGTCGCGCCGGTTTCTGAAGGCCTCGAGGTCATCGTGAAGGGTGAGCGGCCGCCGCGCGAGGTCACGCGCCGCACGCTCGAACGCCGTGAAATTAGCCGCATTCCTGGCACCAGCGGCGACGCACTTCGCTCACTGCAAAGCCTGCCGGGCGTCGCGCGTCCGCCTGGGCTGGCGGGTTTGTTGATCGTTCGCGGCTCCGCGCCCGAAGGCACCGCGTATTTCGTCGATGGCTCCGACGTGCCGCTCATCTATCACTTCGGCGGCTTGTCCAGCGTCGTGCCGACCGAGCTGCTAGATCAAATCGACTTTTACCCCGGCAATTTCAGCGCCCAGTATGGCCGGAAGATGGGCGGCGTCGTCGACGTCAAGCTGCGTAAGCCGGACACCAAGTGCTACGCCGACTATGGCAAGCCAATCGACAAGACCGGTTGCTTCCACGGCATGGTGCAGGGAGATTTCATCGACGGGCGGGCGATGGTGTCCGGCCCGCTGCCGATGAAGGACTGGAGCTTCACCGCGGCCGGGCGCCGCAGCTATTTCGACAAGTGGCTCAAGCCGGTGCTCGAAGGCGCGGGCTCGAGCGTGACCAGCGCGCCGATCTACTCCGACTATCAATTGATCGCCGAGCACAACGCGCCACGCTCGCGCACCAGCCTGCGCCTGTTCGGCTCCGATGACCGCCTCGAAATCATCATCACCGATCCGGCCGCGCAAGATCCGGTGTTCGGCGGCAGCCTACGCTTCGGCGAATCGTTCATCCGCGGGCAGATCGTCAATGAAACCAAGCTCTCGAGCTCGGTCGATCTGAACAGCATGGTCAGTGTCGGCCGGGATCAAATCAATTTCTCGCTCGGCATCCTGAAGTTCGACCTCGATCTGCACCCGATTTACTGGCGTGAAGAGCTGGCAGCCAAGCTGGCCAAAGGCGTCAAGATCAACGCCGGTATCGATTTCGCGATGGCGCCGTTCAAGGTTTTGGTTCGCGCGCCGCGTCCGCCGCGCCCGGGCGAGCCGGATCCGGGGCCGTTCGCGAGCCGCCCGCTGCGTGAATCGCAGGACTCGGGCTTCGGTTTCCGCCCGGCTTGGTATGTCGAGGGCGAGCTGACCCCACTCGACCGTTTGCGCGTGGTGCCGGGCATGCGCGTGGATTTCGCGCGCGACTCCGGTCACGCCGACTTCAGCCCGCGCATCAACGCTCGCTACGAGCTGATCAAGGGCAAGGGCGGCGATCCAGGCGCCGGCATTCCGTTTCAGCCTCGGACCAGGCTCAAAGGTGGCGCCGGTGTCTTCGATCAGCCGCCCGAGTATCAAGAGACCGATCCGGTGTTCGGCACGCCGAATATCCGCTCGAACCGCTCGGTTCACTACTCGATCGGCGTCGAGCAGGAGCTGACGCGCCATATCGAGCTCAGCGTAGAAGGCTTTTATAAAGACCTGACGAATCAGGTCGCGCGCGGCCCCAACGAGTCGGGCGGCTACACCTACAACAACCTCGGGACCGGTCGGGTCGAGGGCATCGAGACACTGCTCAAGTTCAAGCCCGACGATCGCTTCTTCGGTTGGATCGCGTACACGGTCTCGCGCAGCGTGCGCAAAGACTCGCCGAGCGCTCAGGAATACCTGTTCCAATACGACCAGACGCACAACCTGATCGTGCTCGGTAGCTACCGACTCGGACGCGGCTGGGAGTTTGGGGCGCGCTTTCGCGTCGTTTCCGGGCCGCTCGATACGCCGGTCGTCGGCAGGCCGTCGCTGCCTGCCCTGTATTCGGCCGACGCTGGCTCGTACGTGGCGCTGCAGGGCAAATCGTACACCGCGCGCTTGCCGCTGTTTCACCAGCTCGACCTTCGCGTCGACAAGCGGTGGCAGTTCAAGGCGTGGGCGCTGTCGGCGTACCTCGACGTACAGAACGTCTACAACCACCCGGCGGCGGAGAGCTTCATTTACAACTTCGATTACAGCCGGCGTAGCTACCAAACCGGTATCCCCATCATCCCCAGCATCGGCCTGCGAGGTGAGCTATGAAAAAGACAGCCGTTTCGCGGTTGGCGGGGCAGGCTTCGCTGCTGCTGGCGGGCGCGCTGAGCGTGCTCGCGGCGGTGGGCTGCGGCCCGCAGTTCGATCCCGGTAACGAGGTCAAGACGCTGCGCGTGTTGGGCGTGAAGAAGGATAAGCCCTACGCTCAGCCCGGTGACGAGGTGACCCTGCAGCTCTTGTGGCACGATCCGCAGGGTCGCACCGACGTCCAGCGGCTGTTCCTCGGCGGCTGCATCAACCCACCCGGCGATTTGTATTACGGCTGCTTCGCGCAATATGCGCAGAAGGCCGCTCAGGGCAGCTTGCCGAAGCCTGGCGACGGCGACGCTTTCAAGGTCACGTTACCGGAGGACATTATCTCGTCACGCCCGGCGCTCGAGCCCGGGCAGCCGCGTTACGGCCTCTATATCGTGTTTTTCGCAGTGTGCGCGGGGACGATCGAGCTGGTCACTACGCCTGGCAACCCCGACGGCTCGAGCGGGCTGCCGATCCGCTGCCTCGACGACGCCAAGAAGCCGCTCGCCTCCGAGGACTTCGTTGTCGGTTACTCGTCGATCTATTCGTTCGAGGGCATCTCCAACGAGAACCCGTCGTTCACCGTCGACGCCGCTGGTCTCGGGCAGTTCACGGTGGCGGACAAATCGTTGGTTGCCGATTGCGTCGGCGATGCCTGCGAGGGCGCGCCGGCGGTCGACGTCGACTGCGGCGTCGAGCCCGACCGCTGCATCAAAGCCTGCGCCGACGACGGTGATCCGACGTGTCCGGCGATCGACGTGAAGCCCGCCATTGAGCAGAAGGTCGAAAAGGACGAAGTCAGCAGCAAGCTTTTCGGCGCGAACGTGACCGAGCAGATGTGGGTCAACTACTACATCGATCGCGGCGGCATCTCCGAAGTGCGCTTGCTCAACGACACGAACAGCGGCTGGAACCCCAAATACCGCGGCCAGCTCTACGCCCCGAAAGACCCCGGTCCGCTGCAAATCTGGGCCGTCATCCACGACAACCGCGGCGGCATGGAATTCTCGAGAATCACGCTGGGCGTGAAGTAGCTGCGCGTCGCTATTCGTTCCCAAGCGGGAATCAACAGGAAGGCGGGAAGGCGGGAAGATTTTGGGGTGGGCTTGCTGGGGCCGCCGCGCTCCTGGCCCGCGCCGAAGCGCCGTTGCTCGCCTGCTCGAACAATCAAATCCTTCCCGCCTTCCCGCCTTCCTGTTCGCTCGCTCTCGCGGCGCGAGTGACGGGGCGCGTCATGCGGAAACGTGGGGGCGAGCACTGGCACGGGCGTTGCTCGTTGCTATCTTGGTAGTATGCGGCAATTGTATTTTCTGATAGCCGCCGCAGCGGCGACGATGCTGACCACGGCATGTGGTGCATCGGCTCCGGTTCCCGTGAAGGCCCCGCCCCGCGCGGTTGACGTTGAAACCAGGGCTACTCCGAGCCCGCGCCGTCGCGATTTACCCCCGCCGCTTGTTGCTCCGCCCCCGGCGTACGGCAACAAGATCGTGATGGCGCAGCGCGACACGACGTCCAGCGTGCAGTGAACCAGCGCTGATTCCACCGGTGCGAGAAAGCCCCCCAACGCGACCCGAGGCGCACGTGTCGAGATGGGGTGAGGCGTATCGCGCAGCTGGGGCGTGATGGCCGCGGGTGGCAGTATGTTTCCGCCACAGAAGCTTCTGCGAGGTAGGCCGCAGCGTGGCCCCTCCGGGTTCGCGCATTGCCCTCGTCCCTCAGTCGCGACAGGCGGTCGACGCGGCCTTGTACTTGTCGTTGGCGTCGGTGAGTTGCATCTGGAAAGACTTGAACTTTTCTTTGGCGAAGTAGCCGTCGAAGGCGCTGTTGGTTTTTGCGAGCGCGGGGTCGGCGGTGTTCCAGGTGATCTTCTCGTACAAGAACGAGCTCGAGATCATGTCCGACTGTTTCTCCATCGTGCCCCACGCCTCGACATGCGGCGCCTTCTTGTCGGCCGGTAGCTCGTCGAGGCCGATGTTTGGCGTGACTTTGTTCTTGGCGGCGGTCGCGCTCACGACTTTCCAAGAGTCGGCTGCGGCGTTGCGCGCCCTGATACAAACCTCTTCGTCCTTGCACCCGACGACCACAGCTAGGCTCGCTACGCACACAAACGCAAAACGGATCGGCTGAAGGGTCATCACGCTCCTCCTTGTCTGTCGGCGCACGCCAAACGCGGTCGATAACGATGGCGGCGCCGGTAGCAAGTGACGGCTCCCGGTCCGAAATCGCGCGAAACCCTACCTCCATCAGGCGGCCGTCGGGGAGGATCGCCGCTCGGGCGACGACCGAGCGGAGAAATGCGCATTTTCGGGGGGGAAGCCGGGGCCGGGCGTGTGGTGGCGGGGCGAGTGGGGGCGAGTTGGGGGTGGGACCGAGCTCCGCTTATGTGGTCGCGCTACCGATAACGGATTGCGGTACGGCTAGAGATCGGAGACGCTAGAGAGGACTTACCGAAGACGCCGATCGGGCAAGATGGCTCAGGTTCCCAAGAATTTCCCGCCGTTAGGGCACGGCACCGTCGTCAACGATCGCTACGAGATCCGCCAAAGCCTCGGCAAGGGCGGCATGGGCGAGGTGTTCCTAGCCTACGATCGGAGCACGCAGCAGCCGGTGGCGCTCAAGGTCGTGCGCGAAGAGTCGCGGATGCCGGGCGACGACGAAGCGCTGCGGCAAGAGCTCCTGCTCGCTCGCTCGGTCAGTCATCCCAACGTTTGCCGCGTGCACGATTTGGCGCCCAGCAACTGGGGGCCGATCTTGGTGATGGAGCACATTGCCGGCCAGACGCTGCACACGCATATCCGGCGTCGCAAAGCCCAAGGTGGTTACACGGCCGACGAGTTCCGCAAGATCGCCAGCGAAGCGTCGGCGGGCTTGGCCGCAATTCACGCACAAGGCTTGGTCCACGGCGACCTGAAGCCGGGCAACGTGATGGTGACGAACGACCGTGCCATCATCTTGGACTTCGGCTTCGCTCAGGAGCGGGCGCGCCTGAGCGCTCGTCGTCCCGGCGCTCCGCCCGACGGCGGGACGCCGAACTACATGGCGCCCGAACGGCTGCGCTCCGGTGGCGCCAGCCCCGAAGACGACATGTACGCGCTCGGCCTCACGCTTTGGGAAATGTGGACGTGCCGCGTGCCTGAGCCCGGTTACCGACCGCGCGCCAAGCCGATGCGTTCACAGATCATGTTCGACGTGCCTTCGGGCCTCTCGGTGGACGAGGTGAAGCAGATTTTTCGCGGCTTGGGCGATGATCCCAGCTCGCGTCCGAGCGCGCGTCATCTGCGCTTTTTCAACCCCAGCTCGCTCACCACGAGCCAGGTGCAGATCGCGCGCGAACGCATCAACCCCGGCCCGCCTCCCGGCCGTTCGGCGAGTGAAGCGTTCGTCCCTGGCGGACAATCGCTGCTCGTCACGTACTGCACGAACGCGCCCGACGCCGCTGGCATGATGTTCTCGCTCGAGAAGCCGATGATGACGATCGGGCGTCGCGCGGGCCAAGACATCGTGATGCCGGAGGCGACCGTCTCGGGCGCCCACGCTGTCTTGCGCTGCCAGAACGGTTCCTGGACGATCGAAGACGTCGGTAGCACCAACGGCACCTACGCCGACCACAGCTACGAGCGCAAAAAGACCGTCGCGGTTTTGCACGGCGCCGAGCTGCAGTTGGGTGAGTCACGGGTGAAGCTGGTCAGCTTTCAAGATCGCTCGCCGCAACACGAACGCGCGCGCGCGTACCTGCTGCGCCGCGACGGCCTGACCGGGCTGTTCCAGCGCGACGAGATGGTGCGCGCGATCGAGGACGAACGCGGCTACGCCGAGTGGTCCAATGCGCCGTTGGCGATCGCGCGGTATCACATCCGTGGTCCCAACCGGCACGTCAGTGAGCGGCCGACGATTTTGGAGATGTTGGCCTTGCGGCGCGCCGCGCAGCGCGTGCTCGAGCTGACCGAGATGCTGCTTCTGAGCCTGGTTCCGGCCACCGCGGGCCGCACGGGGCCGCTCAAGTTTGCGGTCGCGATGACCGGCCCGAGCCTCGAGGAAGCGCGCAACGTGGTGGAGCAGGTCGTTTCGCAGGTTCAGGGCTTGATGCCCGAGGCCCTCGACTTGGCCGCGACGCTGGTGCGGGCAGAGCCTGGGCAGAACGTCCACGCCCTGCTGGATGACTGAGGCGGCGCGGCGAAGCCCTGATGGCCGGACCGCCGTCTCGTTCGTCGTTTCCCTCCGTGCCGGGCGAGCCGCGCATGCGCCGCCTCGGCGTCGGCTCTAGCGGCGGCGGCGACCGGCCGTTGCGCGCGCAAGTCATCGTCGCGTTGGTGTGCGCTGCGATGCTGCTCGCGGTGCCGCTCTACTTGTGGCGCAAGCCTTCGACCAAGACGGCGGCGACGCCCGCCGTCGCGAGTGCGTCGGCCAGCGCTGGAGCGCTCACGGCGCCCAAACCAACGGCGCCAGCGTCGACGCCGCTGGCGCCGCCGCCGCGGCTCACGCTGGGTGCCGTGCAGAAGGTGCGTTGCGGCTCGTCGCCGGCGGCCTCCGCGAACGAGGGCACGCTGTGCGACACGCTCGGCCCCTTGGAAGAGGCGCTGAAAAAGGCCGTCTTGAGCAGCGAGGATTGCGCGCCGAAGACCAAGATCAAAGGTTCGATCAACTTCGTTTTGACCGTCGACTTTGCGCACAAGAAGGTGCACATGTTTCCCGGCGCGAGCGGCGAGTGGCACGGTAAGCTTGCCCGCCGCACCACCAGCTGCGTCGGCAACGCTGTCAAAGTCGCCGACTGGAACATCCCGCACCAGTACCGCTTCTACGCGCTCGCGCTCTTGGCAACCTACGCCGGCCCGCCCGGCAGCGACATTACGGCGCCACCGCTAGCGAGCGGTATCCCTGCGCCACCGAGCGGCCCCACGCTCCCTACGTTCGAGTGACGGCTCGAGATTTTTT
>JBBRMI010000102.1:0-27327 GCA_038230915.1 Polyangiales bacterium | reverse complement strand
GCTGATCTTCACCGACGAAATCTACGAACACATCGTTTACGACGGCGCGGAGCACGTCTATCCAATGACGCTACCCGGCTTGCGCGAGCGCACGGTGATGATCTCCGGCTTGTCCAAGACCTTCAGCATTACCGGGTGGCGCATCGGCTACGCGATTGCACCACCGTCAATCACCGCCGCCATCCGCAAGGTGCACGATTTTTTGACGGTCGGCGCGCCCGCGCCGCTCCAGGAAGGCGCCGTCACCGCGCTGGAGTTCGAGCAGGCCTACTACGACAAACTGAAAAGCGAATACCAGCGCCGCCGGGATTTGTTCGTGCCATTGATCACTCGAGCCGGCTTCGTACCGAGCGTGCCCGCCGGCGCGTACTACATCATGGCCGAGTATCCGGACGTGGGCATCACCGACGACGTCGAATTCACACGCTTCCTGATCGAGAAGGTCGGCGTCGCGGTCGTGCCCGCCTCCAGCTTCTATCGCGCGGGCGACGCAGAAGCGAAGAAGCGCATCCGCTTCTGCTACCCAAAGAAAGACGAAACCCTGCTCGAAGCCGGCCGGCGGCTGGAGGCCCTTCGCGGCTAACGACTGCACCCTTCGGGCCTGTGGCCTGCCCACAGACCCCAGCGATCCGAGATGTCACAGGCAGATCGGGAGTCGTGCGAGCCCAGAATTTGGGGGTTCGCGCTGCCGCCGGCAAGATCGCAGGGCCATTTCCGCACTGCGATCTTGCTCGCTCCAAGTAAATAATTTTTGTTTTGGTCCTCCAAAACAAAAATTGCGCTCTTCCTCGCACGACTCCCGATCTCCCGATCTCCCTGTGAAAAAATCTCGAGCCGCACGACGCGGCCCGGATCCGCCACGGAAGCTTCTGCGATTCGAGCTGCAATTCGGCAGCAAGAACTGTCCACCGAGCGGCGTTACTCGGCGGCCATAGGCAGACGCCGGCGACCGTCCGCGGGCCGCGTGACGACCGTCAGCGGCGATTCCGGTAACGGCAGGTGCTGATTCTTGGCGTACACCGCGTGGCGACCGTGCTCGCGGTACCAATCGGCGACCGACGCCGTATGCTTCATCTTCTCGACGATTTGCCGGAAGCCGACGCCGGTGTTGTAGGCGCAGAACGAGATCTCCCCGAGCTCGGTACCGTACGGGATGATGCACATCTCGGTGCGGCGGAAGTCGTAGTTGAACAGGTCCTGAAACCACATGCCGGCGACGAACAGGAAACGCCACTCGAACTTGCCTGCGTCACCCTCGGTGTCACCGACCTTGCCCCCGCTCGCGCCAATTTGGCTCAAAAACTGCTTGATGAACTCGGCATAGCCGTAGCCTTCAGGCGCGCGGCTCACGTCGAAGTTGCGCATCAATGACAGCGCAATCGCCGCCAACGACTCGGCCTTGGTGCGGCCGGCGTCGGCGATCTGCTGCATGTCCTTGAGGATTTGTTCCAGGTTCAGGAACTCGGCCAGCGCCACCATTTGTTTGGTGCGCTTGTTGACCAGCAGCGCCGTGCCAATGCCGCAGTTGGGGTGGCACCCGCACTTGAGCGCCCCGAAGTCTGCGGTCGGCCCTTGCAAGAGGTCGACCACGTCACTGAACGGGTTCATCGCCGAGAGCGGAAACCAGTCGCGCATCGGCTCGGTCACGCCGAGCTGATCGTGCAGGTCATGCGCCAAGTGACTGAGCGTGTAGCGCTGAGCCAGCCGCTGTTCTAGCGCGATATCTTCGTCCCGCCCGGTGAAGCTGACCGGCTGAAACGAGACGACCGTCACCTTGTCGGCGTTGTCGATCGCGAACTGGACGATTGGCCCCACCTGGTCGTTGTTCACGCCGTTGATGACCGTCACGACGAGCACGACGTCGATGCCTGCGGCAGCCAAATTCTGGATCGCGCGCAGCTTGACGTCGAACAGGTTGCCGACTTTACGGTGGCTGTTCGCCTCGTTGCTGACGCCGTCGAACTGCAGGTAGCAAAGCCGTAGGCCAGCACGCTTTGCTTCGTGGCAAAACTCTGGCTCTTGCGCGAAACGAATGCCGTTCGACGCGCATTGTACGCAAAAATAGCCAACGTCACGCGCGTACTTGATGGCGCGGATGAAGTGCGGGCTCAGTGTCGGTTCACCACCTGAGAACTGCACCGACAGCTGACGGCGCGGCTTGACGCCCAAGCTGTCGTCCAAGATCTGCTGCACCTCTTCCCAGCCGAGCTCGTGCACGAAGCCGACCTGATTGGCGTCCATGAAGCACGGATCGCACATCATGTTGCAGCGGTTGGTCAGGTCCACCGTCAGCACTGAGCCACGCCCGTACTTGATCGTCGACGTGCCGTGGTCGCGCAGCTTGGACTTCGGCGACAAGTAGTCGCGACCGGGGAACAAGTTTTCGATGCGCGCCAAGAACGCGGGATCGATGCTCATCACGTCTTCGAAGAGCCCGTGCGTCGGGCACTCTTTGACCATCAGCACCCGCCCGTCACGCTCGATGATCTTGGCGCGGATCTCGCCCGGGTTGCTGGCGATGAAGCCAGCCAGATCTTGCGCGCCGCTCAGCACCTGGGCGCGCGCTGCCTTGGTGCACTCGGGGCAGAGCGAGTCTGTCTCACGTGGCCAGCCGAGCTGCGGGAACGTGCGCGCTTGCTTGCGGATCAGCGGAGCCGGCGCCCACTTGGGCTGCACCGGCTTGCCTTGATTGGCCTCCGCGTAGCGTTCCAGCCAAGGCCAGAGCAGATTCGCAGCCGTGGAAGCTGCCTTACCGGCCGTCGTACCGAGTTGCTGCAAAACACGCATGAATTGCGGAAAGGCTGACACGTAATGGTCGCGGAGGGAAGGTCCACGCCCTGCCGCAAGTTGCCGCAACGTGCGCGAATGCCGCAGCACAAACCGTCACACAAGCCGGCCTTGCTAAGCCGCCGTCGGCGGAAAAGACTGTGAAGTCGATGACCGGACCGAACCCGCCGCTGGCGATCGCCAGTGACGTGCACCTGGAGCGAAGCGGCTCGGAGCGGAGCGCGCTGCGCTTGGCTAAGCTGTTTCAAGCTCACCCGGGTCACGAAATCGTGCTCGCCGGTGACATCTACAACTTGTCGCTCGACGCCCCGAGTCGCGATCCGGCGCAGTCGGTGGCGAGCATCACCGCCAGTTACCCAGAGCTGGTCCGGGCCATGCGCCACCACCTGGCGGCCGGCCATGCTCTGACGTTGATCGGCGGCAACCACGACGCCGGCGTGGTCACGCGCGGCACTCGCGAACGACTGCTCGAGCTGTGCGGCGCGAACGCCGACGCGCGCCTGACGATCGAGCCTTGGTTCATCCGTCGTGGCGACGTGCACCTGGAGCACGGCCACGTCTACGATCCGGACAACGCGCCGGCGCATCCGTTGGCAGTATGGTCGCCGGAAACGGAGCCGCTCGGCATTTCGCTCACGCGGCGCTTTCTGTCGCCGCACGATGCGTTCACGTTCGCGCACGCGCACCACACCACGCCGCTCCAAGGCTTGATTCACGCCTTCAAGACCTTCCGCGGCCACGCGCCGCTGATGGTCGCGCACTATTTCGCGATCGCCAGCAACCTGGTAGCCGAAGCCGCCGTGCCCGAACGCCTCGGCGCCGAGAAGGCGCGCGGCGCCGAACGCGTCGAAGATTTTTCGAAGCGGAGCGAGCTTGCGCCGAGCGTCGTGCAGGCGCTGCTCGCTGCCCTGCCGCGACCGACGCACGAGGACTTCAAGAAGACGTTCTTTCGTCTGTATTTCGATCGCGTGCTGGCGACCCTGGGCGTGGCCGGCGGCGCCACGCGCGTACTGCTCGGCGGCGCGACGGGCGGTGTCGTCGGCGGCGCCTTGGCACTATCCGGCGCGCTGTACCTACATCGCTCCACCAAGCAGGGCGTCAACCGCTCTGGCTCCCCAGTCGAGCGCTTGTACGCCGGCGCCGAGCTGGTGCGCCAAGTCACCGGCGCGCAGCTAGTCGTTTTTGGCCACACCCACTGCGAAGACGAAGCCGAGGGTTACAAGAACTCGGCGTCGTTTTCCTACACCTACCGCAAGGGCTCACCGTACCTCGTGATCGACAAGGACGGTTCGGCCGCGCGGCGCGAGATCGCCTAACCCTGAATGTAACTCGAGCTAATCGACCGAGAAATCGAACTGCACGTCGAACTCGATGTTGATCTCGCGGCGGAAATCTCGGGCCTGTGCCGCAGGCCGACTCGCCTCACTTGAGTCCGTCGAATGAGTCTTGCCGCCACCGACGCCGTCGCCCCCGCACGTTCCTCCTTGCGTGGGAGCCTGCGTCAAGCTTCGGTGAGCACCAGCGCGCGCCCGAGCGTCCCCCGTCCCGAACCCCGTTAAGGCGCGGACAATCCACGCGATTTCGGCAGGTTTCTCTAGCGCTGCTATACTGCCGAAGCTCGCCCCCGCGCGAGCCGCTTTGTCTTCTCGAGGAGGATTGCTTTGAGCTTCTTTAAGCCCAAGTTCGTGCTTTTGGCGCTGTTCTGCCTGGTGTTGCCCGCGCTTTGGACGAGCGGTTGCACGGGCGGCTCGTTCTCCGCCGTGAACGCCGACGGCTCGGCCGCCGCCGGCGCGAGCAGCTCCGGCGGCAACGGCAGCGCGGGCAAGGGCGGCATGATCGGTACCGGCGCGGGCAAGGGCGTCAAGTGTGGCGGCCCGGAAGACTGCGACGACAAAGACGCTTGCACCAGCGATCGGTGCAACGCCGACGGCACCTGCGACGCCTCACCCAAGTGTCTGGGTACGGAGAAATGCTGCGGCGGCGGCGAGTGCGCCGAGTGCTGCACGAATGCCGATTGCGACGATGGTGTCAGCTGCACGACCAACACGTGCTTCTCCGGCCAGTGCATGTACGTGCCGGACGACATGCAGTGCGACAAGACTCAATACTGCTCGGCGAAGGATGGCTGCCGCGCGCGGCAGGCGTGCGGCATTTTGGCGAATGAACCCGCGAACGTCTGCGCGGACGACAGCAGCTGCACGACTGACTCGTGCGCGGGCAACCTGTGCCAGCACAACTTCTGCCCCGATCCGAACGCCAAGCTGTGCTGCGAAGGGGTTGGGTGCGCCGCATGTTGCAACAACTCGCAATGCGACAACCACCAAGACCCGTGCACAGTCGGCTCGTGTCAGGACGGCAAGTGCAGCACCGTACCGCTGTGCGCGAACGGTCTGGAGTGTTGCCCCAGCGCCGACGGCAAGACCGCCACCTGCGGCAAGTGCTGCAGCGCGGCGGAGTGCGACGACCACGTCGGCTGCACGGCAGACGCTTGCGGGGGCGGTCAATGCAGCCACACGCCCAGCAAGCCCTGTCCGATGGGCTACGTGTGCGACGTGCTCAACGACTGCCAGAAAGCACCCGATTGCACCACCAGCAACGGCTGTCTGGCCAAGGCAGGCCCGTGCCAGACGAACCCAAAGTGCGAAAACGGCTCTTGCCACTTCGACACGTGCGTCGCCCCCGCCAAGTGCTGCGCCGGCGCTGGCACCGCCAGCGGTAGCTGCGCGGTTTGCTGCAGTGACGCCGAATGCAGCGACAACATCGACTGCACGACTGACGCTTGCACCGCCAACGGCTGCACGCACACGCCTGACAAGACGAAGTGCGCGGCGGGGCAACTGTGCGACGCGCAAGCCGGCTGTGTCGGCTGCCAACAGCCGACCGATTGTGACGACAAGCTGAGCTGCACCACCGATTCGTGCAGCCAGGGGACGTGCAGTCACCTCAGCACCTGCGGCAAGGTGTCGCCGTACTGCACCGTCAACGGCTGCTCGCAGTGTGTGAGTGACAGCGACTGCCAAGGCGGCGTCGTCTTGACCAACATCGCCCAACCCCCGATCGGCACCGGCTGCAGCACGTCGACCTGCGTTAGCGGTCAGTGTCAGACCAAGACTCAGGATTGCGGCGACTTGCAGATCTGCTGCCAGCCCTACGGCTGTCAGATCCGCTGCCTCCAAACTCAGTAGCGCTACCACCCGGTCGTCGAAATCTTCCCTGTAAGTTCTTCAGAACTTTCAGCGTTCACCGGCGTCAGTACTGCCCAGTCACTCTTTTTGGAGGTTCACATGGCTGCCGTGGTGTCGCCGTCGGTGCGAGTTTTTACGCGTTTTCGTGGGTCTTTCGTAGGTGTGGTCGCGTTGTCGCTGCTCGGGGGTTGCTCAACCACACCCAGCGCGATATCCGATCGAGCCAAGGAACCGGCCACGGTGGCCAGCCGTAGCGACCGCGACGCGAAAGCCGCCCCCGAGCGAGCGGCGGCGGCGCCCGAAGCGGTGGCCCAACCCGAAGCCAGGGAAGAGTCGGCGGTCGCGCCCGCCGCTCCCCCCCCCGCGATCGACGCGCCCGCCGAAAAGAAGAAAGCAGCCAACCGGCCTGCGCTCGCGCCCACCACCTCTGCGTTCAGGGGATCCGCTGGCGGCTTAGCTCTGTCGGGAACGGGCGTTGGAGGTGGTGGCAAGGGCACCGGCAGGGGCCTCGGTCGCTTGGGCGGCGCGATCCGCCCCGGTGCAACCGGCGGTGGTTTGGCGCTCCGGCCCACCGCCAAGCCGCTCGAGCGCGATGCCGAGATGAACACGGAGAACTACGCGCACATCACCGACAACCGCTTCTTGGCGGTCGCAAATCAGCCGCTCAGCACGTTCTCGGTCGACGTTGACACGGCTTCGTACTCCAACTCGCGCCGCTTCCTGGCCGACGGCAGCTTGCCGCCCAAGGACGCGATCCGCGTCGAAGAGTGGCTGAACTATTTCGCGTACGACTACGCGCAGCCGACTGGCAGCGCGCCGTTCGCGGTCAATACCGAGGTCACGTCGTGCCCGTGGAACAGCGTGCACAAGCTCGTGCGCATTGGCATCAAGGGCCGGGAAATCCGCGAAGAAAACCTGCCGGCGCGCAACCTCGTCTTCTTGCTCGACGTTTCAGGCTCGATGCTGTCGCCCGACAAGCTGCCGCTGGTGAAGCGTGGGCTAGCGATGATGGCCGACGGCTTGCGGCCGCAAGACTCGATCGCGATCGTCGTGTACGCCGGCAATTCGGGCTTGGTGTTGCCGGCTACTTCGGGTCGCGAGCGCGGCAAGATCTTGAAGGCGCTCGACGGCTTGGAAGCGGGCGGCTCGACCAACGGCGGCGCCGGCATCCAGCTAGCGTACTCGGTAGCGCAGCAGCAGTTCAAGAAAGGCGGCATCAACCGCGTGATCTTGGCGACCGACGGTGACTTCAATGTTGGCACCACCAGCGAAGGCGAGCTGACGCGACTGATCGAAGACAAGCGCAAGACCGGCGTCTTCTTGACCGTGCTCGGCTTCGGCACTGGCAATACCAAAGACGCGACGATGGAGATGCTGGCCGACAAGGGCAACGGCAACTACGCCTACATCGACACGCTCACCGAGGCGCGCAAAGTCTTGGTCCGCGAAGTCCTTTGGCGAGCGCCTTTTGCGGATCGCCTTCCGGCATCCAGCTGCCGCGATCCCAAACCATGACCGTGCCACCACCGTACTCACCCTTGGGGATGGTACCCTCGAACCCGCCGTACTCGAGCGGATGGGGCTCGACTTCCATCGCCAGCCGCTTCACGCTCGGGTCCAAGCTCGGTCCCTTCGGTACCGCCCAACTCAGCAGCACACCGTCGAGCTCGAGCCGAAAATCGTAATGCAAGTTACGCGCAGCGTGCTTTTGCACTACGAAGCTGAGAGCTTCAGCCGGTTTGGGTAGCTTCTTGCCGCGGACGGCGTCGCCCGGCGGCTCTTGCGTGCGTTCGAAATCGCGCAGCTGGCGGTATTTGGCGAGCGTCGTCATAAACTGGGTCTCCTCCTACGGTTCCGGTCCAAATCGCTCTCGCCATTGCCACTGCCTCGTTGTGCGGAGTGTTTCGCCACGATCGGGGCAGCGATGCCGCAGATCGGCACGCCGTGGGGCGCGCGCCGCCCGTAGATGCAGGCTTCGTGCCGCGTAGTCAGCCGGACCAACGTGCCGGGGGGCTCACGTGGGGGCTGTTTTTTCCCACCCATCGCTGCCTAGCGGCACCACTTCCAGCTACTCGGCCTTTATCGCGCTGGTGTCGTCATCATGTTTCAAACCTTTCCGAGTCGGCGAGCGTGGACTGCAACGGTAGTCCTGGCACTCTTGGGTTGCAGCGACCCCGGCGCCCCCAGCTTGCTCGGTGCGGTCGAGCCCCTACCACCGGGCGGTGGCGCTGCCGGTTCGACCGGCGCCAGCGCAGGTGCAGGCGGAAGCGCTGGCAGCGGCGGCGCGGCCGCCATGCCGGGCGCGGGGGGCGGCGGCGTCGCTGAAACGACCGGAGGCGGTGGAGTTGGCGGTGGGGCCGGCAGCGACGCCGACCCTGGCGCTGGGGCTGCCGGCACCCCGGCCGCTGCGGGTTCGGGCGGCGTCGGGGGAGGCCGCGCTGTCGATCACGGGGACGAGTACGTCTGGATCGATCAGGATTTTCACTGGGTTCAGGCGACCAACGCCAACGTAGCCGATCACGGTCCGGTCAATTGGTACAACGACAATGGCCTGAACTACCACGATGGCAAGATCGAGTTTCGAGTCACCGTGACGGCCAAGGCGGACGCCACCCCGGTGTGGCACGAGCTCTGTCACTGGCAACATGCCTTGGGTGACACTGCCCACGTATGCCTGCACTGCCTGCCGCGGTACACGGCAACCGGCGAGTACACGTGTGAAACCACGGCCTCGGAGCAGGGCGGTCCCGTCGACTACCACAAGCCGTTCGTTGCGGTGCAGAACCGCGTCAAGGACGGCACGAGCGGGCGTGGCAGCGACCTGATTAGTCTGAACAAGGGTTTACCGATCGACTACCACTACACGGTAGTGCTGGTGCCGGCCGGTCAAACTTTTTCAGGCTGGGACAAGTACCCGCACTGACCAGAACGCAGCCTACTACGTCGATCGGAATTCAGAAGGCGCTCGTGAAGTCGCGCTCGACGGCGCTAATCCGAAGATTGTCGATCCCGCCATTCAGAAACGGCAACTCGCGCGAGCTCGGCACGTCTTGTGACGCGTAAATGGAGGCGCCGACCACCCACGGCAACGGCAGGTCTGGGATGCTTGCGCTGGCGACGCTGGCACCGCACATCACGTTGCCGAGCGCCAAGCCCGGCACGCCGCTGCGACTAGCAAGCTTGCCGTTGACGTAAAGGCTGGTCCCGTTGGGCCCAAAGTTGAACCCGAAGTGCGCCCACGCAGCCGGCGGCAGCGGTTCCGCCGAGCAACCGAGCGCGAGCTGCTCCGGTGTCACGCCGGGGGCGGATTGCTGCAAACGAGCCAGGATTGTGCGATCGGGCAACAGGAAGACCGAGAAGTGCCCGACCTGATTGCCGTACTGATCGCGCGAGATGATGCCGAGCGCAGCGTCGAAGTTTGCCGGCACCCAGAACCAAGCGTCGATCGAGCCTTGCGGCAACGTCCACGCCGGATCGTCAGCCAGCAGCAAGTAGCGTTCGTTATTGCCGAACGCGAGCGCGCTGCCGCAGCCGTCAGGTCCGGCCATCACACTGCCGACGCTACCGTTAATGCTGGCCGGCCTTTGCTCAACCGAGTCGCGCACTTCGCTCGCGCCGGCGGCGTCTTCGAAATCGTAGAGCGCGAGCGCGGCCGCTGGATCCGCGGCGAGCCTGGTACACGGTGTGCTCGGCGCGCCGGCGTTGGCGGGCATGCCAGCGCTTCCGGCGCTTGCGGCACTGCCGCCGGCGCTCGGGCCCGCGCCGTCGCTGCTGCCGACGCCACCGGTTGCCGTCCGCGCCCGCTCGGTCGCGACGACATCGCGATCGGGGGCGCAGCCGCCGAGCGCGGTCCCGAATGCCAGCCATCCGCTCGTCAGCATCAGCTGCACGCCGTCGCTCATGTATTCTTCAGCGTAGCCGAGCCAAGGCTTTCAGTCGCTCTTGCAGTGCGGGTGACTGCATCGCCTTCGGATATTTCCCCAGAAATCCTTCGATCGCCTGTTTTTCTTCAGCCGTACGTCCTAACGCCGAAAGCGCTCGCACCTGTCCGTAACGCGCCTCTTGCTCGAGCGGACCCCCGCGCCGCAGGTATTCCGAGAAATGGCCGAGCGCCGCCGACGCATTTCCGAATGCCGAAAGCTCGAGCTGCCCGAGTGCCACGCGTGCTGTCAACGCCTCGGCGGAGTTGGGGTATTCGCCGATCAAGTGGCGGTACGACTTAGCCGCGTCTTGCATGGCGCCCGCAGCGCGCTCGGTACGCGCTCGCGCCAACAGCTCGCCCGCAGTTGCGGCACCAGCCGAGGCGCTCGGCGGCGCTACCACGGACTTGCTGCGCACGACTGCGGGCTCGGCGGCGGCGCTCGACGGTGTCGGCTCAGCGTCGCGAGTCGCTGGAGCGGGGACGACGCGGGCTGGATTGAGCACTTGGTCGAGCGCCTGCTGGTCGCTGATCGTCAGCGGCAGGATGCGATGCGTGCCGAGCTCGGTCCGCGATGGCGCCCGAACGCGGTACAGTGGACCGTCACCGCTCACCTCGACCACACCCGAGCTGACATTGAGGAAGCTGCCGGCTGAAATTTCGAGCCCGAAGCGCGTTCCCACCGCGCGTACGACCACCGAACCGGTCTGCAAACCAAACGCGGCACCGGTGACCTGATGCTCGAGCTCAGCCGCGACCACCCCCTGCTCGAGCGAGAGCAACACGGTTGCGCCCAAGCTCGCGACGCGCACCACCGAGTGCGGTCCGAGACACGCGCGCGCGTTGCGGTCGAACTGAAAACACGCACCAGCCGCATGCGTTTCAATACGTTGCCCTTGCCGAACCGGGGTCTCGGCAACGGCCACTTCGCCGTCGAGCGCGACGCCGGCGGCCGGTGCCGTCAGCTTCATGGTCGCCGAAAACGCGCGCGCCTGCTCAACGGGTGGCACGAGGTGTGGACGCGCCCACCACAGTGCCACAGCGGCCGCCAGCGCCAGCCCGATTGCCAGCGAGCCGCGGCGCCGCTTGGCGCGCTGCTCGGCTCGGCCCTGCTCGAAGACGCGACCGATCAATTGCTGGTCGCCGGCCAGCTCGGGCAGCGGCGCGCGCTGCAAAGCCGTGCTGAGCGCGCGCAACAGCTCGAGCTCTTCGGCGGCTTCCGGGTTTCGAGCGGCGTAGTCGGCGATGAACGCGCGTTCGTCGGCGATCAACGGCTCACCTGCGGCGTCGCGCTCGAGCAGCGCGTCCCAGCGCGCGAGCTCAGTCGGCGACGTCACGACGCACCTCGTTTCAATAGTTGGTCGCGACGCACGTGACTCCGTAGCTCGCTCAACGCTTGTTTGAGCCGATATTTGATCGTATTGCGCGGCACCGACAAGGCCTCCGCGACCTCGACCACCGAATAGTCGAGCATGTAGCGCAATGTGAGCGCTTCGCGCTGGGCCGGCGACAGCCGATCGAGGTACTCGAGCAGCGGACGCGGCAAGATCTCACTCGGATCGTCCTCCGGGTTCGTGATCGGCTCGGGCACGTCGTCGATGTCGACCCCCTCGCGCCGGCGGCGATGCGCGGCGCGTAGCGCGACGCGAGCCGCGATGCGATCCGCCCACGTTTCGAGCGAGCTCTCGCCGCGAAAATTGTGTGCCGAGCGCAGCACCTCGAGCAGCGCGTTTTGGGTGGCGTCGGCGGCGTCGGCATCCGACTTCAAAAGACCGCGCGCGACGATGCGCAGGCGCGGTAAGAGCCGTGTCGCGACCTGCGACCAGGCGCTGGAATCGGAGTGGGCCACGCGTTGCATGAGGGCTTTGTCGGCTTGCCAGTCGCCGCGGGCGAGCGGCTCTGCTCGTCGCGCCGATGTCCCTTCGTGCCGCGTGGAGACGGCCCCGGGTGGAATTTTTCGTGAATCCGCCATCAGCGGAACACCAGCGAGACACCGGCTTCGACGCGGGGGCGGACTCTCCAGTGTGAAACGGTTTCGTCGGCCATGGCGCGGTCAATCGTCAATGTGGGCTCATTGAGCGGGACTTCGAGCGCAGGCGCGAGATCAAAGCGCAATCGCGGCCAGCGCGCGCGCGACAACCTGATGCGCGCCAAGAGCGAGACCACGACGTATGACGTCGAGGCACTTGCGCGGAGGCTAGCCCCCGCGGTCTCGCTGCGCCGCGCGCGAAAGTCGAACGACCCGCCCGCTTCGCCGAACAGCTCATAGCCGCCTAGTTTGGCGCCCAACGCGGCAAAGGCATCCAGCGGGCGACGCGTCAGCGTCACGCTGGTTTGGCCTTGACGGAGCCGCGCGGGCTGGACGATCGCAAAATCGACGCCGACGTGAAAACGTCCGCCGAGCGCGATCGAAGCGCCGAGGGCGGCGCCGTGCTCGAGGCTGTCGCCAGCGAAACCCACACCGACGTAGCCGGTGCGCAGCGTGGCGCGCTCGCGCGCCTCCGGCTCGCTGACGACGTGTCGTGCCGGCGGCGCTTCGGGCGCGGCCGGCAATGCCACCGCTTCGAGCGGTGCGGCACGCCCTTCCAGCAATGCTTCGACCGTGGCGCGCAGCACGACCCCCACGCTCTCGTCGGCGTCGGCTTGGCTACCGCGCGGTAGGCGCCGCATGCCGAGCCGCTGACTTTCCGGCTCGAACACGTAGACCACCAGCGATCGCGGCGAGTTTTGGTCGAGCCAAATGACCGCCAACGCGTGGCGCTCTTCGGACAAGCGCAGGAGCGAGGTTTTGTCGTGGCGTTCGCTCGCGGCTGCACGCAGCGTGGTCGGCTCGACCAACTCCTTCAAGTCCAGCTGTACGGCGTCGAGGGCGCGTTCCTCGGCCTCACTGGCCGCGAGCAACAGCACCTGACGCGGCGCGGCTGCCGCCGCCGGCGCTTGCTCGAGGGGCGGCGCCGCCAGCAACGTGTACGGCAGCACGCCGAGCACGGCGCCGACGCACCCCGCGGCCAGCGCACGCGAAGAAGGCGCGCTCATCTCACCCGAGACTAGCCGATCGCCCCGCATTTCGCGAGGCAGGAGTTTTTCCCACCCGCCTTCGCCGCGTCCCCCCACTGCCCTTCACCGACCCATGGACAAGCCGCCCAGCCGCGTCGCCGCGCGCGCAACGCTCCTCGCTGCTTGCTCGGCGTGGCTCTTTGCCGGCTGCACCGGTTACCTGACCGATAAAAGCGACGCGAGCGGAATCGCCGCGGCTCCAACCAACAGCGCCGGAGCGGGCGGTAGTGGCACCGTCAGCACCGTGCAGGTGGGCGGCGACCACGCGCCGCTCGTTCCCGTGCCGGCGGCGATGCGGCGGCTCACGGCGCGGCAGTACGCCAACAGCGTCCACGACATCTTCGGCAGCGAGCTCAAGCTGACTCGCCCGCTCGAAGCCGACGAAACCAACGAGCGTTTTTCCTCGCTCGGCGCCGCGAAAGTCGCCACCTCGCCTCGCGGCGTCGAGCAATACCACGACGCCGCGCTCGAAGCCGCGGAGTTGGTCTTGGCGCGCAAGAGCGCGTATCCGGAGCTTGCGAGCTGTTCGCCGACGAGCCTGACCGACCCCTGCATCGGCGCCGCGCTCGGCGCTTTCGGGCAACGGCTGTTCCGTCGCCCGCTCAGCGACGCCGAGCTTGGACGCTACGTGGGCGTGGCGACCGCCAATGGCGAGAAGCAGCTTGGCCTCGGCCTGCGCTACGCACTCGCAGCGCTCCTGCAATCGCCGAGCTTTCTCTACACGCCCGAGGTCGGCGAAGCGAGCGGAACGACGCTGCGCTACACGAGCTACGAGATGGCGACCCGGCTCGCCTATTTCCTCTGGGATTCGACGCCGGATGCCGCGCTGCTTGAGGCGGCGAACAAGAACGCGCTAGTCGACGACGCGGGTCTGGCCGAACAGCTCAACCGTTTGCTCGGCCAGGAGCGCGCCCAGGGCTTGGCCGGTCGCTTCTTTGGCGAGGCATGGAACGTCGACCGCCTGAGCGCGCAGTCGAAAAATGCCGAGCTGTTTCCGGAGTGGACCGACGGGGTCGCGACCGCCGCGCGCGGCGAATTCAACGCGTTTTTGACCGACCTCACCGCGACGCGCAAAGCCGACCTGCGCGAGCTGTTCACCGGTCGAACTGGCTTTCCCAGCGCTGGGCTCGCGCCGATTTACGGCTCGCTGACTAGCAGCAGCGCGCCCACGCCGCTTGCGCTGAGCGGCGCTCGCACCGGTCTGCTCACGTCGGCCGCAGTCGTCGCTGCCAACTCGCCAACCGATCGCACCTCGCCGACATACCGCGGTGTTTTCGTGCTTGAGCGTGTGCTGTGCGTGGAGCCGCCGCCGCCGCCGCCCAACGTGCGCACCGAGCTCTCGGCCGATCCGACGTTGCCGTTGCGTCAGCGGCTCGAGCAGCACCGCGCCGATCCGGGGTGTCGTGCCTGCCACGGCTTGTTCGATCCGCTCGGGCTCACGTTCGAAGGCTTCGATGCGATTGGCCGCGAGCGCAGCACCGACGCCGGCAAACCCGTCGACACCAGCGGCACGGTCGACGACGTCACGCTCACCGGCGTCAAAGACCTGGCCGAGTACGTCGCCAAAGACCCGCGCACCGAGCGCTGTCTGGCCCACCAACTCAACGATTTTGCGACCGGGCACAGTGAAACCAAAGGCGAGTCCGGAGCCGTCGACAGCCTGCGCGATGCGCTGGTCGGCGGCGGCTACCGCTTCGATGCGCTGGTGAGCGCGCTGACTCGCGGCCCCGGTTTCCGCTACTTGGCCAAAGCCGAATGACAGGAGAAAGACCGATGGCGCCCTCGAACACTCGCAGCGTGAAGCCGCAGCGCCTGGCGCGCCGCACCATGTTGCGCGGCGCGCTCCGCGGCACGGCGGTGTTGCTGGGTCTGCCGATCCTCGACATCATGCTCGACGACAGCGGCACCGCTTTGGCCCAAGGCGAAGCCTTAGCGCGTTGTTTCGGCGTTTTTCACTGGGGCCTCGGCATCAATCATCAAGCCTGGGTGCCGAGCACGACTGGCAAAGATTACAAGTTGCCGTACTCGCTCGAAGGCTTCGCCGACCTCAAAGACTACCTGACGCTGATCACCGGCTTCAATCATCCGAACAGCAGCCCCGGCCACATCCCAGCGCGCGGCATCGCGCTCTCGTCATCGCACGACATGTCCATCTGTCAGGGCGAATGCGTGGGCGTGTACCGCGGACAAAATCATCCGGAGCCGTCGGTCGACATGATCGTCGCCGACGCGTGGACAGGTCAGGCCAAGTTCGACTCGCTGGAGCTTGGGATTTGCCGAACTGGCCCGTACCGCAGCAACAGTTCTTGGCGCCATGGCGGCACCGCCTACAACCGTCACGAGCCTTCGCCGCAGGTGGTCTGGGACCGGCTGTGGTCGGCGGGGCCGGCGGCCGATCCCTCGAGCGAGCTGCTCGCGGTGTCCACGCGCTTCGAACAAAGCATGCTCGACGCCGTGATCGGCGACACCACCGCGCTCCAACAGCGGTTGGGGGCGCGCGATCGCCAGCGCCTAGAGCAACATCTGGAGGGCCTGCGCGCCCTGGAAAAACGCCTTCAAACCCCGGCTGCCGGCCGCACTTGCCCCACCCCCGATCGCCCCACCCGCAGCGACTTCGGCGACGAGGGAACGCACGAAGACAAGGAACCTAAGCACGCCATCATGGCCGGCTTGCTGACGACGGCGCTGGCTTGCGATCTGACGCGCGTCTTCTCGTACGAATGGTCGGCGAATCAGTCGACGACCGTGTACTGGGAAGTCGGCGTCAACACCGAGCACCACCAGTTCAGCCACGACGCGCAGGGCTCGCAGGGCTTCAAAGATATCGTGCGCTTCATCATGAAAAATTTCGCATCGCTGGCGCGCATGCTGAAGGACCACACCGAAGGCGCCGGCAACCTGCTCGATCGCACGTTGATCCTCGGCACGTCCGAGCACGCCAACGCGGCAGCCCACGACTACGTCGACCACCCGTACTTGATGGTCGGCAAGGCTGGCGGAAAGATTGCCGCCGGCCAACACTACCGAAACCCGAATCCCAACAACCTGGACGCGCCGAAGATCTTGCTCAGCGCAGTCCGCGCGGTCGGGGTCGAGTGCGCCTCACTCGGCCAAGCCGGAAGCGACGCCGCGCGCGTCGCGACGCAAACAGTCGCCGAGCTGGAGGCCTAGCCTCAGACGCTTCGAAGTGCCGACGAATCCCGCACGGTTTGGCTTAGAGTGTCTTTTCGTAGACTCGAATCCAGTCGATCCGCAGTTGCGCCGGCCAGGGCGTGGTCGCGTCGGGAACGACGGCGCCGTTATCAGCTGTGGGAATCGAAAGGTTGATGCTCGGGGAGAGTGACCCCGACAGCTGCGAATCAGGATTGTTCCAGCGCTTGATCAGGCGACCATCGACATAGAAGGCTAAGTAGGCCTGCTGCCAATCAATTCCGTACACGTGGTACGCATTGGCGTAGTCGTTGGCACCTTGGTAGCTCTGATGCTGCACCGCCGTCGATCCCTGCCACCAGAACGAAAAATGCGGGGTGGCAGGCTCCGCCCCGTAGATTTCGGCGCCGTAGATCGCGGGCGGCCAACCATCGAGGCTCGTGAGCGCCCAAACGCTCCAAAAACCATTGCCGCTCGGCATCATCAAGCGCGCCTCGAAGTAACCATGCTCTTGCGCGAAATTGCCAGCGCTGTTGAGCGCTCCGGAGGTGAACGGATGACTGCCCGACCGCCGATTTTCGGCCACAATCACACACTCACCGTTTTCCGTGTGCACGTTCTCGTCGGCCACGAATTCTTGACGCCCGCCCCACTCTCGGAAGGAGGTGTCACGAAGGCGGAGCACCGTATTCCACTTTGACGTGTCGAGCACGGGCGCGTCGAACTCATCGTGAAACGTCAACCGCCAGTCGCTCGCGAGTTGGCCGAGCGGCGAATTTGAGCTCGTGTTTGGATCGCCTGCCGTGCCGCCGCTCCCGCCGTCACTGACAGAACCGGCAAGTGCACCACCCGTCGCCCCGCCACCCGTGCCCGCTTGCGCCACTCCGCCAGCGCCGGAATTGAGTGGGCCGCCCCCAGCCCCCGCGGAGTTTCCTCCGCTTTCGCCCGCGTCGGCACGCACGGCGTACGGCGGAAACTCACAGCCTACCGACCACGCCAGAGCGCACGCCAACGCGACCCGTTTCATACGATCAGCTAGAATTGCACAGGGCCGCACCGGGGGCGAGAGATCCGCTTAGGCGCGCGAATGCGTACCTCGCCTTACAGCGGTTCTGGTCCGACTATCTAGCATGGCCGGCCGATCGCGAGCGGCAACTGAAGACGGTTCGAGCCTGCGGGGTCGTCGACTTTGGCGGCGAAGGTCCCAGGACCGTTGTTCGCCGATTACTAAAAATCGGCGTGCAGCGAGAGCAACTTGTCGCCGTACACTCCGGCCGGTGTCACCTGGCGTAGGACTGCGTCGAGCGATCCGTGGGGGGTACCCGCGCAAGGGTCATTCGGATCGGTGCTGAATTGCAGCTCCGTGAGCGTCCCCGTCATCGAGGTGCCGCCGATCACGAGATTGTTTTTATCGAACTGGGCACCAAAGTTCAGCTCGGGATCGTCGGTACCGATGCTGCAGTTGACCATGTCCATTCCTGCGGCCGTGAATGGACCCAGGATCAAGTCGGTGTCGGGCGAGTAGACCAACTGGATTGAAGTGAGCGGCGGCGGGGGCGGAGCCGGCTCGTGCACGCTCAAACTCAAAAAGCTCTTTTGGCAGATGTCGCGGTGTGTGCAGTCGGCCTCACCGGTCGCCGCACCTGTCCAAGAAATATGGCAGCCGATCGCTTCGGCGCCGCCCGCTCCGCTGCTTCCGCCCGCGCCGGCGTCGGCGTTGCGGCCGCCCTCGCCCGCGTGGCCGACGGCGCCGGCGTTTGCGTTTGCGTTACCGGCGGTGCCGCTTCCCCCGTTCGCGCTACCGGCCGAGTTGGAGCCGCCCCCAGAGCTTCGGCCCGCCGTCGCTCCGTTATGGCCCGTGTCGCCGCCCGTACCGGCGCCGCCGGCGCTGCCAGTACTGTCGCCACTGTTGCCGCACGCCTGGATGGCGAAACCGACAACCGAAACCACACCGCACCACCAAACAAGACCTCGGAACGTGTGCTGCATTTTCCTTGCTCTCGAAGATAGCTCGGATCGGCAAAGCGCGTGGTGCCGTTTCCGGCGGTCCTGCCGAGCTCGACCCCCAACGGCTTACTGCACGGCGCAGTGCCTGCCGCTGTTGAGGATGATGCTCACGGAGTTGCCAAGGTAGTTTGCGACAGCGATGTCGGCCTTGTCATCGGCGTTGAAGTCTCCCGCGGCGACTGAAACCGGGTTCGCGGCTGTCGGGTAGTCGACTTTGGCGCCGAAGGTCCCAGTACCGTTGTTGCGGAGGACGCTGACTGTCTGACTGCCCTGGTTTGCGACTACGATGTCGGCCTTGCCATCGCCGTTGAAGTCACCCACGGCGACCGAGCTCGGCAGTAACCCTGGGAGGTAGTCGACCTTAGCGGGGAAGGTTCCCGTTCCGCTGTTGATGAGGACTCCGACCGTGTTGCCAGCCTGGTTCGTGCCCTCGTTGGAGACGGCGAGGTCGGCCTTGGCATCGCCACTGAAGTCGCCCGCGGCGATCGAGGTCGGGGCCAGGCCCGCTGGGTACTCCACTGTGGCGGGGAAGGTCCCCGTCCCGCTGTTCATGAGGACGTTCACGAAATTGGTGACCCGGCTCGCGACGACAACGTCGGCTTTGGCATCGCCGTTGAAATCTCCCACGGTCACGAAGGTCGGGGCCATGCCCGCCTCGTAGTCGACCTTCGGGGCGAAGGTGCCCGTGCCACTGTTGATGAGGATACTCACGTTGCGGCTGCCGCCGTTCGCGATGGCGAGGTCGAGTTTGCCATCTTTGTTAAAGTCTCCGACGGCAACCGAAGATGGATACCCGCCCGTTGGGTAGTCGACCTTCGGGTTGAAGGTTCCCGTTCCGCTGTTGATCAGGATGCTTACGGTGGCGGCGTTAGCATTCACGACCGCGAGGTCAGTCTTGGTATCGCCGTTGAAGTCACCCACGGCAACGGAAAATGGCCTGTCGCCCGTTGGGTAGTCGACCTTCGGGTTGAAGGTTCCCGTGCCGCTGTTGATGAGGATGCTTACGCCGTTGCCGCCATCATTCGCGACGACGATGTCGGCCTTGGCATCGCCGTTAAAGTCTGCGACGGCGATCGAATCCGGGTTTTTGCCCGTCGGGTAATCGACCTTTGCGTTGAATTCCGCGCAAGGTGCTGCGCCGCCCGTACCAGCGCTGCCGCCCGAGCCGACGGAGCCGCCGCTTGCACCAGCGCTGCCGCCCGAGCCGACAGAACCACCGCTTGCACCAGCGCTGCCTCCCGAACCGACGGAACCGCCGCTTGCATCAACGCTGCCGCCGAGTCCTCCGGCGTCTTGTGCGCCGCCGAGTCCACCGGCGTCTTGTGCGCCACCCCCGGGTGCGCCGGCGTCTTGTGCGCCCCCGCCGGGGCCACCGCCGTCGTGTGGGTTACCGTTACCGCCATTGCAGGCGAATGCGAGAGTTGAAGCGACCGTGATCACAACAGCGAGCAGTCCGAAATTTTTCACAAGGTCTCCCGCACGTGATTGGATTGTGGATCGCATCGTTTGTAAGTGACAGGTTCTCTGGTCTGCCTCGTGGTCGCTGGTTTCTTCATCGACCAGCCTCGACAAAGCCTGGGCCGCCCGCGCGTCGTATTATTAAAAATCGGCATGCAGCGAGAGCAACTTGTCGCCGTACACTCCGGCCGGCGTGGTCTGGCGGAGGACCACATCGAGCGATCCGTGAGGGGTACCCGAGCAAGGGTCACTCGGATCGGTGCTGAATTTGAGGTCCGTGAGTGTCCCTGTCATCGACGTGCCGCCGCTCAAAGAACCGTTTTTTTCGAACTGGGGACCAAAGTTCACCGCGGGATCGTTGGTGCCGACGCCGCAGTTGGCCATGTCGTTTCCTGTGGCCGTGAACGGACCCAAGGTCAAGTCGGTGTCGGGCGAGTAGCTCAACTGGATTGCAGTGAGCGGCAGCGGGGGCGGAGTAGGAGCGTAGACGCCCAGATTCAAAAAGTTTTTCTGGCAGATGTCGCGGTGTGTGCAGTCGGCCTCACCCGTCGCCGCACCTGTCCAAGAAATATGGCAGGGGATCGCTTCGGCGCCGCCCGCTCCGCTGCTTCCGCCCGCGTCGGCGTTGCTGCCGCCCTCGCCCGCGTGGCCGACGGCGCCGGCGTTTGCGTTACCGGCTGTGCCACTACCCCCGTTCGCGTTACCCGCCGAGTTGGCGCCGCCCCCCGAGCTTCGGCCCGCCGTTGCTCCGGCATGGTCCGTGTCGCCGCCCGTACCGGCGCCGCCGGCGCTGCCAGTACTGTCGCTACTGTTGCCGCACGCTTGGATGGCGAAAGCGACAACCGAAACCAAACCGGACCATGCAAAAAGACTGCGGAGCGTGTGCTGCATTTTCCTCACGCGCCCGAAGATAGCGCGGATCGGCAAAGCGCGTCGTGCCGTTTGCACCAGCTTGGGCCTGGCGCGGCGCGGTAGCTCGAATCTAAAGACGCCTCCGATCGGCGCCGCGACGACTGGTTCTAGCGGCCCCTCCGACGCTCGCGTCCCATGGCCAAGATGTCCTGCTCGTCGCGAGCGAACAGCGAACGCAGGAGCGGATGCCGGTAATGACGCTCGACCGTGATGGCGTAGAATGTCTCGAACAGGCTGGGCACCACACAATAGGCGTGCAATGTCGCGTTTTCGAGCTCGTCGCGCACGACGACCGTCGGCACCAGGGCAATCGCGTCCATGTCGCGCGCGAGGAGACGCATCGACGCCATGTCGTCGACTTCCGCGACCACGCGTACTGTTACGCCCAGCTGCTCGCACAGAGCCTCGAACTCGGTCCGGATATCGCTCTCCGGCCCCGGCACAATCATGGGTACGTCCTGCATGTCCTCAGGAAATCGAAATGAACGTCGGCGCTTGTGTCCGACGAGGCTGACCATTTGTCTGGCGATGCGCCGGCAGCGCCAAGCCTGTCCCAGGTCGCGCTTCGGTGGCCGATTCGCTAGCACGACGTCGAGCGAATGCTCAGACAGCCGCACGAGCAAGTCGGACATCCCGCCTGATTGCAAGCTGAGTCTCACGTCGGGCTGACCGAGCAGCGGCTTGATGAACGATTCTTGGAAATTGCGCGACAGGGTGGCGACAGACCCGACGCGCAGCAGGTGCTCGCGACGGCGCCCCTCTTTGAGAGTGGCCAGGAGCTCGCCACCGGTGGCGAAGATGTCTTCCGCGTAGCCGAGCGCTAGGTTTCCGGCCTCCGTGAGCTTCAGTCCGCGACCTTCGCGGATAAAGAGTGGCTCGCCGAGCTGCTGTTCGAGCTGACGGATTTGCGAAGAGAGGGCGGACTGGGAAACGCGCAGCCGTTGCGCGGCGCGTGTCAGGTTCCCGTCCTTAGCCACGGCCCAAAAGTAGTGCAGGTGGTGGAAGTTGATGCGTTCACCGCTCATTCGGCGTTCTCCTAAACAGAACGTTTCTAGCTGAACTATGTCTTTTACGAAAGCGTTGGGGGCGCGTAAGAAACCCAGGACATGAACGACTCCCCCGGGCAGCTGCTGGTCGGCAGCGCCATCGCTCTGACGATTCCCGTGATGTTTGGAGCATTTGCAGCGCTGGTCTCGCGCTCCTCAGCGCTGCGTCAAGCGACCGCCGCGACCTACCTGGGATGCGTTCTGGCCCTGTCGGTCGTCAGCATCCAAATATTCGCAGGTCTAGGCGGACGACCATGGTTGCCCGAGCTCGGGCCGTCGCCATCACTCGGCGTCCGACTCGACATCGTGACCGCTGTGATGCTCTGCCTGGTGTGTGTGATCGGGCTGGTGATCGCCCGGTATTCACGGACCTACCTGCAGGGGGATCGCGGGCAACGGCGTTATGCCCGCTGGTTTCTCGCAACACTTGGCGCGGTCACCCTGCTGGTTGTCTCGAACAATCTCTTGGTGATCGCCCTGGCCTGGACCGCGACTAGCCTGGCTTTGCATCAGCTACTCACCTTCTACGGCGATCGCAGGCCAGCGCTGATTGCCGCGCACAAGAAATTCCTCGTGAGCCGGCTCGCGGACGTTTGCCTGCTCGTCGCCGTCGCACTGGTCGGCTTCACCGTAGGCAGCGTAGACCTCGACGCGATTGCGAATTGGGTTAGGTCGTACGAGCACCTGCCAAGGTCGCTCGATTTCGCTGCGGTGCTGATCGTCGTCGCGGTTTCGCTCAAGTCAGCGCAGCTGCCGTTTCACGGCTGGTTGATCCAAGTGATGGAGGCTCCCACACCCGTGTCTGCCTTGCTCCACGCGGGCGTGGTCAATATTGGCGGGTTCGTGCTGATTCGCCTGGCGCCGTTGATGGCGCACACGGTGGTGGCGCAGACGCTGCTGGTGGGAATCGGAATGCTCACCACGGTGTTCGCGGCGCTCGTGATGACGACCCGCGTGAGCATCAAGGTCTCCTTGGCGTGGTCGACCTGCGCGCAGATGGGCTTCATGCTGACTCAATGCGGCCTCGGGCTGTGGCATCTGGCACTCCTGCACCTAGTTGCGCACTCGCTCTACAAGGCACACGCGTTTCTCAGCTCTGGCGGCGCGGTGGATGGCTGGCGGGTTCGGTCGATCTCCAAGAAACCGGAACCCGCGGCGCCGAGCCGGCTGGTGATAAGCGGCGGTGTCTGCGTTCTGAGTGTGCTCGGCGCACTTGCGGCGCTTGGCCTCGTCTCCAGAGACGACTTATCCCTCACTCCGCTCGCATTCGTAGTTGGCCTCTCGCTTGCCCCGCTCGTGAGCGGCGGTTTCAGTCATGGCGTGCGGCAATTCGCCAACGTCTCGCTCCGCTGCGCCGGCGTCGTGGTGTTGTACTTTGGCTGGCACGCGGTATTCGGGCTGCTGGTCCCTCTCCCCGCCGACTCTCGGGCGAGCTGGCCTCGTTGGGGCATCGTCGTGATTGGTTTCACGTGCCTGTTCGTGATGCAAACCGCTCTACAAACGCGCCCTCGGGGGCGCTTGGCGCGCGCTCTCTATCCACGACTCTTCGCGGGGCTCTACCTCGACGAGCGCTTCACTCGCCTGACGTTTCGAATCTGGCCGCTACGGAAATCCGCCGCTCAACCACAGTACGTCGACCAGACGTTGGAGGCCTGACGATGAAGTCCGCTCACACCGCAGTCAAAGGCCCAGACCCCAGCGGTCTCGACTCGGCAACTACAGCGACGTTTGGGGTCAGAGCAGCAATGGCCGGCGCTTGCGCGCGCATTGCCCCCACTTGGCCGCTGGATCGCTTCATTGCTGTCAATCCGTTTTGGGAAATGGTCGACAAGCCTTTGTCTGAGTTATCTGTCGAACTCACTGCGCTTTCTGGGGCTCGTCTGCTGATGCCTCGAGCTTGGTATCGCGAGGCCCGGCGCGCGGGGCAACTGTCGGACGAGCACTTGCGTTCCGCGATCACTCTTCTGGGCTCTTCCGTGACGGTCGCGGAACTGGTGGCGTTGCTCGACACTCACGAGCCCTCGGTTCCGCGACGTGCACGCGTGATGGACGTGGCCGACTCGCGGCGAGATCCTGCGCACGGCATGTCGTTTCGTGACTTCGTGATCCATAGCTCGAGCCAGTTCTGTGCATCCTACTTCGACGAAGGACAGGCGCAGTTTGGACCAGACCGCACTGGGGGCTTGTTCGCCAGTTGGCGGCGGCACGCGCAACTCGACCAGAGCCCCTCACTGCTGATGGGACTACGGGACTACGGCAAGCTAGTGCGTGAGCTTCCGGAGACGACCGAGGAGATGGCGCTACTTGCTCTAACGGACCTTGCCATTCCGGACGACGAGTGGGAGAGCTACTTCATGGGTCTATTGCTAGACCTGAACGGTTGGGCCGCGTGGTGTGCGTACCGACGCTGGACCGCTCGGCTCTCCGGGGGTCAAGACGCAGCCATCGCCGATCTGCTGGGGATGCGCCTTGCTTGGGAATGGCTGCTGTATCGCGCAGGCGGCCCACGCCTGGCCCCGCTGTGGCGGTTTGCCATGGCCGCGTGGCCCGCCAGCGATGTCGCAGCGAACGCATCCCAGTCGCAAGATTGGGTCTTTCAGAAGGCGCTCGAGCTCGCGTGGCAGCAGCAGATCTCGAGTGCTCTGCCGTCCGGGTTGGCAACCCCCGCGCCAGTAAGTCCTGTCGTCCAAGCAGTGTTCTGTATCGACGTCCGATCGGAGGTGTTCCGACGCGCCCTCGAGGCCGAGACTGAAGCCGTGCAGACGCTCGGCTTTGCCGGATTTTTTGGGCTACCTATCGAGTATCAGCCGGTCGCCTCAGCGAGCGCTCGCCCGCAACTGCCCGGTTTACTGGCCGCGCGGCTGCGCGTGACCGACGAGGGAGTACCCGCTGACCTCGCCGCTCGGCGCGGCGCGCGCCTTGACGTGAGCCGTGCGTGGAAGGGATTCAAAACCAACGCCGTTTCGAGCTTCTCGTTCATTGAATCGATGGGAGTTTTCTACGCGGGTCAGTTGCTGCGCGAAAGCTTTGGAAAAGGTCCCGAACAACGTCCTGACGGCGCAGGTCTCACGGCCGGGGAGAATTCAAAGCGCAAACCGCGCATCACCGCATTCGCGGACGGGCGTCCGGTGGCTGCAGGCGATCGCAGCGATGTCGCGGCGGGGATGCTCAAAGCGATGAGCTTGACTCACGATTTTGCACGGCTCGTGCTGCTCACCGGACACGCCAGCGAGACTCGAAACAACCCGCACGCAGCAGGCCTGGATTGTGGAGCTTGCTGCGGGCAGACGGGTGAGGTGAACGCACGAGCCGCAGCCGCGTTGCTCAACCACCCCGAAGTTCGTTCCGGGCTCCAGAGTTCATAGCTGTGCATCCACACCTGCCTGATCTGCGGGATTTCCTGGGTGCGGCACCGGCTCCATCCGCGGGGAATTTTTCCGGGACTTCGTTCGTTGTACTGCCATGGCGCAGATGGCGTTGGCAGTTTCGGAATCAGCGGAGTCGAGGGCGTACCACTACTTCTCGGCTCACGCTTGCGTGTTCGTAGATGGCAATCGGCGGTCGGTATTCGTGGGTGGGTCGCTGGTCAGCTCCTACGACATCAGCGACAGGGCCGCCCGCAACGCGATTCTGGTCAAACTGAGCGAAGACCCGAGGGTTCACTTGGGGAAGCTCGGGGAAGCCTTCGAGCTGGGCCGCGAGCAGGTGCGCACCTTGCAGAAGAAGTACACCGCGGGTGGACTTCCGGCGGTGATGGAGATCAAGCAGGGCGGACTGGCCCGCGTTGTGACGCCTGCGCTGCGGCGTAAGCTGTACGAGCTGTTCGACGCGGGGGCCTCCATCAATTTCGCCCATGCCAAGATCAAGTTTCGCATCAGTCGGACGATGGTGGGCCGCACCCGCAAGGCCTGGCGCTTGGAGCGTGAGCTGGAAGCCAGCGCTCGCGCCGCTGCCAAGCATACGGACGAGCCAGCGGCGCCCGACGCGAAACAGCTCAAATTCGGCGCGGCGACGACCAATAAGGTGGCGCCTGAGCTCGCTCCGGGTTCGACTTTCGAGATGGCTCTTCGTGCCGCAGACGCCTCGCTCGATGTCGGTACTCTCAACGAGAGCTCAGCGCCGCCGAGCGAAGCTGGACTTGTCTGCGGTCCGTCCCTCCACGACACGGAGGAAGCCGCATGCGAGTTGATCATCGACGCGAAGAAGCAGTACGTGCAGCACGCCGGAGCTTTCATCGTGCTCGCGCTGCTGCAAGCCTTCGGGCTGTACCGGCACGCAGAAGCACTTCGAAAGAGCGCCATCGCCGACGGTAACGTCGACCGTCGCTACCTCGGCAAAACCGCGCTACGTGTCGCACTCGACGCCGCGGTCATCGCTTTGGTGACGGGTCAGAAGTGCATCGAGGGCGTGCGCCGAGTCGCGACCCCCAGCGCTAAGACTCTGCTGCGCGTTCTCAGGCCAGTGCCGTCGGAGTCGTGGGTGCGTGGCGTTCTCGCTCGCTTCGCCGGGGCTTGCGGACAGGTCCTGCACTTGGCCACCTCCTTTGCGCTCATCGAGCAGGCTCAGCGCCAGCATGAGCCGAGGGCCTGGTTTTACGTCGATAATCACATGCGGCCGTACACCGGCAAGCAGGTCGTGCGCAAAGGCTGGCGCATGCAAGACAAGCGCGTGCGGCCCGGCACCAGCGACTACTGGGTTCACGATCAGGACGGCCGTCCGCTCTTGCGCGTCAACAGCCCCTCGCACGAGACCATGACCGAGCGCTTGCGCCCCATCGCGCGCCTGCTGCGTGATGGACTCGACCACGCGGGCGCCGAGCGCACCAAGATTACCCTCGTCTTCGACCGCGCCGGAGCGTTCCCCAGCGAAATGGCCGAGCTGCGCAACGCCGGCTTCGAGTTCGTCACCTACGAGCGTGGACCCTACGCCCGCTTGCTAACCACCGAGTTCGACCAAGAGCTGACACTCGCGGGCGAGACCTTTCGTTACTGCGAGAAGCACGACAAGAATCTTGGCAAAGGTCGTGGGCGTGTGCGGCGCATCAGCCTACTCACCACGGACGGCGATCAGTTCAACATCGTCGGCATCGCGGAGGCCAACGCAGAAGAGATGATCAAGGCGCTCCTGGCGCGCTGGGCCATGCAGGAAAATCAGTTCAAATACGCCGTCGAACGACTCGGCATCAATCAGCTCGATGGTCGTCAAACCGACCCCGTACCGGACGATGAAGTCATCCCCAACCCCGCCCTCCGTCGCTTGCTCTATGCACGCGGTGTCGCCCGAAAGCTCGAAGGGGAAGCCTTGCGCCAGCTCGCCCACCTACCTGAAGGCGACAAGAAACGCGCACACTGGGAGCAAGAACTCGAAAGAAGCCGCCAACAACAACGCGCGTTCGAAGAACAGCGCCCCGCTCTGCCGAACAACATCCGCGTCGGAGACAGCGAACTCGCCGGCAAGCTCGTACGTCACAACGACAACTACAAGCTCGTCGTCGACACGCTACGCATCCTGATCGCCAACATCGCCGCTGAGCTCGCCACCACCCTCGGACCCATGCTCGCGCGACCCGCCGAAGCCAAGAAGACTCTCGATAATCTGCTCGCTGCTCCCGCTGTCATTCACGCCACTTCCAAGCTCATTGTCGTCGAACTAGCACCTGCCGGAACACGTCGAGAGCGCGCCGCCTTCATTGAGTTGCTCCGCCCGCTCAACGCTCGCAAACTGTCACTCCCAGGCGACCCGGCCCGCAGGGCGCTCCGCTTCAAGCTCCAACTCGAAGGAGACGAGGCGCTGTGAACTCTGGAGC
>JBBRMI010000101.1:0-27583 GCA_038230915.1 Polyangiales bacterium | reverse complement strand
TGGCGCACCGGGTGCGCGCTCTCGGCATGAGTCCCCAAGACAAGCAGGCCCGAGCCGACCGAACCTGCTGCCGTCACCGAAACCGCTGCCGACTGCGAATTTGTGCTGACCCGAAACCGCTGCCCCGACCGACCCCGATCCTGCTGCCGATCAGCCGATCCCGCTCCCCAACCCGGCCCGATCACCAATCAAGGCTGCGAGCGCGAGCCCCCGCCCGCGCCATTTCTGCACGTTAGCAACCGTTACCGGTGGGGGATCAGCGGCCGTTTGCAATTCCCGCGGCGAGGTAGAGCTCATTCAAGTCGAGCCGGCAGCCGATCGAGCGCAGGTCGACGACATCGCCCGGGCCGTACACGGCGTAAGACCAGGCGTCGGCGGCACTGGCTCTGCTCCAGACCTCGATTCGCGGCGTGGCTTGTGAGAGCAATAGGTACTCTCGGAGCGTGTCGATCTGCTGGTAGTGCTCGCGCTTTTCGCCGCGGTCGTACAGTTCGGTCCCGGGAGACAGTACCTCGAAGACCAGCTTGGGATTCGTTACGTGGGTGGGCGAGCTCGGGTCACGAAGCACGGGATCACAAACGACTGACGCGTCTGCGTAAGTTGCGAGGCCGGTTGCTTGAACGCGGATGCGTAGATCGGCCGAGTACGTTCGACAGGGCTGCCCGCTCAGCTGCCGTCCGAGTAACGCCGGGATGGCGCTAGCGAGCGCTGCGTGCTCCGGGGTACCCCCCGCCATCGCCACGATCTCGCCGTCGATGAGCTCGTGACGGACGACGCTTATTTCTTCGACTTCGAGGTAGTCGCGCAGGGTGTAACTGTGGCGTGGGGCGGCTTGCGTCATGGCCGTCGAGTTCGTGACGAACCTAGCATGCGCCTGGTCGGGACACACGGCGGGCAGCGTGCCGCACGCTAGAGGGTCTGTCCCTGAATTCGCGTTGCTCTCGCGTGCCCGTGCCCCTGCCCGACGGATAGGAAGGCGGAAGGAAGGCGGCTTGTCATTGGTCTCATCTCAGCTGTTGAGCCCGCCCGCCGATCCTGGCTTCTGGCTTCGTTTTCGCTCCGGTCCGGTGCGCGCGTACCAACGTACGCTCAACGAGCGGCGACCGGAAGGGTCGCTTGGTCCTCGCGAAAGCCTCGCCAGAAACCAGGCTTGGCGGGCGGGCAGCTGGCAAATGAGACCAATGGTCAGAGGAAGACGGGAAGGGCGAGCCTCAGATTTGGGGTGGGCGGTACGGGCAAGCTCGGCCCTTGGGCAGCGATAGGGCCTCAGGCGCTTGCTCGAACAATCAGAATCTTCTCGCCTTCCCGCCTTCCTGTTCGCTCGCTGCTCGAGCCACGAAATGCGATGAATGGTCAGCCGTTCCCGGGCCCGTTCATGCAAGACTGCCGCCGTTTTCGTTGGCGCAGCACTTTCGCTCGCGTCAACGGATGGAGTAAGGTGCCGCGCATGAGGGAGCTCGCCAGGTGCTCGGTATTGGGCCTTTTCCTGCTGGCTTGCGGTGGTTCAGAGCCGCCCGCAGAAGCACCGACGGCTGAAGCCGCGCCGCCACCTGCGGTCGCGCCCGCGCCCAAGCCGAGCGCCGAGCCTGTCGTCGACGTGCCACCGAAAGAAGAGCCGAAGCCGGCCAAGCCCGTCGTGCCTGATCCGCAGTTCACCGACGGCATGTCCGTCGCGGATGCGATCAAAGCGGTGCCGGTCGGTGCCGAGCGCGCGAACATCGATCAAGAGACGCTCAGCAAACCAATCCAAGACTTTGCCGTCAACGAGCCGTGCAAACCCGGGGCCGCGCACGTCAAAATGAAAATCGCCGTGTGGGATGGCAAGGCCGTCGGCCTCGACGTCACCTCCACCCCCAAAAACGATAAGCTAGTCGCCTGCGTCAAAGACCGTTTAAAGACTCTGTCGTGGCAAGCCCACGTGAAGTCTCTGAACACCGTCGAGTATTCGTTTTAGCTAGCGCCCAAAGAAGACACGGCTCCCCGATCAGCTAGGCCGATCCAACGGATCGAACGGATGGCTCGAGTTGGAGTGCTGCACTTGTTCGGAGGTCTTTCCGAAGCGACGTTCCTTGCCGTTGTAGATGTCGCAGGCTTCGAGCAGCGTCGAGGCGGTGAAGTCGGGCCACATGATTGGTAGGAAGACGAGCTCGGCGTAGGCGGCTTCGAAGAGGAGGAAATCGCTGACGCGGGTTTCGCCGCCGGTGCGGATGAGCAGATCGACGTCGGGCAGGGAGTGTGTCGTCATTTGACGGTGGAAGAAGGCTTCGTCGATTTCTTCCGGTAACACGAGGCCGGCGCGCGCGCGCACGGCGAGTGAGCGGGCGGCTTCGACGATGTCTTGGCGACCGCCGTACGACAGCGCGAGAGTGAGCGTCATGCGCTCGCCGTCGGCGGTGTATTCGATCAAGTCTTCGACCGCGTGTCGCGTGTCGGTTGGCAAGTCTTCGAGGTTGCCGATCACGTTCACGCGAATTCCGTTCTGGCGTAGGTCTGCGCGCTCCTGTTTGGCGAACTCGATCAAGAGCCGCATCAGCGCTTCGACCTCACCGCGCGGGCGCGCCCAGTTGGCGACGCTGAACGCGTACAGCGTGAGATACTGGATGCCGAGCCGCGTCGACGTCTCGACGGCTTCGCGCACCGCGCGCGCGCCTTCGGCGTGGCCTTCGGCGCGGTCCAAGCCGCGCACCTGCGCCCAGCGACCGTTTCCGTCCATGATGATGGCGACATGGCGCGGGATCTTCGAGCTTCCGTTTTTGCCGTTGCCGTTGCCGTTGCCGTTATGTGCCAAGTGCTGGAGCCTCAGTTTGAAGGATACGGTCGGGTGCCCTGGATTTCGCCTTGCGAGGCGGCCCTGGCAAAGCTGCACCTCACAAGCTCCCACATCCTGGCCTGCCCGTTGATGGACGTTTGGTGGAGAATCGCGGGGTTACGGCGGCGTTTCGGAGCCGGCTCTCGCGTCGCAAGCGCAGCTAACATTCCGAAAGGTATAAGTTTTTAATCGCCCGGCGCTTGCGCGAGCGTGGCGCGCAGCCGCGCGGCCGGCAGCTTCACCCGAAACACCACCTCAGGCGGCCCCGCGCTTTCGAGATCCGCCAGGCCACCGTGCGCCTCCGCGACCGCCTGCACGATCGCGAGCCCAAGGCCGGTGCCTCCCTGATCGCGGCGCGTGGTGACGAAGCGCCGGAACAGCCGATCTTGGACGTGACGCTCGACCGCGCCCGTGTTGCGCACGGCGAGCACGACGTGCTCACCCTGACGCACGACCTCGACGAACACCGGCGACGCCGCGTCCGAGTGCACGAGCGCGTTGTCGATCAAGTTGGCGAGCGCGCGCGTGAGCCACAGCTCGTCGCCGCTGACGCGCGCGTCGCCTTCCGAGACCACGCTGACTCGCGGTCGGTCGTCGCCCAGCGTTTCTAGCGTGCGCCGCGCCAAGCGCGCTAAGTCGACGGGCTCGAAGGTCTCGGCGCCGCGCGCCTCGATGTGGGCCAAGCCGAGCAGCTCGCTGAGCAGCCGCTCGATGCGCTCGCTGGCTTCGCGGATGCGCTGCACGAAATGTCGCGCTTGGTCGGGTTCTTCGAGCGCGCTCTCTTCCAACACCTCGGCGCTGGCGCGGATCGCGGCGACCGGGTTTTTTAGCTCGTGCGACAGATCCGCCGCGAAGGTTTCGACGAACGGACGACCCGAAAGCTCGCGTCGCATCGTGTCGAGGGCGCGCGACAAACGCGTCACTTCGCGCCCAAATTCAGGTGGTGGCGGGGCCGTGCGCTCGCCGCGGCTGACGCGCTCACCGAAGACGCTCAACTGTTCGATCGGCTCGGCGATCGCACGACCGATCATCGCGGCGGCAGCGGCGGCGGCGGCGCCCAGCACTAGGCTGATCACCAGCACCGTGGGCGCCATGTCGGCGAGCAGATTCTTCATCACTACGGTCGGTTTGATCACGCGCACGGCGCCGACCTTTTCGCCGTGGACCACGACCGAGTGATCGACGTGGACCAGGCCTTCCTCATCGCGCGCTGGTGTTGCACGAGGAAAAATCACCGTGCCCGAGGCGTCGACGAGCAAGAGGCGCAGATCGGCACCGCGCTCGCGTTCGTGCTCGAAGCGGCGCGCGACGTCGGCCAGCCTGCCGCCCGTGCGGTCGAGCTCGCCCGCCAGCATGCCGGCGATCGACGCGGCTTCGTCGTCGGCGGCTTGCCGGGCGATCCTGACAGCGCGCGCTTCGATCCGGTCGACGACCATCACGCCTAGCCCGAACGCGAACGCACCGACGATCAACGCCAGCGCCAGGAACACCTGCATGCGGATCGACATGCCGCGCGTGCGCGTGCGCAAGAGCCGCGACACCACGAACGCCACGAACAAGATCAGACCGACGCCGGCCGCCGCTACGATGACCAAGCGCACGAACGCGCTGCTATCGCTCACGACGTCTCCGCGCTCTGGCGAGTGCTCACGACGCCTCCGCACTTTGCGGATCGTCGCTGAGCCGGTAGCCAACGCCGCGCACCGTCTCGATCCACGACGGCTCCGCGCCCGCTTCACCGATTTTTTTTCGCAGCGCCTTCACGTGCGAGTCAATCGTGCGATCGGTAATGCGGAAGCCATCGCCCCACACGCGGTCGATCAGCTCTGCGCGCGTGAATACGCGTCCCGGGCTGCCGAGCAACGTCGCCAGCAGATCGAACTCCACGCGCGTGAGATCGAGCGTGCGGCCTCCGGCTTCAGCGCGGCGCGTGCGCTGGTCGGTGCTGAGTGGAGGAGCTTGCTTGCTGGGTGCCCGGGCCGAGGCGTCCGACGCCGCGCTGCGGCGCAAGACCGCGCGCACGCGTGCCACGATTTCACGCGGCGAAAACGGCTTTGTCACGTAGTCATCCGCCCCTGATTCGAGCGCCGCCACGCGGTCGGCTTCGGCGTCACGGCTCGACAACACGATGATCGGCATCTGCCGCCCCGGCGACGCGGCGCGCCAGCCGCGGATCAGATCGAAGCCGCTGCCGTCCGGCAGCATCAGGTCGAGCACGACCAAGTCGACGGGCGTGCCCGCGTCGGTTGCGAGCGCGCTCGCCTCTGCCGCATTTTTCGCCGATATCACGAAAAATCCGTCGCGGCCGAGCACATAGGCCAACGATTCGAGGATCGCCGGCTCGTCCTCCACCAGCAGGATGCGCGCGGTCATGACGGCCCCATGCTAGTCTACTCCACGCCTGATCACGCAGTACGTCTTCAGCAGACCCGCCTGGCAAGCTTGCCACTTGGCGAGGCTTTCGCGAGTATGAAGACGCTGTACCTGCTCAGGCATGGCCAGGCAGTTCCTGAAGGCCAGGCCGGCTCCGACCACGAGCGCGAGCTCACGCCTCGCGGGCACGCCGAGGCCGAGCGCACAGCTGAACACTTGAGCCAACGCGCCAAGCTGCCGTCGCTCATCCTTGCGTCCAGCGCGATGCGCGCGCGTGAAACTGCTGCGCACTGCGCCGACGCTTTGCCCGGCGTGCCCCAGCTGATGATCCTGGACGGTCTGTATCTGGCCGAGCCTCCCAGCTACCTGGCGGCGCTCGCCGCCCGCGCCGAACCCCACGACACCGCGCTTGTGGTGGGGCACAACCCGGGGCTCGAGGCGCTGGTCTACGTGTTGACGGATCGCTCTGAACATCTGGCCACGGCGTCTCTTGTCGAGGTTGCGCTGCCCATTGCGGCTTGGAGCGAGCTTTCTGGCGTGGCGCCCGGTTTTGGGCGGTTGGTGAACGCTTTTCGCGCTTAATGTAGGCGGACCTCAGACTGGCTTTTGGCAGCTCTTGGGGTTATTAACGCCCGTCCAGATGCCCATGACGCGCTTGCCGCCAAAGAAAGACGTGGCCCTCGCTCTGCTCGAGCAGTCCACGGTTTTGGTCCATCTCGATCCGCGTGGCGAAGCGGTCCAGGTGCCGGTGTGGTTCAAGCGACAGCCGCAGCTGGTGTTGCAGATTGGGCTCAACATGCCCAAGCCGATTCCCGATCTCGGCGTCGACGACGCGGGCATCTCGTGCACGCTCAGCTTCAGCAACACGCCGTACTTCTGTCAGTTGCCGTGGGCGTCGGTTTACGCGCTGATCGGCGCGAGCGGTCGCGGGATGGTCTGGCCGGATGACGTGCCGAAAGAAGTGGCAGGTCAGTACGTGGTGACCACGCCCAAAGAAGAGCCCCAGCCGCGCGCCGCGCTGCGCGCTGTCGAGCCAGAGCCATCGCCCGCCGAGCAAGCAGCCAAAGCCGACGCCAAGAAAAAGAAGCGCGCCCGCAAGGCAAAGGAAGCGAAAGAGACCGAGAAGGTCGCGCGCGCGACGCGGCCGCGAAAAAAGCCGGTCGCGGTTCCCGCTCTCGAGCCGGCGCCCGAAAAGTCGCGCGCGCCTCGCGTGGCAGCGGCGCCTGCACCGGCCGTTGCGGCAGCGCCAGGCACGCCGGCTCGCCGCGCGTCCGGCGGCACGAGCAGCGCCGGTGCGAAGAAAAAGCGCGAGCTTCCGCCTTACCTGCGCGTCGTGAAGTAACTCAGCCGCCCGCGCCGGCGGAGCCAAGCACAGCCAGTTCGCCGCCGGTCGTCGCGCCCGGTTCGCCGCCGGTAGACGACGCCACGCCCCCGCTCGATGCGCCGCCGCTGGTGCCGGGACCCTGTTCGAGACATTCCCAGCGGCCGCTGCTCGAGCTGCACACGTAACCGCTCACGCAGCCGACGCTGGCGAAATGGCAGTCGCCGGCCATGCAAGTTCCGGAGCGGCTGCAAGTTTCATTCGTGCCGCAATTACCCGGGGCTTTGCAGGCGTTCGGATCGCGGCCTGGGTCGGCGTAGCAGCTGCCCGAGTCGCCATCGCACAGGTACCCCGCCGCGCAGTCTTGGTCGTGGAAGCAACCCACGTCGTTCGACTCGTAGACGGGGCAGCCCGACACACCGAGACCGACCGTGAACAGCAAGAGCCTAGCGGGGAAAGGCGATTTCTTCATGAAGAGCTCCTGAGTCCGGGTTTAGGCTAGCAAAAAGGCGCGGTTCCGCCCACCGAGCGCCGGCGCCGCATCGGCGGACGCTGGCGAATACGCGACAACGGGCCGACACGGCCGCCAATCTTGCGCGTCGGAAGGGAAAGGCTCGCGACGTCGAGCACCTCCCGCTAAGCTTTGCGCGCATCGTAAGCGCCGCTCGTGCCGCCCGGCCGGGCGCGTGCCTGACCCGCCCTGTACCCAGCCCTCATTCATGGACGTCCGCTGTAATCGCTGTGGCACCGAGTACGAGTTCGACGACGCCTTGATCTCGGAGCGGGGGACGACCGTCAAGTGCACCAACTGCGGCCTGCAGTTCAAGGTCTACCCGAGTCATCACAGCGGCGGACCCGAGCGCTGGGTCGTCAGAACTGCCGAGGGCAGCGAGTTGGTCTTCACGTCGCTGCGCGAGCTGCAGCGCGCCATCGCCGATCGCAAGGTGGGTCCGGGCGACATGCTGACGCGCGGGCAGAAACCGCCACGCCCGCTCAGCGCGATCGCCGAGCTCGAGCCGTTCTTTCAAAGCAGCTTGGGCAAGGACGCGGGCGGTGCCGCTCCGGCCGGGGCGGATCGCGCTCCGCGCACGCTGCACGGGGTGGCGCCGCCGGCCAACTCGATCCCGGGGTCGAGCGTTGCGAGCACGATCGCGTCGCCGTTTCCGTACACGACCGACTTTGGCGTGCCCGAGCCGCCCGAGCCAACCAGCTCGCCGGCGATGCGCGCCGAGTCGCCGATGATGGACGCGCTGTCCGTTACCCTGCCCGCGGCCGAAGCGCCGCCGGAAGCGCGCGAAGCCCTGGCGCGCCTCGACGCGGCTGCGGCTGCGATCTCGACCGGCATCGCCGGTGTGCCGAGCGGCCCGACCCTGCCGGTCATGGAAATGCCGCCAGTGACTCCGAAAGCTGCGGCCGTCACGGCTGCGCTTTCGTTCGATACAACGCTGGCACCGTTTTCGGGCACGCTGCCGCTCGAAGACTACGACCGTCAACGTCGAGACGGCCAGCAACGCTCGTCGCCGCACAGTAGCGGGCGTGTACCACTCGAAACGACGCCTCGCTCGTCGCCGCATGCTGCGCGCGGTCCGTTCGACTCGTCGCCGCGCTCCGCTCCGCGCCCGATGCTGGATTCGACGCCACGCCCGCCGATCAGCAGCCGCGGTAGCTTTCACTCCTACGATGAGCTGGCGTCGCCGGCGGCCGATCGCGCTTTCGACGCGCGGCGCGCGCGCTCGCGCTGGATCGTCGGCGTGGTCGCGATCGGCATGGTCGGCTTGATCGGCGCGACTGTCGGTCGTCGCTATTTGGTGGGCGCGACGGTGCCGAGCGCGACGCCGGCGCCGGTCAGCGACAACCGCGTCAAGGATTTTCTGACGCACGGCAACCAGATGGCCGACGAAGGCGACTACGAAGGCGCCCAAGAGGAGCTGGTGAAAGCCAGCGCGTTGGCCGAGAAAGACGTGCACGTGCTGGCGGCGCTGGCGCGGCTCGAAACGCTGCGCGCCGACGTGTTCTGGCTCAGGTTGCGCCTGCTCGATCCGGCGTCGACCGAGCTGGTAGCAGCGACGCATCGCGAGCTCGGGCGTCGTGTCGGCCGGGCGCGCCAAGCGGCGGATCGCGCGTTCGCGGCCGCGCCTGAGGATCCGACGGTGATTCGCGCGCGCGTCGATTCGATGCGCTTGAGCGGCGAGAGCGACAAAGCGCGCGAATGGATCGCGCCGGTCAGCAGCAACGCCAGTCAGCCCGAAAATGCATTCGTATTGGCCGCGCTAGATTTGTCCGATCCGGCACCGGTGTGGGCGAGCGTGATCGATCGGCTGCGCACGGCGGCTGCTGGAGAACGCGAGCCGGGGCGCGCCCGCGCAGCATTGATTTATGCGCTGGCGCGCGCCGATCGCGTCGCCGAAGCTCGCGCCGAGCTGGCCAAGTTGGAGGCGCAACCTCGACCGCACGCGCTGTTGGATGAGCTGCGCGGTTTCTTGTCGCGCTTCCCGGCTACGGCTGCTGACGGCGCGGCGGCGCCCGCCGCCTCTGGGCTGGCCGTCGTCGACGTTTCGAAGCTGCCTAAGCTCGATACGACGATGGCCGCCGAAGAAAAGCCGACGACCGGCATTCCGACCGACTTTCGGACGGCGCTCAGCCAGGCAGCCAGCGCCTCACGCGCCGGCGACTTCGCGCGCGCCGAGGCGCTCTACAACGCCGCGCTCGCCAATCAGCCTGGCAATGTCGAAGCGCTTTCGGGCCTCGGTGACGTCGCGCGCCGCAAGGGGGATGCCGTTCGCGCGGCGGAGCTCTACGATCGGGTGCTGGCACAAAACCCCAGCTACTTACCGGCAATGATCGCCAGCGCTGACCAAAAATGGGCCGCGGGTAACCGCGCGGGTGCGCTGCTTTTGTATCGGCGCATCGTCGACCAAGTCGGCTCTAGCTCCGACTACGGTGCGCACGCTCAAGCTCGCATCAGCGAGGCCGGCCGCGCGGCGGCGGCAGCTCCTGCTCAACCGGCTGCGCCGGAAAAGCCCGCGGAGCCTGCGCCCGCCGCTCCCGAACCACCCAAAGACATGCCTCACATCGACACGACGGATTTGCAGTAATGCGCGCGGTCACTCGAGCGCTGTGTTTGTTGCCGCTGGCGCTGGCTTTCGCCTGTCACGGCCGGCCACGCAGCGGTGGCGGCAGCTCGGGCAGCAGCCGTACTGGCCTGGGCAAGAGCGTGGCCGAGTTCGACCTGACGGGCGGCGTGCCGGAGACCATCGGTGGCGGCTTGTTTCAGCCGCCCGTTTCCCGCACCTACGTGGCGCTGGCGCGCTCGGTCGAGCGCATCGCCGATGATCCGGACGTTGGTGGCGCGTTCGTGAAATTCGGCGGCGCGTCACTGAATTGGGCGCAGACCGAAGAGCTCGCCGGCCTGTTCGACAAGCTGAAGAAGAAGGGCAAGCCGGTCGTGTGCCATGCTCACGTCTACAGCAACTCCAGCGCGGCGTTCGCGCTGCGCGGTTGCTCGCGCACCTGGCTGAGCCCAGCCGGTGAAGTCGAGACCGTCGGTATTGCCGCGCAGATCATGTACATGCGCGGCTTGTTCGACAAGCTGAAGGTCGGCGTCGACTTCTTGCACGTCGGCAAGTTCAAGAGCGGCGTCGAGCCGTTCACGCGTGAAGGTCCGAGCGAGCCGGCGCGCCTTTCGTTGACCGAAACGCTCGGCGCCATCCGCACGGCTTGGCTCGACCAAGCCACGCAAGCGGGCAAGCCGGACAGCGTGCGCGTCGCGCTCGAGCAAGGTCCGTGGAGCCCCGAAGACGCCAAGAAGCAGGGGTTGATCGACGCGGTCGGCTTCGAGTCCGAAGCGTTGATCGACGCGAAAAAGTTGGCAAAAGCCGAGCAGGTCAGCGGCACCTACGGCGACGCCGGCGGCAAGAAATCCGGCCTCGACCTAGCTGAGATCGTGCGCGTGATCGCCGGCAGCAACGACAACGCCACCAAGCGCCCGCACATCGCGGTGGTGCCGGCCGAGGGTGCAATCGCGATGGAATCGGGCGGCGCGCTCTCTAGCGGCGGCATCACCGCTCGCGCCATCACCAAGACGATTCGCCGGCTGAAGAACGACGACACGATCAAAGCCGTGGTGCTGCGCATCGATTCGCCTGGCGGCTCCGCGCTAGCCAGCGATTTGATCTGGCATGAGCTGCACGAGCTGAAGAAGAAAAAACCGCTGGTTGTCTCGGTTGGCGGCATGGCGGCGAGCGGCGGCTACTACATGGCTTGCACGGCGGATCGGATCATTGCCGAGCCGACCAGCATCGTCGGGTCGATTGGCGTGTTCGGCGGCAAGGTCGTGTTCTCGAGCGCGCTCGAAGAGTTCGGCGTGCACACCGAGACGTTTCCGGCCAGCCCCGAGCCGGGCGCGGGCGCGCGCGCGGCCGCCGAGTCACCGTTCAGCACGTGGGACGACGCCACGCGCGAAAAGATCCGCACTGGCATGCAGTCGGTTTACGATTTGTTCATCTCGCGCGTATCCGACGGGCGCAAGCTGTCGCGCGAGAAGGTCGAAGAGATCGCTCAGGGCCGGATCTGGAGCGGCAAGCAGGGCTTGGATCGCGGCCTCGTCGATCAGCTGGGCGGCGTGACCGACGCCATCCACCAAGCTCGCAAGTTGGCGGCGCTTCCAGCAGACGCGCCCGTCACCGTCGAAGGTGATCAAGACAGCTTGCTCGAGATGCTGCTAGTCGGTTCCGACGCGAACGAAGAGCAGCTGAAGCAGGCGTTGGCTGCCTACCAGGCGCGTTCGCTGGTGATTCGCACGTTGCCGCCGTCGGTGCGGCGTTACGCGTCGGCGCTCGGGCCGTTGGCTTCCGGCGAGCGTTTCGTGGCGGCGCTGCCGTTCGGCATCTCGCTCGAGTGAGCGTGATCGTGCGCGTGGTCGTGACCATGCCCATGGTGGTGGTGATGCGCGCTGTGCTCGGCGCCTTCGGTGAGCCATCCGGCTAGCCAGCGCCGCACGCCGACGCGCTCGGCGCGGACCACGATCAGCGCCAGCAGCACGGCGGCCGCGATGCGCCCGAGCCGGTCGGGGAAGTGCAGCGGTCGTGCGATCGGCGCGACTTGGTTGATGCCGATGCCGAGCGCGGCGGTCAGGCAGACCAGCCAGATCAACACCGGCACGACGCCGCGCGTGCCGAGCGTGCGCCACCAATCGAGCAGCACCGCGGCGCCGAGCGCGCTCGACAGCGTAGCGCCGAGCAGCGCCGCGCCGGGTGACAGCCCCTTTTCGGTCAACGCCGACAAAGCGACGACACACGGCCCGCCCGTGCGGAACAGTGCGCCGAGCACGCTCGACATCAAAAGCTCGCTCGGACCAGCGAGTGAGCCGTAAAGGGCGGCGGTGTTCAGCGACAGTGTGAGCACCGCCGAGATCGCCACCGCGACGACCCAGATCGCCGTCGCGCGATCGAAGCGGCGCAGCCGATCGGGTTCGGGCGGCGCAGCTTCGACCAGGCGCGCGGCGGTGGCCTTGGCGGCATCTTCACCCGCGATCGCGATCGCGAGCATCCCGACCGTAGCGGCCACGAGCGGTACGACGGTGGTCGCCAGCACCGCCGCGAGCGTCCAGGCGATGCCGTAGGACGCGAGCCCGAGCGCCAAACCTTCGGCGCCGAGCGCGAAGCCGAGCCGCGTGCCGAGCGTGACCGGCAGCGATTGGCGTAGGTTGTTTAGCTCTGCTTGCACACGGTCGGCGAGCAGGAAAGTGAGCAACAGGCCGATCAACAGAAACGGAGCGCCGCGCACGGCGGTGGCGAACGCGGCGTCGAGCAGCTCACGTCCGCCGCTTGCGTGGCCAGGCTCGTGACCGCCGAGCAGCACCAGCGAAAGGCCAAGCGCCGCCGCGCCCAAGTCGAGCAGGCGAGTGCCCTCCGACCGCGGTAAGTCTTCGAGCCAATCGTGCGTCACGACGTGCAGCAGCACGCCGCTCACCAGCGCGCCGATCCAAGCTGCCGCCGATGCCAGCGCCGGACCCGGCACCGCGAACGACACGCCGACGCCCAACGCGCTGGCAGCGGCCAACGCGGCGGCGCGCCGCAGTGCCACCGCCAGCCCGTACTCGCTGCGGTATGCCAGCGTCACGACGGCGACCAGTGGCACCGTGTGGGCGATCAACGCCAAGATCACGTCGAGGTGCGAAAGCACGCCGCCCGGCAGTGCCGCGTACGCACCGATGCCGAGGCCGTCGCCGACGTGATGCACGAGCAAGCCAATGAAGCCGGCTTCGAGCGCCAACCGCACCGGCGACAAGTCATGGCGACGTAGCGCCAGGCGCTCGGTCAGCGGGTGCAGCGCGAGTGGCCCCAGCAAGCCGGCCAAGAACGCCAACCCGCCCCACAAGCCCGCGCCGCTCAGCGCGTCGGGCAAGAGATGCGTCAGCACGACGGCCGCTGCAGCGGTCGCGGCGAACGTGCGCAGCAACCCGAGCACGGTCGGGCGCGCGCCCGAGACAGCCGTCAGAGCTGCGCCAAGCGCGACAGCCAGGACAGCGACAAGCAGGGCGAGCAGCACGGTGGAGTTGGGGCCCGGCCGACGGGGCAGGGGGCGACGTGTCTAGCACGCGCCCGCGTTGGGCGTCACTTGCAGTCGACGAGCTGAATTTCGTAGCTGATTGGCGTCGCGATGCCGGTGACGCTGACAGCGTAGGTGGAGCCGGCGCTGGCTTTCCAGCCGTCGAGCACGATGCGGATCGCCTTGTTGTTGCCGTAGTTGCCGGCGAGCTGCTCGACCTTCACCGCCTTTCCGGTGCCGCCGGACATGACCGTGACCTGGGCCGCCGAAAGATCGATGCTTTTGCTCTGGACCGACCAGCCCGTGTCGTCGAGCGAGCGCCTGTAGGTGTCGGCGTAGGCCTGAACCGGGAACGCACCGGGCGGCGGCCACGCCATCCACGGTTTGCTCGCCTTGCCGGTGCCGCCGATGTTCTGCATGCAAGACGAGCCGCCTTTGCCAGCCGAGCCAAGGCCGATCGGCCCCAGCTCGTTCGACAAGATGATGCGGCGATGCCCGAACGTCGTCTCGTTGCCGCTGTCGACCATGTAGTCGAGCACGCTCGAGACGCCCGGGCCGCCCGAGATGTTGCTCGTGCTCGCGCCCTTCGCGCCAAGGTCCGTGTAACACTTCCAATCCGTCGGCGGCATGTGCGACAGCATCTTGTTCGCCGTCATCATCAACGCACAGGATTGGGCTTGTTGGTTGCGCGCGTCTTCCGTAACCACAGTTGGTAGATCCGCCGTCCAGCGAATCAGGTTGAAGAAGCGCAAGGCGTTCTCACGCCCGTCGGCGGAGATGTCACCGGCGTCGCAGGCCGCGACCGAACCGCTCCAGGTGCCTTCGGAGACGTTGGCGGTGTCGGCCTTCCAGCGCGCGCAGGTCGCTTCGGGCGAACGGTCGCCACTGGCTGCGCCGCCCGCGTTGCTGCCAGCGCCTCCGCTGCTCGCGCCCGCCGTGCCACTTCCGCCGACGCTCGCGCCGCCACTCGCGACGCCTGCAGCCCCGCTCGAGGCCTGACTGGAGCCGCCCAGATTGGAGGCGCCGCCCGCCGACGCTCCGGCTGTCGCTCCGCCGCTCCCGGCCACAAAATTCGAGCCGCCCGATGTCGAGCCGGCGCCCGCGGCGCTATTCGAGCCAGAATTTTCCGTGGTGGAACAGCCCACCAGCGCCCCCGTCGCCGCCAGGCAACCTATGGAAACTAGGCATATTTGCAAGCCGCGGAGCGCGTGTGGATGACAGTGCATGGACATTAAGGTGTCTTGGGGGCGTATCGACGGATCATCCGCTATCGGGACACCACACAGCCGATGACTCGCTCGCTTTCGTTGGGCTGCGCGATCGCACTGGCGTTGGGGTTGGCCGGCGGCTGCTCTTCGGGCGATCCGGCTCCGGGGGCCGCAGTTCCTTCCTCGCAGGAAGGCGGGTAGCGGGAGCACCGTCGCCGGCACTGGCGGCGCTGGTGCTACTACCGCAGGTAGTGGCAGCGCCGCCGCGGGCGCCCCGGGGACGAGCCGCTCACCGAGTGCCGCGGGCGCCACGACGGCGGGCGCAGCTGGCCAAGCCACGGGCGGCGCTGCTACCGGCGGCGTGCCGAGCGGTGGCACAGCGAGTGGTGGCAGTGCGGGTGCTAGTGGCGTGACTCCGCCCAGCGGTCCGTTCACCTGTACCCAGTCATCGGCGCGTACTTGTCGAACGAGTGGTGGGGCCAAGGCTTCCAGCAACAGCCCGGGATCGAGGACGCCAAGTGGCAACTGAAGTGGCATCAGCACGGCACGATCGGAAACTGGGGTGACCCGAATAGCCCGTTTTGGGCTGATCAGGGTGATCCGATGGACGACGCCAAGGGGGCGCCGATCCAGTCGGCGTGCACCACCAATTCGAACACGCCCGATCGCATCGTGATGCTGATCATCGAGTGGGGCCTGCTGACGCAAGAGCCGCACAGATCGAGAAGATCGTCACCAAGTTAAAGACGAAGTACCCGAGCGCGAAGCGCATCGAGCTGATGACGACCGTGCGTGTCATTGGCAACAAGATGTGCAACCCCGGCGCGAACTACGGCCGGGTGCGAATGACAGCGCGGGACGCGAGGACTGCTACATTCCGCCGTATGCCGATGCTGCCATCGCTCAAGTGATCGCCGCTCACCCGGATATCCTCGCCACGCGACCTCAGATTGAAGCCCCGAAGTGCGGGCCGACGGTCAACGGGCCTCACCTGGGTGCCGAAAACGACAAGCTCCGCCCAAGCCATGGCGGCCTTCTACGCCAAGCGCCCCTAAGCTGGATCCGGCGGAACATCCGAGCGCGCCTACTTGCGCAGGTAGCCGCCGGCGACCAGTCGTTGGGCGAGCCAGCGGGAGTAGATGTCGCTGCCCAGCACGTTCATGTGCGCGCGATCGTGCCAGAAACTAGGTTGGTCGAGCGTTTCGAGCAGCGACTTGTCGGGCGCGATACACGGGCGCCGGGTGGCGGCGCAAAACGCGCGCTCGTGGGCCAACTCAGTGGGCTGCGGCGCTGGAACACCGAAGTAGATGAAGCTGTCGACGTAGGGTCGCCATAGGCGCTGCTCGCGGCGCTCCCGAATGTCGAACAGCCAGGGCAAGTCGACGGCGGGGCCGGGCGGCTGTGCAATCGCGCTCAGCTGCTCGGAAAGCCCCAGGAAGGCGGCGTGATGACGGCGGTCGCGCTTGGTTCTGCCGTTGGCGGCTGCGATTTCATCGATCGAAACCAAGCGAGAGCTCACGCCGACATTGAATCCGTTGACTAGCGCGTGCCGTAGCAACGGCTCAAACCAGCTTTCGGTCGGCGCCACGTTGTGGGTGCGCATCGCGAGCGTCGCGTACCAAGCACTTTCTGGGGTGAGGTAATGGTACGAGCGCACCGTCCCCTCGTTCCGATAAAACGTGGCCAGCGGCTTCACGTCGTACATGCGTTGCACTTCGGCCAGGTACAGCCAACGTTGCCGGGGTCGGGGCCTGCCGTCGAGGCGCCGTTCGACGTCCTCTTGCAGCCGATAGCGCTCGAAATGGTTGGCGCCACTCAGCGTCAGTCGCACCGCGTGCGCCGAATAGCCGAGCTGCGCTAGCTCCCGGTCCAAAACGAAGACGTCGACGGCGTGATCGGCAAAGCTGCCGCCGTCGATCAAAAGCACGTTCTTCGCCGTCGCTTGCTCGAGCTCGGCGATGGCGTACTTGACGACCTTCGAGGCCTCCGTGCTCGGCAGCGCACGACTACCGTTCAAGACGTGGCCGAGCGTCGCCACGCCACCGAGCAGCGCCGCCAAATACACGAGCACACCGAAGCGCGCAGACCGTCCCACGCCGCTGGGCAGCGAGCCCACCAGCACCAGCAGCAACGCCGCCGCGACGAGCGTCGAAATCGGTCCCAAAAGCAGCCGCTGCGCAGCCTAGCTCAGAACCGGCCGCCGGCCACGCTCCACCCGGCCGATCAACGTACGCAGGAACAAGCCATTTTAACGCTCATTTGGCCGATCGGGGCGGCGTCGGCTCGTGTGGATTCGCAATCATGGCGCCGGTGCCGACGCACAGCGCCGCCGTTCCGATGGCCAGAACGCCCGCCGACATCCACTGCGATGAGCGGTGTTGAGCCACCACCGCGAGGTGGAGACAAAAGCTTCGACCGGCGCCGGGCCGGTACTCGGACGGCATCGGCAGCGGATCAAAGTACCCAGCCCGCGCACCCACGACCACGAGCGCCACGAGGATTACCGCCAGCACGATTGCCGCCATCTTGGTGCGTGCCGAACCCTTCTCCGACGCCATCGTGCCGCGACTGGTCCCCCGCGGGATGGCGAGTCCATGGTAAAATCTCCCACGACTTTAGTCTTGGGTTGCATGGATCAGAACTAGCCCAACCCGTCGAAGCCGCGCTCGCCCAAACCGCTCTTACTTGCGCGCCTGCTGGATCTAGGCGCTCACTCCAACCGTAGCTGAGCCGGCTTGACTTAGCGATAGCGTCGGCAGACGGGCCGGCTTCGCGCGCGGGTATTGACGGTCGTGACGAGCCGCGTGGCTAGGGCCAGAGCTCGGCCGCACGCAAGACTTGGCGCTCTTGCAGAGCGCGCACCATATACAGTGCGGCCGCGCAGGCTACCGCTCCCAGGGCCCCCGTGACCGCGCTCAGCAGATTGTGGGTGGGCACGTCCAGCTTGCCGAACATCGACTGCGAGACGTTCAACACCGTCATCGCCAGCCAGCTTGCCCACCAAGCGGTCAACACTTCACCCCTCGCGGCGGCCTCGATACCTGCGCTCTCGGGCGCGCTGCAGAACCAGACGGCTTGGGTCGCTTGGTAGGGCTTGAACCAGCAAAAAATCGGCACGAAGTACCACCACAGCATCGATGCTGGCGAAAATTCATTGATCGCCGCCAAGTTGGGTCTCGGGGTTGCCACAATGAAGGCACGCGCGTTTGTGTGCGCGCGCACGATGAACATGCTGAACAAGACCATGCCTACCCAGTAGAGCAACTGACGGACCTGTCCGGCGCGGGCGGTCATGAGCACCAGCTCGCGCGTTAAGCTTCCTGTTGACCTTGCGAACACGATCGCGCACGCGGCGGCGTTGAAGGCGTGAATCGCACCTTGCATCCCCAACAGGACGACCACCGCGCGAGCTATCACAGACTGAGCTCGATAGCCCTCGGCGTGCGTCGCCGCCGCCGCCGGCCGTTTCGGCTCGTCCGCCGCGTCTGCTGCAGGCGCCGCGTACGGATTGCCCGCCTCTCCAACCTCTGATTCGTTCATCGCGTCCTAGCGACTCACGATTCTAGCCCCGCGACGCCCGCGTGTGGGCGGCTTCAGGAACGGCGCGGCGAGCTGCGCCGGCTTCGGGGTTGGCCGCGTACTGCCGGGGAGGGGGGCGCAAGCGAAAGGGCTCGAGTTGACGCGAGTGCCGTTGCGAAGGGACGACCCAGCCGACCTCGCTTACGACCCGAATACCGCCGGTTTGGTGTACGCGGCCGTGGCCGGGCCGCGACTCTACGTGTCCAAAGACGGCGGATGCTGAAGTGGTCGACGACCCAGAGGGTGTTCGATCAGGCGCTGAAGGTTTCGGCGATTACCCAGCTGCCGAGCGGTCGCTTGGTGTTTGGGATCGGGGACCATGCCCCAATTCGTACATGAGATCTTCTGGAGGTCTTCCAAACAACGCTTGCAGCTCTGCCAACGTTACACCCGAGGGTAGTTCTCGGGTCGTGACCAAGGCACCGTCGGGCGCGTAAGCCACGACAGCGCGAACGAAAACGGAACTCATGGTTTCACCCAACGCTTCTTGTTTGGAGGCTTGGTCTGTTCCCCAGTGTCTTTGTTGTACTCGCCGACGTGCTTTCCCCCGGGGGAGTACTTTCGACGGTGCCATGCTGGAGGCCCATTCATAGAGGAGTCTAGGCCGTCCAAACGCCGTGCCGTGCTCTAGCAAGCTGCCGGACGGTGGACGTAATCGAAGGCGCGATTTGCGGCCGAAGGCGGCCCTGGAAAGAGCCGCTGGGAAGAATCGTACATCGCGGCGGGCCAAAGCGTTGCTGGGAGCTTACACATGCGTACATCTGCACCTGTGCGAAAGCGCGCAGCTCCCGCGAGCGTGCTTGCTCGCGCGGCCCGACGCGCGACGTCGGTCTCAAAACCTTTCAGAGGTGGGCGTGCGCGTGTCCCGGATCTTCGTCGTGGACGGCGTCAGCGCTGAGCTCGTTCTCACCGCCGCTTTGTACCTTCGGCGTTGCGCACCGCCAGCCATGAGTCGAGCGAAAGACGGCCGGCGCCGAACTGAAATGGAAAATGCTGAGCGGCCGCGCACTTCACCGCTGAAGCAAGTCGCGTGAGCCCCCGCTCACCAGGCAATTATTGTGTCCATTTTCGACGACGGGTGCGGGCGCCACCACTCCACTTTGCATGGCCGTCTCGAAAGCGATCCTTCCCGAACTGGCCGTCACAGCGGTTAGCTGAGCACTTGGCGAAAACGCGCAAACACCCCGCAATTGTGGACCTGGCTCCATGGCGCGCCGCCGCGCCGCCGCGCCGCCGTCCGCTGGGCGCGCCGCCCGCACCACCGGCCTCACAAGGGTCGAGCGTCTCGAAGGTGCGATTGGGCACGCGTTGCCAACGACACACCGCGGGGCTATTACTGATGCGACGTCATTGCCGAGTTCGTTGTGAGCGGTGCTTCCGTTGCGCACCCAACAGGTCCAGTCACGGCGGGGAATCAGTAAACATGGAACTGCTAAAAAAACTCAAGGTCTCTCGGCGGTTTGCGCTGCGCGGTGCGCTCGGCGGCATCGGTGTTGCCATGTGGCTGCCCGTGCTCGACGCCATGTGCAACAACAACGGCACGGCGTTCGCCGCAGGGGACGCATTGCCTACGTCGTTCGGAGTCTGGTTTTGGGGCAACGGCACCCACGCCGATGTTTGGACTCCAAAGACAACCGGAGATGGCGATGCGTGGCAGCTTCCGGAAAACCTACAAGATTTTGCCGAGGTCAAGGACGCGATGACGCTCGTGGCCGGGCTGCAGATGATGGACGGCGTGTTCAAGGGCCACGGCTGGGGCGTCGCCTACGTGCTCGCGGGCGGAGACGGCCACATGTGTACTGTGACGTCCGACATCGAGGCGGGGGGGCATAGCTTCGAGCAGGGTGGGTCGACGCAATACCAGCCCACGATCGATCAGACGATCGCCGACGCCCTTCACAAGAACGAGCCGTTCAAGTCGTTCGAGACGGGCATCATACCCTTCACCGGCGATGTGGCCATGGGCACCGTAGGCAGCAACCTTGCGCACCGCGGCCCCAACGACTTCCTGCCGCCAAAGCGCGAGCCGAAGGCGATCTTCGACGCGCTGCTCAATGCCATCCCAGCGGCCCCGCCGACGGGCGGCGGCGGCTCCACTGGCGTGCCCTCGGACATTTCGTTTAGAACGCGCCGCAGCGTGCTCGACGCGGTGTTGGCAGACGCCAACCGCTTGAAGATGACCCTGGGCGCGGCCGACGCGAAGCGCATCGATTCCCATATGGATGGCATTCGTGCGCTCGAATTGCGTATTCCGTCGGTGAGCGGCACCGGCGGCACTGGCGGCGCCGGCGCCGGCGCCGCCGAGTGCAAGGCTCCCGAAGCACCGCCCCTGACGTTCGCGGACATGACGGCCAAAAGTCACGCCATCAACCAGCTGATCGTGATGGCGCTCTCGTGCAATCTGACGCGCGTCTACTCGCACCTGTGGTCCGGTCCTCGCAGCGACAGCCTCTATCCGACCCTAATGCTCAACGGCGGTCATCACGCCTACACGCACGGCTCCAATGGACCGGAGCCAAGGGCGATCGAGCGTTACATCATGAGCCAGTATGCCGACCTGGCGAAGCTCATGAAGGCGACCCCGATGGGTGCCGGCACCGTTCTCGACCACACACTGATTTATGGCGTGAGCGACCTCGCGCAGCCTGGCGATCCTGACGGTCATGTCATGAAGAACTGGAACATCCTACTGATGGGCCATGGCGGCGGCAAGCTGCCCGGTAACCGCCACGTACGCCTATCCGGACGCAAGGTGACCGAGCTAGTCCTCACGATGCAGCAGGTGATGGGCATGAACGTGACTAGTTGGGGCAGCTGGGACAATACCAGCAAGACCGTGCCCGAAATCCTGGCTTGAGTCGGCGTTGTCGAGGAATAGCTTGCCGCGCCGGCTTCGCTGGCGGGGCTGGTGACGCCCCCGGTGAACGAGTTCGGCACTCCCCGCTTGACCCCGCGCCTTGCGGCAATCAACGAAGGCTCGGTTCGAATTACCTACGCATCCCGATCTCGGAAAGCAACTTTTCGAGGGAGACGGGCTTGGCGAAGAGTTTCAGGGCCATCCGCCACGTGACTCAAGCAGGTCGACGTCGCCGCTGCGTGCGGCGCGCGTGCAGCCAGCCGAGCATCAGCGCGGTTCCCAACAGCGGCAAGCCGTGGACGCGAGCGGGCGGGGTGAAGGCGCAGCCTTCGGCGGCGGGAGCTGCGGTGCCGAGCGGAGCGCCGGGGTTGGCAGGTGCCGCGGCTTCATCGATCTGACCGTTGCAGTTGTCGTCGCGACCGTTGACCACCTCGGCAGCGCCCGGGTGCACCGTCGCGTCGTGATCGTTACAGTCGTCGAAGCTGGGCGCGAAATTGGCGACCGGTGGGCAGCCGATCATGCTTTTGCCCGCCCTGGAACCAAAGCCGTCGCCGTCTGCGTCTTCAACTAGGAGCATCGGCTGAAAGCCCTCGTCGGCTACGCCGTCGCAGTTATCGTCGATGCTGTTGCACAGCTCGACCGCCGCCGGATTCACGAGCGGATTCTGATCGTTACAGTCGCCACCCTGCGTGATGCGGTCGGGCACCGGGGTGCAGGAGAAGACGCGGTCTCGCTCCGCGCCCGCGCCGTCCTTGTCGGCATCGGCGTAGTACCAAGCAGCGTCGCACCCGACACCCACACCGGTCAGGAATTCCCCAGGGCTGTCGTCCTCGGGCTTCAGGTTATCGTTTCCGGCGTTGGACCAGACATCGAGCTGCGCCGCCCCGACGGTGGCCGGAGCGATCCAACGGAACGAGAACTGCACCTGGCCGTTCGCGTAAATCTGCGGCATCGTGTGGGTCACCTGGGTCGGCGTGTTGTCGAACAGCCGCGTCCCCACCTGGTCGATCAGCTCGAACGCGCCGATGCCATTGCTGTCGATCAGGACGCCGCCCACCTTGGCACGCTCGTGCTTGGCCGTGACGGTGACGGTCACGGGCTGCCCTGGCTCGACTCGAACCGCCGACAAGACCACCGAAATTTTGGGCGGATCCTGCCCCTCGTGGCAGTTGCGGCAAGGCAGGTTCATGCCGGTCCGTTTAGCGACCGCGTTTGGCACGACGCCGAGAAAAGCTACCGCCGCGGTGACACCGACAAGGGACCAGCGGGCTCGCTTCATGTACCGCTTAGCCTTCCCGCCAAGCGTCGCGAGCGCAAGCGGTTTCCTCAACAATCAGCGCAGATTGCTGAAGTGCCAGCAAGGCGCAGTCAATCGGACCCATAGGCTTTCCCAGGGGCACCGGCACGTTCACGGGCACGCGAGAGCAACCCAATTCTGGGACACGCCCTCGTCTATTGCGCCTTCACGGAGACGACGTCGAACTGCACCAGTTGACCGTTGAAGGGCGCGGGTGCGGGCGGGATGCCGGGCACGACCAAGCTTTCGCGGTTGGAGACGCCGTGGCCGTCGGGCACCGATTTACCGCCGTTGACCTCGAAGGTCACGGTCGTGCCGCCCTTGATCGGAATCACGACTTGATAGTCGATGAGAAAGTGAATGTGGCTGGTGGAGGGGTTGTAGTTGAAAAAATAACTTTGCGGCGGCTCGGCGACCGTCAGCATGTAAGCGGTGTAGCCGGGCGTGGAGGTTTCGCCGCCGGTGTAGAAGCGATCTTGATCGAGCTTGCCCTTCACGTAGGTGTTTGGCTCGGTGTCGCCGCGCACGTGGAGCGTGACATCGTAGGTGATGTTGGGATCGCCGCCGAGGTGCTTGGTGTACGTTTGGCGATCGACGGCGGGTGTGGCGTCGCAGTTGTCTTGCTTGTCGAGGCCGAAGTGGTCGGCATCGATGCACGGGCATTCGAGCCGCACTTTGTCGATTTCGGTCGCGATCGCCAGGGACGCGCCGCCCCCGCTACCCGCGGCGCCGGCCGTCCCGGCACTGCCGTTACCCGCGCTGCCGCCCGCACCGCCGGTCGCGCCGGCCACGCTACCGCTGAACCCGCCCGAAGCGGCACCGCTACTCGCGCCGCCCGCACTGCTGCCGCTCGCGGCCTGCGCGCCGCCCGCAACAGCCACAGCTCCGGCAACGCCGGTATTTCCGGCTACGTTGGGCGCTCCCGCGCCGCCGCCTGAAGCCGGAGTGATGGGCGAGCTAGCGTCGCTACAACCCAACATCAAACAAATCAGAAAGGTCAACGAGGGGGCGTGTGACATGGTTTTCTTTGGTGGGGTCACGGCGCGGGGGCGGCGCTTTCCACGTCAATCCAGATGAAGTTACCGTCGAAGCCAGTGCCTTGCGGCACCTGCGCTTCGGTCAAACCTGGCATGACTTGCGCCGTGCACTTGCCGAAATCATCCGAGGGCGGCTCGCAGTTTCGGCCCATGAAGCAGTCGTTATCCTTGCCGAGCAGGCTAACACTCGCGCCACCGCTGATCTTGATTTTCTCTTTGTAGTCGATGATGAAGCCGAAGTGATGCACGACCCCGCCATTGCTCGGGTTCTTGTATTTGTCTTGCTGGGCGCCCGGGTCGAGCTGGTTCAGGTGATAAACGCCAGCGGGCGCTGAAACCTCGAGCGAATACTGGCTGTATTGCGGCCCGCCATGGCCGCCGACGTTGCCGCCAACGTAAAAGCCGTTGTTGTCGCTGGTACCGCCTTGGTACTCGTTGGCTTCGATGATGCCGCGAAAGCGCAAGGTCACGTTGTAGACGATGCCGGGGTCGCCACCCATCGTCACGACTGACTTGCCGTAAACGCGAACCTGGCCCGAGCCGCAGTCGGCGTCGGCGGGTGGCAGGTAGCTGCAGCTACGCATCTGGTTGCCCGGTGCGCCGCATTTGACCTGCAGTGTCAGCCCCGAGAGCGCGGCCGCGACGTTCGGGCCGCCGCCGGCGCCGGAGTTGCCGCCCGCGCCGCCAAGTCCGGCCTGTCCAGACGCGCCGGCTCCGCCTCCCCCGAGTGATGCTCCACCGAACGACGAGCCCCCGCCGCCAGCCGCCCCCGAGCTCGCGACGGCGCTACCGCCGAGCGACGCGACACTTCCGCCCATCGCGGAGGTCGCGATCCCGCCCGCGCCCGCGCCGCCGCTACCTGCAGCGCCCGCTGCGCCAACGGCTGACGGCTCCGAAGTCGATTCACAAGCGACGACCGCAAACGCCGACGCCAACGCCAACGCGACCAGCCCGCGCTGCTGCCGCGCCTCAGACCAGGCCAGCAAGGGGCCCCGTGCAATAGTCAGCATGACCGAATTTCTGCGCCGGCAAACCGAACAGGTTCAAGACCGACACCAAGAGGTTATTGTGTGGTTGCGAAGGGACTTTGAGGTGGCGTTGCGTAGCGAGCTTGCCGCCGGCTTTGCCGGCTAGAATGAAAGGCATGTTGGTTTGACCGTGATCCGCCGGGGCCTGCAGCTCGCTCACGGCGAGCACGAGCGTGTTGTCGAGCAGGGTGCCGCCGCCCTCACCGACGGCCGACAGCTTCTGCAGCAGGTAGGCCAGCTGCTGGGCGTAAAAGTGGTAGATGATCTCGAGCGCTTCGGGTTGAAAGCCGCGATCATGCTGGTAGCCGTGGTGGTGATCTTTGAGCGACTGCCCCGAGCTGTCGTTCAGGAAGCCGAGCATGAATTTCGCTTCTGAGTCCGACCACTGCATGGTGCCAACGCGCGTGAGATCGCAGGCCAGGGACGCGACGAGCAGATCGGTCATGACCCGGCCCTTGAGCGGCACCTTCATGCCGGTGACGATCGCGGCGTCACCACCGTCGAGCTCGCCGCGCGACACGCCGGTGGCGATCGGGTCTTCGTAGTAGCCTGGCGTGGGGTCGACGCCCGTCGGCGCCTTGCAGGTGCTGCCGACGACCTGCTTCACGCCCTGCTCGGCCTCGGCGATCATGCTCAGGTGCGCTTCGAGCTTGGCGCGATCCTCGGCGCCGAGCTGCGGAATCAGCCGCTTGAAGTCGTCCTGCACGCCGTCCAAAATCGACGTATTCCAGTTCAATTCGCGGGCGTTCGCGGTCGCGTCTCCACCCACGCCCGAGAAAACTCGGTTGAAGGTATTAAGCGGATCGGTCGCGGGCGGCACGGGGGTTGCGGGCATGCCCGGCACTTTCGCCGCCTGGTAGTTGATGATGTTGCCAGGATGCGGTTGCCCACCCGCCGAAATGCCGGTAGACCACCCCGACGACACTTCTAGGCTCTGAAAGCGCAAGCCCTTCGAGATCTCCGCCGCGATGATCTGATCGACCGAGGGACCGTCGGCGAAGCTGGCGGTACCACCGTTGGTGTTGAGCGTACCGGGCAACAGCTGCTGCCCGGTCAAGACGCCAGCCATGCCGCGGCTGTGCGGATGGCCGTTGCCGATTTTGGTGATCGCCAGATCGATGCCGTCGACGATTACCAACTGGTCGCGAAACGGCGTCAGCGGTGAGAGCATCGGCTGCAGGGTGAAGTCGTTGGCGGCGCCCGTCGGTCGCCATTTGTCGAGCAAGGTGCCGCCCGGGGTGTAGAAGACCAAGAGCCGCGTGGGCGTGGTCTGGTCGGCGTGGCTGCGGCGCGGCGCGAGCATCGCCGACAAGAACGGCAAACCGATGGCCAAGCCGCCGGCACCACGCAACAGCGTGCGACGATGAATCCGATTGTGAGGCGTGATCATTGGCGATTTTCGCTACGGCGCGGCAGGGGTGACGGGGCGGTAGAGGAAGGCGTCGGTTTGGGTGAGCGCCAACAGCAGCTCTTTGATGTTGCCGTTGGCTTTGCCGAACGCCGTCTCTAGCTGGGAGCGCGTGCAGGCATCGGCGTCGGTTTCGGTGCGACCGTAGGCGTAGGTCAGCCAATGCGCGACGAAGCACTTCTGTGCGTCGGCGCTCTGCGCCAGCTTCTGCCCGAGCTCGACCGCGCCGTGGAAGGTGCCCTGAATGTCGGTCACCTCGGCGACGCCCGTGTCGTCGATCGGCAAATCGTTGTCGGCGTCGCGCCACAAACCGACGCCGTCGTAGTGCTCGAAGCCAAAACCGAGCGGGTCCATCAGCTTGTGGCACGATTTGCACGGCTCGACCTGACGATGCATCGCCAATCGGTCCCGCACCGAGAGTCCTGGCGTGGGCTCTGGCAGCTTGGGCACGTTGGGCGGCGGATCGCCAACCGTGCCGCACAGCAACTTGTTGAACACCCATTTGCCGCGCACCACCGGATCAGTGCGGCTACCCGGCGTGGTGAGCGAAAGGATGCTGGCTTGAGTGAGCACGCCGCGGCGGCGCGCGGGGTCGAGGTCGACGCGCTGAAACGCGTCACCGGTGACGCCGGGAATGCCATAAAACGCCGCCAAAGGGCCGTTGACGAACGTGTACGGAGCCGAAAAAACCGTCGCGAGATCGCCGGCGCCGTTCCATACCGCGTCGTCCAGGAACAGCTCGGTTTCCTGGCGAAACAGCGCGCCCATGCCGGGTTTGAACGTCGGGTAGTAGTCGGCGTTTCGCTCCAGGTGGTCGAGCCCGCCGGTGCCGAAAAGCTGGCCGTGGAAGTAGCGCACGACGTCGTGCGCGCGCGGATCGGCGAGCAGCCGCCGCGCTTCCGCCAAGACGCCGGCCTTCGACTGCAGCTTGCCTTGCTCGGCCGCAGCGAACAGCGCTGCGTCTGGCATCGAGCCCCACATCAGGTACGACAGCCGCGACGCCATCTCGTAGGCGCGCGGGCGAGCGAGCTGCGCGGCGCCGTCGACAGCCTCACCCAGCTCGACGCGGTAGAGAAACTGCGGCGCCAAGAGCACGCGCTCGACGACCGCGCGCACGCCGCTCGAAAAATCGCCGCCCAGCTCGCGGAACTTGGCAAAAGCAGCGGCGTACGCGGTCGCGTCGGCAGGGTCGGCGGGGCGCCGAAACGCGCGCTTCAGGAAGCCGGCGATGAATTGCTGACTGCAAGCCGGCTCGCCCGTCGCAGCCGGATCGCAACCGGCGAACGCCACCGTGCTGGGCGGGTCGGCGGTCATTTGCTTGGCGAGCGCCTGAGCGACGCCGCGGTAGCCATCGATCAAGAGCCGCGAAACGCCGAGCGCGTCGGCGTCGTTGCCGAAGCCGTTACCCAGCTCTTCCCCTGGTAAGGCGTCGGCGGGCCGCGATGAAACGCCGAGCAAGTCGCGAACTGTATTGTTGTATTCGAAGCGCGTGAGCCGCCGTAACGGTGCGCGCGGCGCGTGAGGCTGGTCGCACGCCAACGGGTCCGTGGACGTTCCGGGCATCGTCGTGGGCGTGCCGCCAGCCCCTGCGCTGGCCGATGGCGTCCCCATCACCTGCGTGTCGCACGCGGACACGGAGACGCAGGCCAAAGTCAGGCCGAACAGGCTCCAGCGCGAACACGCGCAGGGAAACGCCGACATTCCCGGGTAGTGGCGGCGGCTTGGCCTAAGGTTACGGAGAATCTGTCAGCGCGTGGTCGAAGCGGATTTTTTACAGCTCAGCCGCGCCCCTGCCCAGTCGGCGTGGTCGAACTCGAAATCGTCCCCGCCGATGCCCACGAACAGCCGCAGGTCGCGCCGGCCGGTGACGTCCACATCAATGCGCCGGGCTGGGCTCGAACCGTTCAAGACGCCGCTTTCGAACAGCCGGACACCGTCGGACCAAACCTCGAACTGGGCGGTGCCTCGGCCGGCGGTCTCGTCGTCGATGCCGATATCGGCCGTGAAGTGCGTGCAGGCGGCGCCGAGCCGGTAGCGAATCAACGACGGGCTGTGCACCCCGAGCCCCTTGTCGTAGGCGCCGCCGCGCAGCCGGAGCGGCGCGCCGTCGAGCGCCG
>JBBRMI010000100.1:0-27880 GCA_038230915.1 Polyangiales bacterium | reverse complement strand
CCGAGAACGTTGGCGGCGGGCGACGATCGCTGGTCACCCTGCTCGCGTCGCACGCCTCCACGCCCGTCGCAATCGCGCCGCAAGCACCCCCGATCTCCGGCCGCAATACCCCAAAGCTACGTCCGCCGCGGATGGCTTACACGGCGGCAGCGCCCACGGTGCCGGTTCCTCCGCGTTCCATGCCGCCACCACCCCCTGTACTGGTGGACTTACCCGAGCAGGCGAGCAGCGCGGCGAGTGCGCCGACTCCCAACCCGCTAACCAGTCGCCTCACCCCTGAGACATCGAGATGTCGCATCGAGGTAGGCTACGGCGCTGCCTGACGGCTGTCGAACGCGGGCAGGCGGGTGCGACTCATCAAGATCGCGCCGATCAGTATCTCGAACGCGCTCATGGCTAGGCACACGACGTACGAGACGAAAACCAGCGCGGCCCCGACGGTGCGCACCTGCGCAAGAGGAAAAAATAAGGCAAAGCCGGAAAAAGTAGCGATCTGGTAGGGACCGAACTGCCCTGGCCCCGCATCGAGGGACCGGCACCGAACAATCGGCCCCGAGACCGAATCGAAGGGGATGCAGCAGCGGGCATGGAAGCGTCCCCCGTTGGCCGCCATGACGATGGCCCACTTCATCTCGGCATCAGTTGTTACGGCTTCAAGCCGTATACCAGCAGTCTACCCGAAGCCGTCCCCACGAACACCCTGCCAGCGGTCACTGTCGGAACGCTGAATTTCACGTAGTCGCCGACCATTCCGCCGGGATCGTCGAGGCTCGAGTAGAGCACGTGGGTTAAGTCTTCGGCGTCGAACGCGTAGAGCGCCGCACGGCCGGTGATCGCTCCCAACTGGTTGTCGTCGGCTTGGGTGAGGGCCCAGAGAATGCCACTCCCCGCTTCGCCGCCGTTGGCAGAAAGTGACATCGCGCCCCCCGGCGTGCCCGGCGGCATGCTGACCGCGCTGGAGCTGAACGCCTCGGTCTCGAAACGATTGCCCACGAATCGATAGCCGCGGATCTTATCTGTTTCGCTCAAGATGTAGATGCGTGGCCCGGTTGGTCCGTCCCAGTACACTGGCCCGGCGTGGATGTGTTGATCGACCGTCCCAAACGTTGCCTGAAAGCTCTGACGAATCTGCGAATCGTCGCCCTCGTGGATATGTCCGAGCGAACCACGATCGAGGACGTAGACCTTGCCTTCTTTTCCACCACCGACGACGACTTGAGTGCCGGGAAGCAGCAGAGGACCGGATGAACCGAGATCGCCGTCGATCGCATTGAGTCCGAACTGATTGAATGGCGTGAACCAGTCCACGAGCGTGAGGCCGTTCGCGTCGAGCTTGACCTTCCCAAACGAGTTGGAGACGTTCGGCGGATCGGTTGCGTCGTCGAACGCACCGTTGCCGGTCATGAAGTAGCCCGCGCCCTGCTCGTCGATCGCAATCCCATTGCCCGATTGCCAGATACCGCCCCAATTGCCGTCGGGAGTACTGAGGTAGGTACCGCGCACTTCGAGTGTCGCCTTGTCCCAAGCCAGTATCCAGCCGTGGTAAGGGCCGAAGTCGCCGTGCCCACCGCCGGCAATCCACAGCGTGTCGCGGTCGAGAGCCAGCCCTGGCCGCTGCAGAAGAAAGACCTGATCGGTCGTGATGACGCCGTTGGAACCCGCGGCCGCGGTGCCCTTCCCGCTCACCACGACCAGCTTGGGACTGCCAGAACGCTCGACGCCGCTTCGAATGTCGAGGGCGTGCAAATGGTTGAAAAATTCGGAATTGACCTCGGTTTGCGCGTACAGATAAAGCGTTCCCGAATCGAGATCAATGACGGGCGTCGAAGTGATGCCAAGCTCGGGTATGATGTCGCGATAGGGAGACCCTTGGTAGGCGTCGAGGTGCTGGCTCACGACAGGCGGCCCAACTTGGATGTGCCACAGAGGCTCGCTCGCGGCGGGATCACTCGCGTCGAAAGCATAGACCTCGTTGTGCTGCGTCACCACGAAGGCCACGTCCCGTCGCCTACCCGCGATGTCGAGGTCGGGGACGAACAACGGCTGCGCATAAATGAAGCCCCGCACCTGGCGCGAGTAGAGGAGACCGAACGATTGCTGCGTCACCGTCTTCGGTGAAAGCGCGGTCTCTCGCAGGTTCGCACCCGTGCGATTATTGTCGTTGTGTTGGGTGACGACGGCCGGCGAGGTCACTCTCGCGCCAGCGTCGGAAGGTGGTCTGTCGGGCAGATGCGACGAGCATGCCATTGTCAGAAGTGGCAACCACGGCAGCGAGCTCGTCGGCTGGACTTTCTTCATGGTTCACCCTAGTTGGAGTGTGCAGAGGTGGCACGACCCAATGCTGAGGAGATCGCGTGGGGCAACGTGCCGACCGCGAAACAAAACGCGCGTCCGTTCATACCGCGCCGCCTCAGACCTGTCGAGCGCGGGGCAGCCGCGTGCGGCTCATCAACATCGCGCCGATCAGTATCTCGAGCGCGCTCAACACCAGACAGACGACGTACGAGACAAACACCAACGCTGCGCCCTCGCTCCTGACGTGCTCGAGCGGGAAGAACAACGCGAACGCTGAAAAGCTAGCAATCTGGTAGGCGCCGAACAGGCCTGGACCTGCCGGGATGGTGACGCCCACGCCTTGGATACCGACCATCGCGACCGACTGCGCGAAGCTCGCCGGCAAGCCGCCGCCGCGCAGCAAGAGCCACTGCGAGACGAACGACATCAACCAAGCGACGCTCGTCACAGCCAGAAACGACACCAAGTTGGTGCGCGACGGCAAGAACCGTAGGCCATCGGCCAAGCGCTCGAGCGTTGCAGCGGCCCAATCAGCCGCCTTCACCGAAACCAAGCCCACGACCCAGCGCGTGGCTCGCCGCGCTCGCTCACGCGCCACGTAAAACGCCGTCATCGCGACGAACAGGCCCGAAAAAGCCACTGCGGCCGAGTAGACCGCGAACGGCACGGTCGCCAACGGTAACGGCAGATCGCCGAGCGTCTTTGGCAGCGGGGACATCATCGTCGCGGTCGTGATCGCGATAGCCGACGCCACCGTGAGCATCACTCCGTCGATCACACGCTCGGCGAAGATCGTCCCTGCGGCTTGCATGAAGCTCACTTCGCCGTCTTTGGCAAGCAGGAACGGGCGCACGATTTCCCCGGTGCGCAGCGGAGCAAAGAAGATCGCCCCGAACCCGACCAAGCCGATGCCCATCAAGCGCAACGGTTTGACCAGCGGCGCGATCGGCCGCAACAGGAAAACCCAGCGGTAGGTGCGCAGCAGCGTCGAGACGAGCGTCAGCAGCGCAAAGCTCGCGATCGCCCAGCTTGGTACTTTCTGCAGCGCGCTGCGCTCAGGCAGCAACGGCAACCCGCCGCGAGCCAGCAGCCAGATGAACCCAGCGGCGATCAGCAGTGACGTGAGTACCCGCGGAGCGGCGCCTTTCAGCAGCCGTTGAGTCAGCGACCCGGCGCCGGAATTTGCCGAGGGGGATGCGTCCGGAGCTGGCGCGGGCATGCTGGAGTGCGCTCTTCGTAGCATGGTCGCGCGAGTTGCGAACAATCGGCCTGATGGCCGCACGCCCACCCGCGAGTGTCGGCGTCCCTCTTTGCCAACGTGACGTGAGACAGCTTCCCCCTGCAAAACATGACGGCTCTCGGCCATCGATTTGGCGCCGGAAGCCGCTATTGCAATCCGGGAATTGGCGCCGGTCCGCTCACGAAACTGCGTCAGAATCACGCAGGAGAATAGCGGGAGAGGCAACGGCTAGACAGAACCAGCGACAGCAGGGGTCGTCGCTGGATGCTTGAAGCGCATCCCCGCGGCGAGCAACACCCCCGGCACCGCATACTGCCCGGTCAAGATCGTCTCTGCACCGGAGCCGAACAGCAACTTCAGTCCGAATGCCGGAGCCGTGAGCCAGTTCGGACGGTGCAGCGCGTGCGCGAGCGCCGTCGACACCTCTTGATTGCTGGCCGGATTCGGCGAACACACATTCACCTTCGCCGGCATCGTTTCGTCGTCGATACACATCATCAAAGCGGCGATGGTGTCGTCGAGGTGGATCCAGGAGATGCCTTGTTGGCCAGTGCCGATTTTGCCACCGACGAAGAGCTTGAAGGGGAGCGCCATCAAGCGGAGGGGGCCGTCGCCGGGGCCTAAGACGACGCCGATGCGCGGGTTGACGACGCGCACGCCAAGCTCGCGCGCTCGGTCGGAGGCGGCTTCCCAGTCGACGCAGAGCTGCGCGAGGAAGTCGTCGCCGGGTGGGCTGGTTTCGTCGACCCGCTTGGGAGCCGGGACATTGCCGTAGTAGCCAACGGCCGAGGCACTGACCAGAACGCGGGGTTTCACGGCGGCGGCTGCGAGCGCCGCGACCACGTTTTGAGTCGTGACGATGCGGCTGTCGTAGATGCGGCGCTTGTTCGCTTGGGTGTAACGGACGCCGACGGCACGTTCGCCGGCTAGGTGCACGACCGCGTCAGCTCCGTCGAGCGCTTTGGCCCAATCGCCGAGCTCGTACGGATCCCAAGTGACGTGGCGCGGATTGCCGTGGCGCGCGGCGCCGCGCGTGAGCACTGTCACGGTGTCGCCGCGAGCCACCAACTGCTGCACGAGCGCGCGACCGATGTATCCCGTGCCGCCGCTGACGACGATGCGTGCCATCTCGCCGATGTAGGACCCCACGCCGCGGCTGGCAACTTGGACAGCGCAGTTTTCAACTTCCGGAGCTGCAATTGCACAGGGCTTGAACCGCCGACTTTCAGGTTATGGGAGCGACAAGCCCTCAACGGTGGCGCTTCTCGAGCTCGTCGATGGTCGACTCGAGGTAGGGAATGACAGCGAGATCCTTCGGGCGACCGGCGCGTTTCTTGATCGCCACCAGCTCGCGCAGTCCCAGCACTCGGAGCTGGCGACCCTCGAAATCGAGCAGCACCGTCGCTGCCAAGAGGTCATCGTAAGTGCGTTCTCCGTCCAGAGCGCCGAGGCAATCCAAGTCGCCGAAGGCAGTTTCGGTCAGAATGTGCCCGGGTCCGATCAGGTGGCTGGCGTGCGGCTGAATACGCCTGGGATCGTGACGAGCCACCGCGTCGATGTCGCGTAGCACGCGAACGAGGCGTTCGACGTTTTCCGGGGTCCGGCGGTGGACGATGTCGAGATCGCGCGTGGTCGTCGGCACACCCTGCAGGATGCCCGCGGCCATGCCCACGACGATCAGCTCAACGCCCGCATCTCCAAGGCGCCTGAGGATTTCAGCGGAATCCTTCGTGACCATTCTGCCGCCAGATCTCGAAAACGGAGTTCATGTACGAGTCATGAAGGATGAGTCGCTGCGCGGGTGTGAGATCGAGGAGACGTCGGATCTGAGCGCGGTCAATGCCGTTTTCGTCGCACGCAGGCACCGGGAATGGCTCGGATTCCGCGATGACATTCTCGAGCGGCAAACCAATATCCGGCACACGCTCAGACTACCGCAGGCCTAGCATCGCGTCATTCCCGAAGGCATCGCGATCGGACGGGCGGCGCCCGGTTGAGGCGAGCATCCGCGGGGGCAAAGCTCTTGCCGCTTTTCCCTGCTAGGATGCGCACAAGATGGCTGACGCGGCGAAACGCCGAGCAACCTATGACGACGTACTGAGCTGCCCCGAGCATGTGGTCGCCGAAGTCGTATTCGGGACCCTGTATCAGAGCCCCCGCCCCGCGGCGGTGCACTCACTCGCAGCCTCCGCGATCGGCGAGGAGCTCGGTCCGCCGTTCAAGCGCGGACGAGGCGGTCCTGGCGGCTGGATGATTCTCGACGAACCAGAAATCCACCTGGGCGAGCAGATTGTCGTACCGGACCTCGCCGGCTGGCGGCGCGAACGCCTGCCCGAGGTCCCGGCGGCAGCGTACCTGGAGCTGGCTCCAGACTGGGTTTGCGAAGTGCTCTCGCCTTCTACGCGAGCCCTCGACCGCGGCCAGAAGTTACGCGTCTACGCGGAACACCGAGTTGGCTTCGTCTGGCTAGTCGAGCCACTCGAGCAACTCGTCGAAGTGCTCGAGCTCGACGGACCAACGTATCGGATTGTCGATAACGCGCAGGGCGACGTCAGCGTGCGGTTGAAGCCGTTCGACGCGATCGAGTTTCCGCTCGGCGCGTTGTGGCAACGCTAAACGCTAACTACAACGCTGGAGGCCGCGTCTCGATCGTCGTAACGCGACGAGCCAGCTCATCGGTGCGAAAGTCTTGCCGCTCGATTGTCGAGCGCAGCGCCTCGATCGAACCGCGCGTCGCGTCGATGCGTTCGCCCAGGTGCTTTTCGAGGTGTTCCACCTTCTCGAGGGTGGCGCGATACAGCTCCGACAGCTGCCGAAATTGGAGACGGCCCCCCTCGGCAACGCGCTCCTCGAAAGCGCGCATCTCGTCGCGAACGCTCTTCACTTCGTCGCGAACGCTCTTCACTTCGTCGCGAAGGCTCTTCACTTCGTCGCGAACGACCTCGGTGACGATCTTGCGCAGGGTGGCTTCGTCCATGACCAGACCGAAGCTTAGCTTGTGAGATAACGACCGGCAACACACGGCTCAACTCCGTCAGCGGCCGTCACCCCGCCAGTGGCCGCCAGTCCGCGCCGCCACGATCGCCTAGGTTTATTGCACCTCGCGACGTGGTCCGCGATTCGCAAGCAGGCAGCGCGACGCATGCACGCTATACTGGCAATCACGATGCAGCAGCTGGCGGTGGTTTCGCTCCGGTACCCGGTCCGCCCGGACCTCGAGGCATGGGTCCTGCCGGAGGGGAAAGTGCCGCAGTCGACGACGCATCAGATGACAGTGTATCGAATTTACGGGCTGCTGATGGACTGGGTCGAGCGCTGTCGCGGTGAACGCTCGCTGCGGATCGCGGCGGACCTGGCTGTTCGGTGGCTCGAGGAGCATCCGCGGACCGGCGCCGATCCTGACGTCTGCGTATTCGAGCCGGCACCGCCCGACTTCGAAAGCTTGAAGTCGTTCAAGCTGTGGGAGCCGGGTCGGGTACCGCCGCGCCTCGCGATTGAGGTGGTCAGCACCAACTTCCCGCACAAGGACTACGGCCGCATTCAGGAGCGCTACGCGGCGATGGGAGTGGAGGAGCTGGTGGTTTTCGATCCGCTCTTGTGTGGGCCGCGTTCGTTGGGCGGGCCGGTTCCTCTGCAGCTCTGGCGCCGCGATGCCACTCACGCTTTCGAGCGCATGTATTTCGGGACCGAGCCGGTCCACAGCGCGGTGTTGGACGCCTGGGTGATTGCCAATGGTCGCGACCTCGACATTTCGAACGACCTTCCAGGCAAGCAGCGCTGGCTTACCGCCGAAGAGCGACTGCTGTTAGCCCAAGCCGAGGCCGAACGAGCCCAAGCCGAGGCCGAACGAGCCCAAGCCGAGGCCGAACGAGCCCAAGCCGAGGCCGAACGCGAGCGTCAGGCGCGGGTCGACGTCGAGAAACGGCTGCGAGAGTTGGAAGCCAGATTGCCACGCTGAAACGCCACGGGACGCGGATTTGCGCGGCAAAACGCCTGACTGTACATCGCGCGGTGGCGGGTCTAAAACCCCTCACATGTCGAAAACGCTCGCTTTTTGCCTTGGTGCGGCCGCGCTCAGCATCGGTTGCGCCGGGAAACCCGCTGCTCCCTTCGACGCGCTGAAGACGTCGAACCTGACCGCCTACCGGCTGCAGAACAACGACCCGACGCCGGTCGTCGCAGCAGCGCCAGGCGCCGCCCCCGCCGCGGCCCCGCTCATCCCGGGCCTCGACCCCAATCTCCAGAACACCATCACGGCGGGTGTAGCTGCGCTCCAAAAGCTCATCCCGCCGGGCCTGCAGATCCCGGGGCTCGGGTTGCCGGGCATCCCTGGCGTGACGGCTCCCGTCGTGGACACGACCCCGCGCTTCCAGGGCTTCCGGATCCTGGCGCAGCAGCAAGTCATGGATACCGACTTGAAGGATAGCCTGGGCAAGCTCCTGGGCGACAAGAGCAACTTCGACAACACGCTGGGCCGCTGCGCGCCGAACGTCGTTTACCCGGAGTTTGGCCTATCTTTCGCGACCGCTCCCGGCGCTCAATCGAGCGATCTTTTGATCTCGATGGGCTGTAATCAGGTCGTGTCGCGCACGTTCAGCTGGCCGCACCCCGCGACGGGCATGAAGCCGAGCACGGTTTCGGATCTATCCGAGCTGCTGACGAAGATCTTCCCGCAAGGCACCTGAGCCGTTGAGAGCGAAAGAAGTTCCAAACCCGAAATCGGCGGGCGTGGCCACCAGTTGAGCCAACATCCCAGACAGGCGCGGGACGCCCCACCCCAATGGGTCGTGGCACCTAACCCCTCGTGATCGCACGGGTAGTGGTACTTAAATAGGTGATCGACAAACGATCCGAAGCTTGATCTAACTGGCTCCACATTGCACGGAGCGGCTGCGGTTTCAGAGGCAGAGCGTGCCGACTTAACTCGGTTCACGCCTTGCCTTCGCTTGTATGCGGAACGGATGTGGGTGAGCGCGGGCGGGCCCTCGTTCGAAGAAGGCAAGGAGCAGGACGTCCCGGTCATCAGTCTTTGCTTCGACTACGAAGGGGTGCGCATTCGCGCCGCTGATCGCCGCGACCGGTTTTTCGTTGCTCGACCGGCGGGCATGGCGCTGGTCGGTCGCGACCGCGTCGGTGAGGCGCGCGCGCAGTGCCTGCTCGAGGGCTTCGGCGCCGTAGAGCTCGGTCAGTTCGACGAGGTCGCGGCCGACATGGATACCGACGCCGACTACGTGGTGCAGCTCGACGGCAATGTGCACTCGTACTGCTCGTTCTCGGCTTACGCGCTGCCGCAATTGCGCACGCTGGGTTGGAACATCGAGGTCGACCCGAGCTACCCGTACCAAGTCGTCGAGACTGACGCGCCCTGGTACGCCGCGATCGAGCCGGATGAAGAGCGCACCGATTGGTTCGCGCTCGAGCTCGGGATTCAGGTCGACGGCAAGCGCGTGAACATGTTGCCGGCGATGCTCGAGCTGCTCGATGGCTGCGCCGATGGCGAGACGCTCGAGGCGCTGCTGAAAATGCCGGCGCGCTTCCGCGTGGTGCCGGTTGGCCAAAACAAGTACCTGCCGGTGCCACCCGAGCGGCTGCGCGCGCTGATGCAAGTGCTGCTCGAGATGTACCGCGGCGAGAAGCTGGTCGACGGCACTCTGTGCTTCCCGCGTTCGCGCGGCAGCAGCGTGGCCAAGCTGGATGTGGCGCTGGGCGGCGCCGCGCGACTGCTTTGGTCGGGCATCACCAGCGTGGTCGAAAAGGCGCGCGAGCTGCACCACGCGCCCAAACCGATCGCGCTGTCGATCGGGCTGCAAGCCAAGCTACGGCCTTACCAAGAAGAGGGCGTGCAGTGGCTGGGCCAGCTGATCGAGCACGAGGCCGGCGGCGTGTTGGCCGACGACATGGGGCTGGGCAAGACGCTGCAGACGATCGCGCATTTGGTGCGCGAAAAAGAGTCTGGGCGCATGAACGGGCCGTGCTTGGTGGTGATGCCGACCAGCTTGGTCGGCAACTGGCAGCGTGAGCTCGCCAAATTCGCGCCGGCGCTGAAGGTGTGCGTGCTGCATGGGCCGAAGCGCGAGCAACATCGCAGCGAAGTGCCGGGCGCCGACGTGGTCATCACTACCTACCCGCTGTTGGTGCGCGACATCGAGTCGTTCGAAAACCAGGGGTTTTACTTGGTGATTTTGGACGAGGCGCAGGCGGTAAAGAATCCGCGCAGCTTGGCCGCGCGCGCGGTGCGGCAACTTTCGGCTAAGCACCGCATGTGTTTGAGCGGCACGCCGGTCGAGAACAACCTCGAAGAGCTGTGGTCGCTGTTCGATTTCTTGATGCCGGGATTTTTGGGCGACGCGGAGAGATTCCGCTCGTATTTCCGAATCCCGATCGAGCGCAGCGGCAACCAGCAGCGACTGGAAGCGCTACGCGACGCGGTCACGCCCTTCATTTTGCGGCGAATGAAGGAGAGCGTGGCCAAAGATCTGCCGCCCAAGACCGAGATCGTGCGACCGGTCGAGCTCGGTGACGAGCAGCGCGAGCTGTACGAGAGCATCCGCGTGGCCGCACATGGCGACGTGCGCCGCGCGATCCGCCAAAAAGGCGTGACGGCTTCGACGATCGCCATCTTGGATGCGCTGATGAAGCTGCGGCAGGTGTGTTGCGATCCGCGGTTGGTCACGGTGCCTTCGGCGCGCAAGGTGAAGGGCTCGGCCAAGTACGAGCTGTTCTTTGAGCTCTTGACGCAGCAGCTCGAGCAAGGGCGGCGCGTGCTGGTGTTCTCGCAGTTCACGCGCATGCTCGATTTGATGGCCGCGGGCTTGAAAGAGCGGAAGATTGCGTACGTGGAGCTGACCGGCGCCACACAAGACCGTCAAAAGTCGGTCGATCGCTTCGAGGGTCGTGAGGTCGACGTGTTCTTGATCAGCCTGAAAGCAGGCGGCACCGGGCTGAACCTGACCAGCGCCGACACGGTCATTCACTACGACCCGTGGTGGAACGGTGCCTCGCAAGCGCAAGCCACCGATCGCGCCTACCGCATCGGTCAGACCAGGCCGGTGTTCGTCTACAACTTGATCGTCGCCGGCAGCGTCGAAGAGCGCATGCTCCGCCTGCAACAGCGCAAAGCGCAACTCGCGCAATCGCTGCTCGGCCTGGCCAGCGCCCCGACTGCGCTGTCCGAATGCGATTTGGACGACCTGTTCGCGCCGCTGGCGGACTAGGTCTGGCGCTTCAGCTCTTTAGGCTCGACGTAGTCGTCCGGCGTGAGCACGAGCCGCTCAACGCGTTGGCCGGTAACAAAAGCGTCGATGATTTCGGGCAGATCTGCCGGGGTTACGCGACCGTAAAAGTAGCCGTCGGGCTCGACCGCGATGCACGGCCCGACCCAGCAGGTATCGAGGCAGCTCGAGGTGCAGGCGCGGGCTTCGGTTTCCGCCAAGCCGCGCTGCTTGAGCATGCCCTTGAGCTGAGCATGCAAGTCCTCCGCGCCGCGCGCGGCACACGAGCCTTTGGGCGTCCCATCCGGACGACGATTCACGCACACGAACAAGTAACGTTTTCGCTCAGCCATGCAGTCGTCACAATCTAGTGCGGCAACCTGAAGATGACCAGTCGACGCACCGGGTACGCGAACGTGATGAAGACCAAGCCGGTGCCCATGAAACCGACCAGCTCTGGCGGCACGCCGTGAATCCAGCGAATCAGTAGCTGAAACACGCTCCAGTTCAACGCCAGCGTGAGCCCTTCGGCAGCCAGAAACAGCTTGAGCTGCCGCGACAGCTTGCCGGCCTGCGCGCGAAACGTGAAGCCGCGGCCGCCGATGAACTGAACGCAGGCGCCGGCCATCAGCGCGGGTAGACGCGCTCGCGTGGGAGCGATTTCGATCACGCGGACGCACGTCGTGAAGATCGAAAAATCGACGATCGTGGCGCCGCAGCCGACGACCAGCGCTCGACCGAAGCGCCACGCGCGCGTGAGCCGAGTCTCGGGCGAACGCGCCGACTCCACTCTCTCAAGCAACACGCACTGACTCTTCCACGATGCCGAGCAGGTCGTCCAGGTCGGCTTTGGGAATATTCAGTGACGGAGTGATGTAGATGGTGTTACCGAGCGGCCGCATGTAGGCACCGCGACGGCGCGCCTCGGCGCACACGCGACGCCCGCGCGTTTCCAGGTAGCCCCTGCTACCAGCCAGATCGAGCGCGCCGATCATGCCCAAGCTGCGCGTCTCGACGACGCCCGGCAGCGACCGAAATTGCTCGAAAGCTAGAGCGATGCGTGTCGCATGGGTGGCAGCCACCGCGAGCACGTCTTCGTCCTTGAACACGCTCAGCACCTCGCGCCCGAGCGCCGCTCCGAGCGGGTTGCCGCAGAACGTATGGCCGTAGAAGAACGTGCGCTCCGCCTCGCCCAGAAAGCCCGAAAAGATCCGCTCGGTCGCCAGCGTTGCGGCCATCGGCAACATGCCGGCCGTGAAGCCCTTGGCGGTGCACAGGATGTCCGGCGATACGCTGGCGTGCTCACTCGCCCAGAACGGCCCGGTCCGGCCGTAGCCCGTGAACACCTCGTCGCAGATCAGAAACACGTCGTGCTGCGTGCAAAGCTCGCGCAGCGCGCGCAGAAACTCCGGTGCGTAGAAGCGCATTCCGGCGACTGCCTGCGCAATCGGCTCGACGATCACCGCAGCCAATTCGTCGGCGTGCTTGGCGAGCAGGCGACCCAGCACCTCGAATGCAGCCGCGTAGCCGCTCGCGCCGGGCGGTACGCGCAGGCAATCGAGCAACACGCCGCCGAAGGGACGTCGAAACACGTCGATGCCGGACACCGACGACGCCGCCATCGTGTCGCCGTGATACGCGCCGTCCAGCGCCAGAAACCGCGTCCGCTGGGGTCGGCCATTTTGCGCCCAATATTGCAGCGCTAGCTTGAGCGAGACCTCGACCGCGGTGGAGCCGTCGTCGCTGTAAAAGACCCGCGAAAGGCCGGTCGGCGCGATCGCGCACAGTTCCTTGGCCAGCACGGCGGCAGGTTCGTGCGCAATGCCGGCCAGCGCGACGTGACACATTTTCGCCGCCTGCGCGGTCAGCGCGCGAACGAGCCGCGGATGCTGGTGACCGAGCGTGCAGCAGTACCAGGATGCATTGGCGTCGATGTAAGAGCGCCCGTCGACGTCGTAGAGCCGTGAGCCTTGCGCGCGCTCGAGCACGAGCGGCTCCGTCTGTTCCGCGTACTCCTGCATCTGCGTGTAGGGGTGCCAGACATGGGCTCGATCTTGGGCCAGGATAGTGTCGCGCGAATTCACGCCGATTGTTCCTCTTGCACCGTGACGGTCGGCAAGCCCGGGCTGGCTTCTGCTTCCGCAGGCGGGCCGAGCGGCAAGAGCAGGGTTACCGTGGTGCCCTGCCCTTCTTCGCTGTCGAGGCGGATTTCGCCGCCATGCGCCTCGATGATGCGATGCACGATCGGCAGCCCGAGCCCAGTGCCGCTCGGGCGCGTGGTGAAGAACGGATCGAGCGCGCGCTCGCGAACGCCTTGTTCCATGCCCTGTCCCGAGTCGGCGATCTCGATCCGCACGGCCGCTTCCCCGCGCAGCTGCCCGCGATGCACCAAGATTTGCACCGTGCCGCCGGCCTTCATCGCCTGGCAGGCGTTCTCGACCAGGTTGTCGAACACCAGGCGAAATAGGCTCGGATCGACCCAAACCGTGTGCAACTCGGGATCATCGTCCATCCGGACGACGATTTGATGGCCGTCCAGCATGGCGGAAGAGCGCGAGCGGTTCGCCAGCTCGAGCAGCGAAACCGGTGAGCGTTTCACGCTGACCGGGCGCGCAAAGCGCAGCAAATCCGTGACCAAGCGGTTCAGACGCGCGGCTTCTTCGTCGACGATGCCGAGCAGCATCGTGCGGTCCTCATCGCGCACCGCGCTTCGCCGAAGGCCGGCGACGGCGTTGACGATCACCGCCAGCGGATTGCGCACTTCGTGGGCAATCGCGGCAGCCAGCTCACCGACGGCGGCCAGTTGCTTCTTGGTCACGAGCTCGTTCTGCACCAAGCGCAGCTCAGCGTAAGAATGCCGCAGCTCTTCGCTCTTCTCTTGCAGGCTGCGCGCAGCCTTCTCGAGCTCGTCCTTGCCGACGCGGTACCGGAGCAGCAGCGTGCCAGCGACGCCAAACGCGTACAGCAAGAATGCGTGCGGAAGCAGCGGAATCGCGTTCTCGATGAAACCGAACGCCAGCGCGCCGTCGTTCCCGACCGCCGGCAAGATACACAGGATGCCGATGATCGCCGAGCCCACCTCACGCTGGCCCGCGCGGTACGCCGACACCAGAACCGCCGCCGCGACCGCCGTCTCGACCGAAGCAAAGACGTAAAAGCTCTTGCCCAGCCACGTCGCCTGCCCCACCACGTGCTCGATTTTCTGGCCGAACAGCAAGGCATCGAGCACGCGCGGCGGCTCCGGCTGCCACCACGCGCCACCCCACAGCACCAGCAGGTAGCCAAGCGCGATCGCGTACAGCCAAACTGCGCGATTCTGCTTGGTCGGCGCGCGCCCAAAGCACAGCGCAAAATGAAGATTCAACGCCGCCGCCAGGATCATCCCGGTGTGGGTGACTTGGCTGGCGAGCATGCGCGCTGGGATGCCCGTCTGCGAGTAGTCGTAGGCAACGCTGGCGCTGCCCACCGACAGCGACAGGCACAACAAACTGAAGATGAAATACTCCAGCTCGCGTCGCCCCAAAAAGTAGGCGAGCATGAAGAACACCGATAGCCCAAGCTGGGCGGTGGCCCAGGCCGTCAGCAGTCCAGAAAGGTACTGGGCCATCAGCCAGCCGGGCTAGTGCGTCATCGCAGCAAGTGAGTTGTCGGTTCGGTTGCGCACGGCCAAACCCATAGCAGAGGCAATAAGCGCTAGCCATCCGCGGAGCGGATGAGGGGAAGAAACTGGCCGAGCCAGTTTCCGGGGGCGGCAACGCCGCCGACGACTACACGCGGTGGCGGGCTTGCGTCGCTGTCGCACGCTGACGCGAGAACCGCGAGGCGAACGATAGCGAACAAAACCAGCGCGCACCGCACGACGCCAAGATACACTACCCGCCCTCGATGAGTTACCTGGTCCTGGCTCGCAAGTGGCGCCCACAGCGCTTCGAAGATCTCGTCGGGCAGGATCACGTGTCGCGGACGCTGGCCAACGCGATTGCCAGCGGCCGGGTGGCTCACGCATTCCTGTTCACCGGCGTGCGCGGGGTGGGCAAAACGACCAGCGCCCGAATCCTGGCCAAGGCGCTGAACTGCATCGGCCCGGCCGACGATCCGAAGCACGGCATCGACTACGGCCCGACCATTACGCCGTGTCTGAGCTGCCCGCCCTGCCTCGAGATCGCGCAGGGCTCGGACATGGACGTGCGCGAGATCGACGGCGCCAGCTACAATGGCGTCGACGAGGTCCGAAAGCTCCAAGATTCGTTGCCGTACCGCCCGGCGCGCGATCGCTACAAGATCTTCATCGTCGACGAAGTCCACATGCTGTCGACGAACGCTTGGAACGCGTTCTTGAAGACGCTCGAAGAGCCGCCCGCGCACGTGAAGTTCATCTTCGCCACGACTGAAGTGCACAAGGTGCCGGTCACGATCTTGAGCCGGGTGCAGCGCTTCGACTTCAAGCTGATCACGACGCAGATGATCGCCGCGCGCCTGCGCGAGGTGCTGAAAGCCGAAAACATCGAGGCTGACGAAGCCGCGATCTCGATCGTGGCACGTGAGGCCGCCGGCAGCATGCGTGATGCGATGAGCGTGCTCGACCAGGTGATCGCCTGGGGCGGGCAAAAGCTGCTCGGCGTCGAGGTGGCGCGCGTGCTCGGGGTGGCGAGCCACAGCGTGCTGTACGAGCTGTCGTCGGCGTTGCTCGGCGGCGACGCTGCGCGCTGTCTGTCGATCGTGGCCGAGCTTGCCAACCAAGGGTACGACATCGCGCACGTCGCCCGAGACTTGCTCGCGCTCCTGCGCAACCTGGTCGTGGCCAGGGTCGTCAAAGCGCCCGAAGCCTTGCTCGACCTGCCCGACGAAGAAGCGCGCGACGTGCAACGGCTGGCGACCGGGGCCGACGCCGACGACCTGAACCGGCTGTACCACGGCTTTTCGCAAGGCTTCGACGAGGTCGTGAAGAGCGAACGCCCGCGCATGGCACTCGAGATGCTGCTGGTGCGGATGGCCCGGCGGCCCCCGCTCTTACCGATCGATGATCTGGTGTCGCGTCTGGCCGCGCTCGAACGGCGCCTGACCGGCGGCGGAGCTGCCCCCCAGCCGCAGCAACGCCCAGCGCCGGCGCAACGGCCGCCGCACGACAGCGCCGCTGCCGAACAGCAGGGCTACGCCGGTCGCCAACGCGAGCCACGCAGCCCGGCGCCGAGCAGCAAAGCGCCCGCGGATGATCGCGGCGGCGAACCTCCAGCAGCTACGCGCAGCGCGCCCGCCACTCGACCTGCCGAGCGGGAGCGACCGCGCCCCATCGCATCCGCGTCGACACCGGCGCCAGAACACGCCGCGCCGACGCAGAGCGTGGAGGAACTGGACCAACTTTACGCGCAGATTCTGGCTATCTTGGAGGCCGAGCGCCCCGATCTGGCGGCGATGCTCGGCCACGCCGTCCCGCTTCGGCTGGTCTCCGAAAGCGTGGTCGTCGGCTGGCCGCCGGACGCGGTCCTGGTCGCGAGCGACAAAGAGAGCGTGGCAGCCTTGGGCCGCGCCGCCGAGAAGCATTTCGGCAAGCCGACCTCGGTCAGCTTCGAGTTCGAGTCGGAGCGTTCACGCGGCCGTAAATCGCTGGCGGCAGCCGACAGCCAGGAGCGCGCCGAGCGCACCAAGGCCGCCTACGCGGCTGCGCAGAAGCACGAACGCATCACCGAGGCGGTCGAGATTTTGGGAGCCAAGCTGAAGGAGCTGAAGCTCGGAGGCGCCGCCTGAGATGCTACCGGATTCGCTGCTTCATCTGATTGAGCTGTTGGCGCGCTTGCCCGGCGTCGGTGAGAAGACCGCGCAGCGCTTCGCCCTGCACCTGGTGGCTGAACGGTCCGGCACGGCGCCGGCTTTGGCCGAAGCCTTGGGCCAGCTCGGCACGCGCGTAAAGAGCTGCGAGCGCTGCGGCAACATCGCCGAGGTCGACGACCGCGGCCAGGCGCTCTGCGTCGTTTGTCGGGACAATCGCCGCGACGCTACGTTGATCTGCATCGTCGCCAAGGTTCAAGATTTGCTGGCTATCGAGCGTAGCGGGGCAATGCGCGGCCGCTACTTCGTGCTCGGGCGTCTGCTGTCACCGCTCGACGGCATTGGCCCGGACGAGCTGCCGCTCGAGCGGCTGTTTCGGCGCTTGAGCGAGGACGGCGTGCGCGAAGTCATCGTCGCAACGCCACCGTCCGTCGACGGCGAAGCCACCGCGCTGCTCTTGGCGCGCGAGCTGACGACACGCGGCGTCGCGGTCAGCCGCATCGCCAGCGGTGTGCCGCACGGGGGTGATCTCGAGTTTGCCGATCAGATCACGCTCGGCCGCGCGATCGAAGGGCGCCGTGCGATCGACTCCCGTTGATATCGCCGCGATTTTCGGTGACCATCGCCAGCGCATGTCGGAACACAAGCGCGTCATCAAGTCCCCGGACGCCCCGTCGCCGGGTGTCTACTATTCGCAAGCGATCGCCTCGGGTGATCTCTTGTTTTGCTCCGGGCAAATTGCCCTCGACCCCAAGGTCGGCCAAATCGTCACCGGCGGCATCGAGGCCGAAACCGAACAGGTGCTCTCGAACCTGAAGGGAGTACTGGCAGCGGCCGGCGCCACGCTCGCGGACGTGGTCAAAACCACGATCTATCTGGCGGATTTTGCTGACTTCCCGGCCATGAACGCCGTGTATGTGCGCGCCTTCCCCACTGATCCGCCGGCGCGCGCTACGGTCGGCGTCTCAGCGCTACCGCGCGGCGCCAAGATCGAGCTAGAAGCCATCGCTCGCTTGCCGTGACGTCAGGTCCGCAAACGACTCATTCAGGAACCAGAACATGAACGCACCCTCCGACTTCGACGCCAAGCTGCTCAGCGCAGCAGCCTCCGACGCCCTTTCCTGCCTTAGCAAGGCCGGCCCGAAGGCGCCGCAATTGGTCGAAGCCTGGGTCAAGGCCGGCAACGCCGCTGCGGTTGCTGAAGCGGCCGAAAGCACCCAAGGCGTTACGCGCAAAGCCGCACGCCGTGGCCTCAACGTGCTCAAGGCGCGCGGCGTCGCCGTGCCGGAGCCGGCGCGAGTCAGCGCCGTGGCGGGCCCAAAGTCAGCCGAGCAGACCGAAGCCTTCCTGCTCTCGCCAGACAGCTTGGGCAACGTGCTCGTCGCCATCACGACGCGCAGCCTGACAGCGCGCGGCAAGGTGGTGTTCGTCTACATGAACGACGAGCTGGGCATTCACCGCGTCGACGTCGGCGAGCTGAGCCAGTCACAGCTGAAAGACGCGCTCGCCAAGGCGCTGCCGGGTGCGCGTTACAAGGCCGTCTCTGTGCCAGTCGAGTGGGCTCGCCGGCGCATCGCCGATGCGCGCGCGCGCCACGTCGAGCGCAAGATCCCCGAGCCGCTCGGCTTTGCCCGCGCCGAGTCGTTGCTCAGCCCAGTGCCGAATGAAGCCATCCTGCACCCGTTCGACGCCGAGGGCCTGGAGCTTTCGCTCGAAGACGCCGCCGACATGGTCAAAAACTCCGCGCAGCTTCACAACCTGCCCGAGCTTGCAGGCTGGTTCCCCGAAAAGGGCGCGGTCGATGAGCTTTTCGCCTACGTGGGCCAAGGCTTGTCGGAAGCCGGTCACGAGCCGGGCCAAGAACCGCCCGCCGAGGCGCTGCGCGAAGCGCTCAACGAACAGATCGCCGCCGCCACCGATCGCTACTTTACGCCCGAGCGCCGCGCGCGCCTGGTGGTGGCCTTGAAAGACGCAGCGCTCAGCGCCCTGCCGCGCGAAGGCGAAGAGGTTGGGCTGCAGCTCGCGGCGTTGGCCAAAGTGTCGGCCGAAGCCGGCCTGATCACCAATCCGCCGCGCGAGATTCCGTTCCTGCGCGGCTACTTCGAAAAAGCCGTCAGCTTGATGGCGATGCAGAATCAGGGACGCATTCGCATCCCGGTGCCACAGCGGGCGCCCGCCGAAGAAATGCCAGTTGCCGGGGCAATCGTGGGGTAATCAGCCGAGGCGTCGACCGCCGCTAGCTCGGAGGTCGCTTGGTCGTGAGGCGTTAGCTAGCTAGGGCGTGTGCCTGAATTCGTTTGCACTCGCGTGCCCGTGCCCGACGGTTCATGAGGCTCGTCTCCGAGCGTTCCTTGGTGTGTAGGCCTTGTCTGCGCGCCCAGCTGGGCGCGGCGCGCGCGGGCCACCCGCGCCAGGAACCTCGGCCTATCCAGGAGAACCTTGGCGAAAACTCGAGCATTTATGGGCACAGGCACGTTTACGGGGATCCAGAATTTAGGGACACCCCCTACCAAGCCGCGACCCAGCTCCGTCGCCGACCGAGTGGCGCGCCCCTCGAGCCTCATTCGGAACCCCGCTTGCTAAGCTCGGGAGCATGACCGAGCCCGCAAAAACCGAAACCTGGCAATGCACCCGCTGCCTCTGGATCCTCACGGGGCGAGAGGGCGACGAGATAACCGAGCACGCGCCGCAGTGTCCTTTCCACGGAACGGGCGACGATCCCAAAGTCGGTGACGTGCAGGTCGGTGGCGCGGGCAGCAAATGACTGAACTGTTCGGCTGCCCGCTGCTGGCGCTGCCGGGCCCCAACGCGACGCATACTACTCGCACTTGTCCGCACAGCGTGCTCGCCCAGCGACGACGACACAGTAGTGCGATGACGGGCAGTCCTCGTCACGCTGACAACCGTCGCTGGGGTAGACACAGGCCAGCTGCTTGCGTCGATACACTTGCGAGCCCCCCCCTATTCCGTCCCTCGAGCAGCATCGATCGCCAAAGGCGATGCACGCTCCGCCGGGCCCAGCCGTGCAATCACTGTCGGTACGGCATGCCGCCGGCAGACACTCGCGAACCGCGCCGAAGCCGGGTGGCCGGCATAGCTGCCCGGCAGGACAATCCGCATCGGCTTGGCATAGATCAGCCAGGCAATTGTTAGCGGTGCGGTATCCACCGAGTCCGCAGACGGGCCCAGCCGCCGTGACGATCGCAAAGCACGAGCCGTTCTTGCAATCGGCGGATGAGCAACATTGGTCGCCGCCGTTAGGCGTCGTACAGCTCGTCGCGGGAACGACTGGCTCCCTGCATTCGCCTGGACCGTCCGGCGAATACCTCAGACAGACGTCCCCAGCCGCGCAGTCGGCGTTCGAGCTGCAACCACGATCGGCGACGAATGATCCTGTGCCAGCTGTGCCACCTACACTCGTCAGCCCTCCGCTGCTCGCCAGCCCTCCGCTACTCGCCGGCCGTCCGCCAGTCCCCTCGTTTATCGCGCCGCCTGACGTCGAAGTCGCCGCGTTTGACGCGCTTTGGCCTCCGCAAGCCTGACAACACATGATCCCGAGGATGAACTCGATGAATCGCATCTGGGCCCAATAGTGCACGGTCCATGCCGTGTCCGAAACTCAAGCCCTGCCTTCCCGGAATGCGAGAAGGCAGGCGGCCCAACCGCGATGTCTTTTTAGCCGATCGAACGTAGACAGGCTTCGCGCAACGCCGTCAGCAGGCGCAGCGTCGTGACGCCGGGCGCGCCGTCGGCGATCTTGGCGCCGTCGACGCTGATCACCGGTACGAGCTCACGGATGCTGGACGAAAAGCAGACTTCGGCGGCATTTTTGAGATCGTCGAGCGGCAAGCTTTCGAGCCGGATCGGGATACCGAGCTCGGCCGCGACTTCGAGCACGGTTTGGCGCGTGATGCCGAGCAAGATACCGTCGGCCTCGGGCGGCGTGACGAGCGCGCCGTCCGGCGTCACCACGAACACGTTCGACGTGGCGCCTTCGACCACGCAACCGCGGCCGTCGACGATCAACGCCTCGGCCGCGCCTGCCAAGCGGGCCTCGCGATTGGCGAGCACCGCCATCAAGTAGTTGCCAACCTTCGCGCCGGCGGCTGCGCTGTGATCGGTGACACGCGCCGTGCGATGCGTGATCACCGCCACGCCATCGCGGTAGGTTTCGGCAGGCGGAGACTTCAGCGGCGTCACGATCACGACCCGCAGCGCGTGCCGCGACAGCCCCGGGTCCAAACCCATTGCCTCGCCCACGCCGCGCGTGACGGTAAGCCGCACGTACGACTCGGCGTTGCCGGCGCCGACGATCGCCGACTCCACTTCGCGGCCGATCTGCTCGAGGCCCACCGGCAGCTCGATGAAGACGCGCGCCGCGCTCTCGGCCAGCCGCGCCAAATGCAGGCCGAGCGCGAACGGTCGACCGCCGTAAGTCCGCAGCGCCTCGAACACCGAATCCCCGTACAAAAAGCCGCGATCGAAGACGCTTACCTTGGCCGCCTCCGGCGACATCGGACGGCCGTCGATCAGCACCAGCGACGTCACACCGCCGGCCCTACGCGCAGCAACTCGGAGCCGCCCGCCCAGATCAGCTCGACCTCGAGCGGCTCATTCGCGGTCACGATCACGCGCGGGCGCTGCGTGGCCTCGGCGCGGGCCTCAACGCGCAGCTCAGCCAGACCATCGGCATTGAACGGGTAGCGGCTGACGCCGAGCTCCTCCGTGCGGCTCAGCTTCCAGGTCAGGCGGCGTTTGCGCGCGTCGTAGCGCAAGCCGAACAGGTACTCGAACAACACGGCGATTGGGGTGATGCCGGTCCAGCCGACGAAATTGCTGCGACCACGGCCTTCGCTCGGCTTGTCGGGCGCGTGGTGCTCCCACACGGCCTCGGTCTTCTCGAACGACTCGATCACGTTGAAGTAGTGATTCTCGGCGATCTGCTGGGCGAGCTCCTCGAAGCCGCGTTCGCTGAGACCGCGCAGCACCATGTAGTTCGTCGGCGCCCACACGCCGCCCAGCCAGAGCCCGCCGTCGCCGTCGTAGCCAGGCGTGTCGGCGGAAAGGCTGGGAATGCGGTGTAAACGCCGAAATTCGCTCTCCTGATCGAGGTGCGAGACGAAGCGCTGAAGGCGCTCGGCCGGCACGACGTCAGCCAGCAGCGCCCAGTACGCGCCGATCGTCTTGACTTCGGTTAGCCGCGTTTGATCACGGCGCAGGTCGTGAAAGAAGCCGGTGCTCTCGTCCCACAACTGTTGGTTGATCCACGGGATCAACAGCGCGTTTTCCTCTTCGAAGTCTTGCACCTCGTCGCGCCGGCCGAGCACTTCGGCGAACGCCAGCACGATGCGATTGGCGAGCACCGCTTGCAGCGTGGCGTCCACCCAGCTGCGATGGGCGTGGTCGAGCTGGGTCTGCGCGCCCGGGATGCGCGGTTGGTTGTCCATGCCGCTCGACAACCCGGTGCCCCAGTAGCTGCCGTTCGGCCAGGTGCGGTACTTGCGATTCCACAGGCCGTACGCGACCAGCGCTGGGAAAACCTGGCTCAGCCGCTCGCGATCGCCAAACTGCAGAAAATATTCGTATTCGCTGAGCCCGAGCACGTTGGGGCCGCTGCCGGCAGGATCGAAACGGCTGTAACACTCACTGCCGTTGCCTTCGCGGAACTGGCGACAGATGCCGCCGTCGGGGTGTTGCTTGGCGTAGAAGTTGTCGAGCGTGTGCTGGAACTTGAACGCGCGATCCCCGTAGCGACCGAACAAGGTGATGAACACCGAGTCCCACATGTACAAACAGTCGTTGAACATGGTCGACGCGAAGTCGCAGACGAAGCCGTTGTCGTCATTCGCGCGCCGAAAGTTCTGAAATGCGATCTCCCAACAGCGCCAGTAACACTCGATCGCCGGCTCATGACCGGGCCAGTGCGGCACCGGCAAGAGCCGCGCCCGCGCGTCGTCGAAGCTTGGAAAATCATCGCCCGCGCGGCGTGTGCGGCGTCGGAACGGGTTTTCGTTCGCGAACGGGATCTCGACGTACGTCGCGACGTAGCTCGTATCCAGTGGTCGATTGCGGAGATTGAGCGGATTGCGCATCGGCCCAGAATTGTTCCAGATATCGAGAGGTTCCGATTCCGGCCCTTGGGCTGATTCCGACGGGCCGACGCCTCTCGAATACCACATTCGCGGCGAGCTGCCTCCGATTGGCCCGCGGGCCCAGAACCTAACGAGGTGAAACCAGAGGGCGGGGCCGTCGCCGCGTGGGGGGGAGGCTCGGCCGAATTCACACCGGCCGAGGGAGGCGGCGCGTGACGCCCCCGAGAAAAGGGGGTTGTCGGTTGGGACGGGCAGACCTAGGTGAGGACGCCACGGCCTTATTTCTCGTCGTTTTCATGACGAGAACGCACGCTCCCGCTCGGCGACGCCCAGTCGGAGCTGTGGTACCTGGGCCGCGCGCGCCATGTCTGATCAGCTGTCCAACGACCTAGCCTCCCTGAAGATCGACCGGAGCGCTCCGCGTCCGAAGGGCAAGAGTCCCGTCGGCACGATCGTGACCGTGCTCGTGCTCTTGGGCGCGGCCGGAGCCGGCTATCAGTACGGCTTACCCTACCTGTCTGCTGCCGTCTTCAAAACCGAGGTCGACACGACCGAGGTCATCACGGTGTCGCCGGCGCAGGCATCGGTTGAGCTCACGTCGACCGGCTACGTCGTCGCGCAGTCGGTGTCGGCCGTGGCGAGCAAGGTCGCGGGCAAGGTGAAAGCCCAACACGTGAGGCAAGGCGCCAAGGTGAAAGCCGGCGATGTCCTGCTCGAAATCGATCCGTCGGATCAGAACGCCAGCATCGCTACGGCCCAAAGCCAAGCTGCGGCAGCGCGCGCGCGGATCATGACGGCTAGAGCCGGCGCGTCCGAAATCGAGCAGCAGGCCAAACGCGCGCAATCACTCGCTCAAGAAGGCATCGGCCCGAAAGGCACGGCTGACGATTTGGAGGCGCGGGTCCTGTCGCTGAAAGAACAGGTCAAAGCGTCGGAAGCCGAGGCCAAAGCCGCTGATGCCCTAGTCGCTGCGCTTCGCGTCAACCTCGGAAATTTCACGGTCGTGGCGCCGATCGCCGGGACCGTGGTCAACAAACCGCCCGAGCTCGGCGAGTTCGTCGGCCCGCAACCGGCCGGCGTCGCGATCGACATGGGCGGCGTCCAGATCGCCGACTTTACAACGTTGATGGTCGAAACCGACGTGCCCGAATCACGGCTTTCGCAGATCAAGATGGGCGGGCCGGCGGAAATCGTGCTCGACGCGTTCGCCAGCAAGCGCTTCCGCGGCAAGGCCGTCGAGGTCACGCCCAAGGTCAACCGCACCAAGGCGACCGTTACGGTGAAGGTCGCGTTCGTGGACGAGAAAGACGGCGTCTTGCCGGACATGGCGGCGCGCGTGAGCTTCTTGCACGGTGAGCTCGACAAGGAAGCGATGAAGGCGCCGCCGAAGACGATCGTCCCCGGCACCGCAGTCGTCAATTTGAACGGCGCCAAAGTCGTGTACCGGCTGGAGAGCGGCGTCGTGCGCCTCACGCCGATCACGCTGGGCCCGGCATTCGGCACCGGTTTCGAAGTGCAGAGCGGCGTCACGTCGGGCACTCGGCTCGTGAACAACCCGCCGCAAGGGCTTGCGGACGGTCAGAAGATCAAGGAAAGGAACGCGGGATGAGCGAGAACAACGGCAAGAGCGACATCATTTCCCTCAGCAAAGTGGGCAAGTCGTTCTGGCGCGGCAAAGAGCGCCTGGACGTGCTCAAGGACCTCGACCTGACCATGAAAGAAGGCTCGTTCGAGGCACTGATGGGGCCGTCCGGCTCTGGCAAGTCGACGCTACTCAATCTGATCGCCGGGCTCGACGTGCCGAGTTCTGGCTCGCTCAAGGTGGCGGGCTCCGAGCTCAGCCAAATGAGTGAGGGCGATCGCGCGGGGTTTCGCGCCGCGAACATCGGCTTCGTGTTCCAGACCTACAACTTGATGCCCGTACTGACGGCGATCGAAAACGTCGAGCTGCCGCTGTTGCTGACCAGCCTGCCCGCCGCCGACCGCCGCAAGCGTGCCGAAACCGCGCTCAAGTTGGTCGGCCTTGGCGATCGCATGGGTCACTACCCGCGTCAGCTCTCCGGCGGTCAAGAGCAGCGCGTCACGATCGCCCGCGCGATCGTGACCGATCCGAAGATCATCGTGGCCGACGAGCCAACCGGTGATTTGGATCGCGACAGCGCCAACGACATCTTGAACCTGCTCGGCCGGCTCAACACCGAGCTCGGCAAGACAATCGTCATGGTGACGCACGACCCGGCAGCCGCCGAGCGTGCGACGGTTTGCCACCGCCTCGACAAGGGAGCGCTCGCGCTATGACGTTGTTCAGCATCGCGGCACGCAACATCGGGCGCAACAAGCTGCGCACGTCGCTGACGGTGGCGGTGGTGGCGATCGCGACGCTGTTCTTCATCATGCTGCGCACCGTGGTCTGGTCGTGGACCAGCGCCTCCGAATTCGCCGCCAAGGACCGCATCGCGACGCGACACAAGGTCAGCTTCGTGATGCAACTTCCCAAACGTTACGCTGAAGAAATCGCGCAAATGCCCGGCGTTACCGCGGTTTGCTACGCCAACTGGTTCGGCGGCAAGGATCCGAAGGACGAGAACGACTTTTTCGCGACGATCGCCACCGATCCACCGAACCTGCTCAAGGTTTACCCCGAGATCAAAGCGCCCGAAGACCAGAAGCAAGCCTGGATAGCCGACCGCCGCGGCGCGCTGATTGGCGACGCGCTGGCCAAGAAGAAGCACTGGAAGGTCGGCGACAAGATTACCTTGGCCGGCAGCATCTATCCCGGCAACTGGGACTTCAACGTCTCGGGCATCTACACGACCACCACGACTAACGTCGATCGCTCGACGGTGTGGTTCCACTGGGACTACATGAACGAATCCTTGCCCGAGCGGCGCAAGGATCTCGTCGGCTGGATCGTGTCTAACATCAACGACCCGGGTGCCTCCGGTCGCATCTCCAAAGCGGTCGACGCCAAGTTCGACGACCGCGACCTGCAGACGATCACGATGAGTGAGGCCGCGCTGAACCAGTCCTTTTTGGGCATGTTCTCGGCAATCTTGAAGGCGATCGACCTGGTCAGCGTCGTGATGATCGCGATCATGGGCCTGATCGTTGGCAACACGATCGCGATGGGCGTGCGCGAGCGCACCAACGAGTACGGCGTCTTGCGCGCGATCGGCTTCTTACCCAAGCACATTGCGCAGTTCGTGCTGGGCGAAGCGCTGGTGATCGGCATCGTCGGCGGCGTGGTCGGGCTGGGGCTCGGTTACCCGTTCGTCAATCTCGGCGTCGGTCGCTTCCTGGAAGAGAATATGGGCCAAATGTTCCCGCAGTTCCGGGTGCAGCCGCAGATCGCGCTGATGGCGTTCGGGCTGGCACTCGGCTTGGCGATCGTCTCGGCGATCTTGCCGGCGCGCAAGGCGGCTTCACTTCAAGTCGTCGAATCCCTGCGGCGAGTGGGTTGAGGAAAAGCCATGATTCCCATTTCGTACAACGTTCGTAGCTTGATGGTTCGCAAGACGACCACGTTCGCGACGGCCGGTGGCATCGCGCTGGTCGTGTTCGTGCTGGCAGCGGCGATGATGCTGTCGGCCGGCGTGAAGAAGACGCTGGTCGCTGGCGGGCGTCCGGACAACGCCATCGTCACACGCAAGGGTAGCGGCGCGGAGCTATCGAGTAGCATCGAGAACAACGCCGTGAGCTTGATCCTCGCCGCCCCGGGCGTGAAGAAGGACGAAACCGGCGCGCCGCTCGGCAGCGGCGAGACCGTGGTCGTGATCGCGCAAGAGAAGCTGGGCGGCGCTGCCGGCCAGATTTCGAACGTGCAGGTGCGCGGCGTGCCGGACAACGTGCTCAAGGTGCGACCCGACGTGCACATCATCGCCGGCCGGCCTGCGAAGGCCGGTACCGACGAGTGTGTCATCGGCAAGGCGCTGGTGGGTAACTACGCGGGCATGAACATCGGCGAGAAGTTCGACCTGAAGAAGAACCGCCCGGTCGAGGTCGTCGGGGTCTTCGAAGCCGGCGGCTCCTCGTTCGAGTCCGAAGTGTGGGCGAGCCTGGAAACGGCGCGGTCTTCGTTCGGCCGTGACGGCTTGGTCTCGTCGGTGACGGTACGGCTCGATTCGCCGGCCAAGTTCGACGCCTTCAAGGCGACGATCGAGACTGACAAGCAGCTCTTGCTCGAAGCGGAGCGCGAGACGACTTATTACGAGAAGCAGTCGCAGGCGACGGCCTTGTTCGTCGGCGTGCTCGGCACGGTGATCTCGATCTTTTGCGCGTTCGGAGCGACGCTCGGCGCCATGAACACGATGTTCGCTGCTGTCGCGCAGCGCAAACGTGAGGTCGGCACGTTGCGCGCGCTCGGTTTCTCGAAGTTCAACATCCTGACCTCGTTCGTGGTCGAGTCGGTGGTGTTGGCATTGGTGGGCGGCTTAGTCGGCCTGGTGGGCGCGCTGCTGCTCACCTTCGCCCACGTTTCGCTGATGAACCAAGCGTCGTGGTCGGAGATAACGTTCTCGTTCTCGCCGACACCCAACATCCTGATCGGCGCGATCATCGCCGGCGCGGGCATGGGCATCATCGGCGGATTCCTACCGGCGTTGAAAGCCGCCGGTACGTCGCCGATCGAAGCGATGCGGGGCTGAGAGCGAGCGAGACAACAGGAAGGCGGCTGAGCATTCATCGCGTTCGGGCCTTGGCGCGGCGTTGATGAGCTCGGTGCCGGGGTTGTGGGGCGCGTTTCGATGTCGCATTGGCGACACGGTTTCCGCAATGATTTCGCGGCGACTCGTGGCGAAGCTGACGCTGTCGCATTTGCGACAGCGTCAGAGCGGGTCGGCTACCTGGCTCCTAGCTTGACGAGAGGAGCGACGATGCGGAACTGGCGAGCCAGGTCGCGGTCCCGGAGCTCAATCCGTCGCAGAGCTGGCTGCAGCTGCTTCAAGACCTGCAAAACTACGTCATAAATGCGGAGCATGTTGCTTCCTTCTGACGCGCTGAACTGCGCGCCATGCTTGTTCGCGCTCATCACGACCACCACCACCGAGCTTTCGCGGCCACCAAGTCCTGCCTGCTAAGGAGACGACCGAAACCCAGGGCCGAAGCCCGCAACCGATACCGAAATACCCGGCTCCGCGTCGAGGCCGAGAAAGGCCCTGCGCGAGCCCGGCCCCGCCTCTGGCTTGCCCGAAGCCCCTGCCGAGACCGATCCCGATCCCGCTGCCGGACCCCTTCCTGGGGCCGCCCTCGCGCAGGGCCCCGACAACGGATCAGGACTG
>JBBRMI010000099.1:0-27894 GCA_038230915.1 Polyangiales bacterium | reverse complement strand
CAAGATCACGCTCTGCTCGACCTCCCGATCTCGCGATCTCCCTGTGAAAAAATCTGGGCGCCAAGCGAGACCTGAGGTCGCCCCGACAGCCTCTGCGAGGTGAGCCGCGATGCGGCAGCCCAATTGAGGGCCGAATTGAGGCGACAGATGCGATGAAACGTCAGTGCCTGCGCGCGCGGCTGCGCGCGGCGCCCTGGGTTGAGAAGAAAGCCGTAGTCCACTCACTAGCGCGCGATGCCGAGCCGCGAGCGCGCCTCGGCGTACGCTTCGGAGACGCTGAACACGGCCAAGTCGCGCGCTTCAGGGTTGCGGATCACCCATTTCACGCGCTCTGGTCCTGCCGGTGGTCCCGCGAGCTGACCGGCGGCCAGCGCTAGGCCGCGCAGGGCTGCGTTGGGCGAGCCGACCGCCAAGAGGCCGGTGCGGTCACCCCATTGGTGAATCGCGGTGCCAAGCTGGCTCACGCGATTACCCAGGCTACCGATCACTTCGAGCGCCAGCACCGGGACGTCGTCGTCGAGGCGTACCCGCATGGCTTGCTGCAGTCTGGTCCGCGCGTCGGCGAGCTTCTTGGCGTCCACGCCTTGCGGCGTCCAATTCGATGCGAACAGCGACAAGAACGCGCTCAGCACGGGCGGCAGCTCGATCGGCGGCGTGCGCGACAGCGTCGCCGCGCGGCCCTGCAGGATCTTCAAGCTGCGCATCAACAGGAAGAAGCGCGCCGCGTCGTCGGCGTGGTCGAGCAGCGTTTGCCCGAAGACGATGACCGGCGGGTTGGTGCTGACCGGCATGCACACCGGGCCGAGCGCCGGTGACGCGAACACCTCGAGCCCGCGGATGCCGAACGACTGCGCCACGTTCTGGACGAACGCCACGAACGCCTGCGACGCCACCGGCAGCGGCGCGGCCTTCAGCGCCCGCAAATCGACGGAGAAAGCGCTGTCCAGCACGTCGCCGGCCTTCTTCAACAACGCGCGCAAGGCTGGCGTGATCAAGTCCGGCGCGAGCTGGTCGTCCAGCCGCAGGTCGCCGGCCGCCTGCCCGGTGGCTGCGATCGGCATGTCTTCACCCGACAGCGACATCAAGGTGGCGGTCGCGAGCGACGCCGCGTCGTGCGCACCGCGCAGCTCGGCTACCGCTGCCAGCATCTCGAATAGTGCTGGATCGAAGCGGCCGGTTGCCAGCGCGCGGCGTGCGTCGGTGGCGGCGCGATCCAAGAGCACGGTGGCGGCGCGCTGCTCGTTCGCGCGTTGATGCATCTCGACCAACGCGCGCAGCACGGTGTGATCGAGCGGCGCGTCTTTGCGCGCCCTGTCCAAGATCGCCTCGGCCTTCTTGCGATCGCCGCCGAGTTGCTCCACCACCAGAGCGAGCCCGAGCGTGCGCTCGCGCTTCGTCTCGGGCGTCGTGGCGCGCCCCAAGAATTCGGTCTGCAGCTCGACTGCCTTGTCGGCCAGGCCGCGGCGCCCGAGCACCTGCACCAGCCGTCCGACGGAGTCGGCGTCGTCGGGCTCGCGCTTCAGCACTTCGCGGTACGCGAGCTCGGCGCGCTCCGGGTTGGGCAAGGCCGTATCGTACAGCTCGCCCAGGCGGCGGTAGATCTGCGCTTGCCGGGCGACCTCGGGCAGGTGCCGCACAAGGCGGATGTAGGCTTGTTCGGCCGCGCTCCAATCACCTTCTTCGCTGCACAGCTCAGCGAACGTGGACAAGGCCTCGACGTGATCGGGGTTGGCGTCGAGCGCTGCCGCCAGCGCGGCTTTGGCTTGACCGCGTTCGCCGACGTCGGCCAGCGCTCGGCCGCGCGTGACCTCGAGCGCGACGCGCTCTTCCGGATCGGTCGTGTGCGACAGGCGTCGCTCCAGCAGGCCGGCCAGCTTCTCGCGGTCGCCGCCCGACACGTACAACGCCTGCAGACGCACGACCGCGTCTTCATTGGTGATGTCGAGGGCGACGGCGTTTTCGAGCGCGGCTCGCGCGCGCTCGGCGTCGTTGCCCTTGTCGAGCCACAACACGCCCGCCTGGTGCCAGGCGCTCACCTTGTGCGAGTCGATCACGCTCGCCTCGGCCAGTCCTTCGAGCGCGCGCGCCGACGCACGGAAGTCGCCGCGCGCCTCGAGCACCTCGGCCAGCGTCGTGAGCACGACCTGATGATCGGGCACCAGGCTGAGCGCACGCTCCAGCAGCAACTGTGCCTCGTCCAGCTCACCCAGCCGCGTGGCGGCCTCGCCTGCGCGCAGGAGCAGCGTCGCCTTGTCGGCGTGTCGCTCGCTGCGCTCTTGCAGTTTCTTGGTGACGGCCAGCGTCGTCGCCGAGTCGTCGGCCGCGCGCGCCTGCGCTTCGAGCATGCGCAACGCCCAGAGCCGCGGCGGGTCTTGTTGGAGCGCACCAGCCACCAGCTCCTTCACACTGGTCCAAGCGCCGGTGCGGATACGAATCCGGGCCGAGAGCCGCGCGTGCGCGTCGCCCTCACCGCCGGACGCCAGCGACGCCAGCCGCGCCGCGATCGGCTCCAGCTCCTCGAGTCGATTCGCGCCGATGTAGTGATGCTCGACGCGGCGCAGCGCCGGCAGGTGGTTGGGGGCACGCTCCAAAATCGCGCTGTGCCAGAGCAGCGCGCTGGAGCTGTCGCCACGAGCGCGATCGATCTTCGACAGCCGCTCGTACAGCTCGCACAACTCGCCCGCGTCTTCGGTGCCGCGCGCCTGCGCCAACAACGCCTCCGAGACGCGCGCGCCGGCCTGCGTGCCGAGCGCGCTCTCGTCGGCAAGCACCTTCAAGATTTCGCCCGCGCCGAGCTTCACCGCCAGCTGCGCGGTGCGGCCGGTGGCTTCGGTGTTGCCCGCCCGCCGATGCTCGAGCGCCGCCTGCGCGAACAACTCGCGTTTGGTGTCGTCGTTGGCATTTTCGGCAGCTTGCTCGCGCCAAGCCGCGCGTGCTTCGTCGTCGCTGCCCGCGATCCGCTCGTGCAGCTCGCGAAGCGCGATATCGGAAGGGCGTGCGGCGATCGCGTCTCCGAGCAGACTCGCAGCGAGTGCCAGGTCGGTCTCGGCGACGAGCAAGGCTTCGCGCACAAGATCGAGCGAGGTTTCGACGACGTCTTCACTCTCCGCGCGGCGCGCCCGCAGCCAGCCGAGCAGCCGCTCCGAATCACCGCGCGCGCGCGCCTGCTGTTCGCCGAGCCGATGGATCAACGACAACGATGGCAGCGCCTCCGCTGCTTTACGCAAGAGCTCGTCGTAGCGCTCGGCGTCTTCCGGCCCGAGCCGCAACGCGGCCTCGAGCAGGTACAGCGCCGCCTGCGTCGGATCCGCAGCGGCCTCGGCGGCGCCGCTGAGCAGGCGGACGATCGCGTCGCGATCGGCGCCTTGCAGCAGCGCGCGCAGCGCCGTGGGTGTGCGCGCGTCGGCCTCGTAGGCAGCGGCGTAGCGCTCCGCGGCGGCGGCGGTGGCCCCCGACAACTCTTCAACGAGCGCGCTCGCCAGGCTTTCGTCGCGTGTACGCGTCGCGTCGCCGTCGGACAGGGCGCCGATGCCGCGCAGCAGTGATGGCGCCTGCTTGTCGGTGGTGGCAAAGCGCAGCTGCAAAATCGGGCCGAGCGCGCTCTCCGGATTGGCGGCCAAAAAGCGCTGAGCGGGCGCTCGCAAGTAGGCGAGTGCCGCGGCGGCAGCAGGCTCGGTACCGGGCGGCGGTGTGAGCGAAAGGCCCAGCGCTTGCGCCGAACGGGCGGCTTCGGTGCCGACCAAGAGCTCGCCGGCTTGGCCGGTCGCGAGCGCGCCGTGGATGGCAGCCCCGAGTGGCCTTTGCTCGTCGCTCTTGGCGAGCTCGAATGCCAACGGGCCGAGCGTCTCCAGCCCTTCGCCGCTGAGCGCTCCCAGCACCGCGCGATCGAGCGCGACGAACGCTTCGGTTTCGCCTTCGCTGGCGGCTTGAATGCCTTCCTTTGAGCCTTGCTCGAGCGCGCGAGCGGACAACGTGCGGCGCGCCAGCACGTCCGCGTCGCCGCCGAGCAGGCGTTCGAGCCAACCGATCGCGTCGGGGCGCGTCTTGTTCTCGTGAGCAGCCAGCGACGCCGCTAGCCAAAGCGCCGCCGGGCCGATGCCGTCGATCTCTGCCAAGCGCGCCACGAGCGTTGCCGTGCCGCCCCGATCACCGACGGCGAACGCCTTGCGCGCCTGTTCGAGCGCCAGGCTCGGGGCCACGGTCGTGCCGGGCGCGCCGGCCGGCACGGGGCCGCCGCGCAGCCGCGAGCTCTCTTCCGTCGCTTGCATCAGCTCGGCCAGCGCCACGGATTCGGGCCAACGCATCCGCGCGGGTCCGATGCTTTTGCCGAGCAGCTCGATCAGCCTGGAGACATGGGCGCGCGGGTCGTCGACGTTGGCGCGCAACGCCAGCTCGAGCTTCTTTTTGCCAGTGGCGTCGTCCTTGATCGCCAGGCGGTGCACCTCGGCGTTCAGGTAGGCGGCGTGGACGCGCGCTTCGGCCGTTGGGGCGCCGCGCGTCTCGAGATCGAGCGCGGTGGCGACGGCTTTCCAGTCTTGTTCGGCGGCGGCCAGCGCGCGCAGCTGCCGACCGACGAGCGGTAAGGAACGCGCCATCGAGCTGGCTTCGGTCGCGACTTCGCGCGCTCTCGCAATGTCGCCGACCAGCGCCCAAATCTCGCTCGCGACCAGCAACGAACGGGCCTTGGCGACCGGATCGGTTGCGGCGTGGGCCTCGGCCTCCAGCCATTCCGCGCGCTCCGTCCAGCGCTCCGAATCCAGCGCCAAGTGCGCGGCCGCTGGGCGTTCGTCGGGCCACATTGAAGGCGACGAGCGCAGATCGGGCGGCGGTGGTGTGTGCGACAGCGGAGCGCGCGGTGGCTCGCTGGGCATCGCGTCGCCCAGCTCGGCCGCAGCCAACGCCTCCAGCTCGGCGTCGCTCAGATCAACGGCCGCGACGTCCACGCGCGCCTCGTGCGAGGCCTCGAGCAGGCCGTCGATCTCCTCGCTTTCGACCTCTTCGAAGCTCAGAGCGCTCAGAGCGCTCAGGTTCGTGATGGCCGTGGCGCTGAACGCCGGCGAGCTCTCGACGTCATCATCGAGCTCGAGCTCTTCCAGCGGCTGGGCGCTGGTTTGAATGTGGGCTTCCTGCACGCCAGCCGGCGGTCGCGTCGTCTTGATGCTGGGCGGCGAGTCCTGCGCGACGCGCTCGAGCAGGGCATCGATGTCGTGCAACGTCGGCATGCCTTGCACACGCGTGACTTCGTCGTCTTCGCCGAACGTCGGCAGCTCGCGCGCCTCCGGCATCGGCGTCGCGTACGGCATCGGCGGGCTGTGCGCGGGCGGAAACGGCTGACGCGGCGGCGGTCCCGCCGGATTGACGGCGGGCGGCTGGGCAGTGCCGGTGCCGGCGAGGGTGCCGCGGGCCGGCGAGGGGGCGCGCGAAGCGGGGCGGGGGACCGACGAAACTCCACCGGGCCGCGGAATTCCGGCCCGGCGCGGCGGTGAGAACGCGGGGGGCGGTGGCAACACCGGGATCACCGGCGCTGCGCCAATCGGCGGTGGCGGTCGCAATTCGGCGCCAGCTTTGTCGGCGGGCTTGTCGCCCAGCCCCATCTTCTCGGCCAGCGCCTTCAAGTCCGTGCCCGCGACGACGTCGATGTTACCGACCCAAGTCGGTTCGTCATCGGGGAACTCGCGCGCTTCGGGGGCGTGCAGCACTCGCCCCTCGGAAGGCGGCGGTTCGCTGACCTTCGCGCCGCCGGAGCCAGGCGCGCCGGGGCGCGTGCTCTTGGTTGCTGGCCCGGCCGGTGCGTCGTCGGATAAAAGCGAATCGAGCAGCGCGTCCGCTTCGAAGTCGAGATCGTCGCCCAGCTCCTTGCCGATGCTACCCGCCGAGCCGCTGCGCCCCGCGCCGCGCGCGCGCTTCTCGCCGTCGTCCGTCCCGCTCATCGCACTCCCATTCCGAGCTGCTCGCGCAGATCCAGGTAGGTGGGGGACAGCACGAACGCCAACAGGCGTTCGGCGCGTGCGCGCTCTTCGCGCCCTTCACCGACCGGTGCGCGCGTCCGCCCACCGAGCACCCAAGAAACATCGCCAGCAGCGATCGCCGCCATGCGGTCCAAGCTCGACGTTGCGGCGCGGACCCAACCCAGCAAATCGGGCGATTCGTCGGCGACGGCGCGCGCCAAATCCGGCAAGACTTTGCGCAGCTGCCGGCCGCCCCAACCCGACGCCTCTTTGGTCAGCAGGCGCTGGAATTCGCCCAGCATGGCAAAGCTGGGCGCCGAGAGCTCGACGCCACCGAGGCGGCAAGTAGCGACAATCAAAGCCGCCACGTCGTCGGACTCGCGGTGACCGAGCACGGTGGTGCCGCGGCGCAGCGCGTACAGCTCGCGCGCTAACGCCTGGCGGTGGATCGGCGATAGCGGCGCGGTCACGCCGGCGCCGACGACGATCGCCGGTGTTTCAAGCGCCAGCGCGCGCACGGCTCCGGGGTCACTGCCGCCAACGTACAGTTCGAAGTCGCCGATGCCGAGCGCGCCCGCCCATGCCGCGACCTCGTTGCGGATCGGCAGACCGGCGCGCGGATCGACGCGCTCTTTCTTCGTCACGCCGAAGGCTTGGAGGTTGGGGCCGAGCGCTTCGGTGATGGTGGTGGCCATCACGCGCATCAGCTCGGCCACGGCGCCGCGGTCGTCCGGATCGGCCAGGGTCGGTAGCGAGGCGTCGTCGATGGCGATCTTCGGCCCGTTCGAGACGCGCCGATCGAGGTTGGCGAGCTCCTTGTCGATTTCCGGGCTGCCGCGACCAATTGCGGATAGCGCTCCGAGCGCGGCTTGGCGCTGCGGCATGTTACCCAAGAAATGAGCGACCTTTGCCAGCCACAGCACGCGCTCGGCATCGAGCGGATTGTCCATCAGCCGTTGCACCAGCGTGACCTGGGCGCGAGCCAGCAGCGGCCGCGCAAGCCCCTCGGGGATCGCGCCGCTGAGCACCAAATCGATAGCTTCGCCGTCATCCGGCGACTCCGAGAGCAGTTTTTCGACCGCGGCTTTGGCCGCCGCGGGTCGCTGGAGCTTGTCGCGATAGATGACTAGCGCCAGGCGAGCGGCCTGGATCCGGCCGTCGCGACTGTCGCGCTCGTTCATCAACAACTCGAGCGCCGCCACGGCTTGATCGAACGCGCCGGCCTTGGTGGCGACCTTCGCCAAGCGCTCGCGCACCGGCAAGGTCGACAGCTTGGCGCCGTGCAGCGCCGTCAGCACCGCGAGCGCACGCACCGGATCTTGCAACTTGTTTTCGAACAGATCGACCGCGGCCACGCCGCTCATCAAGCGCTGTTGAGTGGGCGCTTGCGGGTGCGCGGCCAGCTCCGCCAGATGGTTGGCGGCCTCTTCGAAGCGGCCGACGGTGATGAAGATCTCACCGGAGAGCGCGAGCGCGCCGACGTGATCGGGCTCGAGCATGCGCACGTTCTCGAGAGCGGCGAGGGCGCCATCACGGTCGCCCTTGCCGCGCAGCACGCGCGCGCGCTCCCAAAACAGCTTGGCGATCTCGTCCGGGTCTTCGGCCACCGTCAGGCGGCGCGTGATCAAGTCGAGCAAGCGCTCGTCGTCTTTGCGCTGGCGGACGATGCGGAACAGCCGATCGAACGCCGCGCCTTGCTTGATGTCGCGCTCGACTGCGCGCGACAGCGCGAACTCGCCGCGCGATGGGTCGTTCAGCCCGTCCAGCAAGATCCCGGCGGCTTGCGCCCAAAACCGGCCGCCGGCCGTCGAATCACTGACAGCGTCACCGAGCGATGCGCAGGCTTCGGCCAGCGTGCTTTGGTCGCCGCCAGCTTCGGCCGCGGCGCGCAACCCTTCCCAGCCCGCGATGTCTTCGGGGTGGGCGTCGACGACGCGCCGGAACGAGTCGAGCGCCTGCGCGACGTCGCCGTACGCGAGCTGGTTCATGCCAGCCAGCGCGGTCGCGAGTGGCGTGCTCTCCGCGCCGAGCAACTCGCCGACGTCGAGCAGGGCGGCCGCGCGACGCCGCGGATCGCAGCCAGGACCTGCCAGCTCCAAGTTGGCGAGGCGCACGGCCGGCTCCGACGACTCGGCGGGTGGATCGAGCTCCATCCCGGCGAGCCAGCTGACGAGATCGGAACCGGCAGCGAGCGCGGCGGCGCTGGGGCCGGAGACGCGCCCAGCCAGTGTGCGACGTGCTTGAACTTCGCCGCTCAAGTCACCGGCCGCCGACGCCGCCGCGAGCCATTCGAGCGCGGCCACGGGCGAGCCATCCGCTGCGGCCCAACCAGCGGCGGCGTCCAAAAGCTCGCCGCTGCCGAGCGCTGCGTCGCTGCTGAGCGAGAGCACGAACAGCGCGGCGCCGCAGGCAGCAGCAGCAGCGGTGCTGCGCTTCGACAGCGCTTTCAAGGCTTCGGTGCGTCGCTCGACATCGCGGCTCGAGGTACCCCACAGCGCGCGCCCGAGCGTGAGCGCAGTGCTGATTTCGTCGGGCGTAGCGTCGTCGGCGTCAGTGTCGAGCGCGTCGGCGGCTGCGGCGGCGCTGCCGTCGCGACCGGATTCGAGCGCGAAGCGTTCGAGGGCTGCTACGGCGCGCTCCTGCGCGTCGGCCGAGGCCAGGACTTGGCGGCGCGCGTCCAGATCATTGGGCGCGGTCGCACGGCGCGCCAGCCGCGTCAAAAACTCGCCGGCCGCCGCTGAGCGCTGCTCGGCTTGCTCGAAGCTGGCGAGCGCTGCCTTGCGGTCGCCGCTGCGGAAGCGCAAGAGGCCGGCTTCGATCCACATCGCTGCCGCCAGATCGGCGTCGGCGTCGGTGAGCGCGACGGCCGTTGCCTCGAGCACCGCGCAGGCGCCCGGCACGTCACCGGCGTCTCGCCGTTGCTGGCTGAGCGCGCGCGCCACGACCAAGTCGCCGTCGTCGGCGGCGTGCAGCGCCGCCAAGCGCGTCGCAAAACCTTCGACGTCACCTGCTGCGCGCGACAGCGCCGCTGCCACCGTGGCCAACGCTCGCGCGCGCGGTTCGCTCTGTGGCCGCACGACTTCGGTCAATTGGTCGAGCTGGGCGATGCCCTCGTTGAGCTCGGTAGCAGCGCCGCGGCCTTCGCCACCGGCGATCAGCGGAGCCACACAGGTCGTCAGCACGCTGCCGAGCCACGCGCTCTCCGGCAGCTTGGCGATGCTCTGAAACGCTGCCAGCGCGCCGGCGCGATCGCCGCGCAACGCGCGTGCGCGCCCGAGTTCCAGCCACAGGCCGGCCGGTTCGCCCTCGCTCGCGCCTTGCGCCATCAAGCGCCGCGTCGCCTCTTCGTACCAGGCGCTGTCGCCGGTCAGCACGGCAAGTAGCCGCGCCAGGCGCCCGATCAGCGCCGGCTGCGCGCCGGACAAGCCAGCCTGCGACAGCGCCAGTTTCGCGCCCTGCGCATCGCCGACCGAGCGCGCAAACACCTCCGCGCTCATCAAGTAATGGCGCGCCTTGGCCGTATCGGAAGGCAGGTGCTCTGCGGCACCCTCGAGCGCGGTCGCCAGGGCCTGCGGATCTGCTCCGCTGCCCAAGATATCGAGGTAGAGAGCTCGCGCCGGGATGCTCGCCGGATCCGCGGCCAACGCCTGCTCGATCGCAGCGCGTGCGCCGGCAGCGTCGCCCTCGGCGGCGGCGGCTTCGGCGACGCGCAGCGAAAGGGCAGCGCCCAACTCGCCCTTCACGCCGCGCCCGAGCTCAGCCTTGGCGAGCCGCGCCGCGCTAGCCGTATCGCCCGCCACCTCGGCCAAATGTAGCCGCGCTCGCACCAACAGCGGCTCGGTCGGCAGAAGCTCCAAGGCTTGGTCCAAAAGCGCCGTCGCGCCGGCTAAGTCGCCGCGGGCGCGCTTGCGATCGGCCGCCAACAGCCAGGCGTATGCGGCCTGCGCCGAGCTGCGTTTGTAACGCGGGATCCCGACTTTGTCGGCGGCTTCCGGGTTGGTCAACGACAGCGCGATCGCGTCGGCGAGCGCTTCGAGCGCGCGCTCTTCGACGTCCGGAGCAGCATGGGCATGGCCGAATTGCGCCAGCGCCTCGAGCGCTTCGAACGTCGCGCTACCGCCCAGCCCGACGGCTTCTTCGAGCGCTTGCCGTGCCGTGACGCTCTCGCCCCCAGCCGAGCGCAGCTCGCCCAGGTCGATCAACAGCAGCTGCTTCCACAGCGGATCTTGCGCCAAGCGGGCGCGGGCTGATAGTGCGCGATCGCGCAGCTCGGCGTCCGAGGTCTTGCCGGCCGATAGCTCGAGCGCGAGCCAGAGCGCGACGTCATCCGGCGATTCGTCGGCGGCGTTCTCGAGCAGCATGCGCGCGGTGCCGTCGTCGCCTTCGTGGTCGCTGGCGAAAGACGCTTGGTCGAGCAGGGCGCGGGCGCGCTCTTCGGGCGTTTCTGCCACGCGCACCAGCCGCTCGAGTAGCTTGCCCAAATTCTTGTAGGACTGTCGCCGCTCGATGATGGCGATTAGCCGTTCGAGGGGCTCACGGAAATCTGGGTCGGCGTTGACGGCGCCGAGCTGATCGCGCGCGCTACCGGCTTCGTCGCCGAGCGCTTCGGACAGGACACCCAGCTCGTGCAGCAGGATGGCCTTGGCGGCCGCCGACTCGGTGGCATCGTGCTCCGCGCGCAGGCGCTGAATGACCGACGTCACCAGCGCCAAGTCCGACGGCGCGGCCTGCGCCTGAGGAGGCTTGCTCGTGCTCACCATGAATCCCGGGGGATCCTCGGGACTTTAGTCCCGCGAGCGCGAGCGTGTCACTCGTTACGACGCACCACCCAATAACCTCTGGGTGTATCGATCGGTTCGGGGTGAACTTTCCCCTTCTCGAGCATGAACAGGATGTACTCGATCGGGGGCTCGATCACGCCGCGGGGCAAGCGCCCAGCGTCGGTGGTCGAGCCGTGATCGCCCTTGCCCACTGCAGCGGCAAAGTCCTTCTGCGCGAGCTCGATCGTCTCGGCTGCCTTTTTCTTCGCGTCTTCCTTGCTCCGCGCGTCAGCAGCTGCACCCTGTGCGCCTCGGTAGGCAAAGACCACGGCCCCGAAGCCGATGCGTGCCGGAGCGCTGGCCGGCAGCTCTGGTACCTTCCGACCGTCCGGGAATGTTTCGAAGCCTTCAGTAACGGTAAGCTCGCTAGGCACGCCCCCATCTGGGTCGTCCCCACCGGCAACTGGGGCGGCACTGCTGCTCGGCGCAGCGCTCGCCACATGCGCGGCGGATGCGCTGGGTTTCGGCGCCGGCGTGAGCTCAGGCTCACGTTTCGGGCGTAAGCCGAGTATGGCGACGGCCGCGATCGCCGCGACGAAGAGCAGACCGACACTGACGCTGGTGGTGCGCTGCATGGTTTCTGGGCCGCCGTTAGCACGGAAGGACCGCCGCTAAGAAGGATTGACGCTCGAGGGCGTTTCGTTTTGGCCGAAGGTGCTGCTAGAACACCCTTTCAGGGTACATGTTCAAAGTCGAGTGCCCGGGCTGCAAAGCTCCCTATCAGGTGGATGAGCGCAGGATCCCGTCGAGCGGGCTCAAGATGCGCTGTCCGAAGTGCGGCACCTCGTTCAAGGTCGATCCGCCCGGCGACACGCGCAAGACGGGTCCGAGCCCAGTGCTGGGTGGAGTCCTCGGGCTGGGTGACTCGGCGCCGCCTCCGGCAGTTGCGCCGCCGGATCCGAAGAAGGGCACAATGCTGGGCGTCGCGCCGGCGCGTTCGGCCGCCATGAAGGGGACGATGCTCGGCGTAGCGCCTGCGGCCGCCGCCGGGCTGCCCGCTGTTGCCAGGCCGCAACCGCCCGTGCCCGCGCCCGCGCCGCAACACACCGCACCGCAGCCACCGGCACGGCCACCGGTTCCAGGGCGCCCGCCGGTGCCCCGCCCAGCCGGTGCTCCCGCGCAGTCAGCTGATCTGCCGGCGGTAGCCGCCCGCAGCCCCGCCGGAGCTATCGACCTGCCTTCGGTGTCGGCGGCCCGGCCGCAGGTGGTGCTGCCAGCCCCGGCGCCAAATTTTGAGTCCGCCGATCTGCCAGCAGTGGGTCGAGCGGCCGACGTTGATCTGCCGTCGCCGCGGCCGCCCTCGCCCGTGCGCTCCACAGCGCCACTCGCTTCGCCGTCGTACCCGGATCCGACAGGGATCGAGCTGGATTGGCCCTCAGACGACGGACCTGGCGTTACCGCATTGCCATCGCCCGCGCAGCAACGCGGCGGCATTGATCTGCCGTCGGTATCGCGCAGCCAGCCCAACTTGCCCGCGATGCCGGGCGTCGGGCTGCCAGCAACGTCGGGCATCGGCTTGCCGAGTACGGTTGGCGTCGGTTTGCCGGCCATGCCGGGCGTGGGATTGCCAGCGCGACCCGCAGTACCGCGGACGCAAAGCGCTGCCAGCTTCGAGCTCCCGTCGCCACGCCGCGACAGCATCGACCTGCCTACCCCGAGTCGGAATTTGCCCGGCCTGCTCGACATTGATCTGCCGCTCAGCGCCGGCGAGCTCCCGATGTCGATCGAGCTTGAGCTGCCGTCGCCCGGTGGCGGTAACTTGCCCGCTGTTGGCGGCAACCTGCCGTCACCCAGTCGCGGCAACTTGCCCGCGCTCGGTGGCAGCTTGCCCGCGCTCGGCGGCAGCTTGCCCGCGCTCGGCGGTAGCTTGCCCGCGCTCGGCGGCAGCTTGCCCGCGCTCGGCGGTAGCTTGCCCTCGCGGAGCACCGCAGGGCTGCCAGCCGCCGCTGGTTTGCTGCCAGCGCCCACGAGCCCGAGCCTGCCGCCCGCGCTCGGCGGCACGTTTCCGGCCGCAACCGGCACGTCGAGCGCAGGAATGCATTCGCCATCGCTGGGGCTCAGCACCGCGCCGGGCGCAGGCTTCGCCGAGATCGAGCTGCCGCCGAGTGAGAGCTTGCCGCCGCCGCAGCCGTTCGGCGGAGGCTTCGGTGAGGTCGACCTGCTCGGTGGCATCGCCACGGCACCCGCCGGCTCGCCGCCGAGCGACTACGAAGCCGATCCTTTCGGCGAGGCCCCACTCCCGGGTCCGATGTCGGCAGCTCCCACCGTCGAAGCGCGCGCATTCGCCGCGACGCAAGCTGCGGCGTTGCAGCGCCAAACCGGCGGCGGCGGAACCGACTACGGCGAAGTCAGTCTCGATGGCGGCGGCGGGGGTGGACCGGATGTCGGCCTCGATGCGCCACCTGCACGGGGTCCGGTCGCTGCGGCCACCGCCGGCCGCGGTGAAGACGACATGGAGTTTGGCGCGGTGCCGCAGGAAGCGACCGCCGGCGCTGCGTCGCACGCTCGCGTCGGTGCGCCTAAGGCTAAGCTCGCGGCGCAGAAGCCGCGCAGTCCCCTCGGTTTGCGGCTGCTGGTCGGCTCGTTCGTGCTCGGCTTGGGTGGTGCGGCGTTGGCGTTGGTGCCCTCGGTCGGACCCTTCGGCGCGTTCTTCGTGATGGATCACCTGAAGGCGGGCGAGTACCACGAGCTCGTCCAGGCCACGGCCAAACAGGCTAACGCCGCGCTGGCGCAAGATACCTACCCGGATGCAGCGCGTGCCGCTCAAGCCGCAGCCAATGCCCAAGGCAGCGCACCGCGCTCCAAGGGTCTGGCCGCGCTCGCGGCCTACATTGGCTTCGTGTCCGAGCTGCGGTTCGGTACCGACGCTGCGACGCACGCTCGGGCGGCCGTGCTGCTGAGCGAGCTTTCGGAAGAGACGAACGTCGACATGCTCGATCTCGCGCGTGCGGCCCAAGCCGCCGCCGACGGGCAGATCGCTAAGGCGCGCCAGCTGCTCGGGGCGGCGGAAGGTCAAGGCAAGAACGCCGAGTCGGCGCTGCTCCGCGCCGAGCTCGAGCTGCGTGCCAAAGACGTCAAGGCCGCGCTCTCGGCTTGGGAGGCGGCGAAGAGCTATGGCGACACGCCGCGCTTGCAGTACGGCCTGTCACGCGCCAAGTACGCGGCGGGCGATGAAGCCGGCGCGCGCCAGGAGGCGGAGGCGCTGCTGCTCAAGCACCCGCAGCACGTGGGCGCTCGCGTCCTCGTGGCGCGGCTTTCGTACGGTTCGCGTGAGAACGAAGCGCGCGCGCTCGCGCTGCTCGAAGGCGTGATCAAAGACGCCAAGAACGCCAGCCCTGACGAGCTGGTGCAGGCCTACACGTTGCTCGGCAACGTGCACCTCGGACGCTCGCGGATTTCCGCCGCCGAGAGCGCCTTCGGCGACGCGCTCAAGATCAATCCCAAGGCCTCGCGCGCACTGGTTGGCCTGGGCGATTCGCTGTACCGCGCCGGTCGCTACTCGGAGGCGCAGGCGCGCTTCGAAGCTGGTGCAGCCGCTGATCCGGATGATCTGCTGGCGAAGGTCGGTGTCGCCAAGAGCAAGCTGGCGCTCGAGCGTATCCAAGAGGCGAGCGCGCTTTTGAAGAAGCTCCGCGAGGCGCAGCCGACCTCGCCGCTGGTCGGCTACTGGTACGGCCGCGTGCAAGAGGCGCTCGGCGCGCGCGACGTCGCGCAAGCCGCTTACCGCGAGGTGTTGAAGGCCGCACCGACTGATCCGAGCTCGGCCGACGTCTACATCGCGCTGGCGCTGCTGCTCAACCAGCAGGGCCGCCCCGAAGACGCCCAAAAGACCCTCGACACCGCCAAAGAGTTGATGCCCAACGTGCCCGGTGTTTGGCGCGCGCTGGGCGACGTGGCGCAGTCGCAGGGCCGCTACAAAGAGGCGCTCGGGCATTTTCAGCGGGCGGCGTTGCTCGACCCGGATGATCTGGGCTCGAAATTCCGGATCGGTGGCGCCCTGCGCCGCGATGGGCAGTTCGAGGAAGCGGCCAAAGCGTTCGACATCGTCGCGGCCGTCGATAAGGATTATCCGGGGCTCGCGCTCGAGCGCGGGCTCTTGTACGAGGCGTCCGGCCACTCCGAAGAGGCGCTGAAGCAGTACGAAGACGCACTCGCCAAGGCGCCGAACGATCCGGACCTGATGCTGCGCGTCGGCTGCGGCAAAGTCGCGGCCAACCGCGCCGAACAAGCCGAAGAGCTGCTTAAGAAGGTGCTCAGCCAACGGCCGAGCTCGGCCGAGACACATCATTGTTTGGGCCGCGCGCTGCTCGTCCAGGGCACGCGCTTGGCGGATGCGCTGCGCACTCTGGAGCGCGCCGTAGAGCTCGACCCGAATCGCGCGGAGTATTTCCTGTACGTGGGCTGGGCGGCAAACGAAGCCGGCAACGTGCCGAAGGCCGAGAAGGCGTTGGCGGAGGCGCTACGTCTGGATCAAGGGCTCGCGGATGCGTACTGGCAGCGCGGCGTCTTGCGCCAGCGCCAGGGCGCCGTGCGCGACGCGATCGCCGATTTGACCAAGGCGCTGGCGCTGCGCCCGAGCCGCCACGAAGCGCACGCATCGCTGGCCGACGCTTACTACGACCTCGGGCGCGAGCAAGAGGCGCTCAAGGAATGGCAGCTGGCGATCCAGGCGCAGCCCGACAACGCGACTTGGCGCTTTCGTTACGGCAAGCTGTTGGCGGCGAATCATCAAAACGAGGGTGCAATCGAGCAGCTCACCAAGGCGCTGGCGCTGATCGACACCGTCGAGCCGCCGCCGCGCTGGCGTTGGGAAGCGCATCACACGCTGGCCCGGGCCCTCGGCCCCAGCCCCGAAGCCGTCAAGCACTGGGACCAATTCCTGAAGCTCGGACCGCGTGATTCGCCTTATCGGGCGGAAGCCAAAGCCTTCCTCGAAAAAGCCGGCAAACCCTGGATCGGAGACTGAAGTCTCCGCCCGGCTCGAGCATGTCGAGCGAACGGGAAGGCGGGAAGGGCGAGACGCGCATTTCTTGTTTGGGGAGACCAAACAAGAAATCGTTTGCCCGTGGCTCTCGCGATTGAGGCGTGGGTGCTGCCTGAGGCGTCGAGCCTTACCCGTAACACCCACCAAGAAAATCTTTGCTCGCGGTCTTCCCGTCTTCCCGCCTTCCTGTTGATTCGCTCTCCAGACAAAAGCAAAACGCCGTGCGGTTTGAGCCGCACGGCGTTTTACGTGTGCTCGAGGTGCGTGCTCAGCTGGCGGCGGGGGCGCCGACCGTGAACTCGTACACGAATGTGGCATCGCCGTTGTTGGCGTCGCCGGGGGTCAAGACTAATCCACTCAGAGCGGTCGACACGCACGTGCCGAGCTCCGCCGGACCGTCCGTCTTGATGTCCTTGAAAGCGCCGGTCTTCATTTCGACACCGAAATGCACGGTCACCTTGCCGGACGCGGTCTTGTTGCCTTTGAGCACGTTGTCGTAGCAGGCCTTCACGTCGCCGTTCTTCGACTCGAGCACCTTCGCGACGTCGTCGCGGTAGGGATCGGCCGTGCGAATCGCGCCGCTGCAGCCCATGCCCGTGACGGCAACGAACGCAAACCCAATGAGAGCGAATGACTTGGTCATTTTGAGTTCCTCCTGATGCCTTTCACGGTTTCGCAGAAGCCTTCGGCTTCTTCTCAGCGGCGGCAGCCTTGTCGGCGGCAGCCTTGTCCTCGGCGGCCTTCTTGTCGGCAGCCTTCTTTTCAGCAGCGGCAACCTTGTCGGCGGCAGCCTTTGCCGCAGCCGCCTTCTTGTCAGCGGCAGCCTTTTCCGCCGCCGCCTTCTTGTCAGCGGCAGCCTTTTCCGCCGCCGCCTTCTTGGCTGCGGCCGGATCCAGCGGTGCCGCGGGAGCCGCAGGCGTTTCAGCTTCCTTCACCGTGGTCGTGGTCTCGCCGACGAGCTTCTCTTTGCCCGTCTTCGGATCGATCTCGACCTTCTTCTTGGTGATGTCCTGCTCGATGATGTTGAACTCGACGCGGCGGTTCTTCTCGCGGCCCTCTTCCGAGGCGTTGTCGGCGATCGGCTTGGTGATGCCGAAGCCCTTGGCCGTCAGACGCTTGGCCTCGACGCCGTGGTCGACGCAGTACTTCATGACGGACTTCGCGCGCTCGTCAGAAAGCGTCAGGTTGTGCTTCGCCTCGCCTTCGGCGCTGGCGTGACCTTCGATCGCGATCTTCTTCGCCTGCGGGTTGTCCTTGATGACCTTGACGATGTCATCGAGCAGCGAGAAAGACTGCGGCAAAATCACCGATTTGTTGTTCTCGAACTGGATCTTCTCTTTGAACTCGATCTTATTGTCGCGAACCTCGACGCGCGGCGGCGGAGCCGGCGGCTCCTCCTTCTTCGGCGGCGGGGGCGGCGGCGGCGGCGGAGCGGGCGGGGTGCCCGCGATCGCGATTGCGCCTGCGCCCTGGAAGGTCGTCATGCCACCCCCGCACGCAGAGAGCATGATCGCGCCAGTAAGGAATGCGGTTAGTGTGATGTATCTCGGACCCGTGCGAAAATCCTGCATCGGTCGTCTCCCCTGGTGAAAAGCACCAGCGTGTGGGGTGTTCCCCATAGGCGGACACTTGTGGCATTCCTCCTCGCCTCGCGTCAAGAGCCGCCAAGCGCCAGCGGTCAGCGCCACCCCGACTCCCCGGCCGAATGCGGCTGGACACGCATCTCGACGGTTCACAGACGGCGCGCAACCGCTACCCATTCAAGCCAGATGGTGCGCGCGGACTTACGGCGCCAGTGACAGCGCGGCCAGCTTCCGAGCCAGCGTGTCGCGGTCGTAAGGCTTCTGCAAAAAGCTCTCGGCCGGCAGCTCACGTTCGGCGCCACGCGGGTAGCCGGACACGAATAGTACTTTAATATCCGGATATATGTGGCGGATAGATTGCGCGACCTCGGGGCCGCTTTTGTTCGGCATCGCCAGGTCGCAGACCAACAGATCGAGCTCGACCTCGCGGCGCCCGACCAGCGCCTCGGCTTCAGCCCCGTCGGCGGCCGTCAACACTTCATAGCCGAGCGTTTGCAGCATGCGCGTCGTACTCGTGCGCACTGCGGCGTCGTCGTCGACCACCAGCACCCGACCCCGACCGCTCTGATCGCCGCGGGCTTGCGCGGCCTTGCCGAACTCGGCAGCGACGCGCGGAAGCGAGACTTTGAAGCACGCGCCGCGGCCCGGCTCGCTCTCCACCGTGATGTTGCCGCCATGCGTCTGCACGACGCCGTAGGAGCTGGCTAGACCGAGGCCGGTGCCGGTCTCCTTGGTCGTGAAGAACGGGTCGAAAACGTGAGCCAAGTGCTCGCGGTCGATGCCGCGACCCTGATCGCGCACCTCCAGCACTACCGATTCGCCAGCGGAAGCGTTGGTCTGCGTGACGCCGAGCTTCACGTTGACACGGCCACCTTCAGGCATCGCGTCGCGCGCGTTGACTACCAGGTTTACCAGCACTTGCTCGAGCTGTGCCGCGTCGGCGCGCACGTGCAAGCCCGTGCCGCCAAAGTCGGACGTCTCGATGGTAAGGTCGATCGTCGGGCCGACGAGTCGCCGCAGCAACCGTTCGACCTTCTTGACCAACGCGCCGACCTCTAGCGTTTCCAGCTCGATGCGTTGCTGGCGGGCGAAGGCCAACAGCTGTGCGGTCAGGTCGCGCGCGCGCAGGGTGACGTGACGCAGGGTCGTGATGTCGTCTTGGCCAGCAGCCGGACAGACGTCGCTCAGTAACTCGATCGTACCGAGCATCGCCGCCAGCAGGTTATTGAAGTCGTGTGCCAACCCGCCCGCCAAACGCCCCAAGCTTTCGAGACGGCTGGCGTGCAGGAGCTCGTCCTGCATGCGGCGTCGCTCAGTGACGTCCATCGCCGTCCCGAGCATGCGCACTCGGCCGGCCTTGCATTCCACGCGTCCGCGGATCTTGGCCCAGCGCGTGACGCCGTCGTCGCCGATCAGGCGATGCTCGTGCTCGAACGCATTGCCGTCGTCGCGAGTCAGCATCTCCTGCATTACCCGCATCGCATCGTCGCGGTCGTCGGCGTGAATGCGCGCCAAGTAGCCCTGAAACCCCGCTCCCTCCTGGCCGAAGGCGAAGATTTCGTCCAGCGACGTCGACCAGTCGCCGACATCGGTGATGGGGTCGTACTGCCAGGTGCCCATGCGCGCGGCGTCGAGCGCGAGCTGCAGCTGCAGCGCAGCTTCACGCTCCGCCAACCGGGCCAGCACACGCTCGGTCTCATCCGTGTAAAGCGTGACCGAACCGCCCATCGTGCCGTCGGCTTTCTTGACTGGCTGCGCTGAGACCAGCAGCCAGCGCGCCGCGCCGCTCGGGTCGACGGCGCGATACAGCTCGCCGCGGCTCACCTCGCCATGGCGAGCCGAGCGTTGGCTAGCCGATTCGCTCGGAACCACGGGCTCGCCGGCCGCGGTTTCGATGCGGTAACCCTCACGCAGCAGGTTGACCTTGCCCCACAGCTCGCTGGCCTGCGTGTAGCCGAACAGTCGCGCCGCGGCGTCGTTACACGCCAGCACGCGGCCATCGGCGCCACGCAGCAACATGGCTTCCGGTAGGGATGCGAGCAGGCTGCGGTAGCGCTCTTGAACTTCGTTCAGCTCGGCGCCCGCGTTCTCGACGTCGCTGGTTTCTTGCGCATAGATGACGATGCGCTCGGCGTCCAGCGAAGCGAAGACCAAGGTTTGGCGCAGCCCGTCGACGCGCTCGTGACGCCGCACGCTGGTCTCGCGAACGACACGCGTGCGTTCGCGGTGGCAGCGCTGTGCGTCGGCGATGATCTGTGGTTGGTCGGCATAGAGCAGCGAAATCGGGCGGCCGATCATCGAGCTTAGCGCTGGCGTCTTGGCGCGCGCGGCGGCGTTCACGCCTTCGAGCACGAAGTCGTCGCCTTCCGCCCGCAGCAGGTACGCGGTCATCGGCACGTGCTCGAGCAACGCGAGGGGCTCGAGCGTCGGCGCGCTCGCGACAGCGGTGCTGGGCGATTCAGGCATGGATGCAGGACTGGCCACCACGGATCGACTCCAGAACGGCCACCCCGACCACGAATCTAAGGCCGTCGGGCCCGGAACGCACCGGCTTTGGTCGGACTCGGTGCGGCGCCTGGGAAGGCCGCTCGGGCTCCGGCCCAACTCTGGCCTAGCCGGCCTCCGCGGTGTAAGCCTGCCGTGCCATGAAAACCGTGCTGGCGATTCGGCATGTCCATTTCGAACACCTTGGCGCACTCGAGCCCTTGCTGACGGAAGCCGGCTACACGGTGCGCTACGTCGAGGCGCCAAGCGCCAACTGGCCGAATCTCGAGCTACCCGACTTGCTGGTCTTGCTCGGCGGTCCGATCTCGGTGAACGACGAGCACGACTACCCGTTCCTCGTTCCCGAGCTGGCGCTGGTCAAGGCGCAGCTGCTAGCGCACAAGCCGGTGCTCGGTTTGTGCTTGGGGGCGCAGCTGATGGCGCGCGCGCTCGGCACCCGCGTCTATCCGATGGGTCACCAAGAAGTCGGCTGGGCACCACTGAACGCGACCGAGCAGGGCCGCCAGCACCCGCTCTGGCACTTGCTCGAGCGTGAGTTGCCGGTGATGCATTTCCACGGCGAGACGTTCGACTTGCCAGAAGCTGCGCGCTTGCTCGCGTCGACCACGCGCTGCAAAAACCAAGCTTTCGCGCTGGGAGAGCGCGCGCTAGGTCTGCAATTTCACCCCGAGGTAACGGCCGAGTTGCTCGAAAGCTGGTGGGTGGGGCACACCGGCGCGCTCGCTGAGCTGAAGCTTTCGGTCTCGGAGCTGCGCGCGCAAAGCTATGAAAACGCACCGCGCCTGCTCGCTCCGCTGCGCGCGTTTCTGACCGAGTGGCTGAGCGGATTCTGAGTCACGCTCAGTGCGCGCCGAACGCGCGTTCGAGGATGGCCGCCAAGCGAACGGCGGCGTCGACGTGGTCGGTGCTCTTCAAAAAAGCGTAACTGCGCGATGAACCCCCGAAGTTCGATAAGTGTGCTGCAGCGGCCCCGTCGAGCCGCCCGCGCGCGCGCAGGTATTCAGCTGGGACTGCGGCGGCAAATCCGGCTACGTGCCGCCCGCGCTCGAGACCGACTGCTACTGGCTCGCCGATTTGCCGAAATTCGCCTGGTCCACGCCCGAGCCCGAGCTCGGTAGCTTCCAAAATCCCGCCGCCGCCAAAACCTCGTTCAGCTGCGCCGCCGTCGGGAAAGACCTACCGCTCACCGTCGTCCTGAGCGACGGCAAGTGCCAACAAGAGATCACCCAGCTCCGAGCGCCAGCGCGCCAATCCAAAACCACATGGCTCAGCTTTTCTTCTGCAGCTGCCCGTTCACGACGCTGCGGGTCCCGAGCGGTAGCGGCATCAGCAACAGCGCGACGAAGATGCCCTGCATCAGCTTGGACACGCCTTGTTGCAGGGTGTGGGCCTCTTGCGCGGGGTCGAGCGTCGCGCCGCCGACCGGAGCGACCCCGCCGACGTTGTACGCGTAGTGGATCGCGGTGGCGGACATGGCGACTACGCCAGCCGCGCCGATGAACGCCATCCAAGCGCAGACGACAGCGCGCCGCTGCAACCAGGCCAGCCGCTGTTTGTCTTTCGTCGTGAAGCCTTGGATGAGCAATAGAAGCGCCCAGCCGTTGGCAGTGAAAAGGACGAGCCAGAACGACATTCCAGCTCGCCCGCGCCTAGCTCAGCTCTCGATGAACGACTTCAGCTGCTTCGAACGGCTCGGGTGCCGCAGCTTGCGCAGCGCCTTGGCCTCGATTTGACGGATGCGTTCCCGCGTCACTTCGAAGTCCTGACCGACCTCTTCCAAGGTGTGGTCGCTCTTCTCGCCGATGCCGAAGCGCATGCGCAAGACCTTCTCTTCGCGCGGCGTGAGGGTCTTCAAGACCTTACGCGTTTGCTCAGAGAGGTTCATGTTGATCACGGCTTCCGCAGGGCTGACGACGCTCTTGTCTTCGATGAAGTCGCCCAAGTGGCTGTCTTCCTCTTCGCCGATCGGCGTTTCGAGGGAGATCGGCTCCTTGGCGATCTTCAAGACCTTCCTGACCTTGTCGAGCGGCAGCTCCATCTTCTCGGCGATCTCCTCCGGTGTCGGCTCACGGCCGAACTCCTGGACGAGGTAACGCGAGGTGCGGATCAACTTATTGATCGTCTCGATCATGTGCACCGGGATGCGAATGGTGCGGGCCTGATCGGCGATCGCGCGGGTGATCGCTTGGCGGATCCACCACGTGGCGTAGGTGCTGAACTTGTAGCCACGCTTGTACTCGAACTTGTCGACGGCCTTCATCAAGCCAATGTTGCCCTCCTGGATCAGGTCCAGGAACTGCAAGCCGCGGTTCGTGTACTTCTTGGCGATCGAGACGACCAAGCGCAGGTTGGCTTCGACCAGCTCGGCCTTCGCGCGCTCGGCGCGCCGCTCACCCGTACGGATCGCCGTATAGGTCTTGAGCATCTCGCTAACGTCGATCTTCAGCTCTTCTTCGACCTTGCGCACGCCCTTCTGCGCGCTCTTCAAGGTCTCGTCCATCATGTCGAGCTCGGCCACGTCGATGCCGAGCTTCTTGGCTAGCGCCGCGAAGGCCTCGGGATCGTCCTTGGCCTCGCGCATCATCTTCTTCAGCTCGGTCTTGCCGATGCCGGTGATGCGCTCGAGCTCGAACACGCGACCCTGCGCGCGGTGCACGCGGTCGATCATCGCCTTCAACTTGGCGACGATCTTGTCGATCGTCTTCTTGTTGAGGCGCATCTCCTGGAGCGTCTTGACCAGCTCCTTCTTGTTCTCCGAGAGTTCCTTGTCGATCAGCTTGCGGCGAACTTCGACGGCCGTCTTGCGCTCTTCGAGCAGCTCGAGGTTCTTCTTGTCCAACCGCTTGACGCGATCGATCAGGCGGATGATGCGGCGGTCCGCTTCCTCCTCGTCGAACTCGTGCTCCTCGTCCTCGGCGTCGCGGACGATGTCCTTGACGCGGATCTTGTGGTTGCGGAGCCGCTCGCCGATCTCGATGATCTCTCGCACCGCCACCGGGCTCGAGAGAATGGCCGAGAGAATCTCGTTCTCGCCTTCCTCGATGCGCTTGGCGATCTCGACCTCGCCCTCGCGGGTGAGCAAGGCGACGCTGCCCATTTTACGCAAGTACATGCGCACCGGGTCGTTGCTCTTGAAGTACTCGTCGTCGCCAGTGCGCGCGGCGCTGGGCGCCGGGGCCACGGAGTCGGTCTCCTCCGACTCGGCCTTCGCGGCAGGCTTGGCAGGGCCCTCTTCTTCACCGCCGCGTAGGTGCGGAGCGATCTTGATGTTGCTGGCGTCGTCGACGACTTCGATCTCTTCGTCGTCGAGCGCGGAGAGCACGTCGTCCATCTGATCAGGACCGGTCTCTTCACCCGGCAGTGCTTCGTGCACGTCGTCGTAGGTGAGGAAGCCTTTGCTCTTGCCGAGCTTGATCAGCTGTTCTTTGGTTTTGCCGTTGGCCTTGGCTCCGGCTGGAGGTGGCGCCGAAGAGTTACCCTCGTCGTCGTCATCCTCATCATCCTCGTCACGCGGGGCCGCTTTCGCAGCCGAGGCTCCGTTGGATTTCGCTGGCGGCGCCTTGCCCTTACTCTTAAGGGCGGCGGGCTGCTTGGCAGCGGCAGCGATCGTCTTCTTTGGCGAGTCCGACTTTTTCGATCCCACTCTGAACCTCGCTATGCGTGCTCGCGCTTCCGAGCACGAGCTTTCTCAAACAACTGATGAAGCAGAGCGTCCTCTTGCTTCGAGTCACCGGTGCGCTGCATCTCTTCGAGCTCTTCTGTCACGTCAGACATTTCCCGCTTGAGCTCGAGAGATTGCAGTTTCTTCACGTTATCAACCAGCTCGACCTTGGCGTCCTCGAGGCGTTCATGCCGGGGGGCCGCTAGGCGAGCGAGGGCGAATGGATGGATCGGCGGCGGAAGCTTCGCAAGCACATCTTCAGGATTCTCGAGTCTGCCGTCACGAATCACGTGACGCAGTGCGGCAAATGCCACCGCCACTTCGCCGTCGATAACCGCCGCTGCGCCCTCAGAAGCAGCGTCTTCCATGAGTTCTGGGTAGTCGAGCAGGGCGCCGAGCACCTCGAGCCCCAGCTCCTGCCTTCGGTCGCGCGACCGGGCCTGGTGAGGCCGTCCGGGACCGGCTGGCCCCCGCGCGGCACCGATTCCGGGGCGGGCTTGCAGCGCTCGGGCGAGTGCTTTGAGGCTCCGGACCTGGTCGGTGCTGTCCTGATCGATCTTCAAACGGCCAGCGACGAGGCCGTCTGCGTAGGTCTCGGCGAGGTCGCGCAGCGTCGAGTCTTTCTCGGCGCCGATCAGCTTGGTGACGAATTGCACGCTCTTGGCGCGCGCTTCCACGCCTTCCGCTAGCTGCTCTTCTGATAGCGCGAGATCGATCAAGTATTCGAGGATGCCGCGCGCGTGCTTGAGCAGTTGCTTCACGCCTTCGGCCCCGCGCTCTCGCACGAAGTCGTCAGGATCCTTACCGGGCGGCAGCGACACGACCTTGGCAGTGAGCTCAGCCTGCTGGCACGGCTCACGCGAGGCGTTGGTGGCGCGCTTGCCGGCCGAGTCACCGTCGAACATCAAGACCACGTCGCCGGTGAAACGACGGATCTGCCGCGCCTGCTCGACCGTGAACGCGGTGCCGAGCGGAGCGACGACGTTGCGAATGCCGCGCGCGTGCAAGCTGACGACGTCGAAGTTGCCTTCGACGACCAAGCACGGATCACCGCTGCGCAGCGCTTGCCGCGATTGGTACAAGCCGAACACCGCCTCGCGCTTGTGATACACGGGCGACTCGGGCGAATTGACGTATTTGGCCGGCGCTTCGCCGGTCCCGCCGCCCATCGATTCGACGCCAGCTGCGCGTAGCTCTTCCGCTGTCGGCTCCGGTAGGGCGCGTCCACTGAACGCCAGCACCCGACCATTCACGTCGATGACCGCGAACATCAGCCGATGGCGAAAGCGATCGTAGTGCCCGGGGCCGTTCTTGCGCGGGGCCAACAGGCCGACTGTCTCCGCCGCCTTTGCCGACAAACCGGACTCTTTCAGGAACCGCACCAGGCCGTCCCAGCCGTACGGCGCGTAGCCGATGCGAAACGCCTGCAGCGCGTCGGCCATCTCGTCAGTGGGGGAGGTGGGCACGAGGCCGCGGCGCGCTAGCTCGGCGCGGGCCGGCTCGCTCAGCGGATGCTCGCGCAACATGCGCTCGAAGTACTCGGCGGCGCGATCGTTGAGGTCGTACAGCTCCTTCTGGCGCTGCTTGGCCTCGGCCTGCTGCTTACGCTCGGCGTCGGTCTCGTTCTCGATCACGTCGATGCCGGCACGCTCGGCCAACGAGCGTACGGCCTCCACGAAGTCTAAACCTTCGGTCTCTTGCACGAACTTGAAGGCGTCGCCGGAGGCGTGGCAGCCGAAGCAGTGGTAGAAACCGCGCTCCGCGTTGACGTGAAAGCTCGGCGTCTTCTCCTTGTGGAAGGGACACAGCCCGGTAAAGCTGCGCCCACGGCGCTGCAGCTTGACCGTCTCTCCGACGAGCTCGACGAGCTTCGTCTCGCGCCGGACACGGTCAATCGTCTCCTGGCCGATCATCCAGCATCGCCCATACCCCAGAATCCCGCGCGGAGCCCGTTCAAATCACGCGGAAAACGAAACAACAGGAAGGCGGGAAGGCGTGAAGGCCGAGAACGAGAATTTCTTTGGTGGGCGATGCAGTTGCCTCGATGCGACCGGATTGGCGGGACGCCTCGTTCGCGGGCTCGAACCAAGAAAATCTTCCCGCCTCCTCGCCTTCCTGTTTTCTCGTCCGGGGGAGCTGCTAGACCTAGACGACCTGGGAGGTTTCGAGGCCATGTTTCAAACGAAGCGAAGCAATGACTACCGAGTTTGGGGTGCGCTCTTGGTCCTCGCCGGCCTCTCGGTGAGCTCGAGCGCTCGCGCCGACAGCTTGAGCTGCAATGGGCGTATCGTCTCGAGTGGCGACTCGCGCTACGACGTGAAGTCGATCTGCGGTGAGCCCGACGACGCTTCGCAGCGCGTGGAATACCGCACGGTAAGCGGGCGCGTCGCCGGACCGTGTTCGCGCGAAGGCAGCAAGATTCGCTGTAGTCAGACGCGCGAGCAGGTCGTCGAGGTGGTGATCGACGAGTGGATTTACGACTTTGGCAGCAATCGCTTCATCGAGTACGTGACCTTCGAGCAAGCCCACCTCGTCAGCATTCGCGCCGGCAGCTATGGGCACAAGCCTCCGGCTTGAGGTTGGCAGTTAGGAGTTAGGAGTTTCGGGGCGGGATCCTGAGCTTGATACTGTTCGGATGTTCAGTTAAGCTTGCGGCTCTTCCGTCGCCTCCAACCCCAGCTCCCAACTGCGAACTCCTAACTCCCATGCGGCCGATACCGGCACAAAATCCGCGCAATCGCTTCGCCGCGAGCCTGGTCGAATACTTCGACGACTTACCGGGGCCGGAGGTCGAGCTCTCGATCTACGAGGACCACACCAAGCAGGTGCTGGCCGAGAACGACAGCCCCGATCTGGGGTTCCGTTACAGCATCAACCCGTACCGCGGCTGCTTTCACGGCTGCGCTTACTGTTTGGCCGGCGACACGCGCATCTTGATGGCGGATGGTTCGACCAAGCAGCTGTCGGACGTGAAGGCGGGCGAACAAGTCGTGGGCACCGCGCGCGCCGGCACGGGGCGGCGCTTCGTGCCGTCGCTGGTGCTGGATCGTTGGGCCACCGCCCGGCGCGCGTATCGCGTGCGGCTCGATACCGGTGCCGAGCTGATCGCCAGCGGTGACCACCGGTTTCTGACGCCGCAGGGCTGGCGCTACGTGATCGCGCCGGGGCGTGACCAGAGCGCGCGCCTACACCTGCAAGAAAAAGACGCCTGCTTGGGGCCGGGCCAGGCGCGACTCAAGACCCGCGGCCTGTTCAAGGCCGGTCCGCGCGACGTTGCCAGCACCGTCGCGGGCGGCGTGGCGACAGTCGAAACGCTGGGGACGATCTTGCCGCTGTTCGACATCGCGACCGAAACCGGCGATTTCGTGGCCAACGGCGTCGTCAGCCACAACTGCTACGCGCGGCCGACGCACGAGTACCTGAGCTTCGGCGCCGGGACCGATTTTGAACGCAAAATCGTGATCAAGCCGAACGTCGCCGCGCTCTTGCGCGAAGCGTTCGAGAAAAAATCGTGGGTCGGCGAGCTCGTCATGCTGAGCGGCAACACTGACTGCTACCAGCCGCTCGAAAACGAATATCGGCTGACGCGCGGCATCTTGGAAGTGTGCGTCGAGTACCGGAATCCAGTGCACCTGATCACCAAGAGTGCGCTGATCGAACGCGACATCGATTTACTTCAGAAGTTGAAGGCAGAAGCCAGCGTGGGCGTTTCGGTGAGCATCCCGTTTTGGAATGCCGAGACGGCGCGCAAGCTGGAGCCGTTCGTCACGACGCCGCAGCGGCGGATGAAGACCGTCGAGCGGCTGGCGGCGGCGGGAATTCCGGTCACCGTCAATATCGCACCCTTGATCTTGGGTTTGGGGGAGCGCGACATGCCGTCTATCCTCGAAGCCGCAGCGGCGGCCGGCGCGCGCGGCGCCTCCTTGATTCCGCTCCGGCTACCGGGCTCCGTGAAAGAGGTGTTTGCCGAGCGCCTGCAAGCCGGGTTTCCGCTGGCTGCCGAAAAGGTGCTGCGCCGTACGCGCGAGATGCGCGGCGGCAAACTGTATGACTCGCGCTTCGGCGCGCGCATGAGCGGCGAAGGCGAATTTTTTCAGACCGTCGAACGCTTGTTCCACAACACCTGCGAACGGCTCGGCCTCAACCGCCACGAAGGTCACCGCCGCGAGCGCCCCAATACCTTCCGCCGCCCGACGGATGCGAACGGCCAACTCCGTCTCTTCTAGTCTCGAGCGCGAGCGCGAGCGCGAGAGAACAGGAAGGCGGCTGAGCATTCATCGCATCCTGGAGCTGTTTTCCACAGCTAAGACGGCTTCGACGCTTGCCAAAAGCTTTTCGAAGCCACGAGCGATGGTTATCGAGCCGGGAGGACCGCCGGAGTATTTCCCCGTAT
>JBBRMI010000098.1:0-28071 GCA_038230915.1 Polyangiales bacterium | reverse complement strand
TACGGGGAAATACTCCGGCGGTCCTCCCGGCTCGATAACCATCGCTCGTGGCTTCGAAAAGCTTTTGGCAAGCGTCGAAGCCGTCTTAGCTGTGGAAAACAGCTCCAGGATGCGATGAATGCTCAGCCGCCTTCCTGTTGTTCGGTCTCTCGCGCCGTCCCTATTCGAGCTCGCCGGAGACGGCGACGCCGGCGCCTTTTTCGACCGAGAACGGCGCAAACCCGTAGATCCGCGCGAACTTTGGTTTAGTTTCCAGGCTGGCCGAGTCCTCGGAGCCGAAGGTGAACAGCGCGCCGGCGCCAATGCCCAGCGTCGTCGCTACGCCGCTGAAGATCAGCCCGCGCTTGGCGGGTGGCCCGCCGTCGCGCGCATACAGCAAATAGACCGGCAACGACACGGCGAAGCCGATGCCGGCGCCGAGCCACATCGCGCCGAGTGATTTGTAGCTGGGGATGTACACGGTCGAAAGCCCCGCTGCTGCGGCCAGGCCGACGTTAAAGCCGAAAAGTCCTCCGCGCGCCGCGCCGTCATTCGAGCGCCCGTAGCCTTGATTGGCCGCGGTGGCGCCGTAGCCGAGCATCGAGCCAACCGCGCTGCCCCACAGTACGCAGCTGGACATCAACAAGCTGCTCTTCGGCGAGGGCGACTGCAGGTAGCCAAGCGCAGCTCCACCGGCGGCACCGAGCGTGGAGCCGAGCGCCTCGGAGCGCGCCAAGCCGCGAAAGCCCCACTCGTTCGCTTTCGTGGCCGAGACGTGTTGATAGCTCCACACGCCGAGACCTTCGCCGGCGCCGATCAGCGCGCCGGTCGCGATCGCCGCGGGGACGCCGCGCTTCGGCCCCGTGCGATCGAAAAAGTAGACGCCGACGGGCCCGGCGACACCCAAAAGCGCCGGCGGAATCAGCCAAAGCGCTGGGTCTTTGATGCCGATTTCGGTCGATAGCCAAATGCCCATGCCAAGGCCGTAAGCGCTAGAGACGCCGTAGAGTGCGCCAATCTCGAGCGGCGTTCGTTCGCGCGACTGCGGCTGAGGGAACTGCGGCTGAGGGAACTGCGGCTGAGGGAACTGCGGCTGAGGCTGAGGCGGCGGAAACTGCTGCTGAGGGAATTGCTGTTGCGGGAACTGTTGTTGCGCATCTGCTTCGGAAACCGACAGAAACCTGGCGCAGACCAGCGAAGCCGCGAGCAAAACGGAACGTTTCATGCGCTCTCACTCTTTCTTCAACGGCCTAGCCAGGAGATCTCTCACGGCTTGGGCTACGGGCTTCCCCGCATACAAGACCGCGTAAACTTCACTCGTGATCGGCAGATCGACGCCCAAGCGCTCGGCCAGGTGATACGCGCTCTCGGCCGTCGTCACCCCCTCGGCGACGTGACCGAGCCCCGTCAACACCTCCGCCAACGCCCGCCCCCGCCCCAGCTCGAAGCCCACCGTGCGATTGCGCGACAACTCGGCCGAGCACGTCAGCACCAGATCACCCAAACCCGCCAGCCCGGAAAGCGTCAGTACGCTGCCGCCCTTTGCGACCGCCAAACGGGCCATTTCGGCCAGCCCACGCGTGATCAGCGCGGCGCGAGTGTTGTGGCCAAAACCGAGCCCGTCGGATGCGCCGGCCGCGATCGCGATCACGTTTTTGAGCGCGCCGCCGACTTGAACCCCGGCTGGGTCATCGCTGGAGTAGACGCGCATTCGATCGCTGGCGAAGCGTTGTTGTACGAGTCGCGAACGCTCTGGGTCGTGGCCGGCAGCGACCAAGTTGGTCGGCAACCCGCGCGCCACTTCGAGCGCGAAGCTGGGCCCCGACAAGAAGACGGCGCGCGCTTCGCCCGTCGGGCCGAGCACGTCACGCGTCACCTCGGACAATAACATCAACGTTCCCGGCTCGATGCCCTTGGCGACCACGACCAACGTCGCGTCGGAAGCCAGCGTGGCCCGCGCAGCCGCCAGCGTCGCGCGCACGGCTTCACTCGGCACCGCGACCACGACGATGGCAGCACCGTTCAGGGCCTCCGCCATGTCGGCCGTCGGCGCGATCTGCTCGCTCAGCGCGTAGCCCGGCAGGAACGCCCGATTCTCACGGTCGTGAAGCAGCGAGCTTGCGTGCTCGGCCTGCCACGTCCAAAGCGCCACGCGGCTGCGCTCGGCCAAAAGCCGCGCGAGGGCGGTGCCCCAGGCACCAGCACCCAAAACTGCGATGTTGTCCATGCCGAGCGGCGACACTTTTTCGCGGGGTAGGAAGCCCTGTCAAGCTATGCTGCCGGCAATGCGACGCCTCCGCTCAAAGCAGCTCCTGCTCTCGCTAAGCATGGGGCTCAACTTGGCCGCTTGCGGCTCGCGCGAAAGCATGGGCGACGGCTCGCTGCGCGTGCTGGGTGCCGGCGTGGTCAACGACCCCGAAAACAAGTCGTTGCGTTTCGACATGCTCAAGTTCGGCCTCGATCGCTTCTGCGAAGAGATGAAGAACGCCGGCGCTGCACTCAAGCTCAGCGACGAAGAGCCCGTGCTCGGGCGCTTTTTTGCTGAAAGCTGCCAGTCGCAGGTGATCGACGACGAAACCCGCAAATCGTTCGTCCTGCAGTACACCGGCAAGGGCTATGCGTGGACGAACGTCACCGGCAAGCTCGGTTTCACCTCGCGCGGCCTGGTGGAGTATGCGCCGGATTTTCAGTTGAGTGACGGCGCGCTGTACGTCTACTTCCGCCCGAAGGCCGTCGATGCCGCCGCCTTTCAGTTGGTATCGATCGACTCGACGGCGGCGCAAGCCGGCATCGCCGCCTCCGCCGGCACGTTGAGCCCTGACGAGATCGGACGCCACGTGCTCGACTCGCAGCTGAAGCGCGGCTTCACCGTCATCCGTTACGGCAACGATGGCCGCACTGATTTCGGGCTCGGCTTCATCCCCAAGGGTCAGAAGCCCTACAAGCCGTTCGAGATCACGACCGACAAGCGCCTGCTGTCGAACGAGCGGACCGAGGTGCACGTGCAGGGTCAGGACTACATCGGTCCGCTCACGGTGACCGATACCGACACGGCGCTTTTCGTCACACTCGAGCTCGATGGCGCTGACAACGTCGACTACCAAATCGTGCCCAAGGCCACGGGCGACGCCATGCTCGACCGCTACATCAGAACCCCAGGCCCTTGCCCGCTACTCGCGCCGCCCGCGTTCGACGCGACCGCGAGCCGCAGCGCGCGGACCCAGCAGCCGGTCCCGCTGCCGGTCGGCCAGTACTTCCTCGTCCTGGACAACTCCGCAGCGTTGGGACGTTCGCAGCCCCCGCCTGGCGCGGCTGGCGACAACGCCGCGCGTGTCGACTACGCCTTAATGCTCGGCCCGCGCTGAGAAAACCTTTAAAAGCCGGGGCCGTTGGCGCGGGCCGACCGGACAATTTAGGGAATTGTTTGGCGGGCTCTAGTGCTAATGAGGGTCAGGAGTTCGTGAACCCCAAGACCTACCGCTACCTGCTTTGGCCGCTCTGGTTCGTGATTGTCCCTGCGGCCTTATCTGCCCTGACTTACAACCTGGTAGCGCCGAGCGAACAGGTCCTGCAAGGCTCGCTCTGGGAAACCATCCAGTACTGGGTCAAGGACCAACCGGTACCGACGCTGATCGTACTTTTCACGATCTTCGAGATGGTGCTCTACAGCTACCGGCACACGCTGCCCGGCGCGCAGTACCTGGGCTCGAACGAGCGCAGCGACGTGCCGAAAAAGGTGCGGCGTGAGTTCGAGCAGGCCACGCACCTGTTGGACGAGGCCGAGCGCATCCAGCGAAAAAACCGCACGGCCGTCGAACGCGCGCTGACCAGCGATTCGCGCAGCGAGCTCGGGGAATCGCTCGAAGATCTACGCGACGCGATGAACGAATCCGCGTTCGACGAGCGCGCGTTCTTGGAGCGCTACGATCGCGCCTCACGCCTGGTCGGTAAGCACTTGGGCGCCTGGCAAAAAGGCGAGCTGCGCGAGTACTTGGAGTCGATTGGCGTGGCGGTCGGCGTCGCCTTCATGTTGCGTGCGGGCGTCGTGGAAGCGTTCAAAATTCCGAGCGGCTCGATGCTGCCGACGCTGCAGATTCAGGACCACATCTTCGTCAACAAGCTGGCTTACGGCCCGCCGATTCCGTTCACGAACATGCGGTTGTTCTCGCGCCTGCCGCCCAAGCGCGGCGACGTGATGGTGTTCGAATACCCAGAGCCGAACCCCAACGCCGAGCATCCGGACTACATCAAGCGCGTGATCGCCATCGCCGGCGACAAGCTCGAAGTCGAGCACGGACACCCGCGCATCAACGGCTGGCTCGTGCCGAGCTGTGAGGTCGGCCCCTACTCGTTCGACGAGGGGCCGGACAGCTCGGAAGCAACCGGCAAGCTCTACATGGAGTACTTGGGCGAGTACTCGTACCTGACGATCTACGAAGACAAGCGCGACGACGGCATGCAGGGCCCCTACTTCGTCAAGCCTGGCGAAACCTGGGTAATGGGCGACAACCGCAACAACAGCAGCGACTCGCGCGCCTGGAACGGCAACCGCGGCGGCGGCGTACCGGACGCCAACATCAAGGGTCGCGCGATGTTCATCTGGCTCAACTTCAAGAAGAACGGCTGGCCCGACACCGACCGCCTCTTCAGCCACGTGCTGGGCACGCCCAAGCTGCCCTTCGGTGCGCCGGCGCACATCGTGGCTGGTATCGACCGCTGTTTGAAGGCGCGCCCGCCGGCCGATCAGATGGTGACGCCCGAGCCGGATCCGAGCCGCTCGCACGGCGGCATGCGCCAGTGATATAGGTCGAAGCGGACTTTCGGCGCGGGCAAGCCGTTCGGGCAGCCGCTGAGGAGGACGTGATGCCGCAAAAACTCGATCGCTGGACGACCGCGCTGTCTTCACTGTTGCTAGTGAGCGCGCTCCTGGCCTGCAAGAAGAAGGCGCCCGACACGACCCTGCCGAGCGCTCCTCCCGTCGCGGCAGCGACGACCGCCGCCGCCACTACGCTCGAACCGCCAGCGGCCGCCGCGCCCTTGACCAGCGCCGTCGCGCTCGGCGACGTGGGCGCCAAGCTCGGCGAAGTGAAGCGCTACACGGAAAAGGAGAAGGCGCAGACCGGCACCGCACGTGTCCTCGCAAACGGCGTCAAGGTCTTCGACGAAGCCGACGACAAGACGGCAGAGGTCGCGACGCTCGACAAGGATCTGCTCGTGTTCCGCCTAGCGAGCATCCCCGACTGGGAGCTGGTCGAGTTTCCGTCCGGCGTGGGCAAGGTGTCGCCGGGCTGGGTGCTGGCGAAGTTCATCGACGTGAAGACGGACGCCACCGTCGATCGCGCTGCAGTCGCCACGCAAGCCAAGGTAGCCGTCGTCAAGCCGAAGGCCAGCACCAGCGCGGTCGCTAGCGCCGCCAAACCTGCCGTGAGCGCCGCCGCCACTGCTGCCGCCGCAAGCGCGGCCGCCGCCACTGCTGCCGCCGCAAGCGCAGCCGCCGCGGCTAGCGCTGCTGCCGCTGCTGCCAGCCCCACAACCGCGGCGAACCGCGCGGCTCAGATCGCCGCCCGCGCCGCCTCCCGGAAATCCGCCAAGCCTTAGGCCGCCTTAGGCGTTGGGTTTGCCGGGGTCGGGCTCCGGAAGTGAGATGCGATGCACCCCGCTCGGACGGAGCTCCATGCGCAACCGGGACTCAGGCGAGCAGTCAGTGCGCGTTTGTCCGAAAACCCCTGACAACAGAATGCCGAGCAATTTGGCTTCGACGTAGGGGTCCGGCTGCAGCAAGCGTCTCATCGCAGGAGGTAGTACGCCGAGGGTGGAGTCAGCCTTCCCTGGAGCGGCTCGCGCGCCGATTTCGGGTGTTGCTCCTTTCGTTCCTCGCGAAAGCCTCGCCAAAGGCCGAACTTGGCGCGCGAGCAATCCGGCTTTTGGCGGAGACGTGCTAGACCCGGCGCCGTGGACCACCTCGATTTCTTAGATATCGTCGCGATCCTCCTTGGAATCAGCTTCACGGTCGCCAAGCTGGACGCGCAGAGTCGGAAGGCGAGCAATTTCCCGCACGTCGCCGGCGCCGATTTCGAGCGCTGGCAGGACTGGACGGTTTCCATCTACCGCTGGGGCAGCAGCGTGTGCTTCCTGCGCGTGCTGTTTCACCAGGGCTGGTCGCTGTACTTGAGCCGACACCCGATCAACGCGCCCGCCGCGCCGCGCGCGCTCGTCTACCCAGCGCTGGCGATGGACGCGCTGTTCCTCGGTGTTCTGGCGGCGACGTTCATTCGCTCGTCGCGAGCGCGCGCGCTGCGGCGCGAGCTCGGCATCGTGCTCGCGCCGCTCACGCCCGCACAAGCCGCGGCCATCGCCCCCGAAAAAGAAGGCGAGCCCGCGACCGACGACGAGTAGCTACTCGGGTCCCAACGAGCGGGCAGTAGGCACACCCGCCGACTTCTGGGGTGATTTCAGATGTAACGGTTGGCGAGGTTCTCGAGCTCTTCTTGGCGGCCCGAGCGTGGCTTCGGATCGATGCCCTTGCTCAGCACCAAGTCGCTGAGGTCGGCCAAGCTGAGCTTGCCGCCGGCGATGCGCTCGCCCAAGTCGGTACGCCAGCCGGCGTAGCGATCTTGAACGGCTTGCTCCAGCTTGCCGTCGCTGACGATCTTCTCCGCCACCAACAGCGAGCGGGCCAAAACGTCCATGCCGCCAATGTGGGCGTGGAACAAATCGTTCGGCTCGATGCTCTGGCGACGCAGCTTGGCGTCGAAGTTCATGCCGCCAGTCGTGAAGCCGCCATTCTTGAGGAACGTGGCGAGCACCAGCGACAGCTGCGGCACGTCGTTCGGGAATTGGTCGGTATCCCAACCGAGCAGGTCGTCTCCGCGGTTCATGTCGAGACTGCCGAACACGCCGTTGGCGTACGCGTAAGCGACCTCGTGTTGGAAGGAATGGCCCGACAGGATGGCGTGGTTCGCCTCGATGTTGACCTTGTATTCCTTGTCCAAACCGTAGCGCTGCAGGAACGCGTACACGGTCGCGGTGTCGTAGTCGTACTGGTGCTTGGTCGGCTCTTTCGGCTTGGGCTCGATCAGGAGCGTGCCTTTGAAGCCAATCTTGTGCTTGTGCTCGGCGACCAGTGCCAAGAACCTGCCGAGCTGGTCGACCTCACGCTTCATGTCGGTGTTGAGCAGCGTCTCGTAACCTTCACGCCCGCCCCACAAAACGTAGTTTTCGCCCTTCAGCCCGTGAGTAATGTCCAAGATCTTGCGCACCTGAGCGGCCGCAAAGGCAAACACCTCGGGATCGGGATTGGTGGCGGCGCCGCTCATGTAGCGCGGGTGGCTGAACAGGTTGGCCGTGCCCCAGAGCAGCTTCACACCGGTGCGCGCCATCTCTTTTTCGGCGCTGGCCATGACCTTGTCGAGGTTGGCGTGGCTCTCCTTGAGCGTCGCGCCTTCGGGGGCGATGTCGCGATCATGAAAGGTGAAGTAGGGCGCGCCGAGCTTCTCGAAGAATTCGAACGCCACCTTCAGCTTCAGCTCAGCCGCCTCGACCGGGTTCTGGACCTTGAACCACGGGCGGTCGAAGGTGCCCGCGCCGAATATGTCCGAGCCCGGCCAGGCAAACGTGTGCCAGTAGCAAACGGCGACCCGCAGGTGCTCGGCGATGCTTTTGCCGAGCACGGTGCGGTCCTTGTCGTAGTAGCGGAACGCGAGCGGGTTTTCGCTGTTCGGCCCCTCGTAACGAATGCTTTCAATGCCCGGGAAGAACGCCTGACTCATGGCTGAAGTCCTCTCCTCAACTCGTGGATTGCTCGGTAGATGGCGGCGACTGGTTAGCGCCGAGCTGGTAAAGCACCCTACCTCAAAAGGTTGGGTCACGCAACGGGCGACATGGAACCAGTTCCATGTATTCAAACTCAGGACAATGTTCTTTTTATACGGATACTTATGGCGCCACCTCGAGAGCCTAGCCGCACTGGTAATTAATGGAATTCCCCGCAAGGCGGCGCTAGCTTACGCGCCGACAATGAAGCAATAACATCTTGATTATAAAGCGATTTCGACGCGCCTACATGACCGCATAGGCGACCGCCGTTTTCTTAAGTTTATTAACTATAACGCGGAGCGGCGGGTGGTCAGCGCCGAGCCGACATGGCAGACATGCGCGCGATGGCGTTGTCGGCATCGAGCCCCCAGGCGGCCGCGTGGCTCTCCAAGCCGCCTTTCGCGATCGTCGCCCGCGCGGTCACGGTCGCAACGATCCTGGTGGTGCTGATGGGCGCGGTCGTTCGGATCACTGGCTCGGGCGCCGGATGCGGTCAGCACTGGCCGACGTGCAACGGCGAAGTCGCTCACCTACCCAAGCAGCTCGAGACTTGGATCGAGCTTACGCACCGTCTGACGTCCGGCCTCGACTTCCTCGGCGTGCTGCTGTTGACAGTGCTGGCCTTCTGGCTCGAGCCGCGCCACCCCGCGCGCCTGGCTGCGTTCGCGGCGATCGGGCTGATGTTGGTCGAGATCGCGATCGGCGCAGGCCTGGTGCTGCTGAAGCTGGTCGGTTCCAACACCTCACACGATCGGCTGGTGGTGATGCCGGCGCATTTGCTGACGACCTCCTTGCTACTCGGCTCGCTGGCTGCCGCAAGCTACTTTGGCGACGAGTCGCGGCTCGCGCGCCAGGCCGAGTTGTCGGCGGTCGCCAACGCTCGCTTGAAGAGCGCGTTGTATTGGGCGATCGGGGCGGGCGTGCTTTTGCTGATCGTCTCGATCAGCGGCGCCGTGACGGCACTCGGCGACACGGTTTACCCGGTACAAGGCCAGGGCGCGCTCGAGCACCTGCAGAACGACCAGGCGGTGGGTGCGCACTTGCTCGGCAAGCTGCGCGTCGTGCACCCGCTGCTGGCTCTGCTCGGCGTCGCGGGTTTGTGGATCGCTGCCGGCCGAGCGCGTGAAGCGACGGCGGTGCAGCCGGTCCAACGGCTGGCTACCGGGCTTAACGTCGCCGGGGGACTGGCGCTCGCGATCGGCGTGTCGAACATTTGGCTCGGCGCGCCAGGCTACGTGCAGGTCGTGCATCTTTTCATGGCGTGCATGTTGTGGCTCAGCGTAGTCGTGCTCGCAGCCATGCTTTGGGATCTGCGAGCGAGAAAGAACGAGGCGTCGTGATGAACGTCGTGAATCCCGCAAGCGGTGACGTGGTGGAGAGCGTGCCCGAGACCGACGTGAGCCAACTGCCCGCGCTGCTGAAGAATGCGCGCGTGGCGCAACGCAGCTGGGCTGCGCAGCCGCCTAGCGCGCGCAAGGCCGTCGTCGCACGCTTTCGAGAGCTGCTGAGCCAGCGCCAGGAAGAGCTCGCGCGCACGCTGACGCTCGAGGTCGGCAAGCCGCTCGCGCAAGCCCGCAACGAGTTAAACGGCCTGTTGCCCCGAATCGACTTTTTCCTCGAGCATTTCGAAGCCGAGCTCGCGCCGCGCACGGTGCTGGGCACCGCCGGCGCGGCGCTCGAAGAGCGGATCGTGTTCGAGCCGCTCGGTGTTGTCGCCAATGTATCGGCCTGGAATTACCCCTACTTCGTCGGGTCGAACGTGTTCGTGCCCGCGCTTTTGACCGGCAACGCCGTGCTCTACAAGCCGAGCGAGCTGTGCAGCCTGACCGGGCTCGCGATCCAGAAATTCTTGCACGAGGCTGGCGTGCCGCACGGCGTGTTTCAGACGCTGATTGGCGGGCGTGAGCTGGGCGCAGCGCTGGTCGCTCTGGCCGTCGACGGCGTTTTCTTCACCGGCTCGTACGCGACCGGCAAGAAGATCGCCGAGGTCGTGGCGCCGCGGATGATTCGACTGCAGCTCGAGCTGGGTGGCAAAGATCCGGCGTACGTCACCGACGACGTCGACGTCGCGGCAGTCGCGGCGGCGGTGGCTGACGGCGCCTTCTACAATACCGGGCAGAGCTGCTGCGCGGTCGAGCGCATCTACGTTCATGAGCGCATCTACCCAGCGTTCGTCGAGGCCTTCGTCGCCGAAGTGAAGAAGTTTCAGCTCGGCGAGCCGACCGATGAAGGCACGTACATCGGCCCGCTTTGTCGGGGCGACGCCGCGCTGCGCGAGCTTTCGGAGCAAGTGGCGGACGCCGAGCGGCAAGGCGGTCGAGTGCTCACGGGCGGCAAGCGCGCGGCGCGCCCCGGCTCGTATTTCGAGCCGACGGTGATCGCGGACGCCAAGCCCGGCATGCGCGTGATGAAAGACGAGAGCTTCGGCCCGATCATCGGCATCGCCAGCGTGCCGAGCGACGAAGCCGCGCTGGCTGCGATGGCCGACACCGAGTACGGCCTGACAGCGGCCGTGTACACGAAGGACGAAGCGCGCGCCGCGAAGCTGCTGTCAGAACTGCCGGTCGGCAGCGCCTACGTCAATTGTTGCGACCGCGTCAGCCCGCGCCTGCCCTGGACCGGCCGCAAGCACTCCGGCATCGGCTCGACGCTCTCTACGTTGGGCATCCAGGCGTTTTTGCAGCCGAAAGCGTGGCACATCCGCAGGGGCTAGGAGTGAGGGGTGAGGGGTGAGTCGGCGGAGGGGTCGAGGGGAAAGTGAGGGCGGGGATTGCCGATGGGGTCGTAGACTGCGCGAGCGTATTGACGGCGACGTCCCCTCTCACAAATTGTTGGCAAACCGAGCGGCGCCAGCCGCATCCACCCCTCATTCCTAACCCCTCATCCCTAACCCCTTTCAAGGGCGCGCTTCGGGTTGGTCGCGGCGTTCGGCGCCGATTTCGGCGGAGACGAGTCGGAAGTGATCGCCGGATTTTTCGAACAGTGCGACGCTGTGGCGCGGGCGGCGCAGCTCGGGGACCTCCGGGCGCAGCGAAGTGATGAGATCGGCGTTGACACGCGCGTGCTTGCCTTCGATCGACACTTCAACGGCATCGAATTGAAAGTGGGCTCTCGGTCCGAGCCCCTTGGCTTGATTGACCAGCGCCACCAAGGCGGCCCTGCCGACCACGGGATTCGGCAACTCCGCGATCGTGATGCTGACCTCCGGGCTGGCGTACTTCTCGAGCGCGCGTGATAGCTCTGCCGTGTCGGCATTGGCCGCGCTGGCGATCGCCTCCGCGGCTTCCTTCACGCGCTTCTCGTCGGTCGGGTAAAATAGCACCCCGAGCGTGGCCACGGCGCTCAGGACGATCAGTGTGAGCCGGGTCGCGTTTTTGGCGAGCATCTCGGCCTAAGCCTAGCGGATCCTCGCCGCGAAAACGCAACCCACATGCTATGAGCGCTCGGCGCAATGACCGAGCTGTTTCTCCCTTACCTGACCGTCGTCGGCTGGGTGCTGGGACCGGTCGCGCTCGGAGCGTATTGGAGCCGGCACGGCGCGCCGGCGTCGGCGTCGCGACGACTGTTCAACTTCTCGTTTTACGGCGCTCAGACGTTGATCACGTTGTGCTCGCTGTGGATCGCGCGCATCGACAGCACGTCGGTCGTGATGCCGATACTGTCGACGTCCGGTTGGCTGCTCACGGCTGGCTTCGCCTGGCTGGTGAGCGTGTGGCTGAAGCATCCGCGCGAGCGTCGCGGCGCGTTCATCGCCACCATGAGCCAGAGCAACAACGGCTTTACGCTGCTTGGCTTTGTGGCGCTGGTGCTGTTCGGCGAAGCCGGGCTTGCGCAGGCGACGTATTCGCAGGCGTTCAGCGCGCCGTTCTTGCTGCTGTTCAGCTTCCCAGTCGCGCGATCTTTTTCTAGCGCTGGCAGCGCCGCCGGCAAATCGTTCAAGCGCGTGTTGCTCGACAACGTGCTCGACACGCGCGTGTTCCTGCCGTTGCTGACGATCAGCTGCGGGCTAGCCCTCAACTTGATGGGCGTGGCACGGCCGGCCATCGTCGGTAGCGTGGTGCGGCGGTTGATCTACGTCGGCACCGCGACCTCGGGTTGCGCCGTCGGGCTGCTCTACCGCGGCGCGCAGCTCAGCCGGTATTGGCGCGAAAATATGGTGTCGTTCGCCTACCGCTCCACGTTGTTTCCGTTGTTTTATGCGGGGCTGGCGCTGCTGTTCGGGCTCGGCCCGCTCGATGCGCGGATCTTGATCCTGTACGGGCTCGTGCCGAGCGCGCTGTTGGCCAACTACCTGGCGGTGCTGTTCGAGCTCGACACCGATCTGACGAGCTCGGTGTTCGTGGTCAGCACGGTGGCCTTCCTGGCCTCGGTGCTACCTGCGTATGCGTGGTTCTCCAAGCTGCACTAACGCTCGCTGGAGCGGCGCGGCATCAGCAGCTTGGCGACCAACCCAGTCCAACCGGTTTGATGCGACGCGCCGACGCCGCGGCCGTTGTCGCCGTGGAAGTATTCGTAGAACGGCACGTAGTCGCGGAAGTGCGGATCATTCTGGAGCAGCGCGTTGTCGCCCAACACCGGCCGCCGCCCGTGCTCGTCGCGCAGGAACAACTTACACAAGCGCCGCGATAGCTCATCGGCGATTTCGAGCAGTGTGAGGAAGCGGCCCGAACCGGTCGGGCATTCGACCTTGAAGTCGTCGCCGTAGTAGTGGTGAAACTTCTGCAGGCTCTCGATCAAGAGGTAGTTGACCGGCATCCAGATCGGGCCGCGCCAGTTCGAATTGCCACCAAATAGTCCGGACTGGGACTCGGCTGGTTGGTAGCTGACGACGAAGGCTTCGCCGTTCACGTCGAGCTCGAACGGATGCTCCAGATGGTAGCGCGATAGCGCACGCACACCGTAGTCCGACAAGAACTCGGTCTCGTCGAGCATGCGCACGAGCAGCTTTTTCATGCGGTGCCCGCGCAGCAACGAGAGCAAATGCCGTTCTTCCGTGGCGGTCTCCTGCCAACGCGACACCAGCTTGGCCAGATCGGGCCGGTGCTCCAAGAACCAGCGCAAGCGCGCATCGAAGCCGTGCAAAGTCTCGAGTAGCTCAGGCTCCAGCACTTCGACGGCGAACAGCGGGATCAGGCCGACCATCGACCGAATGCGCATCGGCCGTGGTGCGGTGCCCGGCACGCACAGCACGTCGTAGTAGAACTTGTCGGTGTCGTCCCACAATCCCTGCTCTTCGCCGCCAATCTTGGTCATCGCCTCGGCGATGTGCAGGAAGTGCTCGAAGAACTTGCTGGCGATGTCTTCGTAGACGTCGTTGTGCTGTGCCAGCTCGAGCGCGATGCGCATCAAATTGAGCGAGTACATCGCGACCCAGGCGGTGCCGTCCGACTGATTGATGAAGCCGCCGGTCGGTAACGGCTGACTGCGGTCGAACACGCCGATGTTATCCAGCCCTAAAAACCCGCCCTGAAATACGTTCCGCCCCTCGGCGTCTTTGCGATTCACCCACCAGGTGAAGTTCAGCATCAGCTTGTGGAAGATGCGCTCCAGGAACTTCAAGTCGCCGCGCCCAGCCTGCTTGCGATCGAGCTGATAGACACGCCAGGCGGCCCACGCGTGCACCGGCGGGTTCACGTCACCGAAGGCCCATTCGTAGGCCGGCAATTGGCCGTTCGGGTGCATGTACCATTCGCGCGTCAAGAGCACGAGCTGCTGTTTGGCGAACTCGGCGTCGATCAGCGCCAGCGGGACACAGTGAAAGGCTAGGTCCCACGCTGCGTACCAGGGGTACTCCCACTTGTCGGGCATCGAGATCACCTCGTCGTTCACGAGGTGCTCCCAGTCGGCGTTGCGACCGTGTTTGCGTCGTTCGGGTGGCGGCGGCTGATTCGGATCGCCAATCAACCAACGGCGCACATCGTATCCGAAGTACTGCTTCGACCAGATCATGCCGGCGAAGGCTTGGCGCTGGACCAGACGCGCATCGGGGTCGGCGATGTCGGCCTGCAGCTCGGCGTAAAATTCGTCGGCTTCATAGCGGCGCGCGGCAAAGATCGTGTCGAAGTCCGTGAACGGCTGGGCAAGCTCGCTTTGACCGAGGCGAAGTCGGATGACTTGGCGACCACCGGGCGGCAATTCCAGCCGGTAGTGGCCGGCTACCTTGGTGCCGCATCGCGACGCCGCCAGCGCGTCGGTCCGGCCACCCACGACGTAGTCGTGGAAGGCGTCTTTGAACGGTCCAGCGCCGCCCGTTCCCCAAAGTCGCGGGGCGTTGCTCTCATTTTCGGTGAACAAGAGTTCGGCCGCGCCATCGAAATTCAGCTCGAAAACCTTGAGTTGTGGGTGTTCGAGCAACACGCGACCCGGGCCCACCTCGGCGAGCGAGGGCTTGCCTAGCTCTGGCTCGAAGGACCACGTGTTGCGAAACCAAACTTGGGGCAAAACGCGAAGCCGCGCCGTTTCGGGGCCACGGTTCTCGATCGTGATCTGACACAGGATGTCGTTCGGTCCGGCCTTGGCGTATTCGACGAACACGTCGAAGTAGCGCCCTTCATCGAACGCACCCAAGTCGACCAGCTCGAGCTCGGATTGGTGTGGACCGCGACGCCGGTTTTCCTCGACCAGCCGTGCGTACGGGAACTCGCGCTGCGGATACTTGTAGAGCATCTTCAAGTACGAGTGCGTCGGCGTCGCGTCGAGGTAAAAGTACTGCTCCTTCACGTCCTCGCCGTGGTTGCCTTCGCCGTTGGTCAGCCCGAACAGCCGCTCTTTCAAGATCGGGTCACGCTCGTTCCACAGCCCGAGGCTCACGCACACGCGCTGGCGGTGATCGCTGAAGCCGGCCAGACCATCCTCACCCCAGCGGTAGGCGCGGCTACGCGCGTGGTCGTGCGGAAAGTACTCCCAAGCGCTCCCGCCCTCGCTGTAGTCCTCACGCACCGTGCCCCACTGGCGCTCCGACAAATACGGACCGAAGCGACGCCACGGCGAGTTATAAACACCGTTACCTTCACGGAGCCTGAGCGCCTCGACACTGCGCACCTTGGGCGCGACCGAAAACTTCATGGGTAACGGCGACCCTAGGGCCGTCCCAGCAGGCTGTCTCCCCGTAAACGTGCGTGCCCTTGCCCGAAATCGATCGGTTCGGATCGGTTCCGCCTGGGTAGGCCGGGGTTCCTGGCGCGGGCCCGCGGCCCGCGCGCGCCGCGCGCAGCTGCGCGCGCAGGCACTGAGGATTCATCACATCTGTCGCCTCAATTCGGCCCTCCGCTGCCCCATCGCGGCTCACCTCGCAGAGGCTGTCGGGGCGACCTCAGGTCTCGCTTGGCGCCCAGATTTTTTCACAGGGAGATCGCGAGATCGGGAGGTCGAGCAGAGCGTGATCTTGGGGTTCGCGCTGTCGCCTTTGAGCTCAAAATCTTCTCAAGAGCGCTTGCTGCCGCGCCGCCATGCCGCGGCGATGTGCGCCGCAGGCGCAGCGGCCCCCCCCCAAAAAACTCCTGATCTCTCGATCTCCCTGTGAAAAAATCTCGCTCGTGTGATTCTGCCTGGTTGTGCCACGGTAGCTTCTGCGAGGGGGGCTGCGGCGCGGCAGCCAAAGATGTGATGAATCCTCAGAGCCGGGATGCATCGGCCGCGAGGGCGACTGACTTAGCCATTCGCGGGCCCTAAGGCTCGTAAACCGCCAACGCTGCGAGCCGTCGTCGCAGCTGCTACGGGTTTTTGACCTGTTCGCCGCTGACCCGCGCGACGACCTTGACGCCGGGACCCAATGAGCCTTCCGCCGGAACGTAGCCGATGCCGCCCGGCGTGCTGGCGACGTGCGCCAACACCGCGGCGGCCGTCGGCAGCTTCTTGGGCGGACGAGCCTCACCGCGCACCTTGCGATCGATCCAATAGCGCAGCGCGGTGTCCGGATCGAAGCCCATCACAGCCTTGTCGAATACCTGCCGCGGTACCGATTTTTCCGGCAAATTCACCGGTTCGACCAGCGCACCGTTGTCCCACTTGCGCTTGCTGGTCTGAAAGATCGGGCGTAGCTCGGAAGCGGTTAGGCGCGAGGTGGAGTTTTGGCTGTTGATGATCACCAGCAGATCGCTCGGACCCGCCTCGGTGCCGCGCGCCCACAGCGCGACCCCGAGTCCCAGCGTCGCGAGCGCGCGGCTGAGCCAGCGCGGGCGGCGATGCGCGTGAGGTGAACGTTGGTGGGTCATGCTGGTTGAACGAACGGGATTGACAGCTTACTTCTGCGGCACTGGCCGGGTGCAGGCCCAAGGTGCGCCGACGAGGAACCGACTCAAATCGGTACAATTCCAGCCGCTCGGGCAGATGGCGGCGTCGAGGTCACAACCGCTCGCGCTGCAGTACGCGGTGTCGAACGGTGACATCGGAACGCAGTAGGCGGTGGCGCCCATGCATTCGTCGCTCTGGCTGCAATCAAGCCCAAAATTGGGATCGATCGCCTCGGTCGGACCCGCCCCACCTTCGTTTGCCGCTCCGCCGTCGGTCGTCGTCGGCTTGCCGGCGCTGGCCGCGGGCGCCGGGTGGCAGTCGCCGTCACGATACTCGGTCCCCGCGCCGCACGCATCCGCTTCGCTTTGGGTGCAAGCCGCACACAGCGTGAAGGTGATGGCGGTCAGGAGTAGGGCGCGGTGCAGCATGGTGAGCTCAGGCTAGAACGAGAGCACGAAGCGAGAATCGAGCAGACGAAAGTTGTGGTCACTCGCGTCGCCACCGTCGGCGACGCGATAAAACTTGGCGGCGACGTACTGCGTCTTGAGCTGCGCGTAGGGCGAGAAGTAGAGGTTGAGGCCAAGGCCGGGCAGGTACGTCATGTCGAAGCTTCCGTCGCGCGGCGACAGGTACTTGAGCTCGGTGTACGTGTAGGGCTCGAACATGCCGATTCGGTAGGCAAAGATCGAATACCAGTAATATTCGTAGCGATTGGGATGCGTGGTGCCGGGCTCCGCGAACGATACCAGCTCGTGCGGGCTGTCGCCGTGATCGACGCGGTGTACGAGGCCTTCGGTGCGGACCCGCAAAGCCTTCCAATCGAGCGACAGATCACCGCCGATCGCCCACTCTTTGTAGCGGTACTTGTTCGAGATCGCGACGCTCGGGCCCGTCGTCGAGATCGTCAGCACCTTGTTCTTTTCGAGCGAATCACCCGCATAGCCGGACAGCCCCAGTTTCAACGTGTGGTTCGTGCTGGAGAAGGTGGCGTAGGCGCGGGCGCCACCGGCCTTGCCGTCGGTGGGATCTTCGAGAAAGGGAGCGCGGCCGTTGGTGACGTACGCGGCGTAACCGAGCTCGGTGTCGCCGACGGTCGTCGAGCCATAGGCCTGCACACCGAGCTGGCGGTTCGGCATGGCTTCTTCGACTTGAGACGCCGGCAGCACCAGTGAGATCAGCGTCGGAGTGCCGTGGTCGACGTTCCAAATGCCGTAGGGCGTCAGGAAGTAGCCGACACGCAGGTTGAACAGATCGGTAATCGTGTGCTCGATCTGCGCGCGCTCGAGAATGACGCCGCCCCAGATGACGTGATTTCTTCCCGAGGGGCTGTTGGTGTCGAAGACGCGCGTGTCGGTGCGCGAGAACTGCCCGGTCACCGGATCGACCGTCTCGGTGCCGTGCGGGTAGGTGCTGAGTCGCGCTTCGACGAGCGCACGCCAGCCGGGCGTGGGCTGCGCGTCGAAGTACAGATTGATGCTGCCGAGGACGAACGTCAGCTTGCGCTCGATCAGCGCGGCGAAGAACGGATCCCGCGACGGGAACGATTTTTTCAAACCGAAGTCGATGAAGCCGTAAATCTTGAAGCGTTGATCGTCTTCTTCGGCGCTGGCCGTCGACTCGGCTTGTTGCGCCTCGAGATCGTCGATGCGTTGCTTGAGCTCGGCGACGTCCGCGGCCGAGGCAGTTCCGGCGGTGGGCGACGGCGCGACTGCGGGCGTGGCTAACGGTACTGCAGGCGCCGTCGCTGGCGCCGCGGGCCCCGCGGCCGCCTCTTGCGCCAGCGCACGCGCAGGGCCCCCGAGCGAGAGCAGCAACATCGCGGAAAGGTTGAAGAGGCGCATGGAAGCCTCAGATGCAGCTCTGAGACGCCGCCAGGAACGGCCACCAATCGCGCGGCTTAAGCCGACGTCACCCAAGATGGGAGCGTATCCGACCAGCTTCTATGCCCTTGAGTCAAGAGGTCTTGCGCGGGTCCGGGGCGGCGTGTAGGTCGCGTTACCGCGTGGTCGCGCGATCCGATGGTAGAAGTCATTCCTCGTAGTGTGTGTCCCGGCTGCTCGCGGCCGAGCGTGGTGTGCCTGTGCGCGTCGATTCGCCGGGTCTCGACGCGCACGCGCGTCGTCATCTTGCAGCACCCGCGCGAGAGCGATGTGCGGATCAACACCGCGCGACTGGTCGAGCTTCAGCTCGAGCGTGCCGAGCGCCACGTCGCGGTCAAGCTCTCCGAGGTCCCAGCCTTCAATGCACGTCTGAATGACCCCGCGGCGCCAGCGATCTTGCTCTATCCGGGTCCCGAGGCGCGCGACTTAGCCGAAGCTCCGCCGGACGCGCCCGTGACGCTGGTCGTGCTCGACGGCACCTGGTGGCAGGCTAAGAAGCTGTTTCGGCAAAATCCCGAGCTTGCGGCGCTGCCGCGTTACTCGTTGTCGCCGAGCGCGCCGAGCCGCTACCGCATCCGTCGCGAGCCTGCTCTGCACTGCATCTCGACGATCGAGGCGGTCGGTGAGGCGTTGTCGTTGCTCGAGCCGCCGGGCTTCGATCGCGAAGCCTGGTTGCTGCCGTTCGATGCGATGGTCGAGCACCAGCTGCACTTTGCCCAGTCGCGCGGCGCGCGCCGTCACCTGGCCAGTCGCGACAAAGCACGTAAGCCTCGTCTGCCCAAGCTGCTTCTGGAACGCGAAGCGGATCTGGTCGTCGCGTATGGGGAGGCCAACGCTTGGACGCGCGGCAGCGCGCTCGGCGGTGACGCGGAGGTCGTGCATTGGGTGGCGGAGCGCGTCCAAACCGGTGAACGCTTCGAAGCCCTGTTGGCGCCGCGCCGACCGCTTTCGCCTGCGTTCGAGGCGCACACGCGCGTGGCGTCCGACGTCGTGCTCGCCGGCGAGTCTTTCGCGACCTTCTTGCAGCGCTGGCAGGCTTTCGCGCGCCCGACCGATCTGCTCGCGGGTTGGGGGTTTTACGCCTCCGAGCGGCTGGTCGCCGAGGGCGTGAGCTTGCCCGAGCGCTTGGATTTGCGCGGGCTGGCGCGCCGGCAGCTGCGCAAGAAGACCGGTGAGGTCGCGGCGTGCGCGGCCGAGCTGGGTGCCATCGTGCCCGCACCGTGGGCGCTCGGGCGCGCCGGCGAGCGCTTGTCGGCGGCGGTGGCGGTGACGCGCGCGCTGCTGGACGCGGCGCGCAGCTAACGCGTTACAGCTCGGACAAGCCGCCGGCGCGGTCGCTGACCAGCCGCCGCGCGACCCACACCGTGGTCGCCAAGAGCAGCATCGCCCAAACACCGAGCGCTGCGGCCAGCAAGCGGCCCTCGCCGATCAGCTGCGACAGCTCGTAGATCGCTTTGGTGATCGGAAAATGCGCCTGCTGTTGGGCCAGGATCAGCGAATCGGAGACCTCGAGCATCGACAGCGCGAACGCGAACAGTCCACCGGCGAGCAAATGCGGCAAAACTAGCGGTAAGGTCACGCGCAGCAAAACCCGCGCTGGCGGTGCGCCCAGGCTCTGCGCGGCGTCCTCCACGCTCTTGCTCATCTGCAGTAGCCCAGCTTCGGCCGAGCGCAGCACGAACGGCAAGCGCCGCATCGCGTAGGCGACGACCAGGAGCACGGTGGGATCACGCACCGGGTCGAACATGGCAAGCGGCCGCCCCGGGCGCGAGATCGCCAAATACCCGAAGGCCAACACCAAACCTGGCACCGACAGCGGCAACATCGCCAGCACGTCGAGCAGCTTCCGGCCTGGCGCGTTGCTGCGCACCACCACCCACGCGATCGCAAAGCCGAGCACCAGATCGAGCGCCGTCGACAGCGTCACGTAGCGCAAGCTCTGGGCGATCGACGGCACCACCAGCGCATGGCCGAGCGCCGAGCGGAAATGCTCGAGCGTGAAGCTACTTGGCAGCACCGTGCCGTACCAATCGCGCGACAACGCCAAGAGCAGCACCGAAATGTTGGGCAGCGCCGCGGCCGTCAGTACCAGCAGCGAGAAGCCGGTGAAGCCCCAGCCGAGCAATTTACTTGGCTTTTTGCGCTCGTGCCGCGCCGCGCCTTTCACGCCCGCCGTCACGTCCCGCTTGCGCAGGAGCAGCCGGCTCAACCCGTACAGGCCGACCGTCGCCACCAGCGCTACCGTGACCAGGCCGTAAACGAACGGATTTTGCCCGATGTCTTTCAGCCCGACGAAGATTTGAACCGCGGTGACACGGTCGTAGTCGCACAAAAGCGGCACGCCTAGCTCGGTCAGCGACCAGATGAAGATGATCGTCAACGACGCGAACAAGCTGGGCGCCGTGAGCGGCAGCGTGACGCGGAAGAGCTTGCGCAGCCCGTGCGCACCGAGCGTCTCGGCGGCGCGCTCCAGCTCGGGGTTTTGGCTGGCCAGCGAAGCCGACAAGTTGAAATACAGCACCGGGTACAGGTGCAAGGCGGTGAGCGAGATCACCGCCAGGAAGCGCCCGTCGCGCAGCCAGTCGATCGGCGCCGCCGGATTCGATAGCCCGACGGCGTTTAGCGCGGCGTTCAGCGCGCCGTTCGGGCCGAGCAGGCGCTGAATACCGAGCGCGCCGACGAACGGCGGCACGAACAGCGGCAGCGGGATCAGCGCCGACAGCCAGCGCCGTCCCGGAAATTCCCAGCGCTGGAACAAGAGCGCGAGCGGAATGCCGGCCAGCGCCGACAAGATGGTCGTACCGAGCGCGACGCCGAGCGAGTTGCGGAACCCGAGCAGGTAGACCGGGTTTTGAAACACCGCCGTCACGTACGCCAGCGTGAAGCGACCCTCGCGGTCGACGAACGCGCCACGCATGCTCTCGACCAATGGCCACAAGAAAAATAGCCCGAAAATTAGCGCTAAAAACGGCAGTAGCAGCGCGCTCGGGCCGCGCCTGTTCATTGCCGACTCCGCGCGAGCTCGGCCACGCGCGCGTATTGCTGCGACAGCGTGGTGACCAGCCGATTCTGCAGCGCGACCTCGGCGAGCGGATCGCCTTTTGCCAGCGCCGGGGCGATCTCGTCCTTTACCACCGAGTACGAGACGAGCGTCATGTCTTCGAACAGCGCGCGGGCGCGCGGTGGACGTTGGTTACGCTCGAGCTCGGCTGCCGCTTCGTGCAGCTCCTCTTCGGTGTCGACGCACATTACCCGAATCACGAACGACAGCGCGCGAAACAGCGGTCCCGTCCAGCCCGCGTGGTAGGTGAACTCGCGCGCGGTCAAGTAGGGGTTGCTGTCCGGATCGGCGAGCAACCCGCGCCGCGCCGGGTCGAACATCACGGGTAAGATCGGCGTGCGCCGCAGCGCGTACCGCTCCGGACCGCCCGGCGCGCCTACCTTGTAGGCCCACACGCCTTGCCCGGCGGGGCTGAGCACGAACTCGATGAAGCTCTGCGCGAGGTCGGCCGCTGGGGCGCCGCGCAAGAGCGCGATCGGATCGCTGTCAACGGCGCTGCCGCTCGCCGGCAACGCGAAGCCGAGCCGCTGCTGCGGACCGGGCTGATCGCTGTCGAAGCGACCGTAAAAATCGATGCAGGTGCCGGCCGCTGCGCTGCCGTTCCGCACGTCCTGGGTTACCTTGCTGGCTTGGTCGGCAAAATAGCGAGAATTGCCGCCAATTTTGCGGATTAGCCGCAAGCCGTCGTCGAAGCCAGCGGCTAACGCGCGCGCTTCGTCGGCGCTGCCGGGCGCCGGCGCGCCAGCCGTCGTCAAGGCTTGGCTCATCGCCTGCTGCACGACCATCTCGAACGCCTTACCAGCGGAGCCGGCCTTGCTCGGATCCGCGAGCGCGATGTGGCCGGCCAGCCGCGGATCGGTCAGGTCACTCCAGCGCGCGGGGGCGCGCGTGATGCCGAGCCGCCCGAGCGCCTCGCGGTTATAGCAAATGCCGAACGCCGACACGCACACGCCGACCCAACGCCCTTGCTTGTCCCAGTACGGTTCGCCGCCGACCGTCTGCGGGATCGCGTGAGGGCCGAACAGCTCCGGATGGCGCGTCACGATGCCGGAGTCGACGAGCCGCCCCGCCGCGGCGTGTTGCACGAAGTCGTAGCTGCCGCCGCCGAACAAGAGATCGATGCGGATCCCGACGTTCGAGTTGAGGAACAGCCGGCGTGCGAGCGCAGCCTCATCCTCACCGACGACGCCTTGCTTGGCATTGGCGAACGCCTGTGCACCGCGCTCCGAGAGCGAGTGGCCCGTTTTGGAAGAAAAATATTGGTCGAAGGCCGACCGGTACTCGGACGCGATGTAGCGCGAGATCTCGCTCGTGCCGCCTGGGCTGCGCCAGTCGATCGTCACCGGCGGCTCGCCGCGCGCGTGCCGGTAGCGCTGAAAACCGCGCGTCATTTCGTAGCGAATCGCTTCGGTGTGCGAAGTCAGGATCACGAGCCGCCGTGCCTGCGCGCTGTCCGGCTCGCGCGCGGGCCGCAGCGCGAAGGGCACGATCAAGAGCGCCGCCAGAAAGGCCAGGCCTGGCAGCGCGCCTTTCACGCAGTCGTCTCCGGTTCCAGCAGCACGACGTCGCACGCGTTGACGTCGGCCCAAAGCTCGCTGCCGGCCGTGTGCGCACGCGGGCTCTGCGGGTTCAGCTCGTAAGCGCGCAGCGTGAGCCCCTGGTAAGACAGCTCGTGCTCGCACAGTTCGCCTAAGTAGCTGCTCTGCACGGCGGTGACTTTGAACGCAGCGTCGCTCGCGCGCGTACGGCTCAGCCGCACACATTCGGGGCGGATCGAAAGCAGAACGTTCGCGCCAACCTCGAAGCCTTCGCGGGCCTCGGCCACTAGCTCGAGCGCGCCGGTGGCCGCGTCGGGGCCGCCGGACTCGACGCGGACGCGCAAGGCGTTGCCTTCGTGCGCGACGACGCGCGCCTCCAACAAATTGGTTTCGCCCAGGAAAGTCGCGACGCTGCGCGAGCGCGGCGCGCGGTACACCTCCCACGGCGAGCCCAGCTGCAAAAGCTTGCCCGCCTTCATCACCACGAGTCGATCGGCGATCGCCAACGCCTCTTTCTGGTCGTGGGTCACGTACAGCGTCGTCAAGCCGTGCTCTTTGCAAACCCGGCGGATTTCCTCGCGCATGCTGTGGCGCAGGCCGGCGTCCAAGTTCGACAGCGGCTCGTCCAACAGCAGGCAGCGCGGCCGCGTCACCAGCGCTCGCGCCAGCGCCACGCGCTGTTGCTCACCGCCCGACAGCTGATCGACGCCGCGCCCTGCGAAGCCGCCCATCTTGACGTCCGACAGCGCGCGCTCGACTCGCTCGGTGACTTCCGCGCTCGGCCGGCGTTGCTCGCGCAGGCCGAAGGCGACGTTTTCGCCGACCGACAAGTGCGGGAACAACGCAAAGCTCTGGAACACCATGCCGATCTGTCGCTCGTGTGGCGGCACGCGCGTCACGTCAGCGCCATCGAACAGCACGCGTCCGGCATCGGGCGCCACGAAGCCGGCGATCGTGCGCAACAGCGTGCTCTTGCCGCAGCCGCTCGGGCCGAGCAGCAAGAGCAACTCGCCCGGCTCGATGGTTAGGCTCACTGAACGGAGCGCCACGCTATCGCCGAAGCGGACCGTGACCCCTTCGACGGCGATGGCGATCTTAGCCACGTCGACTCAGCCTGACTCGCCCACGCGCTGCGGCAAACCCCACACCGCCGCCAGCTCGTTCAGCATTGCGGCTTCGCTCTCGGCGATCGTGTCGCGGATTGCGATGCCGTACACCAATTCGAAGATCACCTCGCGCGCTTCCGGCCGCTCGACGCCGGTCGCGGCTTGCAGGATGGCTTTGCCGTCGTCCAGGGCCGCGGCTGCGTCGCGCGCCGCTTCGAAGCGCTTCTCGCCGATCTCATCGGCGATCTGCTCGAGCAGCTCCATTTCCTCTTGCGACACGCTGCCGTCCATTCGCGCCATCAGGCCGACCAGCGCAAGCAGCACGACCTGTTCCGGTTGCGACAGATCATCCAAGGTCATGAGGCCTTGGTAACACGCCGGCCGCGCCGAAACTACTGCAGGAAGCCTTCTCGAGTCAGGCGCTCGATCACGCGCGGGTCGTCTTTGATATCCGGCTTCGCGACCTGCTTCCTGAGCGCCATCAGCGTTTGGTGCGGCCAGCTCTTCTGCACCATGTTGACGATGAACTTGGGGACCGAGCCGCGCGGATCGACCTCGACCTCGGCGTTGACGAGCGTGCCCGGCGTCTTGGTGCCGTCTTTGTTTGTGCGCGTCGCCATCGTCAGCTCGAATTTCCCGCCCTTGAACGAGCCGCGGACGTAATCGTCGGTCTCGGGCGCGGCCGGATCAGTCACCGAGTGGTAGCTGAACACAACCTTCTTCCTTGCTGGGTCGGTCGAAATCGTCGTTTTGAAAACGAAGTCACGATCCTTGAGCGGCGACGGCGTCTTGATGTGATCCCACTCGATCGATTCGGTGTCGCTGATCTGGCGCAGCAGCTTGGTCTTCACCAAACGATCGATCCATTCTGTGGAGCGCTTGCGATCGGCCAACACGCTGGCTACGCGGCCGATCGGTGCGGCGACGAAGCCTTCGCCGCGCAACGCCACGATCGAGCTGCCCGCCACGTCGTGCCGGAACATCTTGATGCCGTCCTCTTCGTCGAACTGCTCCCACTTCGGTGCTACCGCGGGCTTGTCGGCTTGAACCGCGCCGGACAGCGCGAGGGTCGTGAGCAGGCTGGCGGCAAGCAAGGGTAAGCGCATGGCGTAACCTCTTACTCCAGTCTACCAAAGAAACTTCCCCCTCCCGACCCAAGCCGAGCCCGGAGCCGGGCGTCTGAACACGCGAGGAGAAGCCCGATGCGCGCCAAATCGATGATGCTGCTCACTTTTCTTGGTGCAATTGGCTGCGCCAGCCACGCCGCTCCGCCCGAGCATGCTCGGGCGACGGCCACGAAACCTGAGATGTCGACGGTCGACCCGGCGCCCCCCACGCCTGCGGAGACCATGGCCGAGGCGAATCAAGCCTACGACTCGCAGCTGGCTGCGCCACGCGGGCAGTTCGACGTCGACCGCCAAGTCAGCGTGCTGCGCGAAGCCGTGCTGCTTTACACGCAATTTCTCGAACGCGCCGAGGGCCGACCGGAATTCGAGCCGGCGATCCGTAAAAGCCACGAACGCATCGCCGACGCCAACGCGACGATCGAATTCCTTCTGGCCTCATTGAAGGCTAGTCCGGAGCCACCCCCGCCCAAGACGGAGTGAGCGACGGCGTCTAGCCGGAGCGGCGTATGGACACCGGGACCAGACTGAACGGCGCAACACGCAGACGCACGCAGCTGCTCGGTTCGTTCGCCGTGTAGGGCGGCAAGCCGCTAACTTGGTCGCTCGGCGCGGCCAGGGACGTGCGCGGCGCCGGCACCGACGAGCGCCCGGCTTCGTCATTGGCGGCAGCGACGCGAAATGCCGTCACTTCTTCTTCCAGGATCCGTTCGGCGCTCAGCGCCTCGATCTGTCGCGACGCGCGCGTCGAATGCGGGGCCGAAAGCTCGGTTTCGGCTTGGCTGCGATCCGCCGTCGAGCTGGCAAGCTGGAATAGCTCGCGCAGGGCTTGGCTCAGCGTGCCGTAGCCGGCCGCCCGCGCGCAGGCTTGGGCGATACTACCGGTGTACGAAAGGCCGTGCTCCGTCGATTCGAGCCCCGCGGCTTGGCGTAACAGATGGCGAACCACCGCGTGACCGTAAGCTTCACGGGTGCGGACGCGCTCGAAGCCTTCGATGTTTCGGCCGAGCGACCACACGCTCTCGAGCAGCGGCTTGAAGGCTGCGCGGCGGCCGGCTTCGCTCGAATACAAGTCGACGCTGTCGGGCCCGCACACGATGGCGAGCGGCGCGCCCGCGGCACGCGCTCGGTCGAGCCAATGTCCGACATCTTCGGAGCCGAGCTCGAGTACCGCGCGCAACCTGCTCGGCGCGGAGGCGAGATCGATCGAAAGCAGGTGAAGTGATTGTGAAGTTGCGTTGGCCATTGGCCTCACCCAGACAACGGCCCGCTCAAGGCGGAGTTGAGGGTTTGACCCGCTGGGTCGCAATAAACCCGTCCCCCTGGGTCAAAATAGGTGCGCACATCGGCTCCCGCCTCGCACTTCCGCGCCGGCCAACGGACCAATCCGGCGAGCGTCGTCCGCTCCCGCTATAGTCCCAAGCGATGTCGCTGCCCGAGCTCGAGAACCGAGACCTCGCCGAGCTTTCGATTTTTCCGCTGCCGAACGTGGCGCTCTTTCCGGGCGCGGTGCTGCCGCTGCACGTCTTCGAGCCGCGCTACCGCGAGATGATTCGCGAAGCGCTCGACAGCAAGAAGCTGGTGGCGATCGCTCGCCTGAAGCCCGGCTTCGAGCGCGACTACGAAGGTCGCCCGCCGGTCTTCGAGGTGTGCGGCGTGGGTGTGATCGAGAGCCATACCGAGCGCAACGACGGCCGTTTCGACCTCTCGCTGCGCGGTCTGTCGCGCGTGCGCATCGTGAAGGAGCTGCCACCACGGCGCGCGTTTCGACAAGTGCAGGCTGCGCTACTGCGCGAAGTCGTGCCGGCGCCGGCGCTGGTCGCCGCTTGGCAGACCAAGCTCGGCGAGTTGTGGGTTCAGCTCGCGCCCCACCTGCCGCAGCCGGTGCGTGACCTGAAGGCGCTGACGCGCGGCGCCGACGATGCGTCGGCCTACGCCGACCGGCTCGCGGCGGCGCTGGTCGCCGATCCCGAAGCGAGCCAACGGCTGCTGGAAGAGGCCGATCCGGCCGAGCGTTTGCGGCTGTTGACGGCGCGTGTCCAGGAGCTGGTCGACGCGTTTTTGCCGCGCACGGTCGCCAGAGACAACGCATTGAACTGACGGCTACGAGCGCATTAAGCTGCGTCCATGCAGCGCGCGCCTCTCGTCATTGGAATTGCTGGCGGGACCGGCAGTGGAAAGACGACGCTGGCGGCCAGCCTGGTCAGCCAGCTGTCGGGGGAAGTGGCGCTGCTGGAACACGACTGGTACTACCGCGATCGTTCGGGCCTGACTGAGAGTGAACGCGAGGACACCAATTACGACGAGCCGGCGGCGCTCGACAACGCGCTCTTGGCGCAGCATTTGGCCGAGCTGCGCGCCGGGCGTGCTGTCGAATGTCCACAATACGACTTTGCCACGCACACGCGTAAAGCCGTCACGCGGTCGATCGAGCCGGCGCGGATCGTGGCCGTCGAAGGCATCCTGCTGTTCGCGATTCCGGAGCTTTGCTCGGCGTTCGATCTGCGAATCTTCGTCGACACCGACGACGACATTCGGCTGATGCGCCGTATCGCGCGCGACATCGTCGAGCGAAAGCGCGATATCCCGTCGATTCAGCACCAGTACTTCGGCAGCGTGCGGCCGATGCACGTGCTGCACGTCGCGCCCAGCAAGCGCCACGCGCACCTGGTGGTGCCGGAGGGCGGCGAAAACACGGCCGCGCTCGATGTGCTGGTCGGGCGCCTGAAGTACCTACTGCTTGGCCACTGAAGTGGCGGGGACCACCAGCGCGCCGACCGCGGGGTAGGCCAGTTTCGTCCGTTGCGCCCCGATTTCCGGTTCGCATTTCCGAGATCGGGATCGGGGGCACAATCCGCGATCGGGATCCGGACAGGCTACGGGTCTGTCCCTGAATTCGCTTTGCTCTCGCGTGCCCGTGCCCGTGCCCGTGCCCGACGGTCCTTAGGACGTCTTGTGTAGGGTAGGCCTTGCCTGCGCGCGCAGCTGCGCGCGGCGCCCTGGGTTGAGAAATCCGGGCATGGCGCTTTCCATAGGCGGCAGGATGTGCTCCATGGGTCATCCACGATAGTTCGTTTGCAATTGGACGAGCGGCAGTGGAAGAAGCTCGAAGTTGCGCTGGCTGCGGAGACGCGGCGCGGACGGCCCGGGCGCGACGACCGCAACTTCATGGAGGCCGTTCTGTGGTGGAGGCGGACGGGCGCTCCGTGGCGGGATCTCCCGAGCGACTTTGCCCCTTGGAAGACGGTGTTTAATCGTTTCGACCGCTGGGCACGGACGGGCATCTGGGGGCGCCTGTTCGAATCGCTGAGCCATGAGCACGACGATGAGTGGCAC
>JBBRMI010000097.1:0-28457 GCA_038230915.1 Polyangiales bacterium | reverse complement strand
TCGAGGCCGAGAAAGGCCCTGCGCGAGCCCGGCCCCGCCTCTGGCTTGCCCGAAGCCCCTGCCGAGACCGATCCCGATCCCGCTGCCGGACCCCTTCCTGGGGCCGCCCTCGCGCAGGGCCCCGACAACGGATCAGGACTGTGGGCGAAAGTAGGCGCGTTCGCTGCGGGTCGCTTCGGAGGTATAGTCGGCGGCGATGCGGGTATTGAATTTTCGACTGTCAGGTTTTGTGGCGCGGGTGCCGGCCGTAGCTGCGTTGGCGTTGACAGCGGCGTGTGGTGGACCGGCGGTCGCGGACTTGGATCAGGGTGAAGTGCGGATCACGGTGGCGGGCGTTGCAGGCAAGCCGGAGGTGGCCGCGATTGGGGACGCGCAGGGCGGGCTTGCGGTTTCGCGGTCGTTCTTGAGCGCGAGCGCGATGACACTGATTCCGTGTCGTTCGGGGGCCGGCAATATCGAGCTCGACGCGCGGGGCTATGAGCTCATCTCCGATCCGCCGATGAGCGAGCGCGTGTCGACCGCCGTTTACGAGCTGTGCGGCTTGCAGCTCGATATCCAGCCGGTCGCCGAAAACGTGACGGCTGGCGTACCTCAAGGCGCGAGCCTGTACATCGAAGGCCAAGACGCCGACGGCGCCGACTTCAGCCTCGAAAGTGAAACTTCGACGTCGCTTCGCTTCGAAACCGACGACGGCTCAGCCTTCGGCGACCAGCCACTGCTGCTGGGGTTCGATGTTTCTACCTGGCTGGCGGGGCTGCCGTTGCCGGCAGACATGGCCGACGCATCGGCCACGCAATTGGACTCCCAGCTCGTCAACGCCACCGCGCTTTACGCCGACAGCAACCGAAATGGCGCGCTCGACGCCGACGAGCAGACGCCAATCGCGCGCGCCACGACTCGCTAAGTAAAATCTTGTTCAGCCGCCGCGGCTGAGTTGTTGTAGCTAGCGCTTCGGACTAGGCTGCGCTTCCCATGGCGTTACTCGACGTAATCAAGGCCCGGATGTTTGCAGCAATGAAGTCGGGCAACGTGACCGAGCGGGAGATCCTCAAGGTCGCGATGGGCGAGATCACGACTGACGCGGCGCGCGTCGGTCGCAAGGGCGACGACGCCGAAGCAATGGGCATCCTCAAGAAGCTGGTCAAGTCGAACGAAGAGACGGCCGAGGCGTCCCAAGACGAGGCACAGAAGGTCCAGCTACGCGCCGAGATCGCCGTGCTGAACACCTTTCTGCCAAAATCGCTGGGCGTGCCCGAAATCGTGGCGGCGCTCGCTCCGGTGGCCGATGCAGTCAAAGCTGCCGGTAATGACGGTCAGGCGACCGGCGTGGCGATGAAGCACCTCAAGTCGCTCGGCGCCGAAGTGAACGGCAAGGACGTTTCGGCCGCTGTTCGGCAATTACGCAGCGCGTAACCCGCGTCCGGCCAGCGTTTCAGCGATTGAAACGGCTGGGAAACGGACTTGAGCTAGGCTTCTTCGGTACGCTCGCCCCGCCTCGGGGCTCGTGCTAGTTCGCCTTCCCCTTCGTTGCGCGAGTCCCCGCGCCACCACTACGAGGAAACTGTCGAAGCCATGTCGAAAATGAAGCTCAAGCCGGGCGTAGTCACCGGTACCGCGCTGCAGGACTTGTTCGGTTACTTGAAGAGCGTGAAGGCTGCCCTGCCGGCAGTGAATGTGATCGGTTCGCACACCGTGAACGCCGCCTTGCAGGCCGCGCGTGAAGCGAAGAGCCCGGTCATCATTCAGTTCTCGAACAGCGGCGGCGCCTTCTTCGGCGGCAAGTTCCTCGACAACAAGGGCGAAAAGGGCAGCATCGCTGGCTCGCTCGCCGGTGCCGCGTATGTGCGCAGCATCGCCGAAGCGTATGGCGTCCCGGTCGTGCTCCACACCGATCACGCCGCCAAGAAGCTGCTGCCGTGGATCGACGGCCTGCTCGACGCCGGCGAGAAGTTCTTCGCCGCCAACAAACAGCCGCTGTTCAGCTCGCACATGCTCGACCTCTCGGAAGAGCCGCTGCACGAGAACCTGGAAATCTGCCGCTCGTACCTGACGCGCATGAACAAGCTGAACATGACGCTCGAGATCGAGCTCGGCGTCACCGGCGGCGAAGAAGACGGCGTCGACAACAGCGACGTCGACAGCTCCAAGCTGTACACGCAGCCGGCCGACGTGCTGGCCGCTTACGACGCGCTGAACAGCGCCGGCAAGTTCACGGTTGCCGCTTCGTTCGGCAACACGCACGGCGTGTACAAGCCGGGCAATGTCAAGCTGCGTCCGATCATCCTGCACAACTCGCAAGAGCACATCGTCAAGGAGCGCAAGACGGGCGCGCTGCCGCTCGACTTCGTGTTCCACGGCGGCTCGGGCTCGACGCCGGAAGAGATCAAGGAAGCCGTTTCGTACGGCGTCGTGAAGATGAACATCGACACCGACACGCAGTGGGCCTTCACCCATCCGGTCAAGAAGTTCATGGACGACAAGTCGGCGTACCTGCAGGGCCAGCTCGGTAACCCGGAGGGTCCGGACAAGCCGAACAAGAAGCAGATTGACCCGCGCGGTTGGCTGCACCTCGGCGAAAAGGGAATGTGCGCCCGCCTCGTCGAAGCGTTCAAGGACCTGAACGCGTTCGAGCAGTTCGACATGTAATCGTCCAAAGCGGACGCGTCGTCAGCGCCCGCCCTTCAAACGGCGGGCGTTGGCGTTTTGTGGGCGCCGCACCAGCACCCCCACGGCTCGGATCTACATCACCGGCAGGCGCACGACTGAGGGCCTTGGCTGCGCGTGGCCCGTGTTAGCTTGCACGGCATGAAGGACGACCTGGTTCGCTTCGGAATCGCCATGGAGGCAGGCTTGATTGCGCAGCTGGACGCGTTGGCCGCCGCGCGCGACTGCAACCGCTCGGAGCTCGTGAGAGATCTCGCGCGGGCCGAGCTGAGCCGAACCGTAGCCGACGCAAAGGTACCGGCGGTGGCTACCGTCACGCTCGTCTACAACCATCACGTCCGCGAGTTGTCGGAACGCTTGACGTCCTTGCAACACGACCTGGGCGAGCAGGTACGGTCGAGCATGCACGTACACCTCGACAATGAAAATTGCCTCGAGGTAATCGTGATGCGCGGGCGCTCCGATCAACTCAAAGACGTGGCCAGCCGCATGATCGCGACGCGCGGCGTGATCCACGGCGGTGCCGAATACGTTGCCGAGGAAGCTTTCAGCCGCAGCAACAGCGGGCGACGCGCTCACGACCACCACGAGCACGAGCATGCCCACGCGCACGCCCATGGCGATGCCCACATACACGGTCCCACGCCCGTCCCACGCCGCTCAGCAGCCAAGAAGCCGCCGCGCAAGCGCCAGTAGTCGTCGCGGCCTTCACGCTGTCAGTCACGGGCGCCCGCGACGCCGTCCGTAGCGCCCCCGCCGCCCGTCTCTGACGGCGCGCCGGCTTCACTCACCGAGGAAGCGGTGCAGGTCGCGGCGTCGTAGCGTTGCCCTACGAATTCGCCCTGAAAGATCCGCTGCGTGATGAAGTCAGCGTCAGCTTGTTCGAGCGGGCTCGACTTGGCGCAATCGCCCAACGTCGTCGTGTCGGAGACGACGATCCGCAGCGTGTCGCCGCGCGTAACGCTCGGCCGATCGATCGTACGCACCGGAACGAGGCGCTCGGGCGTCGTGCCGCTCGCCGGATCCCAGCCCGGCGCGAGCAGCGCGTACGCAAAATCTTCACCCTCCACCACGCGCACTGGCGCTGATTCTTCGCCCGCCAGGACGGGATCGCGGAACTCCGCCACTGACCACCAGGCTTTGTACACGGTGGGGCTCGCGGCAGACGTAGAGTCGCCCGCTGGATAGCCGTTGTGCAACACGGCTTCGGTGGGGTTGGACGTATCGCAAGCGCCGAGCCCGAGGGTCGCGCCGCACAGCAGTAGAAAACAAGACCTTGTCATAGTGGATGCTCAATCGAGGAAAATCGTAGCCATCACGCGCAGTGTCAGCGGGTAGGCGGGCGTGAAGTCGACGTCTTCGCAGCCCCAGAATCGACCGTCGCCGAGGCCAGTGTTCGGATTTCCAGCAAGTCGGCCTTTGGCGCCGCACCCAAAGCCTGCCGGCACCGACTGACCAATGCCGGGCTCACTTCGCAACCGGCTCACCGTGTCGAACTGCGCCGCGCGGAAGCCACCGTTGAACAGGTTTTCGACGTCGAAGGCCAGATCGAACCAGCGCACGCGGTAGCCGAGATGCGCGTCGAATTGAGTGAAGCCGGGCGCTTTGATCACGCCATCATCGGAAGCCGGGCGATCGCCGATGCCGTAAAACCGCAGCCCGGCGCGGCCGACGCCGGGGCCAACCTGGTGGCGCGCCGAGAGCCCGCCCGACCACATTTGCTTCGGTGCCAGCGCCAGGCCGTTGCCGTTCTCGTGATCGGTCGAAAACTTGGAGTGCGTGAACGTGACCGAAGCGTCCGCGGCCATCCACGGGGTGATTTCGTAGCGCGATTCGAATTCGAGCCCGTAACGCCGCGTCGAAGGGCTGACGGCGGTGGTGCCGTCGTCGCCGCTCCATGTAGTCTCGTTGTCGAGGTCGAGGGTCCAGCCGGATGCTGCAAAGTCGAAGCGATCCCAGAGCCGAGTCCGCGCGCCGAGCTCCTCGCCTACCGCGCGCGTCAGCGGCGTGACCGACGGCGTCGAGAACCCGCCGCGCACGTCGTTCGAGTGGAAGCCGTGCCCCCAATTGACGAAGACATCGAGCTTCGCGTCCTTTTTGTCGAGCGGGCTCACGACCGCGCTGGCTTTGGGGCTGAACTGATGGGCGCCATCGATGCCGCTGCGCGGTGCGCTCGGATCAGCGCTACCCAAGCGATCGTCGACTGCAAACGAGAGAAAGTCCGCGCGCCCGCCCAAGTCGACGCGCAGCCAATCGATCGGCGTTATCTCTTCATTGACGTACCCGCCCAACAACGTTTCGTGGACGCCGTTCTTGCGGAGCGCACCGAGCTGAGCGCGCTCGGCCGCGCGCCAGAGCTCCTCGTGGATGTCGTCGCTACGTACGTTGCCGCCGATCGTGGTGTCGAAGCGAACGCCGCCGAGCTTGTGCAGGACCCGGTAGTTGAGCGCGCCGCCGTAAAACGTGCGCCGGTCGACCTGCTCGATCTCGTCGCCATTGTCCGGATCGTTCAAGTACAATGTGAAGTTGGAGAACAAATTGAAGCGGTAGGTACCCGCGTAGGCCGACGCCGAAAGCTCGCTATTTTCGCTCGGTCTCAGCTTGTAAGCGACGAACAGTTGGTGGCGTGCCGTGTTGCCTCCCTCGGTTGGGTCGATTGAGCCGAAGCGGGTGATGGCGCCTTGATCGACGGCGCGCGCGGGGATTTGACCGGAGCCGTGCCAGTTACCGGAATAGCTCGACTCGCCCAAGGTGAGACTCGATGTCGGCGAGAGCGGCACGGTCAGCTTGTTGAAGAGCTTGTAGCGGTCCCAACCTTCTGGGTTGGCGAAGGGTCCGTCTTGCCTGCCGACCTCGACCGCAAACATGGCTTTAGCGCGATCCCACTTGGGGCTGGCGATCAAGAGACCCCGGTACGCGGGCGAACCGTGGCCCGGTGAGCCGCCCACCCCGAACCCGAACGAGCTGTGCTCGAAGTCACTCCGTGTGACGAGGTTGACGGCGCCGGCGGTCGCAAAATCACCCTGGTTGGCGAAGTACGGACCCTTGGAGATGTCGAGCCGTTCCACGGTTTCGGGAATGATGAAGTTGGTGTCCGAGAAACCTTGGCCGTGCGCATGCGAGACCATGTTGATCGGGATGCCGTCGATTGACAGCGCCACATCGGTGCCGTGATCGGCGTCGAATCCGCGTAAAAAATATTGATTCGCTTTGCCACCACCCGAGTGTTGGACCATCACCAACCCGGGCGTGACGCGCAGGATGTCCTGCACGGAGCCGATCGGTCGCAGGGCAAAGTCGCGATCGCGCACTTCGGACGAAGAAGCGGCGCTGAGCGGCTTGTGACCGAGCACCAGCGTCGTTTCGACGTTCTTCTGCTCGATCGGCGGAGCGGCGGGTGCAGAGACCGCGGCTGCGGGCGCCGCGTTCACGACTGACGGCGGCGGCTCGAACGGTAGCGACAGCTGCACCGTCGAACGAATCGCAACACCGTTTTGCATCGCGGGCTCGAAGGTCCAAGTCTTGACGGCGTTCAACGCCGATTCGTCGAAACCATGACCGGCCGGTGACGTGAGGGTGGCGCTCACCACATGTCCAGTTTCGTCGATCGTGATATCGAGCCCGACCGTTGCGGAAAGACGATCGCGCAGCGCTGCTACGGGGTAGACAGGTGGCGCGTGGTCTTTGAGCTGCGGCGCTGTCGCTGTGCTACCAGCGGTTGGCACGTCCGGCGGCGTAGCGCCTCCGGTGGGGTCTTGAGCCCAGAGTGACCGCCCGAAAAGCAGCAGACCAAGGCCAACCGCCGTACTCGAAATCAAAGATTTCCGCATTGTTTCAGCTCAAAATGGCGCTGCGACTCTCGACGACCGCAACGCTGGCTGAGTAGCACACGAACTAAAATTCATGCTACGCCTTTCTTCCGTGCCGGACCGCGTTCGCAGCTTCGCCTTCGTCGCGCCACTGCTTTCACTGGCGGCGCACGCGGCTGTCGTGGGCGTTGCCGTGCTTCACGCGGGCGGCGGTGAGCCGGCGCTGGCAGCAAGCACACGGGTTGAATCGTTCGAAGTCCCGGCGCCGGATCTGATCCCGCAACCACTCGCAGAGCCACAGGAAGCCAAGCCCGCCGCTCGATTGCGGCAAGATCCGCAACGCTCGAGTGCCCCTGTGAGTGTTCACGATGCGTCGACCGCCGACACATCGGCGGCGCCGGTGCTCGCTACGGCGCCGGTGCTCGTGGCCGCGCCGACTGCAGAAGCCACGCCGCGCTTCGTCGTCGCACTGCCAGCGACGACGCCAGCGAACGGCGCACTAGTCAACGCAGCGGTTGGCCCGTCTGGCCACTCCAACGAGCAGCCGATCAGCGCCAACCAGGCAGATACACCGGCCAAGCTGCTGGCCGGCTCGCCCCCCGCATACACGGCAGCCGCGCAAGAAGCCGGCGTCGAGGCCGACGTCGCGCTCGAGATTGTCGTTGGCGCGAGCGGCTTGGTGCAGAGCGCGCGCAGCACCGTTCGCGTCGGTTACGGGCTCGACGACGCCGCTTTGACCGCGGTAAAGGGCTACCGCTTCAGCCCCGCGCGGCTTGCCGGAAGAGCGATCGCCGTTCGCATGCGTTGGCTGATGCGGTTCCAGTTGCGTTGAGCTGAGCTGCCCAGTCCGTTCGGCTGACGCACAATCGACGTTGCGAAGTCGGCGGACGATTGTCACATAGCGACCGACTTTGTGCGCGGGAGTTTGCTTGGCCGCGGCGCGGCTACAGTTAGGGTGTGCCCCTTGTCTGTACACGACAGCTCTGAAAAAGGTCGCCTGCTGCGCCGCGCCCACCTCGTAGCGCGTGTGCATCATCCGAATTTGGCGCGCATGTTGCCACTGCCGGGCGGCGCTGGGCTCTCGCCGGTGTCGCTCGGAGCGCCGCGGCTGGCGGAGTTTTCGGCGCCGGGCGCAGCTTTTCGCGGCCTCGAGCTTTCGCGGTTGGTTTGGGTGCTGCTCGACGTGCTGAGCGGCCTGCGCGCACTGCACGAGGTCCAGTTCGAAGGCGTCGCTTTCGTGCACGGCGCGGTCTCGCCGCAGTACATCCTGCTCGGTGAACAGGGCGGCTCGCGCCTGGTGCCGCTGACGAATGCGCATTTGATGCCAAACCCGCCTAGCGAACCGGGCGGCTACATCGCGCCCGAATTGCTGTTGGGCGAGCCGGGCGATCGACGCGCCGATCTGTTCAGTGTCGGCGTGCTGCTGTGGGAGGCGCTGGCCGAGTACCGACTGTTTCCGGACGGCTCGCGCGCCGCGGTGCTGGACCGGCTGGACGGCGGCGAAGTTCCGGCGCTCGCGGGCTTGGTGCAAGCTAGCTGGGCGCTGCCTTTGTGCCGGGTCGCTGAACGAGCGATCGCGGTGGCTCCCAGCGCACGCTTCGCGAATGCCCTCGAATTCGGCAGCGCAATCGTCGCCGCCGCGGGCCGGCAGCTGACCAGCCCGCCCAGCGAGCGGCGGGCACCCAGCATGGAAACAGCCGCATTCGTGCCGAGCGCGCGCCCCGCGCGTCGGCGTAGTGTGACGCCGCCCGCGACCGTCATCGACCTTGCGCCCGCGCCCGCGTGGACAGAACCCGACTCGGTCACCCACCTCCTTCCACCGAGCCCAAGCTTTCAGTTATTCGAACCCGACTGGACCATCCCCGTCCAGCTGCCACCGTCAGCGCCGCAGCAGCTAGTGCCGCGCGTCCGGCGGATTCCCGGCTACGCGGCTTGGTTGGGAGCGGGCGTCGTGGCCGCTGCGGCGTGGCTGGTGCTGACGATAAAAAACACACCGCCGGTCGCCCGCCAGCCGATGGCCACGCTCAACGCACCCGAACCAACCCACGCGGCGAAAGCCACGCAGGTCTCGCCGAGCCTGTCGGCAGCGGCAGCGGCACCGAGCAGCGTTCGGTCGGCAGCGGCCGCTACGTCCGCCGCTCCTCGGGCCGAACGCAAACCGGACCCGCAAAATCCCGCGGCGCCCCAGCGTCGCCCGACCGCGTTCCATCGCCCCGATAGCGACTACGGAATCTAAGGGCCCGCCGCTGATTTGGATTGGGCGGTCCCGCCCCACGGAAGACTGCCCGTAGCGATCCGAAATCGCGAGACGCTCTCCGAAAATCGGAACCAGCGCGGCACCTCGGACGGGCGTGGAACGCCGAAGCGCCCGTCATTTCGCGCTGCTGGCGCGGGCGATCGCGCTGGCCTTGGGTTTGCAACACACCCGGCGGGGTTGCGGCGACTGTGCCGGACTCTCGAAGCAAAGGATGTTCACGTGAACTTGTCGCGAAAATTGCTGACGTCGACTGTTGTTTCGACTGCGCTCGGCTTGGGCGTCGCGTTCGTGGCCGCGGGCTGCAGCGACGCTGGGTCGCAACCGGCTGGTTCGTCAGGCGAACGGGTTGGCGAAGGGTCGCTTCAACTGCAGATCGCGCCCGGCGCCGTCCTCACGTCGGCCAGCTACGCGATCACGGGCCCGGCCGGCTACTCGAAGAACGGCTCGCTCGACGTCAGCCTGAGCTCGAAGATCTCGGCGACGATCGGCGGCATCCCGGCCGGCAACGGCTACACCGTCACGCTGACGGCGAGTACATCTGACGCTGGCTTTACCTGCGGCGGCTCGGCGACGTTCAACGTCGTGGCGCACCAATCGACTTCGGTCAACGTCGCGGTGTCGTGCAAAGAGAAGCCGAAGACGGGCAGCGTGCTGGCCAACGGCGTGCTGAACCTTTGTCCGATCGTCGACGGCATCACGGCTAGTCCGAACGAGCTTTTCGTGGGCGCATCGGTCGCCGTGGCCGGGCTTGCCCACGACAGCGATGCGGCGCCGGCGGCGCTCGGTTATCAGTGGACGGCCTCAAGCGGCACGCTGAGCAGCGCGACCGCCTCGAACCCGACCTTCACCTGCACGACGGCCGGCACGGCGACCCTCACTCTGACGGTGTCGGACGGCGACGCAACGCCGGGTTGCGCCGACACGTTGGCCACCACGATCACGTGCACGACCCCGACCTGCGCGGGCGGCTGCGACGACAGCAACCCGTGCACCACGGACGATTGCTCGTCGGCACAAGTTTGCACCCACACGACCGTCGCCGACGGCTCGCTCTGCTCGAGCGGCAATCTCAAGGTCAAGATCCTCGGCTTCAACGACTTTCACGGCCAGCTCTCGACGGGCAAGCTGGTCGGTGGCCGCCCGGTCGGCAGCGCTGCTGTGCTGGGCTCGTACCTCAAGACGGCGCAGGCCGGTATCGAGAGCCAAACGCTGATCGTCCACGCCGGTGACCACGTCGGCGCTTCGCCGGCCGCCTCGGCGCTCTTGCAAGACGAGCCTTCGATCCAGTGGCTCAACCTGATGGCAAACGCCTCCTGCACGTACGCCGACAAAGCGAACCCGGCGTGCAACATCGTCGGCACGCTCGGCAACCACGAGTTCGACGAAGGCAAGACCGAGCTCTTGCGCTTGCTGAACGGCGGCAATCACGTTTCCGGTCCGTTCCTCGAGGACCCGTACAAGGGCGCGCGCTTCCCGTACGTTTCGGCCAACGTGGTCGACGAGGTCACCAACCGTCCGATCCTGCCGCCGTACGTGATCAAGCGCGTGCAAGGCGTGCCAATCGCGTTCGTCGGCGCCGTGCTCGAGGCGACCCCGACGATCGTGACGCCGAGCGGCGTGGCTGGCCTCAAGTTCCTCGACGAAGCCGACGCCGCGAACAGCTACGTGCCCGAGATCAAGGCGCTCGGCGTCAAGACGATCGTGCTGATGATCCACCAGGGTGGCTTCCAAACGTCCTACACCACGCCGACCAACACGGCGCTCGCAAACACCGCGCTGAACGGCCCGGATATTCTCGATGTCGTGACGCGCCTCGACAGCGAGTTCGACGTCGTGGTCAGCGGCCACTCGCACTCGTTTACGAACCTGCTCGTCACGAACAGCGGCGGCAAGAAAATCCTCGTGACGCAGGCGTTCTCAGCCAGCACCGCGTACGACGACATCGACCTCACGATCGACCCGGTCACCAAAGACGTGGTCACCAAGTCGGCCAAGATCGTCACCACCTTCGCCGACGTCGCGCCGGGCAACACGCCAGATCCTGCGGCCGCGGCGCTCACGGCCGCAGCCGAAGCGAGGGTCGCCCCGCTCACCAGCCAAGTCGTCGGTTTCTCGGCGAGTACGTTCACGCGCACCCAGACCACCGCGGGCGAATCCGATCTCGGCGACATCATCGCCGACTCGCAGAATTTGGCCGAAGGTACGCAGTTCGCGTTCATGAATCCAGGCGGCATCCGCGCGGATCTGACAGTACCGGCCGGCGGCGCGAACATCACCTGGAACGATTTGTTCACGATTCAGCCCTTCGGCAACACGCTCGTGAAGATGAACCTGACCGGGGCGCAGATCAAAGCGCTGCTCGAGCAGCAGTGGCAACCCACGGTCACGCGCTTCCTGCAGATCTCCGGCCTTGGCTACACGTGGGACGCCGCGCTACCGGTCGGTAGCCGGATCGTCGAAGTCCACGACGCCGCGAACGTCGCCCTCAACCCGGTCGCGATCTACTCGATCACGTGCAACAACTTCCTGGCCGGCGGTGGCGATGGCTTCACGACCTTCGTCAGTGGCACGAATCAGGTCGGTGGCCCGATCGATCTGGACGCGTTGATCGACTACACCGAGCACCACAACCCCTTGCCAGCACCGACGACAGGCCGCATCGTTCGCCTGCATTGAAGAACCGCGCCCCTTTCGCGTTCGCCGCGCTCGCCGCGCTCGCGCTGCTGCTCTTGCTGACGTCCTGCTCCAAAGGTGCGGGCGTCAGCGGGCAGAGCAGCGGCCCGACCGCGTCGGCTCAGGGTGCGCTGGTGGCGCGGATCGGCCAGGTCGAGCTGCGCGACGACGACGTGAAGCGCGCGATCGCCCGCGACCCTGGCACCTCCCCGGAGCGCTTCGAGAGCGCAGCCGCTCGGCGCGAGCTGATCGATGGCTTGATTCGTTTCGAGCTCTTGGCTCAAGCCGCTGACCGGGCCGGATTGACCAAGGATCCGGACGCGGTGCATGCCCTGCGGCAGATCGCGGTGACCAAGCTCGTCAACCAGACGCTAGGCGCGGTCGCGTCGCCCGAAACGATCACGCAAGCCGACGTCGAACGCGAGTACCTGGCGCGCCAGGCGAGCGACTACACGCTGCCGCCCGCCGCGCGGGTGCGCCACATCCGCGTATCGGACGCAAAGCTCGCGGCCCAGCTCGCCGCGCAGGCCAAAGCGCTCGCGCCGGCCGACGACCGTGGCTTCGCGACCTTGGCCAGCGCCCGGTCGGAGGACGTAGCTAGCCGCGAAAACGGTGGCGATCTGGGCTTCATCGACAGGACCTCGCACGTCTCGCCCGCCCTGATCGCCGCGGCCCTGAGCCTGAAAACTCCGGGTGAGGTCACTGGAGCAATCCCAAGCGATTCCGGCTACGAAATCCTGCGCCTCGTGACCCTACGCGCCGCCGCCGTCAGCCCACTCAGCTCCGTCGAAGAACCGATCCGCCAGCGACTGTACCGCGAGCGCCGCGCCAGGGCGCTCGACCAATTTATCGCCCGCTTACGCAAGGAAACCCCGGTCGAGATCATCCCGTAGTACCACCAACGGATGTCGCACGCCCCGGACGAACCCGCACCGCGAGCACCTGGGCTACTCGGCTGGTGGGGCGCGATGCCGCTCTACTTGCGCATCTTGCTCGGCATGGTGCTCGGCGTTGGCGTCGGAGTCGTCGTGGGCCCCGCGTGCAAGCCGCTCGATTGGATCGCGCAGATTGTGCTGCGCATCTTGGGCGCGCTAGCGCCGATGTTGATCCTGGTTGCGGTCGTGCAAGCGATCATGACCGCCGAGATCCGTGGCAGAGTCGCGCTCAGGATTGGCGGCCTGCTCCTGGTCAATACGACGGTCGCGATTTTGATCGGGCTGGGTGTCGCCAACGTGCTGCGACCGGGCACGGGCGCCGCGCTGGATCGTCCGGCGCACGCGCCGCCCATCCACAGCGATTTGGTGAGCCAGCTGCTCGAGAACGTCCCCGATAGCCTGCTCAAGCCGTTCGTCGAAAATCGCGTCTTGGGTGTGGTGTTGATCGCGCTCGGGCTCGGCATCGCGTGCCGGCGGCTGGTGGCAGAGCAGCGACGCTTGGCGGAGCAGCTCGTCAGCCTCGGCTTCAACACGATTCTGGAGATCCTGTCGTGGGTGATCGCGCTCGTGCCACTCGCCGTGTTCGGTAAGGTGGCCAGCATCGTCGGCGGCAGCGGCTTCAGCCCATTCCTGGCGCTCGGCAAATTCGTACTGGCCGTGCTGTGTGCGCTGGCGCTCCAGACCATCTACTACTTGGTGCGCATCCGCACAGGCTCGTGGGTGCGACCGCTGGCGCTGCTGCGCGGTACGCGCGACGCGCTCGTGATGGCGTTTTCGACTGGCAGCTCGACCATCACCATGCCGGTGACGTATGAACGGCTGCAGTCCCGGGTCGGTCTACGCCAACAGTCCGCCAGCCTCGGCGCGCTCGTCGGCTCCAACTTCAACAACGACGGCACTGCGCTCTACGAAGCCATGGCGGCGCTGTTCATCGCGCAGCTGCTGGGCGTCGAGCTGTCGTTGTTGCAGCAGTTCCTAGTCGTGCTGACGTCGATCGTGGCCTCGGTGGGCGCCGCCGGCATCCCGGAAGCGGGCCTAGTCACGATGACGCTCGTGTTCGGCGCCGTGCATTTACCGATCGAGTACATCGCGCTCTTGCTCACCGTGGATTGGTTTCTCGATCGGTGCCGGACGGCGATCAACGTCATTGGCGACATGACAGTCGCCTGTTTGCTGGATGGCAAGACCCGCGCCGAGCCTGCCGAGGGTTAGAGCGTGTTGGCTGCCGCGCCGCAGCTTGCTTGCAGAAACTGCTGTGGCGTCGCAGGGCCACTTCATGCGACCGCTTCGGGCTGCTGTCGACCTGGTCGCTCGTGCCGAGAACCTGAATCTTCGCCGGGAGATCGGCAGGACGGGAGGCGAGAAATTTGTCGTTCGAGACGAGCGATAGCGAGAGACGCCTGTGCAGGATCCGCAGCGTGCCGTGAGGCTCGAAACCCCCAAATTCTCGGCTCGCAGAACTCCCGATCTCCCGAGCTCCCAGTGAAGATTCAGGGACCGCGAGACGACGGGCCTGAGGGCGCCTGGCCCGAGACCGGGCTCGTGGCGACGCACTGTGTGACAATCTCGCGGACGTCTGGTGAACCCGTGGACTTCCGTGCCGGACGTTGGCCATAACGCCCGAAGTGGACGAAGTTTTTGGACTCTTCCCCATTCCGTTCATGCGCGCGCGGGCGGCGCTGCCGAAAGCGCTGGTCGCAGGCTTGGTCGAGCACTTTACGGCGCAAGCGACGCGCGACAACAGCTCGTCGGGCAACCTTTCGCATACCGAAATGCTGAAGCCGGGCGACAGCCCGTTGCTCGGTGAAGCAGCCTCACTGATCGGACCCAAGTTGATCGAGTTCGGCGTGCACTTGCTCGGCGAACGGCTCAGTTGGTTGATGAAAGAGATGTGGGTCAACGTGCTCGACGGCGGCGGTCGCCAGGCGATGCACAATCACGCCAACAGCTTTGCCTCCGGCGTCGTGTACCTGACGCCGACGCACCCGAGCTCGCAAACGGTGTTCATGAAGTCGCCGGGCGGCGCTGATTTCCTGTTCAAAAACGACCACAAGGGCATGACGCCCAGCGAGTTCAGCGCCGACAAATGGCTGAGCCCAGCGCCCGAACCGGGCGATCTCGTGCTGTTCCCCAGTTACTTGATGCACGCGGTGCCGCCGAATCAGGGTGAGCGCCGAATCACGCTTTCGTTCAACGCCGTTCCGGCGCAGCTCGACTCGTGGGGCTACGTCGTCAGGTTCGGGTAGCGCATGACCGACACTTGGCGAAGGTTTGCGCCTGCGCTGTTAATGGTGCTGTCTGGTTTTGCCGGGCTCGGTTACCAAATTGTCTGGACCGAGCAGTGTGCCCAATGGCAAGGCCACGAGTCGGCTGCGGTTTTGGCCGTCGTGGCGGCGTTTTTCGGCGGACTCGGCGTCGGGGCGTTGACGCTCGGCGCGCGCATCGAGAAGAGCGCGCGACCGCTGCGCTGGTACGCCGGCTGCGAGCTGTTGATTGCGCTCTGGAGCTTGGTGTTGGTTTCTCTGATGCCGCTGTTCAGCGCGTGGGCGCTGCGCGTCACCGGTGTGGCGCCGACCGCGCTCTGGCAATGGTCGGTGGCATTTTTCGGGACTTTCGCGCTGCTGTTGCCGGCGACGGCCGCGATGGGCGCCACGCTGCCGGCCATGCAGCGCATCGCCGCGCGGCTGGCCGGGGAGGGGCAGAGCATCGCGGCGCTGTACGCAGCCAACACTTTCGGCGCCGTGCTCGGCGTGCTCGGCGTCGCGTTCTGGTTCATCCCCCACCTCGGGCTCACGCGCAGCGCCGAGCTGTGTATGCTGCTCAATCTGCTATGCGGGGCCGCGTCGCTCGGCGTATTTCCGACTGGCACCGAAGCGCCGGCGAGCGCACGTGCGAGGCCGCGTTCGCGCGCGGCCGCGAATCGCGCGCTGTTTCGCCTGGCCGCGACCGGCCTGCTCGGCATCGGTTACGAGGTGCTGGTGGTGCGGGTGCTCGGCCAGGTGACGGAAGACACCGTCTACACGTTCGCGCTGCTGCTAGCGGTTTACTTGGTGGGCAGCGCGGCCGGAGCAGCCGTCTACCAGCGCTGGCTACGCATTGGCTGGAAGCGCGAACGCTTGGCTGACGCGCTGCTCGGTACCCTCGCAGCAGCTTGCCTGGTCGGCACCGCTAGCTTGTGGGCAGCCGAGCGTGTGAAGGTCGTCGCACTGGACATGTTTGGCGGCGGTGTGCACGCGGCAATCGCTGCAGAGGCCGTGCCGGCGCTGCTGGCGTTTGGTCCGGCCACGCTGGTGATGGGCGCGCTTTTCAGCCACCTCGCCCGCAGCGCGAACACGGCGGGGATAAGCTTCGGGCGTGCGCTCGGTGTGAACACGCTGGCTGCGGCGACGGCTCCGGCGTTGCTCGGCGTGTTGATCGCGCCCGCGCTCGGCGCCAAATCGGCGCTGCTGTTGGTCGACGCCGGCTACCTCGGGCTGGCGTGGCGGGCGTGGGTCCGGCCAGTCGTTTGGGTACCGGCCGGTTTTGGGCTGCTGCTGGCGCTGGTTGCGCCGCCGCTGGCGTTCGTCGACGTTCCGGACGGCGGTCACATCATCAGCTACCAAGACGGAGTGATGGCGGCCGTGAGCGTGGTCGAAGACGCAGCGGGTGTCGCGCGGCTGCGCATCAACAACCGCGCCCAGGAAGGCAGCAGCGCCACCCAGCGCGTGGACGGCCGGCAAGCTTGGTTGCCACTGCTCCTGCATCCGGCGCCGCGGCGCGCGTTGTTCCTCGGTCTGGGCACCGGCGTCACGGCGGCGTCGGCGGCCGAAGACCCCACGCTGCAGGTCGATGCGGTCGAGCTTTTGCCCGAGGTGATCGCGGCGTCAGAATACTTCGCCAAAAGCGTCGCCGACGGCGCGGCCTACCCGCGGTTGCACCTGGTGGCGGCCGACGCGCGCCGCTACGTGCGCGCCAGTGCCCAGCGGTACGACGTGATCGTCGCCGACAATTACCACCCGGCGCGCAGCGGCTCGGGGTCGCTGTACACGGTGGAACATTTCCGTGCCGTGCGCGCTCGGCTCGAGCCCGGCGGCGTGTTCTGCCAATGGCTGCCGCTGCATCAGCTCGATCGCGAGACGCTGCGCAGCATCGTCGGCTCTTTCCTGGCCGTGTACCCCGACGGGTCGGCGCTGATCGCGAACAATAGCCTAGAAACGCCAGTATTTGGCCTCATCGGACGCCGCGATGCCGTTCGCTTCGACGTCGCCGCGGTGCACGAACGGCTGGCGCGCTTGGCGCTGCCGGAGCGCGTCGCTGGTCTCGGGCTCGAAGACGCCTTCGCGGTGCTGGGTAGCTTCGTCGCGGCGCCCGTATCATTGCGCAAGTTTGCCGAGGGCGCGCTCGTCAACACCGACAATCTTCCGGTCGTGGCGTACCGCGCACCGCGCATCACCTACGCGCCCGATTCGAGCCCGCGTGATCGTTTCATCGCGCTCTTGCACGAGCTCTCGATCGAACCAAGCCAGCTGATCTCTGGCGCGCCCGACGCCGCCTGGCCCGGGCGCCTCTCTGCCTATTGGCGAGCGCGTGATCGTTTCATCGAGTCGGGCCGCGACGTGCGGCCGTCATCGCGAGTCGAAGACATGCTGGCGCAAGTGCAAGAGCCCTTGCTCTCGGTGCTGCGCGCGAGCCCAGAGTTTCGCCCGGCGTACGACCCGCTGCTGGCGATGGCGCGAGCGCTGGCTCGCTCCAATGTTTCAGGCGCCCGCAGCTTGCTGAAAGAGCTGACGCAACTCCAGCCAGCCCGCGACGACGCAGCGCAGGTGTTGGCGCAGCTCGACACGCCGTGACTCCGGAATCCGGAGGCCTTTTTTTGGTTCCTGGAATCAGCGCCGCGACGTCACCCAATCGTCGAACACGCCTAGGTGAAAACCTGAACGTTTTCGGGCGCAAACAGCCCAGTCCTCGACGCTCAGTATGGCCTACCTCTTGCTCTTGTCGGGGCATGGCGAAAACGCTCGGAAAAATTGCAACGTTGGCATTGGCCGTCAGCTACTCATCCTTCCTCGCTGGCTGCAGCGGCGGCGACGGCGCGGGAACGCCGTCACCCTCCGCAGGCAACCACGAGGCGGTCGGCTCCGTTGGCCTCGCTCTTCAGCTGGCATCCGGTGCCACGCTCAACACAGCTAGCTACACCATCGTCGGGCCGAACGGCTTCGCGAAGGCTGGGACTATCGATCTTACGGCGGCCACCAAGCTGAGCGCCACCATCGGCGGCTTGCCCGCCGGAACCGGCTTCACGATCACGCTGTCCGGCACCACCACCAACGGGTCGACGACCTGTGGCGGCTCCGGCAGCTTCAACGTCATCGCTCACCAGACCGCAACGGTCACGGTTCCGATGGCTTGTCACGAAGCCGCCCGCACCGGCAGCGTGATGGTCGCTGGCCAGCTCAACATCTGCCCCTCGATCGACGGCATCAGCACCAACCCGGCCGAAGTCCAGGTTGGCAGCACGCTCGGCCTGTCGGCGACCGCGCACGACAGCGACGCCGGCCCGAGCCCGTTGACCTTCGCGTGGACGACCACCGCCGGCACGCTGAGCAGCGCGACCGCGCCAAGCCCCACCTTCACCTGCACCGTCGCGGGCCCCGCCACCGTCAGCCTGACCGTCAGCGACGGCGACCCGGCCACGAACTGCGCCGACACCCTGACGGCCCAGGTTAACTGCAGCGTGGTGGCAAAGACGCCCGGCACCTACGTGGCCGGCGACTTCCACAACCACACCACCTGCTCGGACGGCTCGATCTCGATGCAGAAGCTGATCAAGAAGTCGACTGCCAAAGAGGACGGCACGTTCGGCCTCGATTGGTTCGTCCAGGCTGGTCACGGCGGCAACGGCAACCGCAACTGCCAGTTGGTCGAAGACGCGACGTTGGCGACGCCGGCCTACCCGTTCGTGCCTGGCGCGCCGCCGGCTGGCCAGACCATTCCGAACACCACGTGGGTCAACTCCGGCATCATCCCGAAGGGTGACGTCTCGGGCACCGGTGCCAACCAGAACATGTGGCGCTGGCAGTCGATCCAGGAGTTCCAGTACCCTTTGGTCGAGTACTTCAACGCGCTCAAGAACGTCCCGCTGTTCATTGGTATCGAGACAGTCGTTCCCGGTCATGAGCACACGTCGATGTCGGTCATCACCGGCCAGATCCCGACGGCGCTCGACACGGCAACCCTGCCGACCGGCCCGAACGCCACCCCGCTTCCGGGCGGCCCGCCCTACACCGCGATCGGCAACGCCAACGCGCTCGCGCAATGGGAGTATTGCTTCGACCGCGCGGACAGCGACACGAGCCGCGGCGTCACCAACGCCTACGACTGTTCGGTACCCGGAAGCGCAAACGCAGCCGACCCGAGCTGGAACGCCACTGCGATGAAGCTCATCCCCGCCAGCGGCGCCGGCAACGGCACCAAGGGCCACGCCAAGACGCTCGAAGGCCTGAAGTGGATGGCCGCATTCCACCCCGACACCAGCTACTACGTGCCTGCCCACCTTGAGCGCGCCGGCGTGTTCAACCCGGACGGCAACAATGGGTTCAACGTCGAGCACTTGCGTAACTTCAACAACGCGGCGCCCAAGGTCGCTTTCGGCTTCGAGACCCAGCCGGGTCACGGCGCTTCAGCGAACCGCGGCGAGTACTCGCCGCTTCGTAACACCTTTGTCCCCGCCATCCCGGCCACGCCCACCTCTCCGGCAGTGCCGGCGGTCGTCGTCGACAGCGTCGGTGGCACCACCATGGGCGGTACGGGCGTCTACGGCGGCCAGATCGGCGGCGTGTGGGACGCGTTGCTCGGCGAAGGTCGCAACTTCTGGTTCTTCGCCAGCTCCGATTGGCACAACCGCGGCAGCTTCGCTCCAGACGACCGCCGCACCACGCAGGACTTCTACCCCGGTGAGTACCAGCGTAACTTCACGATGGTCCGCAACGGCGCGGACAAAATCCGACCGCAGACGATCGTCGACGGCCTACGCACCGGCAACAACTTCGCCACCGGCGGCCAAATCATCGATCGGCTGTCGTTCGTGGCCTGCGTTGGCAAGGATGACGCCCTCGTCGGTCAGATGGCTGGCAACGCCGCGATCAACAAGACGGCGATGACCTTCGACGGCTGCGCCACGATGGGCGAGAAGCTGGTCGTCCCGGCGGGCTCGGACATCGTCGTTGGTGTCTCGGTGCGCGATCCGGACGGCGCGAACTTCTCGCCGTACACGTTCGCCAACCCGTCGTTGAAGCAGGTCGGCATCACGCAACCGATCAACATGCCAGTGCTCGACCACATCGATCTTATCGGTGGCCTGGTCTCTGGCTACAAGACGCCAGGAACAGCCGGTTATGCCGGAGAATGGCCGCGCAACACGAACTGGCTCCACGACGATGGCACGACTGCGGATCTGTCCGCGGTGCCCGACGCGGCCAAGAACGTGACGACAGCCATCCTCAAGACGTTCAACGGCAGCGGCGCTACGCCCTGGAAGACTGTCACGTCATCCGTCGACGGCAGCACCTTCCTGACGATGACGTTCCGCATTCCGGCGGTCACGGCTTCTCAGTACGTCCGGCTACGCGGCACGAACATGCCGCCGGCGGTGCCGTACGAGACCGACGCGAGCGGCAACCCGCTGGCCGACGTCTTCACCAACGCGGGCAACGCCACCCGGCTGCGCATCCCGTGCACGACGATTCACAGCGCCAGCAGCCAGTTCGATGGTTGCCCGGACCATTTGGCGACAGCCACCCAAGGGGCGACCGGTCCCGTCAACCCGATCGCTGGTCAAAAGGCCGTCTCGTTCGACGTCGCGGCTTGGTCGGATGTCTGGTTCTACAGCAACCCGATCTACATCCAGGTTGCCGGCTCCACCGTGGTAGCTGGGGTTAACTGAGCAGCGACACGTCACCCGCGGGTAACCTAACCGTCACCCGCGAGTGAGACGACCAACGGCGCCACGCAGGCAATGCGCGGCGCCGTTTGGCTTTTTTGGCAACTCGCATGTCCAACTCCTTCACAGCACCGCTAGTCAACATCGACGCTTCCCAGCCCGTTGCGGCGCCACGGCCACCGACGCCGCGGTTCACTTGGCTGCGTGAGCCGCTGCTACATTTCATCGTCCTCGGCGGCTTGCTGTTCGTCGGGGATCATCTGCTGGTCAGTCGAGCGGACGACCCCCACGTGATTGTCGTCGGTCCCGACGTGGACAGCGAAGCAATCGAGGCCTTCGAGGCCGCGCGCGGCCAGAAGCCCAACGCGCAGGAGCTCGAGGCCTTACACAAAGTCTGGCTCGACAACGAGGTGCTCTATCGTGAGGGCCTCGCGCTGCAGGTCGACAAGGGCGACACCGCGATCCGCGAGCGGGTGATCTTCAAGGCGCTGAGCGTGGTCGACGCCAACGTCAAGTTGCCCCCAGCAGACGACAAGATGCTGCGCCAGTGGTTCGAGGCGCATCGCCAGAAATACGACGAGCCAGAGCGCTACGATTTCGACGAAGCCGCGCTCTCTGGCGACAACTCCGAAGCGACCGTGCGCGACTTTGTCGCGGCGCTGAACGGCGGCACGCCGGGTGACGCCAAAGCCGGGCTACGCGTGTTCAAGGGCCGCCCACATTCGAACCTGGTCCAGAGCTATGGGCCCGAGCTGGCGGAGGCGCTGGTAAAATCCCCACCCGGCCAGTGGCTGGCGCTAAAAACGCAGGATGGTTGGCGCGCGATGCGGCTCAACGCAGTCGTCCGGCCGAAGCCCGCTGATTTCGACGCGCTCCGGGGCGTGGTGCTGCAAGACTGGACTGACGCGACGGCCGCCGAGCAGCGCAGCGCGGCGGTCCATGCGTTGGCCAAGAAGTACAAGATCAAGTACGAGGTGCGGCCACCGGGGAGCGTCGAATGATCGCGTTGTTGCGCGCTTGGCTCACGCTGGCGCTGGTAGTCGCCGCGGCCACGTTGGCTGTGCCGGCCCACGCCCACGAGATGACGATGGCCGAGATGGAAGTGCGCGAGACCTCGCCGGGCGAGTTCTTGTGGCAATGGTCGGCGACCAACGACAAACGCCCACTCGACGATGACCTGATTCCGCATTGGCCGGCGAGCTGCGCCCCCGGGCCCAGCGTCTTGCACTGCGGGGCCGGCGGCCTGAAGGGCACGCTGTCCGTGGCAGGGGTTGGCACGCGCTACTCGGCAGCCATCATCAAGATCTTCTGGCTCGACGGTCAGAGTCACGCTTACACCATCACCAGCGCGCAGCCGTCGGTCCAGCTCTACGGCTCGGCCGATGACCAGCGCGGTCGGGGCGAGGTCGCGCGGGCGTACACGATCCTGGGTGTGCAGCACATCCTGAGCGGCCTCGATCACTTGCTGTTCGTCGCCGGGCTGTTGTTCTTGGTCGGCTTTCGGCGCGCCAGGCGACTGATCGGTACGATCACGGCGTTTACGCTCGCTCACAGCATCACGCTGGCCTGCAGCGCATTCGGCTGGCTCACCTTGCGTCCACCGCCGGTCGAGGCATCGATCGCGATGTCGATCGTGTTGGTTGCCAGCGAGGCGCTGCGCGAAAAAGACACCTTGGCCAAGCGCCTGCCAGCGCTGGTTTCATTTCTGTTCGGCTTGGTGCACGGCCTGGGGTTCGCGGGCGCCCTCAAAGACATCGGCCTGCCGCAAAAACACCTGCCGCTCGCGCTGCTTTGTTTCAACGTTGGCGTGGAAATCGGGCAATTGGCAATGGTGCTGCTCGCGTTTGGCGTCGTCAGCCTGCCTGTCTCACAAAAATGGCTCGGCCGCGCGCGTCGCCCTGCCCTGTACGGCATCGGCGTGCTCGCCGCGTATTGGTCGTGGCTGCGCATCGCGGCGATCGTGGTTTGAGATCATGACGCGAACCCCACCGATCCCGAATCGGGACCAATTTGTTACCGGCGCGTCGTCAGTCAGTGTGAGGAAATGGAGTACTGATGCGCCATGCGCTGGATAACGCTGCGTTGGCTGCTGGCTTCGACGGTCGCGTGGAGCGCGCTGTCGGGTTGCTCCGGGCCGTCTGAAACGACGCAACCAGGCGAGGAGCACGCCGGCGAGCTGGGGCTCGGGGTCGAGGTGGGCAGCACCGGCATCAAGCAGGTCGACTACGTGGTGACCGGCGCGAGCGGCTTCACCAAGGTCGGCAGCGTCGATGTCTCGCACTCGAGCAAGGTTTCGACCCGCATCGGCAGCCTGCCGGCGGCCAGCGGCTACACGATCGTGCTGTCCGCGACCGCAACCGATCCGCCCGCCACCTGCACCGGGTCAGCCGGCTTCGACGTGACGCCCGGCGTGACCACGCCCGTCGACCTCACGATGGAGTGCGTCGAGGTCAACGCCGACTTCAACACGTGTCCGGTGATCGACGAGCTCTCGGCGTTACCGAACCAAGCGTCGATCGGCGGCACGATCGCGCTCCACGCCAGTGTGCGCGATCCCGACTCCGGCCCTTCGCCTGTCACCTACGACTGGTCGACGACCGCCGGGACGCTCACCGGCTCGGGCGCGAACGTGAGCTTGGCGTGCACCGCGGCGGGCACAGCGACCGTGACGCTGCAAACCACCGACGGCGGCACCGATTGTACGGTTTCGCAGACCGTAACCGTGACCTGCGGCAACCCGACCAACCCAGTGACGCCGATGCCCGCTCCGGTGCCGGCGCCGTTCGTCGCGCTATTGGCCGCGCAACTGTTAGCGTTGGGTGTGCGCCGCAGTCGTAAGCAGCGCGTCGGCTAGGCGCGCGCTACGGCAGCGGCTTGGCCTTGATCATCACGTTGTCGAAGCACACGTTGAGATCGCTGGTCGTCTCCGGCCTGATGCCGAGCAGCGCGACCGACACGGCAGTCGTCGCAGGTCCGGAGACCCCGCCGGCCTGAATCGTCACCCATTTGCTCGACGCTTCACTGGGTGGGGTTGCGAAATAGCCGCTGCTCTTGCCGCTGCAGTCCGGGTTATCGAAGTACGAAACCTCGAGCTCGGCGTGCACGAGTTGCATCGCCCCGGCGGCGCTGTCGACGCGAGCGTTCGCGAAGGCGATAATGATCCGATTCGGCTGCACCGGCACGCATTGCGCGGCTCGGTAGATCAGCACACGCGCGTCGGGCGGGTCGCGCGGGCGGAGCCTGGCGCAACCCGACGGCGTGTCAGCCAGCGCGTTGTCGGTGTCCCAAGTCAGCGTCGCGCCGTCGAGCGCGCTCCAATTCGTCACGTCTTTCTCGAAGGCCGGATTTTTTGCCAACGTGACCGAGCAATCGGCGACGCCGTCGCTGTCCAAGTCGGCGCAACCATCGACGAGCCGTGGCAGACCAGTCGAGGCGCCGCCGCCGCTCGAGCCGCCCGCGTTCGTGCCCGCGCTGCCGGCCTGCGAGTGATTGCCGTCCGTACCCGCGTCCGCGCCGACCGGCATATCGCGTGTGCCGGCCGTGCCGTTGCCGACGCCGCCGCTCGTCATGCTAACGCTAGCGACGCCATCGTGATGCAAAACTCGATGATCAACCGAGCAAGCCGCCGCACCGATGCCAATGACGGCAACGCAGCGACCCGCGCCACCCCAGTTCAGCACACTTTGCATGGTTCGCTCGAGCGCCGCCGGTCAGCGCCGTTTGGCGAGCTTGCTGACGGGGATTTGGCGAAAGCAGGTGTCGATGTGGTCGTTGACCATGCCGACAGCTTGCATGTGCGCGTAGATGATGGTGGAGCCGACAAAGTTGAAACCACGCTTCTTCAAATCCTTGCTGAACGCATCCGAGATCGGCGAGCGCGCCGGAATTTGCTTCATGCTCGGGTAGCGATTTTGGAGTGGCTTACCGTCGACGAACGCCCACTGGTAGGCGCTGAAGCTGCCAAGCTCTTCTTGCAGCTTCAAAAACGCGCGCGTTCTTGACGGCCGACTCGATCTTGAGCCGATTCCTGACGATGCCGGCGTCTTGCATCAAGGCTTCGACCTTCTTGGCGTTGTAGCGTGCCACCTGCTCAGGGTCGAAGTTGGCGAACGCCTTGCGGTAGGCGTCGCGCTTCCTCAAAATCGTGATCCAAGACAATCCGGCTTGCGCACCCTCCAGCACCAGAAACTCGAACAAGCGCTGATCGTCGTAGAGCGGCACGCCCCATTCGCCATCGTGGTACGCGACATACGTGGGATCCTCCCCGGCCCAGCCGCAACGCGCCTTGGGCTTGCCCGCGTTCTTGTTGATCTGAATCGCCATGAAACCGCCACGAAGCTAACGCGGCTTCGAGCACACGACAACGTGACTGGCTCAGCCTGCGCTCGGCCGCGTGACAGCCAGGTGAAATCTCAGCCGCCTGTCGCTGAGCGCCTAAGGGCGTGTTCCTAAATTGCTGATCCCCATGAACGTGAACGTGCCCGTGCCCGTTACGGGCACGGGCACGTCTGACCACTCATCGCATCTTGGCCGAGTGAGCAGGGAACAACAGGAAGGCGGGAAGCCGGGAAGGACGAGAACCCGCAGATTGGGGGTGGGTGGTACGGGTAAGCTCGACGCTAGGATAGCAATTGGGCCTCAGTTGCCTGCTCGAACACCTGGAATTCTTCCCGCCTTCCCGCCTTCCTGTTCGCTCGTTGCTCGAATCGCAAAATGCGATGAATGGTCAGACGTTCACGTTCACGGGCGAGAATTCAGGGACAGACCCTTAGGCTGAGCGGCGTGGCGTCGCAAGGCTCGTTCCGCGCGCGTCACGCGACGCGGGCGGCTGAAGGGTCGCGTTCGCTCGGCCTCGCGGAGCTAGTCAACTCTCGTCCTCCATTCGATTGCGATCTGCTGGGGCCAAAGTCCGTTGGGGTGATCCCAGCTGGCGCTTCGCGCTCGCGCACTCCGCAGCGACACCCGCCAGTCAAAAGCCCGCTCAAGGCAACGCACCGGGGGGCCGCGGGGAGTAAAGTGTCCCACTTTCACCGACTTCTGAGCGCCCGCCGCACACGCTGGGGAGCCTTGGGTGGGCGCCGATCCGCACGTTGACTGCCTGGCTTACGGCCAGGCGGGGTACCTGGTGATAAGGTAAAGAGCATGAGGGCTTATTCTTGGATCGCGTTCGGCAGTGTTGCGCTCGCGTGCGGCGGCTCGGCCTTCACGGCCGAAACCGGTAACACCGGCGGTGACGGCGGCACCGGCGATGTGAGCGACGGCGGTAAGGCAGGCGTGCTGAATCGCGCGGGGCGCGGCAGCGGAGGCAGCCTGATCGGCTCCGGCGGCAAGATTGGCGGCGGCGGCGCCGGAAGCAAGGGCGGCAGCGCGGGCACGACCAGCAGCGGCGGCGTCATCGGCATCGCGGGCGACCTCGGTATAGCGGGCGATTTGGTCGTCGGTGGCTCGGTCTCGGGAGCAGGCCAGCCGGGCACGGCCGGTACTGGCACGGCGGGCGCCGGCACGGGCGGCACGTCTCCCGATCCGATCGACAAGGTTTGTCCGGCGACGTTGCCGGCGCAGGGCGCGGGCTGCGCCGACGGTCTCGTCTGCAGCTACGGCGTCGACGTGCGGACCGCGTGTCGCCCCGTCGCCAAGTGCAGCAACAAGGTTTGGAGCATCGACAAACCAGTGTGTGAGCAGCTGCACGGCTGCAACAACATCATGGTGAACGCGCCGTGTGATGCGGCGACGGCCAGGGCATGCCTGCTGAACTCGACCGACGGCATCTACTGCGTGTGCACAGGCTGCATCGGCGGCGGCCCGTGCAGCGACAAGACGGTTTGGGCCTGCGCGGCCGGCGACGGCGCTCAGGGCTGCCCGAAGTTGCCGCCCAACGAGGGCCAGATGTGCGGCGGCGCATTGAAGTGCGGCTACGGCTCGTGCACGACCGGCAACGGCGTGGCCGCGATCTGCAACGCCACATGGAGCTGGAACAGCGTTGCGTGCCCGCTCTAGCGCAGCGTTGATTGGTGATCGGGCCGGGTTGGGGAGCGGGATCGGCTGATCGGCAGCGGGATCGGGGTCGGTCGGGGCAGCGGTTTCGGGTCAGCACAAATTCGCAGTCGGCAGCGGTTTCGGTGACGGCAGCAGGTTCGGTCGTACCGGGCCTGCTTGTCTTGGGGACTCATGCCGAGAGCGCGCACCCGGTGCGCCAGCGCGGCAGAGTTGCTGCAGCTGGTGGCTCGCATCCGCATCAACGACGCAGAGCTTAGGCAGCAGGCTCGCAAGAGCGCCAAGAGCGCGGTGCTCAACACCGCGGAGGGTGCGGCTCGGCAAACGCTCGCTGACAAGAGCCGCGCCTACGCCATCGCGCTGGCTGAGGGCTGCGAATGCTGCGCGGCCGTCGAGGTAGCCGGAATGCTTGGCGCGAGGGCCGAAGCCCGCAACCGATACCGAAATATCCGGCTCCGCGCCGAGTCCGAGAAAGGCCCTGCGCGAGCGTGGCCCAGCCTCTGGCTCGCCCGAAACCCTTGCCGAGGCCGCCCCCGCCCCCGCTCCGGAACCCCCTCTCGAGGGCCGCGCTCGCGAGGCGCCAAGACAACGGATCAAGACTGGGCCGCGGGGGTCACGCTTGCGGCGCGGCCCTGCGCGGGGCGACACTTGCGCCCATGTCGTGGCCCTGGTCCCGGTCGTGGTCGTCGTGCGGTCGTTGGATGGTGCTCGCGGTCGCGCTCTGCGGTTGCCCCGGCGGCACCGCCGCGAAGAAAGCACCTGAGCCCTGCAAGGAGCTGGCGCAGCAGTGCGAGTTCGAACCGGGCAAGCTCGGCGCCTGCATGTACCGCGCAAATTGCACGGGGCCGAACTGCCTTTATTGCCAGTCGCAACATTGAACGCAACTGTGCGCGTGGTGTGGCCGAGTAGGGGCATGGGCAGTCCAGGGCACAGCGGACCAGCGGCGGGAGTGCTTGCCTCAGCCGAGCGCGGCGGTATGATTATTGGTATGACCAGCGCCAAGGTCGCGATCAGCCTTCCGAAAGCGGTCCTGGCTCGCGCGCGTGCAGCCGTGAAGCGGGGTGAGGCGGCCTCGCTGAGCGCTTACGTTAGTAAGGCGATACAGGAAAAGTCGAACGACGACGCCCTCATGCGGATGTTCGACGAGATATTGGCCGAGACGGGCGGACCGCCGACTCCAGCCGAGCGCCGCTGGCTCGACCGAGTCTTCGACGATGGGACGAGCCGGAAGCGGAGTAGACGAAAGTGAAAGGTCTCACATTGGACGCCAGCGCGCTTATCGGCTTCGACCGCGGCGCACGAAGAGTGACGCTCATGCTACGGGACGCGCTAACTCGAAAGACCCCAATCGCGATTCCGGCCGGCGCAGTCGGACGGGCGTGGCGTGACGGACGCAAACAAGTCCGCCTAGCCAGGTTGCTCGTCGCCGAAGCGGTGGAGATCGAGCCGTTGGATGCGCCGCGCGCGCGAGAAGCGGGGCAACTCTGTGGGATTAGGGGCACTTCGGACATCGTCGACGCCTCGGTGATGTTGTGCGCGAAGCGACGCGGCTACACGCTAGCCACTTCGGACACTGCCGACATGCGGCGCCTCGATCCGTCCGTCAAACTGGAAGCTATCTAGTGCAGGCCGTTAGGGCCCGCGAATGGCTAAGTCAGTCGATGATCGCGGCCGAGGCGCCCGGATGGCGAGGCGCCACGAAGGCGCATACTGCGGTATGTAACTGAGGAGCAACGAAGCCAGCCGGGACTCATGATTCTTCACATCTTTTGGGCTGCCTAATCGCAGCCTCAATCGCAGAAACTCACGTGGCGTCGCCGGGCCGCCCCGTCCGGCCGCGGACCCGCGCGTTCGCCGCGAACCAGCCGTCTGATTTCGACTGCGGCCCGTGCCGAGATTTTTTCACAGGGAGTCCCTGATGACGGCACGGCCGCCGCCCTGATGGGACGAAACGGGTGTCGCTGGGGCGCGTCGCCGCCAGTTTCTTCCTAGATCGGGAGGCGAGCAGTTTGTTGCTCGAGAATCACGAATGCGCGCGTCGACTGCGCAGGATCCGCGCGTGATCGTGCATTGCGAACCCCAAAAATCTCCCGATCTCCCGATCTCCCTGTAAAAAAATCTCGCTCGCGCGTGGTGGCCCGGCGACGCACGGCAGTTTCTGCAGGGAAGGCTGCGGCGTGGCAGCCCAAGATGTGACGAATCCTGAG
>JBBRMI010000096.1:0-28651 GCA_038230915.1 Polyangiales bacterium | reverse complement strand
GCCCAGTCATTGCGGGGCCCGAAATGGGTGTTCCGAGCCTTGAGCCCCTCGCTAAGAAGAAACTGGTGGCGACGCGCCCCAGCGATACCCGGTTTCATCCCATCAGGGCGGCGGGCGCGCCCGCCATCAGCGACTCCCTGTAAAAAAATCTCGGCAAGGGCCACGGTTCCGAAATCGGGCGACCGGTGCGGTCGAGGCTGCGGCTCTGCGGTCGTGCGGCTTGGCCTGGGGACGACACGGCAGTTTCTGCGATTCGAGCTGCGGCGTGGCAGGCCAGAGCCAGGTAAGAGGTGAATTTGCGGCGAGAATTCGCGGGTCGCGGCGCTATAGTCCGCCGATGCTGCTGGTCGTGGATCTCGGAAATACCAACGTGGTACTGGGCTTGTTCGAAGGCGAGAAGCTCGTGCAGACGTTCCGCGTCGCCACGGTGCGTTCACGCACCGAAGACGAGTACGCCGTCTTGCTGCAGCAGCTGCTGAGTCTGCGCCAGCTGTCGTCGAAGAGCGTGACGGCGGCCATCATTGCCAGCGTCGTGCCGCAACTGACCGACGTGATGGTGTCGGCGATCCGCCAGGCCGTCGGGCGCGAGCCGTTAATCGTCGGCCCCGGGCTCAAGACGGGTATCTCCGTGCTGTACGACAACCCGCACGACGTCGGCGCTGACCGCATCGTCGACGCGGTGGCCGCTTACGCGCGCTTTCAATCGGGGCTGATCGTCGTCGATTTCGGTACCGCCACGACCTTCAACTGCGTCTCGCCCAAAGGCGAATACCTGGGTGGCGTGATCGTGCCGGGCGTCAAAGTCAGCCTGGAGGGCTTGATGCAGAGCGCCGCCAAGCTGCGCCCGGTCGAGTTAACCGCGCCGCCGCACGTGCTCGGCCGCAACACGACGCACGCGATTCAGTCCGGCGCCATCCACGGCTACGCGGCAATGGTCGACGGCTTGGTCGATCGCCTGGTGGCCGAGCTCGACTTTCCGTGTCGCGTGATCGCCACCGGCGGGCTCGCCTCGTTGATTGGCAAGCACGCCAAGCGCATCGAGGAGCTCGACCCCAACCTGACGCTCGAAGGCTTGCGCATCCTGTACGAGCGCAACAGCAAGGCCCACGCGAAGTGAATCGTCGAGCCATCCTCGGCTCGCTCGGCGCGCTGTTGTTTTCGGCCGGAGCGGCGATCGGCGTCGGGCGCTTGGCGGCGCACAAAACCCTCAAAGGCGGTGCCAAGCGCGTGGTTTCGCTGTCGCCGGCGCTGACCGAGACCGTGCTGTCGCTGGGCAGCGCGGAAAAGCTGGTCGCGGTCAGCAACTACTGCCAGCTGCCGCCAGGCCTTCGGCTGCCGCGTGTTGGTAGCTCGCTCACGCCCAGCTACGAAGCGATCGCCGGGCTGCGGCCCTCGCTGATTCTGTGCGACGGCAGCGCGGGCGCCAAGCACCGCGAGCTGAGCGCGATCGCGCCGTGCGAGACGTTGCCCTGGCTCACCCTCAGCGAGGTCGTCGGCAGCATCCGCCGCATCGGGCAGCTGCTGGGCCAAACGGCGGCGGCCAACGCGCTCGCCCAGCGCCTGGACACGCGCCTTTCGCAGCAGCCGGCGCCCGACGCGCCACGCGTGCTCTTTCTGCTCTCGTACGATGCCGATCGTCCGGCGGAGATTTGGTTCATCCGACCGAACTCGCTCCACGGCGCCGCCCTGGGAGCCGCGGGCGCACGCAACGCCGTCACGCATGACGTGCCCGGCTTGCCGCGCCTCAGCGTCGAGGAGCTGCTCGCGCTCGATCCCGACCAAGTCTTCATCCTGCCCGTGCCGGGCGCGACGCTGGAGCAGCGCCAGAAACAGCTCGCCGCCTTCAGCAAGCTCGCGCCGCTGCGCGCCGTGAAAGACGGACGCCTCGGCATCGTCAACGGCACACAATCGGTCGGCCCCGGCATCCTCGACCTGGTCGACGCGCTGAGCGACATGCTTCGAAAAATGGCTGGGCCGCGCCCGACTTCCGGCTTTGTCGAATGAAGTGCTGATTCGACGCTGTCTGTCTTTGGCATCAGCAGATCTCGAGCGGCGTGAGCCGCGAAGACCACGAGAAATTCGGCGAGACCGACGCCCGCTGCGCTGCCGGCCGCGTGGGTCGCTCGACCTGCGCGTGCGTGCGCCTGCTCGCGAGCAAACCCGATGAAGCTGGGGCGTAAAACGGTCGAGGGCAACGCCCTGAGTAGTGTTAAGAACCTTCGGGTGAAGCTGCGGCTCCAGAACGTGACCGTGCGAAGGCGCGACCGCGCGCTGCTCGACCAGATCGACGTCACGCTCGAAGCGGGACAGCTGCTCGCGCTGCTGGGTCCGAACGGCGCCGGTAAGACCACGCTGCTCCGAACCATGCTCGGCCTGGTCAGCGCTGACAGCGGCCAAGTCCGGCTCGGCGACGCTTTGCTCGGCGCGCTTTCACCACGCCAACGCGCCGCTGGCATTGCGTGGCTGCCCCAACACTCGACCGCGGCCGAAGAGCTGTCCGCGCTCGACGTCGTGCGGGCCGCCCGCTTTCGCTTCGACGAGCCGTTTGGCGTGACGACGCGCGAAGCTCGCAAAGCTCTGACCCGCGTCGGCGTCGCAACCGTGGCCGAACGAGCGTTCGGAACGCTGTCGGGCGGCGAACGGCAGCGCGTATCGCTGGCCGGTCTACTCGCGCAAGACGCGCCGATCCTGCTCGTCGACGAGCCAGCCAATCACCTCGATCCGGCCCAGCAGATCGACGTCTATCGCCTGCTCGGTGAGCTGTGGCGGGAGGGGCGCAGCGTGGTCTGCGTCACCCACGACGTGAACCTGCTGCGGCATTTGGGCGACGCTGAGCACGTGCGCGTCGTGGGCGTGGCGCAAGGCCAACTGCGCTTCGAATGCCCGCTCAGCGCGGCGCAGCTACCCGACCAGCTGGGTGAGCTGTTCGGAGTCCGCATGCACGCCCTCGCGTTGGGTGAAGCGCGCGTGCTGTTGCCGGAGCGTGTGCTTTGAAGACACGCGCCGCACTGTTCATCGTCGCTTCGCTGCTCTTGGCAGTGCTTTCGCTGTGGATCGGCCCGAGCTTTGGCGGCGACACACGCGACTTCGTTTTCTTCCAATTGCGGCTGCCGCGGCTGCTAGTCGGCGCGCTGGTCGGTGCCACGCTATCGATCTCCGGCGCCGCATTTCAGGCCGTTTTCAACAACCCGCTCGCGACCCCGAGCACCGTCGGCACCACGGCCGGCGCGACCCTGGGCGCGCTGTTGGCGCTCTCGCTCGACGTCGGCGGTGGCGTGTTCGGCGTCTCACTGTTGACGGCGTCGGCTTTCGGCGGCGCTTTGCTGACGACACTGCTGGTCTCGGGCTTGGCAGCCTCCGGACGGCTTTCGAAGAACGACGTCTTGCTAGCCGGAATCGCCGTTACGCTGGCAGCCAGCGCCTTGGCCAGCGGTGTGCAGTTCGCCTCCGACGCGCGCGCATTGGTGGCGGCCGCGCAGTGGTCGCTTGGCCAATTGCCGCAGGTCGGCTATCGCGGCGTCTTCTTGATCGGCCCGTTCACGGCCATCACGCTGTTCGGCCTGCTGGCGTTGGGGCGACCACTGCAAAACCTGGCGCTGGGTGAAGACCTGGCACAAACCCAAGGCGTCCACGTGGCGCGGCTGCGCTTTTTGGTGCTGTTGGTCGCTTCGCTCGGCGTCGCGGCCTGCGTCGCCTGGTGCGGACCGATCGCGTTCGTCGGCTTGATCGTGCCACAGCTGGTCCGACTACTGGTAGGGCCGAATCTGCGCTCGCTGCTGCCACTCTCCTTCATCGGTGGCGCCACCTTCTTGGTGGTGTGCGACGGCATCGCACGTGTCCTACTCCCAGGCCGCGAACTGCCCGTCGGCGTGATCACGGCTGCGCTCGGCGCCCCGGCTCTGGTTTTCTTGGTATCACGCTCGCGCCGGGAGTAGATCTGCCTCGCCACCGCCATGCGCTTCGCCCTCATCTCCGACGTACACTTGGGCCCGCCCGCCAGCTACCAAGGCAAGCTCCGGAAAATGACGCATTTGTCCGAGGAGCTGGTGGAGGCGTTCGTCCGCCGCATGCGCGACGACGTGAATCCGGACGTGGTGATCAACCTCGGCGACGTGCTCGAAGACGAATCGCCGGAAAAGGACCGCGAACGCTATGGCCACTTCGTAGCGATGCTGCGCGAGATCGGCAAACCGGTACTGCACGTCGCCGGCAACCACGACACCATCAACCTGACCGCCGCCGAGCTATGCGCGATGTGGGGCAACACGTCCGAAGCCACGTACTCCCAAGACCATGGCGGCGTGCACTTCGCGGTCCTGCGCACGATCGAACATCGCCGCGAACGCATCGAGCTGCCCGCCGAACAAATCGGGTGGCTCGAGCGCGATCTCGCCGCGACCACGCTGCCGAGCGTCGTCCTGATGCACCATCCAGCCAGCCAGATGCGCCTCGACGGCAACCGGTGGTTCGACAAGCGTCCGCATCTGGCCCGCGTGGTCGAACGCCGCGCACTCCGCACGGTGATTCAAAACAGCGGCAAGGTGCTGGCCGTCTTCAACGGCCACGTCCACTGGAACCACCTCGACATCATCGCCGGCATTCCGTACGTCACGCTCCAAAGCCTGAGCGAGAATCTCGACGACGACGCGCCCGGCCGCGCCGCCGCCGCCTATGCGGTCTGCGATTTGGACGAGAAGCGACTCGTAGTCAGCGTGCAGGGCGCCGAGCAGCTGCGCTACCAGCTCGAGCGCTGATGCGGTTCTGCCCGGCGGCGTGTCGCGCCGGGCCCACGTCAATGAGCCGCAGCGAGGGCCGGCTTCGAGTTGCGACGCATGACCGCTATGACGATGAACGCCACGCTGAGGATGGCGGGAAGCACCGCTACCTTGCCCAGCGCCTCGAGACCAGCGGCGGACTGAATCGCCGCCAGCGCTTCGCCGGTCGGCGCAGGCCCGGCGGGCATCCGACTGGCGATCCCGGCATCATACCAACCGCCGATTACCGGCAGTACGAAGCTGACACTCAGCATGCCGGCGCCACCCATGATAGCGAGACCCAGCGCGCCGGTCTTCGGGTAGTTCTCGGCCACGAAACCAAGCATCGTGGGCCAGAAGAAGCACACACCGAAAGCGAACAGCGTCGCCGACAGGAAAAGCATCCCGCCCGTGCTGTGAGACATAGCGTAGAGCCCAGCCATGCTGAGGATGGCGCTACCGACCAACATGCCAATCGGCGAGAGCCGGTGGACGATCGGCCCTGCCAATTGGCGGCCGACAGCCATCAAGCCGGTGATCCAGACCAGCACCAGAATGCCGGACACGCCGGCGTTCTCGAGGATTGAAGGGATCCACTGGCCAGGTCCGAGCTCCGTCGACGCGGTCAGCAGCATGCAGGCGACCATCACCAAGAACCCGGGTGCGATACACGCTGCGAACATGGAGCCCGTGGACTCACCACGTTCAACGCGCGCAGTTTGCGGGAACTTCTGGCCGAAGAACGCGAAGCCATAGATGGCGAGTGGCACGATCATGGTGGCGAACTGCGCCTGCCAACCCAGGCCCAGCTTGCCGAACGCGAACGCAAGCAGACCGCCGATCACGACGCCGCCCGGGAACCAGACGTGGAAGTGATTCAGTTTCGTGGTCTGATTGTCAGGAAAGAGCGAAGCGACGAGGGGGTTGCACGCCGCCTCGACGGAACCGTTGGCGATACCGAACAGCAACGTCCCGAAGAACAGACTCCAGAAGTCCCAAGCGACCAGGGTCAGCACGATACCCGCCGCATGGCCGATGAAGGCGACCCCAAGGATGCGTCCGATCCCCAGGGCATCGACCAGAGGCCCCCCAAAGATCATAGCCAGGGTGAAGCCCCAGAAGGCGGTGCCGTTGATCCAGCCGGCCTGCTCATTCGTCAGGTGGAACTGGGCTACCCAAGCACCTGTGGCAGCGCCGCGCAGGGCGAAGCTCATCGCAGTGACTATCAACGCGACGCAACTGGCAGTGAACAAACGGGAGGAATTCATGGCGGTTGTCCGTGGGTGACTAGGTCTGACTTGCGGGGTGGCGGCAATCGGCAACAAACGCCCAGCCCCGGCGAAAAGGTGGCGCTAGACCCCAAGTCTTTGCAAGACCGGGGGTGTAGTAGCGTTTGACGTGGTCAGAAAACGAAAAGCGCGGGGGGAAAGTGATCGCGCCCGACGAGAGTGGACACTCAGCCGCAATTCCCGGCGATCGCGCAAGCGCATAGTTACCCTGACGTGACGATATCTCAAAGGGTCTACTGCCACATGCGCCGTTTTTACAACTCGGCCGCTAATGCTGTAAAACTACCAGTCTGGACGCCCCGTAGACTCACCCACCAAAGGGAGCCATCTGGCGGCAGATGTTGCCCGCTCCCGACCACATCACCCAGGAAACCGAATGACGGACTCTAGCCTTCCCCCTGCTCCAGCCGCGCTTGCGGCCGGCCACGATGACGCCAACAAGAAGCGACTGTTCTTGATTTGTGTGTGCGCGCTGGTCACGACCAGCATGAGCTTCATCTTGCGCGGCGACGTCGCGCCAGACCTTCAAACGAGCTACTTCGATGCGATCGACAAGGCGCATGCGGGCGGCATGGTGGCTTCGGCGCTCAGCGCGGTGTTCCTCACCTTCGCGCTCACCCTAGCGTTCGGCAGCCCGCTGATCGACTCGGTCGGCATGCGCAACGTGCTGCTGATCTGCGGCGGGTCCTTCATCACGGGCACCTCGCTCATCGTCTTGGCCGACAAGATCAGCTCCGGACCGGGCGTCTACAACGTCGTCTGGGTGGGCATGTTGCTCCACGGGATCGGTTGGGGTTGCTCGGAGGCGGTCATCAATCCGCTGACCACCACGCTTTATCCTGACGAGAAAACGCACAAGCTGAACGTCCTGCACGCCTGGTGGCCGGGCGGCATCATCATCGGAGGGGTGTTGGGCCAAGCCATCAAAGGCACCCAGCTGGACTGGCGGCTGCGGCTCGCGATCGTAGCATTGCCTGCCATCTCCCTGCTCGTGTTGCTGATCGGCTCCAAGTTCCCCAAGACCGAGCGTGCCGCCGCCGGTGTTCCGGCCAAGGACATGTTGCTAGCGATCATCAGGCCCGGATTTTTGGTCTGGTTCGTCGCCATGTTCCTCACGTCGGCGGCCGAGCTCGTTCCAGGCAACTGGGTGAACTACACGTTGACTCGCACCGTGCATATGCAGGGCACCTGGCTGCTCGTCTATGTGGCAGGCTTGATGTTCGTGATGCGCCACTTTGCGGGCACGATGGTGCACAAGCTGTCGTCGGTCGGGCTGCTCTGGGTCTCCTCGTTGCTGGCGGCGATCGGTCTGGTGGCGCTCAGCGTCGCCGATTCGCCCGTGATGGGCTTCGTGGCTGCAACCATCTGGGGCACGGGCGTTTGCTACATGTGGCCCACCATGCTGGCTGCAGCCTCGGAGCGCTACCCGCGCGGCGGCGCCTTCGCGATGGGCATGATCGGTACCGCTGGCTCGCTATCGATCTTGTTCTTCTTGCCGATCATCGGCAGCCGTTTCGACGAAACAGCCGCGCGTGTGGCCGGCGGCGTCGACCAGTACAAAGCGCTGGCCGAGGGCAGTCCCGCCATGAATGCAGCCAAGACGATCGCCGCGACGGAATCGTTCCGCTTCGTCGCGATTCTGCCGGCTGTCCTGCTGCTAGTGTTCGGAGCCATCTGGCTGCGTGACCGCTCGAAGGGCGGCTTCAAGCCCGAAAAGATCTGAGCGCAAAGCGCCGCGCCGGCTAGCGGCAGCGTGAACGCCCGGCCCCGCAAGGACGCCGGGCGTTTCTGTATTTCGAGCACTTGCGCGCTCTGGGTTGACGCCGCCAAAAGTTCGCGGACACTCGCCGCGTCCATGACCCAGTCGCCGTTTTCCGAAATCACGCTCGCCCCCGCCGACCCGATCCTCGGCCTGACCGAGGCCTTCGTTGCCGACAAGAACCCCAAGAAGGTGAACCTGGGCGTCGGCGTGTACCAAGACGGCGCCGGCAAGGTGCCGGTGTTGGCGGTCGTGCGCGAAGCCGAGAAGGTCTGGTTCGACAAGGAAGACTCCAAGAGTTACTTGCCAATCGACGGCGTGCCCGCGTACCGCAAAGAGGTGCAGGAGCTGCTGCTCGGCGCCGGCTCGGAGCTGATCGCTTCCGGGCGAGTGGTCACGGCGCAGGCGCTCGGCGGCACCGGCGCGCTCAAGTTGGGCGCGGATTTCTTGAAGCGTTTCCTGCCCACTTCCGAGCTCTACATCAGCGCGCCGAGCTGGGAGAACCACCGCGCGGTGTTCGAGACCGCCGGCTTCGTGGTCAAAGATTACCCCTACTACTCGGCAGAAAACCATGGCCTCGACTTCGCGGCGATGAAGGCGTCGCTCGCGAGCCTGCCGGCGAAGAGCATCGTGCTGCTCCACGCTTGCTGTCACAACCCGACCGGCGTCGACCTGAGCGCCGCGCAGTGGGACGAAGTCGTCAGCGTCGTGCGCGAGCGTGATTTGGTGCCGTTCATCGACTTTGCCTACCAGGGCTTCGGCGAAGGCATCGAACGAGACGCCGTCGCGGTGCGAGCGTTCACCCGCGCTGGACTGCCGTGCGTGATCTCGAGCTCGTTCTCCAAGTCGTTCTCGCTGTACCGCGAGCGCGTCGGCGCGATCACGTTCGTGGCGGCCGACGCCGACGAAGCCAAGCGCATCACCTCGCAGCTGAAGCGGACGATCCGCACCAACTATTCGAGCCCGAGCTCGCACGGCGGCCAGGTCGTCGCGCTCGTGCTCGGCAACGCCGACCTGCGTAAGAAGTGGGAAACCGAGCTGACCGAGATGCGCTCGCGCATTCAGAAAATGCGCATGTTGTTCGTGCAACGCCTGAAAGCGCGCGGCATCACGCGCGATTTTTCGTTCATCGAGCGGCAATGCGGCATGTTCTCGTACTCGGGTCTCGAGCTCGAGAAGGTGCGCCGCCTGCGCGCCGAGTTCGGCTTGTACATCGTCGACAGCGGCCGGATCTGCGTCGCCGCGCTGAACGAAAACAACCTCGACTACGTCACCGAAGCGATCGCCCAGGTGCTCTGAGCGCGGCCGTGACGGCTGGCTATTTCGGACTGCGACAGTAACGGACGAGCGAGCCGCCGCCTTCGCCGGCAATGATGTCACCGTCGGGCGTGAAGAGCGCCTCGAGGGCGCCTGGTGGGAGCTCGAGCCCCATACCGGTGGGCAGATGCAGCAAGTGGTTTTCCGATAGCAACCAGTGACCTTCGGGCGAATAGCGCGCGCGCCTGCCCAAAAGCCCCGCGACTTCACCGAGCAGCTGACCGTCCGCTGCGGCGTGGCGCTCAGTGCTGCAATACACTTCATTCGCTCGCCCACAGCGCGTCACGGCCAGCTCGCTGCCGTCGGGGGAGAATTGCACGGCGTCCTCGCCCAACGGATCGGAGCCGGAATGCACGCCGGCTGACGCAGCGTTCCAAAGCCGCGTCCAGCCCTGCGTCTCGAACAGCTCGAGGCTCGCGGTCACCACCTTGGAGCCGTCGGCCGAGAACGCGACGCCACCTCCGCAGTTCGACGTCGGCAACGTTGTACGCACCTGAAAGTCGGTGGTGTCGCGCAGCTCCACCCGGTCGGCGTAGTGGGTGCCCGCTGTCCACATGCCGAGCGGTGAGAAGTTCCAGTCTGCCGACAGGCAATTCAGATTAGCAGACGGAGGTGGCGCTTCCGTACCCCAAAACGTTCCGCCCCGACGAAAGAAAGCCACGTTGTCGCCGCTCACGGCCAGGACCTGGCCGTCCGGGGCCAGCGCGACGTTCCATGAATCGTCGGGGGCGGCGCCGTCGAACAGCGGCGCCGAACGCGCAAAGTCGTCGTCGAGCTGCCACACCACCGCATGCCGGCCGTGACTGGCCAGATAGTGACCGTCGCGACTGATGTCCAGATCGCGAATCCCATCGGTGTGGGAGCCGTAGAGCCGCAGCAGCTTCTGCGATGTCACGTCCCACTCGCTGACGAGCTCGCCCAGCCGCAACTCGCGCCGTCCGCCGGGGCCCAAGGCTGCGATCTGTCGGAAGAATCCGTTAGGATCGCTGCCGATCGCCGCTCCGTCACTGATCCGGAACGCGGCGCCTCCCCGAACCAGGACAACCGTACCGTCCAACGAGATGGTCAACGAGGGCGCATTCCTTTCGAGCGTTTTTCGCCACACTTCGGTGCCCGTTTCGGTTTCGACGGTAACCAGCTCGGGCGGTACCGAGTGGTCGCTGGCATCCGGAGAGTAACTGACCAATAGGTAGCGCGCGTCGGGCGTGAATTGCGCGAACCAGATCCGTTCCAGCCCGGTCGATGTCGCGACGGCATCGAATTGTGCCTGGAGCTCGCCGGCGAGCGAGTAGTGAAGGAGCTGGCCTCCGTTCCACGTCGTCATTCGCCCCGAAGCGCTCGCTGACACGATGGTGTCCTGGATGGAGGATAGTTTTGGAACCGCAAACTTGGCCAGAAGCTTGCCGCTTGTGGAGGACCAAGCGCAGGCAGTCTCCCCGACCGCGACGATCAGCTCGGAATCGGCCGAGAAAGTCACGCCGCCAGCGCATGACTCCGCCGCTGGATCGATCTTCGCCACGAGCGTCAGGGGGGCAGCGCCGGCAACGATCGGTGTCTGGTCCGCCTGAGCGTAAATGCCGAGACCCGCCGAGTCGCTCGGACCGAGCAACCAGCGGCCATCGGCCGACAGCTCGATACCCGATACGATCGAGGGTGTCGGATCCAGCGCCGGCACCAGCGTGGTCGCGACGGCTGAGCCCGACGGGAAGAGTCGAACCCGACCGCTGGCTTCCAACGTCACGACCGACTCATCAGTCGTATACAGCGCGCTTTCGACGCGAACAGCGGACTCGATGCGACCGCATTCGCTCCACCTGTACTGCGCCGACGCCGCGGGGTCGACGCTCACCGGTTCCGACTCAGGCGCGCCCGCCGCACCCGGCGCGCCTGCGCTACCGTCGCACGCCGGCGTTCCTGGAGCGCAGGTCGGCGGATTTTTATCACTACTGCCGCACCCGACCGTCGTCGACGCGACGAGCAGCAGCCAATGCCTCACCCATCGCGGCATCACCCGATTGTGCACCGAAAGTAGATTTTGTTCGAGGGCTGTGCCGACCCGGCGTCGCATCAAACGATACAGAGCCATAAACAGCCTAAGTTAGTGGGTATTTTCGGGCTAGGCTGCTGCCGATGCGCGGGTTGCTCTGGGTGGTTTTCCTGCCGGCGTCCGCTGGGCAATCGGTGGCGGGGGGGGCGCCAGGACCAGCGCCGTCGAGCGCGGTCGCGGCGCGGCCACCCAGCGCGGCCGCGGCTCCGCGACCCAGCGCCAGCACCGCAGCCCCTAGCGCACCAGCTCCTTTCGCCAGCTCAACAGCGTCGCGCGCGATCCCAACCACCCCGCTCGATTGTGCATCAGGCAAGTGTGCCCGAAAGCGCCGTAAGTCGGCGCCACCTCCGCCGCGACGCTAGGCCGCCAAGCTCAGCGCGCCGCCGCACGCAACCGACGACTGGCGACGAAACGTGCCGGGCGCGCTGCCATGATGACGTTTGAAGGCCCGGCCGAACGCGAATTCGGATTGGTAGCCGACGCGGGTCGCGACCTCCGCCAGCGACGCTTCAGTGTCGAGCAATAGATCTGCCGCGACTTGCATCCGCCGCCTAGCCAAGTAGCGCATCGGCGACAAGCGCAGCATGCGCACGAACTCACGGGCGAAGACCGGGCGAGACAGCCCGACCGCGCGGGCCAGGTGGTCGACCGTCCAGTATTTCGACAGATCGCGGTCGAGCAACTCGAGCGCGCGCTCGATGCGCCGGTCACGCACGGGGCGCCCCCAGCGCGGCCGGGGCACCGCCTCAGACATTCGCGCGACGTAAACCAGTAAGCTCTGAAATAGAAGGCCGAGCAGCGCCTGATTCGGCGGCTTCGACAACTCCACTTCGTCGCCGATCAGCCGCAACAGCGCGGCTAGCGGGCGCTGAGCTTCGACGACGTCGCGCGAGAAGACGCGCGCCATGCCGGCCTCCACCAAGCGGAACCAAACGCCGTCGGCGCCGCCCGAAAACGTCACTTCGACGCTCAGCCCGGGCGTCGCATCGAGCGCGCTAGCTGTGACGCGGAGCGACGAGCCGCCGCGCTCGATCTGCACCCGCAATTCGGTGTCCGGCGACAGCATGCTGCAAGCTTGCCTTCGCGCCGACGCGGCGTCCACTGCGCGCAGGCCCGCGAGAGCCCCGGATCAAACTTCGAGAGCGCTCGCCATGGCCGAGCGAAGCCGCGCGCCCACATTCTGCAGCATGATTTCCAGCAGATCCGAGTCTGAAGGCACGTCAGAGGGCGCCGAGAAGCGCGGCCCGACTCCGCTCGTCGGCGAGCACCTGTTCGCCAGCCGCACCGTGCTCGTGTTTGGCGAAATCAATTCGCGGCTCGCCGAATCAATCACGGCGCAGCTCTTGGCATTGGCCGCTCAGAGCCGCGAATTGATCCGCATGCTGATCAACTCGCCGGGCGGGCACGTCGAATCGGGTGATACCATCCACGACGTCGTGCGCTTCGTCGAGGCTCCGGTGCGCGTCGTCGCCACCGGTTGGTGCGCGAGCGCCGGCGCGCTGATCTTCGCCGGCGCCAAACTCGAAAATCGTCTGGCGCTGCCGAACACGCGCTTCCTCTTGCATCAACCGCTCGGCGGCGTCGGCGGCCCGGCCTCCGACGTAGAAATCGAAGCGCGGCAGATCCTGCTGATGCGCGAGCGCCTCAACCGCATCTTCTCCGAAGCCACCGGCCAGCCCCTCGAAAAAATCGCGCGCGACACCGAGCGCAACCACTGGATGACCGCGCAAGAAGCCCTCGACTACGGCCTGGTCGGGCGCATCCTCGAACCAGGCAGCAAGCTCGGCTCAATTGGATTGCGAGACGCGCACGCGAAGCACGTAGGAGAACGAGACCCCCCGCCTATTTAGGCGGGGACCTCAAAGTACACCGCGCGTTGATGCAGAGCTCGCGCGGGTCGCAGCAGTTTTCGGCCACGACGCAGGTTTCGTCGGTGTGCGAGCACTCGTCCTTGGGCGGCGGCACGCAGGCCAACACCGGGACGCCGTCGGCACCGGCTGACGTTTGGCGGCAGTAGCCGCCGCAGCAGTCGGAACCAGACTCGCAAGCGCCGCCGTCCGGCTGGCACGGCGCCATCGCCGCGAACGCGCGCATGTTGCCGCCTTCGAGCTCCTGGCCGGGCAGGTAGAAGGCCGCGTGGCTCGGATCGGGCGCGTCCAGATGGTCGACGTCGATCGCGGCGATCCACAGCTTCTTCCGCAGGCTGGGCTTGGCGTCGCTGCCCCACGGATCCTTCATGTCTTCGAGCATGCCGCCCGGCGCGATCGTGTTGCCGTAGGCACGACGGCTGGTGAAAAGTACCCAGTAGTAGCCGCCGACCGCGACCGGCAGCACGTTGGGCTCGTAGTTCATGCGACCTTCGGCGATTTCGCCGTACGGCAGCGTGAGCGTGCCCTTGTCGTCGCGGCCGTTGAGCGCGCTAAGCTTCTTGACCGTCTTGGTCGCGACCTCGACCATCCGCACTTCGGCGTACTGCGGCTTACTCTGCGCGTCGCCGCCCGTGAACTCGTACGAATCGAACGAGCTGCCCGCGTGATAGATGACCGCGCTGTTGTCGGGCAGGAACGTCGGCCACGCCATGGCTTCGTTCGGATTTTGCACCAGAATTTTCGGCGCCGAGAACGTATTGGTCGCGTCATCGAAGTCGAGCGTCGACAGCACGCGGTTGTCGAGCATGTCGCCGTTGAGGAACGTCACCTTCGTGCCGTCGGGCGAGAACGCCGGAGTTTGCACGTACTTGGTCGTCAATCCCGTGGCCGCGACTAGCATGCCGGTCGCGGTGTCGACGAGTGACGACGTGTACCCAGCAGCCGAGTAAACCCCACGCATGATCTTGGTCGGCCAAGCGCCGGCGGGCAGGCCATTGGTCAGCGCCTTCTTGCCGTTGGGCGTGAGGCCCGCGAACGGGAACGTCAGCCCAGGCGCCGTGGCGAGGCGCGGCGTGACGTTGCCGTCCGGCGACACGTTGTACGTCGCGCTATTGGCAGGCGCATAATCGGCCAGCACGTAGCCGCTGCCAGTCGCGAGCACCGACCCGCCGGAACTGACCGCGTGGCAAACGGTGCAGCCGCGCTTCACCACCTCGGCATTGCCGCCGGCCTTGATGCGCAAGATGCCGCCCTTGTCGGTGTCGGTCGTGCCCATCGTCAGCGGCGAGCTATATGTGTTGTAGTAGATGATGCCCTTCATGCTGGCTTGGGCGATGCGGTACGTCTGCTTAGCGGGGCCGGAGACTTGACCGCCACTTAGCTTGCTGACGTTGAGCGCGACGTCATCGGCAGCGCCGGCCGTCAGCGTCATGCCCTTCCACACCGGCTCGGGCAGCTTCACCTGCACGCGGGTGAGCGCAGCGCTGAACTGCTGGTACTTGAAGTGCGGCAACGTGATCGTCGTGTACGTGCCGGTCGCGGCCGTACCTGCGAACTGCAATAAGGGTGCGGCGAGGCCGCGCGGGAACACCGTGCCGTCGTACGGGTAGAGGAACTTGTAGGTGGCGTCCGCGCTGCCGCCGGCGATCAGCGTCGCCTGGTCGGCGTCCGAGAGCTTGCCGTCATTGACCGTGATGTCGACGTCGACGGTAATTTTCTTGCTGATCGTTCCGCCGCCGACTGTCGCCGCGATCGTGACCTCGCCGCCCACGTAGCCGTTGGCGTGGAAGGTTCCGTCGCCGCTGATCGAACCGATCTTGGTGTCGTCGACTGACCACGTGATGCCGTCCTTGACCGGGGTGCCGTCGGAGGCGAACAGCGTGTGGTGAACGTCCTTATTCTCACCCGCGACGGTTAGTTGCTCACCCGCGTCGGACATCAGCTTGCCATCGTACGTATCGGCCGGGCTCGTGCCACCGAGCGGTAAATTGAGACTGCCGCCAAGGCTGGGGCTACCGCCGGTGCTCGACGTGGCGCCGTGGCCATTCGCGCCGGAACCACGCTGATTGGTGCTGCCACCGTTGCTCGCCTGACAAGCGACAGCCATCAGCAGCATAGACGCCGGCAACAAACCCGAACGAATCGACAGGTCGAGGAGCGAACGCATGATGAAGCCTCCACGCAGCTGCACGCACGGGCGCAAACGCACGTGCATGATGCAACTACGACTGACTGGAAGGTAACATCCATCAATTCGCCAGCAAGCGGAAACGTGGTCAAAACTCGATATTTACCAACTGCGCACGTGAGCAAAAACCCCGGTAAATCACGGCGTTTGACCACGATTTGGTTTGACCGATTTCGCACGAGACCGCATAACGAATCGGACGACTCACCCGCGTTTGCCCGCGCGAATCTCGGTTTGAGTTGGCAGTTCGCATTCGTCCTTCTGACTCGCACTGGCTCGCAGAACCGCGCACGTGATGCATTCACATCACATCAATCCACAGCCTTCACGTCACGCGAACCGAGCGCGCAGTGCTGCGCGCGCGCCGCTACGACGCGGGGGCGGAAACGGCCGTGACGGAAAGCCGACTGCTGAGCAGCTCTTCACGGAAGCGCGCACCGACGCGACGCACCGGCTCGGTCTCGCCGGCGCGTTGCGCGCGCATGCAATCCGCTGCCACACTCAAAATTTCACGGACGTCGAAGCCAATGTGCTCGATGCCGGCGTCAGCACCATACGGCCGCGGCCAGTTGCAATGCGACAGCACGTACACGTCGCGACCGGGCGTGACGTTGGCCAGCTTCAAGCCTTCGAGCACCGGTTCGACCAGGTTGTCGTCGGTGATGAACAGCGCGTCGGGTCGATCTGCGCGATCGAACAGCAGCTGAGTCACGTGTTCGCAGCCGACCGGCCCTACGTGCAGCGGCAAGAGATCCTGCCGCGAAAGCCCGCGCGCCAGCAAGCGCTGCTGGGCCTCGGCCAGGTTGGGCGCATGCGGCGAGAGCACGGCAATCCGCTCGCCGTGCTCGATCAACCGCTCTGCGGCGCGATCGATCAGTCCCGCGAAATCGAGTTGGAGCAGCCCGGAGTGCGGCAATGCGGCCCAGATTGCCGCGCGCGACAGGCCAGCTTGCTGCAGCACGGGCAAGAGGAACATCGTGCTCGAGCTCATCAAGAACAAGCCCGCCGCGGAGCCTTGCTCGATGACCTCACACAGTTTTTGGTAGGCTGGGTTGTTCTCGCGACCGTCGACGCCGATCAAGGCCGTGACCTCGCCGGACAAGCCGGTCTCGCCGCGCTCGATCAGCTCCAGGAACGTGGCCAGGAAATTCGTCCACTCCGACGAGCCGGGCTGCTCGCTCGTCACCCACAGGTAGCGATTGTGGTGCGGAAGCGTGTCGGAGACGAACAAGCTCCGCTCACCGTGCGAGGTGATCAAACCTTCATCGCGCAGCGCAGCGACGACGCGCGCCACGGTCGGGCGCGTTACACCGAACTGTTCCATCAGCGCGTCGTAGGTGGGCAAGCGCGAACCGGGCGCACGCGTTCCGGAGACAATCTCGTCTCGCAGAACTTTGATGATTTGTTCGGCCTTTCGGGAAGGCATGGCGCGGTGATCGGAAGCAGGCAGACGCGGACTTGTCGACCTGCCGCTTGTTATAGCGCGATTTGGTGGGGCAATGGTTAGCCAGCTTCCGACCGTCGAGCGGGCGCCGAACGCGCGGCCTTTTGTGCTCAGGCCCGACTGGAACGGTCAGCTCGAACGGCGCGAGATCCTGGACGTGAACCTAGGCCACACCCCGGAGAGTTTCGTGCGCGCGGCTCACGCGCAGCTCGCCGGCCACGCCGCGCCCGACGCGCTGGTACGCCGTTGGGCCGGCGAGCCGCGGACCAACCCGCGGCTACGTCTCATCGATCTGGTGCGTAGCAACCGTAACTACGATTACTGGGTGGGCGGCTCGTGGCGCTCGCCCGAGCACTTCATGAGAAAAGTCCGTGTTTCGCAAAACACGGCCAAGAGTCTGCGGAGAATCAATGTCATTGGCTGAAACGGAGCTTCGTTACTACGCGCCCCTCGGCAACGCCTGCGCGTTGTCCCGCATCGAGCGCGGCATCGTCCTGAACGTCGGCGAGGAGCGCTTCAGCGTCGAAGTGATTCGGGCCGACGTCTTGAAGCTCGCGATTTCGCAAGCCGGACGCTTCGATGAGCAACCGACCTTCGCCGTCGCCTGGCTGCCGACCGACACCGTCAACTTCGAGGTCGAAGACACCGCCGAGACGGTGACGCTGCGCACCAGCGCCGTGCGGCTGGTGATCAGCAAGCGCGCGTTCGGCTTGGCTGCCTACCGCAGCGACGGTAGCGTGATCTTCGAAGACGAGCAGGACGACAGCGGCGCGAGCCGCGGCTTTCTGCAGCTGAACGATTCCTTCCTCGTCAGCCGCACGATGGGCCTGCACGACCCGGTCTACGGCCTCGGCCAAAAGACGGGCCCCAGCAACCGCCGCGGTCGCAAGCTCGTGCTGTGGAACACCGACATTTTGGCGCCCGAGGTGCTGAGGCAACAGCGCGTGTTCGAAGCCGACGTCACGCTGCTCGGCAAGGACCCCAAGTTCGACCCGTACTACACGTCGATTCCGTTCTTCTACCACGCGCGCTTGGGCGCCGACGGCGCGGCGCAGGTTGCCGGCTTCTTCGTCGACAACAGCTACAAGGCGAGCTTCGACTTCACCGAGAAGAACCGCTACCGCTACTTGTTCTGCGGCGGTCAGTACACCGAGTACGTGTTCGCTGGTCCCGAAGTGCCGGCGATTCTCGGAGCCTATTCGTCACTCACCGGCCGCATGCAGCCGCCGCCGCTGTGGTCGCTTGGGCATCACCAGTGCCGTTGGAAGGACTATTCGCAGGACGATTTCTTGGCGATCGGTCGCGAGTACCGTGAACGCAACCTGCCGTGCGACTCCTTGTGGCTCGACATCGGCTACATGGATGGCTACCGGGTTTACACGTGGAACAAACAACGTTTCAGCGACGTGCCGAAGATGATGAAAGCCGCCGAGAGCGACGGCTTCAAGGTGGTCACGATCGTCGACCCCGGCGTGAAGTTCGATCCGGGCTATTCGGTGTTCGAAGAAGGCCGCGCCAAAGGCGTGTTCTGCAAGACCGAAGCCGGCAAATTGTACGTCGGTCAGGTGTGGCCGGGCCGCACGGTTTTCCCGGATTTCACCCTCGAAAAGGCGCGCAGCTTCTGGGCAGACTTGACCGTCAAGCACCTGAGCCAGGGCATCGCCGGCATCTGGAACGACATGAACGAGCCGGCGACGGGCGACGTCGAGCCATTCAGCATGCGCTTCGATCGCGACGGCCGTAACTACTCGCACGAACGCTTCCACAATCAGTACGGCCTGCTGATGGCCATGTCGACGGTCGAAGGCTACAAGCGCTTCGACGCCAACACGCGGCCGTTCATTTTGAGCCGCGCGGGCTTCGCCGGCATCCAGCGCTACGCAGCGCAGTGGTTGGGCGACAACTACTCGGACTGGGAGCACCTGAATATGAGCTTACCCATGGCGACCGGCCTCGGCATCTCCGGTCAGCCGTTCATCGGCGCCGACATCCCGGGCTTCGCCGGCACGCCGAATCCGGAGATGGCCGTGCGCTGGTTCCAGTACGGCACGCTCACACCGTTCAGCCGCTGCCACGCGATCTTGGGCGAACCGGACCAGTACCCGTGGTCGTTCGGCGGCGCGGTCGAGAAGATCGTGCGCGAATCGCTCGAGCTTCGTTACAAACTTTTGCCGTATTTGTACGCGAAATTCTGGGATGCGAGTGAAACCGGCGCCCCGATCCAACGCCCGCTTTTGTTCGACTTTCAGCACGATGCGACCGCGCGTGAGACCGACGACGAGTTCCTACTCGGCGACGCGCTGCTCGTCGCGCCGGTACTGAAGCCAAGTCAAGTGGCGCGCAGCGTGTACCTGCCGAAAGGCACTTGGTACGACTGGCACACCGGCGTCGCCCACCCGGGCGAGACCTTCATCAGCGCGCAGGCACCACTCGAGCGCATCCCGCTGTTCGCGCGCGGTGGCTCGGTGATCGCGTGCCATGCAAGGACTCTGAAGTCGACTGCCGAACACCAAGCGCCGGAACTCGAGCTGCACGTATTCGTACCTGCCGCCGACGGAGAATTCCGTTCATCGCTACATGAAGACGACGGCAAGACCAAGGCGCACGAGAAAGGTGCCTTCTTGCGCACCGCTTTCATCACCACCCGCAAGGGTAACGAGCTTCGCGTGCGCGCTTCGGTCACCGGCCAGGGTTACCCAGAGCACCAACGTCGCAGTTTCACGCTGGTCCTTCACGGATCAGTGCAAGAAGTCGAGATCAACGGACACACGGCGCAGGCGCCGCAGGGTCGAGTGAAGTTCGACAACCGTGGTGAAGCCTTCGACGCCGTCGTCAAGCTCGGTAACTGACCGAAACATCTGCGGCGAAGCGCCGCTCGCTCGGAGAAGCAATATGCAAAGCCGCACCACCCATTCACTCGTCGCTACGCTGCTGCTGATGGCCGCTGCCTGTGCTCGCCAAAACGCCGGCGCCGGTATCGACGACGGGGGCGACGACATGGCCGATCAGGGCGGCGGTGGCGGCAGCAGCGCCGGCAGCGCGCCGAAAGCCGGCACATTGAATCTACCGTTCGCTGGCTCCGCCTCCACGGGCACGGCCGGCAAAGCCGCAGGCGGTACCAGCGCAGCCGCCGGCTCCGCTGGCAAGCCGAGCACCGGCGGCAAAGGTGGCGCTGGTGGCGCTGGTGGCAAGGGTGGCTCGATGGACGGCGCCGGCGGCGACGCGGGTCCGGTCAACATGCCGATCGTCGGCTTGTCCGTCACGTTCAAGGCCGATAGCGCCGCAGATCCAGTCGACTTCTTGGGTGGAGAGCTGCATCTGATCAACGACACGGCACAGCCGCTCTCGCTCAGCGACATCAAGATTCGCTACTACTTCAGCAACGAGATCACGGGCGTGACGCCGAGCGTGATGATGAACTGGGCGCAGTTCGGCCCGAAGACCAACCTGGGCGGCGCGACCTGCACTGGCAAAATTGCCGCAATCGACAACCCCAAGGCCGGCGCTGATTCGTACGTCGAGCTGACCTGCAGCGGCGCCAATTCGAGCGATCTCACCGCCGGAACCCTACTGAAGATTTCCTGGAAGGCTGGCGCGCAAGGCCAGGGCAAGTTCATTCAAGCCGACGACTGGTCCTTCACCGATCCGACGAAGATCGTCGTCATGAACGGCAGCACGATCGTCTGGGGCATCGACCCGAGCTGAGCTCAAACGGCTCCCGCTTTTGGATAGCCCGAAGCGCTGAGTCAAGGCGCTCTCATCCCTGAGGTCAGGAACGAACCACCGAAGTAACCGGGCGCGTTACACTGGGTGGATGGACCCCGCCCCTGACGCAAGCTCGACCACGGCGACATGGGCGGCCCTGGTCGACCGTCGCCACGAATTTTTAGCGTTCCTGCAGCGGCGCTTGGGCGATCGCGCGCAGGCGGAAGACATTCTGCAAGAGGCGTTCACGCGCAGCATCACCAAGCTCGAGCAGCTGCAAGCGGAAGAGTCAGCGGTAGCTTGGTTCTATCGAGTGCTGCGCAACGCCGTGACGGACTACCAGCGCCGGAACGGCGTCGCGACGCGCAAGTTGGACGAGCTTTCGCGTGAGTTGTCGGAGCCGACCGAGTCGGAAACCCTCGCTGCGGTGTGCCAATGCGTGAACGGCTTGGCGGCGACGCTCAAGCCCGAGTACGCCGCAGCGCTGCAAGCGGTCGAGGTCGAGGGCGTCGCCGTAAAGGACTTCGCGTTGGCCGCCGGCATCAGCGCGAGTAACGCTGGCGTGCGCGTCTTCCGGGCGCGCGAAGCCCTGAAGCTACGGGTTAAACGCTGCTGCGGCAGCTGCGCCGACGACAACTGCCGCGACTGCACCTGTCACGCGCCGGCCTGAGTAACAGAAAGCCGTGCTAACCTCTTCGCAGATGGACGAGAAAGTGCGCGTGGTCGGTCGCCGTTCGCCACCTCCAGCGGGCGAGCTACCGAGCAGGACTGCCCGCGCCGCCATGGCACAGATGGCCCAGTATCGAACGCGCGCGCCCAAGGGCGTTTTTCACTACAAGAGTCACGAAGAAGCGAATCGTGATCGCGAGCGCTGGTTGATGGAAGCCATGGTAGCAAACCAGGCGGAACGCTAGCAGGGTTGAGGTGACCGCCTTCACGCGCCCCGCCACGTGGGATGACCTCAAAGTCGTTGCCCAAGCCTTGAACGCCGAAGCCGCGCGTTACGCACTGATTGGCGGCTACGCGATTGCCGCGCACGGCTACAACCGGTTCTCCGAAGACCTCGATATTCTGGTGGATCCAGCCGCCGACAACACGCGCCGCTGGATTGCCGCGCTCAGCACCCTGCCGGACGGAGCCTGCCGCGAGCTCGCCGGTCAGGACGACATCTTTCAGCGCGAGGGCGAGTACGCGATCCGCATCAACGATGAGTTCACGGTCGACGTCATGCCAGCGGCGTGCGGCCACCACTATCGGGAGCTGGCACCCCACATCGAACAGCGAGACCTCGACGGGATCAAAGTCCCGGTCCTGAGCCTGGCGGGTCTGCTGCTGACGAAAGAGGGTATGCGCGAGAAGGATCGCGCCGATCGCCGCGTCATCGAGGCAGCGCTGGCGGCGCTGGAGCGCTTGTCAATCTGACAGCCGATACGCACGCACGTCGCTGGCCGAAAACCAGAACCAGCTCGGCAGCTCCCAAAAGCCAGCGCCATGCGAGCCGACGCTGCGTGCCACCAGGTCGAGGAAGCGCGCCGCTGGCAAGATGCCCTGCGGCGCCAATCAGCGCCGGGCCTTGCCACACCAAGATCAGGAACGCGACCGCGTAGATGAAGCCAATGCCGCGCAGCAGGAAGCAAACCGCAGTTTCGGCAGCGTTTCCGAGAGGCCCACGGCGCGGAGCCTGTTAGGTTGGGCGCGCGTGCTGCGAGCATTTTCCTCCGTCGGATTGCTGATCGCGTCGCTCGTCGTTTCGGGCGCCGCGGCCGCCAACGGGCGTTTCCCGCGTTCGGCGCGGTTGCTCGAGAACACCCAAGATCCGTCGCACCTGATCCTAGGCGCGACCTTCGGCATGCTGGTCACGCGCGACTCGGGCAAGAGCTGGTATTACCAGTGCGAAGCGTCGTTCGGCGACCCGGGGCTCGACACGGATCCGGTGCTCGCGTTCACGCCCGACGGCGGAGTCTTGGCCGGTATTTACGCGAGCGTCGCGCGCTCGGCGCCGGACGCATGCGATTTCAAGAAGACGCTGGGGATGACCAACCGTGAGGCAGTTCCGGATTTCACGCTGGTCGCGAGCGTGCCCGGGCGCGCAGTCGCGGTGCTGGTGTCGCTGCTCGAAAACAGCACGACCCAGAACCAGCTGTACCGCTCCGACGACGCTGGCGAGTCGTGGGCGACTCTCGGCCCGCCCTTGCCCAGCGGCCTGCGAACGTTCGCCACCATCGAAGTTGCCGCGTCGAACCCCGAACGCATCTACGTGAGTGGTCTCGACGCCGACGGCGCGGGCTTGCTGCTGCGATCCGACGACGGCGGCGAAAGCTTTGAAACCCTTCTGGTACCGACCGACGCGGCCAACGAAGAAGTGCCGTACATCGCCGCCGTCGATGCCGCAGACCCCGACGCGATTTATCTGCGCACCGACGTGTGGGTTTACGACTCGGTCGAGCAAGTCGTGAACGCCAACGATGGCCTGCTCTACTCGAGCGACGGTGGCGCGCACTTCACGCAGCTCTTGCGCAAGGGCGGTAAGCTGTTCGGCTTCACGTTTTCGCCTGACGGCCAGGAAGTTTTGGTCGGCTACGGCGATCCGGTCGAAGGCGGCGGCGGCCGGCTCACCGATCCCAAAGCGCTCGGCATCTACCGCGCGCCCAAAGGTTCGAGCGACTTCGCGAAGCGCTACGCCGGCTCGATTGGGTGCCTGACCTGGACTGCGCAGGGCCTGTACGCATGCACGCTCGAAGCCGACACCGGCTTTTCGCTCGGGCTAGCGACGAACACCGACTTTACGCTCGACGCGCCAGCGGAGCTCGCCCCACGGTTGAGCTTGAAAGACGTGGTCGGTCCGCTCGAATGCCCGGCGTGCAGCTCGGGCTCGATCTGCCGCAACTACTGGGAGTCGAGCTGCCAGAGCTGGGGTCGCACCGACTGTAAATCACTGATCCCCGCCGCGCCGGACGCTTGCGGGGGCGCCGGCCGCGAGCCCGACAACGGCGCCGAAGGCAGCCGCGGCGGCCAAGGTGGCAACAACGACGCGCCCAGCCAAAGTGGCCAAGTCGCAACCAGCTCGAGCACGCTGAACGCCGGCGGCGGCTGCGCGTGCCGTGTCAGCGGCGCACGTGGCAACCATCGCGGCTGGTGGTTGGCGCTGATCGCGATCGGCGGCGTCTGCCGGCGGCTCATAACCCCTGACGCCCGCCGCTCGCGTAGCGCAGCGAGCCCCGCGCAGCCGAATTTCGCCGTCTCCACGCATGCTAAGCTTCGCGGTCCCGTGTCCCGGCCGGCCGCTCTCGCTCTGCTCTTCACCGCCTGCAGCTGTGTGCCGGCCGAGCGGCAGCCGGATCGGCATGACCGGTCGAGCCGTCCCCAATCGATGCACCCCAAGCGCACGACGCTCGCTCCCATCAACGTGACGAGCCCGGTGCCCCTAGCGAGCAATGAGCCCGCGACGCTCTCCGTGCTCGAAGCGCCGTTCAAAGACGAGTTCGAGCGTGCCGCGGTGGGCGACGACTACTTTGGCACCGGCGACCAGTACCGCATCGACCACGGCCGGCTGTGCGTGAAGGGTGCTCGCAATCACCCGCTCTGGCTCCGGCATCGCCTGCCACCGAACGCCCGCATCCAAGTCGAAGCCGAGGCCGGCGGCGACGAGGGCGACATCAAGCTCGAAGCGTGGGGTGACGGCCACGCCGCGGCAACCCACGCCTCCTACACCGACGCCACCAGCTACCTGGCCATCTTCGGCGGCTGGAAAAACCACTACCACGTGCTGGCGCGGATGGACGAGCACGCCCCGGATCGTCCAGAGGTCGTGATCGAACCCGGCAGCGACGATCCGCGACAACAACCTGTCCTGGCCAGACACCACTACCGCTTGAAGCTGGAACGGACTGATGGACGCACGGTACGCTTCTGGGTCGACGACGTAGAGATGCTGAGCTTCACCGATCCGCAGCCTCTGCAGGGAATTGGCCACGAGCATTTCGCATTCAACGATTGGGAAACCCCCGTCTGCTTCGACCACTTGGTCGTCGAACCCTTGCCGAGCTGAGGAGATCACGTGGAGACGGCTGAGCTCGACGTCGCACTGGAAGAGTTAGAGCTTCGGCTGGAACGCCTGCGCGCGCTTTACGAGCAGTACTTCATGGGCCTCGAGAAGATCGAACCGAGCATCGCGCGCAAGGACGTCGATCGGCGCATCTACGTGCTGCGGCGCGAGAAGATCCGCAACACCGCCAAGCGCTTCAAGCTGCAGACGATCATCCAGCGCTACAACACGTTCCAACAGTATTGGCAGCGCATCTGCCGCGAGATCGAGAACGGCACGTACAAGCGCCACCTGCTCAAGGTGCAAAAGAACAACCCGCAGCTGCTGACAATCGCCGCGCGGAAGCGCCTCGGTCGCGCCGGGCGCACCAGTCAACCGCCGGAAGGGGCATCACCCAGCCAACCGCCGAGCACGCGAAGCGCCCCGGCGAGCGCGCCGCCCGCCGCTGCGGCTCCGTCTACGCGCGCCCCTGCTCCGGAGCCCACGGCCGCCGCCGTCAGGCCGCTCGGCGCTCCGCCCTTGCCGCGACGCCCGCCCTTGCCGCCGCGCGGCGCAGCAGGAGCGCCCCCAGCGCAGGTCGCTGCGGCACCCGCTACGGTGCCGGCTGCGGCGCCCGCCGCGGCGAGGCCCGCGGCTCCTGCCAATGCGCCGGCAAAGTTCGAGAGCCTGGACCTGGACATGGATTTCATGGGCGACTGGGATCCAGGCGCAACGCGCGCCCCGGCTACGAAACCCACCGCTTCGGCAACGAAGCCCGTCGCTCCCACCGCAAAGCCCGTCGCTCCGGCCCGCCCACTCGAGGCTCCGCCGGCAGCGCCCGCTGCGCGTCCCGCCGCCGCTCGCCCAGCATCCGTCCCCCCGGCACCGGTCGCCACACCACCGCGACCCGCCTCGATGCGCCCGCCAAACGCGCCCGCTCGTCCGCTGGCGCTACGCATTCCGCCGTCACCGCGGATCCCAGCAGCCCCGGCCGAGCCGCCTAGACGCGCGCCCGCGCCTGCCGCAGTTCCCAAACCTGCACTGGCTGCTGCGCCGAAGCCGGCCGCTTCGGCCGCGAGCGCCGGAAGCGTCGACGACGCTCGCCTCCGCGACCTCCACGCGCGGCTACAACAAGCCAAACAGCAAACCAAAGAAGCCAACGTCTCCTATGAAGGCCTCGCAAAATCCATCCGCGCCACCGAAGCCAAGCTCCGCGAACAGCACAAGAACCGAAAGATTGATTTCGACGTCGTGATCAAAGACGGCAAGGCGGTTGTAAAACCGATTGTGCGCTAGCGCACAATCGGGTTTGGTTTGTATTTGCCTTTCGGCGGCTGTTGGCGCCCCGCGTCCGACGTGGGCTGACAAAAGCCCGCGAACGCTGGATCGACCTGATCAGTCTTGGCAGACCAGATCACGATCAGCCAATGAGGCCAGACCCCCAAGAACGGGACCCGGCGAGGCCGGCCGCTAAACCCGCGACAGACGCAGGACGATCGGGCCGCCGAAGGGAAACAAAAGAACCATCGGCTCGGTTACGACTCCGTCAAAGACAGCCGGCCCCTTGTCGGAACCGTCAGTGGCCTTAGTAATTCGTTACGACACCGCGCGGCGGTCGACGGTCGGGCGGCGCGAGCTCGCGGGCTCCGATACATAAACCGCATTTTCGCAATAAACGATGGTGCACGAGGAGCGGCCGGCTTCGCGCATGCGGGCGCACAGCTCAGATAGCTCTTCGTCGGAGTCGACCACGTCGCCTTCGACGGGTTGGCGTGTGGCGGTGTCGTAGCGACAGTTGTCGATCGCTACCCAAAGGCCCTTGTAACGCTCCGAGCGACAGAGGTCGGGCCAGGTCATACGGCTAGTCATGCGGGGGATTTCACCTTCACGTAGCAATGCGTCTTGGCGGCAGAACTCCCCTCTGCGCACAACGCTAGAAGCCGAGCTTTTCGGCTGACTTCTTCAATAACTGGTGGACGGCAGGTGGCCATGTCCGGGTTGCAGGTTGGAGTTAAGAACAGCTCCCGGGGTCAGTCAAGGGAACGGCCAGTACTCTGTTTTGCAGCAACGACGGAATCCCGCTTTCCAACGTAACTCCCGACAGTTACTGGCAGCTGGAACCCTTCAGCCCGCGGTCCGCACCCTGCACGCCGGCGGCGGCGGCCGCAGCAGCGAGGGACTTGGCGCGGTCGCACTGGCCGTTCATGGCGGCGGCCTTCACGGCCCCGACTGCGGTTCGTCCCAGCGTCGCCTTGCACTGCGCCTGCTTGCCCGCGTCCGAGCAACGCCCGAGCGAAGCGTTCACGCCCGAGGCGTTGCCGCTCGAAGCTGCCGCCAGGCACGCATCGCAGGGGTCGCCCTTCGGGACCGCGGGCGTGCCGGTTGCTTTGGTCGTCGCCGGCGTCGCCGGCTTGCCGGCCTCGGCCGCCGTGGCGGGGCTCCCGCCGGCAGCGTTTGTCGAAGGGGTGCCGCTGGTCCCGCGGGCGACGTCCGGCGGAGGGGTGTCGAGCGGCTTGATCTCTACCGGGCCCTGGGTCGCGGCAACCGTGGGCGCGGTGTTGATGGCGATCGGCGGCAAATCGTCGTTGTGCGGCTTGTTGCTGCGCACCACCAAAATCACGATCGCGCCGAGCAGCACCGCGCCCACACCAACCAACCCGAAAATCAGCCCTTTGCCGCCACCGCCACCGCCACCACGCGCGGGGGCTGGCGGGACCGGATTCGCCGAGACCGCCATCGGCGTCGGCGCCGGGTGAGCGGGCCCGTGGCCCATGAACGGCGCCGGGTGAGCGGGCCCGTTCGTGAACGCGGGCACGGCGTCCATCGCTGCGGTGCCGGTGCGAGCGGCAGCAGCCGTTTCGGCCGGATTGGCTTCCACAGTCATGCGACCGCCGTCCGACAGCTCGGTGAAGAACTCGCGCGCGCTGCTGGGCCGCTGCTCGCGCTCCTTCGACAAGCCGCGGAGAATGGCTTGGCGCATCTTCTCGGGCAGGTGCTTGGCCGGCGCCGACACTTCGAATGGGATCGGCTGTGCAGTCATGTGCTGCGTCGCCCACTGCCACGGCGTGTCGGCTTCGAACGGCAGCTTGCCGGTCAAGAGCTCGTAAGACATCACCGCCAGCGAGTAGATGTCGCTGCGCGCGTCGAGGGCTTTGCCCGTGAACTGCTCGGGACTCATGTACGGCGGCGTGCCGAGCACCATGCCCTGTTGAGTGAGCTTGGCTTCTTTGGCCGCGTCAGCCGACTCGGTGCGGGCGGCGATGCCGAAGTCGAGCACCTTGACGAAGTCGGTCTCACCCGCGCGATCGGTGAGCACGATGTTCTCGGGCTTCAAGTCGCGGTGAATGACACCCTGCATGTGCGCTTCGTCGAGCGCGCCGCACACTTGGCGCATGATCTTGATCACGCGATCGGGCGAGATTGGCCCGTCCATCACCACGTCCGACAGCGAGCGCCCAGCGACGAACTCCATCGCGATGTACAGCGTGCCGTCGGCAGTCGCGCCGAAGTCGTAGAACTTGATCGTATTCGGATGCTCGAGCTGCGCGACGGTGCCGCACTCGCGATGAAAACGTGCCAAGACCGACGGGTCCTTCGACAGGTGCTGATGCAAGGTCTTGATCGCGACCTTGCGCACCGTCGAGCCCATCTGCTGCTCGCCGACATAGACGATGCCCATGCCACCTTCACCGAGCACGCCGGTGATGCGGTAGCGCCCGCCAATCAGCTGGCCGATCATCGCGTCTTGCCCCTTCTCGGGCTCGATCGGCATCAGCCCGCCGCAGTTGGCGCAGAAGCGCGCTCCATCGATGTTGGCATGACCACAAGCGTCGCACTTCATGAGACCCGCGAGATTTGCATGAGTACCGGCCGGAATCACCAACATTGGACGGGCGACGGCGGCTTACGGTCTAGCAGTCACAAACGTAGCCAAGGGTAGGCTGGTTTGGCCCAGTTGGGCCTTTAGAACCGTTACAGCCTCGCTCGTCTCTGACGACGCTGGCGACGAAATCCATGCACAACTCGTCGCCGCGGTTGGCCGACTGGTGGCATTGCCATGAGGGAGGTAGGTTATGGCCATGTCAGTCGGCGAACAGCCGCCAGGTCGGGCAGAAACCGGGTCGGTCGCGATCGGCCGGTTTCGTTACCTGCGGGCTCCACGACCACTGCACTTTCCGGAGAGCGCGGAGGTGCCTGAATCCAAGCTGCACCTGAAGCTGCGCACGCTGCTGTTTCAGCTGCTCGAGTGGAGCTTC
>JBBRMI010000095.1:0-28813 GCA_038230915.1 Polyangiales bacterium | reverse complement strand
TGTTGCCCGAAGCGGCTCATCACACCGCGTTCATCAGCGAACATCGGACCTTTCCGGCTCCGAACAATACCTACTACACGCGCCTCTTCGTCTACTTCGCGAAGATTCCGATGGATGCGCCCGCTGGTGAGCTGAATTGGGCGCTCGCCGCGGCCAAAGGCAAGGGCGCGCCGGGCGAGGCCAGCTTCGGCGCTCGCTACTTCAAAGACAGCGCGGCGACGCTATTCAAGATCGGCAACGATCAGTCGCACGACACGACGGGGTCGGGCACCTGGTACAGCGTGGACGCGGACCCAACCGGCAGTCCCCGCAGCCTTCCGCTCGATACCTGGTCGTGCGTCGAGTGGATGTACGCCGGCAACACCAGTGAGACGCGCTTTTGGTGGGACGAACTCGAGCACGAGTCGATGCATTCGACCGCGCTCAAAAACCCCGGCAATGGCCAACCGTACCAGATGCCTCAGTTCGAGTCCCTCTGGTTGGGCTTCAAACAGTACATGTCTTCGGCCGGCTCGCTCGAGATGTGGATCGACGAAGTCGCGATCGATTCGAGTCGAATCGGCTGTGCGAGGTGAAGAGTGGATATGAGTTGGATCGCGACCCACGCATCCATGGGACCGAACGTATGGCCTACGGGTCGAAACGCCGATGCCTCTAGCAGCACGGCTCGAATATTCTGCTCCGCTTGATTTTGCTCCGGCGCCGTTCCGAATAAGTGAGCTGAGGGCCGTTGGGGCAGCGTCCTAGACGAGCATGCAACCCCCTAGAGGTCGGCCAAGTGGAGGTTCGGTGACGCGCGAGCAAAGGAGCAAGGCCTGGCTTCAAGCTCGATGCCTGATCGCGATAAGCGCGATGACGTTCCCCGCAGCGGCCGAATCTCACGCGCCGACCTTCACGGGCTATTCTGGCTTGGTCGCCTCCGACGCCAGCGCCGACACGAACATCAGCATGCACAAGGCCGTGCTGAGCGGTGCTATCCAGTACGTTCCGGCCAACTACAACGGTACCGAGCATCCCGAAAACGCGTTCGACGGAAACGATGCCACCAGCACCGGCACAACCGCCAAAATTACGCTCGATCTGGGGGGGCTTTACGTCGTCGATCGAGTAGTCGCCAAGACGACTTTCTCGCCGCTCAAGTACGGTCTGAGCGGCTCTCTCTACTTGGGCGCCAAAGACTTACCCCCTACTTACGACCTCACGACCGGTCTCGGGAAGGTACCAGACGCGGAGAACGACTCTCAGGAATACCGCGATTTTGCCTGGATTAACGACGACCCGGCAATCGAGGATCGGAAGTTGCCCGCGCAACCCGTTCGCTTCCTCAATTTCCACTTCCTTACGGTGTACGTCGGCGGTGGCTACACGAGCCAAAACGTGAAGGACATAGAGGTCTACGGACACCCCTACGTCCCGGCCACGGGCGATCGGATGCTTCTGAGCCGCAAGAAATGGCGACCGACGGCGTTCGCCGACGCAGCACCCGAAGGCGAGGGAGAGACTGTAACTCACGCCATCGACGGGCAGCTCACTCAGACTTGGCAACCGCGGGCTGACCCGGCTCCTGGTCAATGGTACCAAGTCGATTTGGGGGAAGAAGTAGCTTTCGATCAGATCTACGTGGTTTTCGCCATCGGGAGTGCCGTAGCGGCCAACGCGCTCAGTCTTTTTGCCAGTAGCGATCCTACCAATTGGGGGATGCCGATCGCCAAGCTGGACTACGGCACCAGCGACGTGAAGTCTTTTCCACCGCAGAAGGCGCGCTACATCAGGTTGGAGAGAACGGATTCCGGTGTCGGGTATTGGAACATCGATGAGCTGAATCTGTTGGCGCCGGTGGTGCCAGGCTCGATCAAGCCCGACGCCAGTGGGGGAGGCCCCAGCGGCGGCGCTGGCGCCTCTACCGGCGGGAGCGGCGGTGCGCCTAACGCTGCCGGGGCCGCGTCCCAGGGCACGAATGGCGGTAGTATTGGCGGCGCTGGGGGGTCAGTACTGGGGGTCGCAGGGACCTCCACGCCAGACGGCTCCGCAGGCAGCGCGGGAACGAAGGCAAGCGCCAAATCGGGAGCCCTCGACTCCGGAGGTTGCGGGCTAGCGCGCTACAGTCACGGCGGGCCGCAAGTCTGGTCCCTTCTCCTGCTGTTCGGTGCGCTCGCCGGTCTCAGACGGCCTCGGGCCGCGTCCGTGCGCCGCTGAAGGCATTTCATTGCCCCAGCACATAGCGACGGCTGCCGCTAAATCTCGTCGCCAAGCGAGATCTTACTTGGTCGTAAGCTCGATCAAGAAGCCGTCGCGCCCGGTGCGGCTCGCCAGGGTCGTGCCTGGCAATTTCAGCGCGCCGTCCCAGAAGCCGACTACCGTGACGGCACCGTCGGGCAGCACGGCGAGGTCAGTCACTTCGCCTGCGTTCATCGCAAACGTTTGGGCCCACGCTGGCGAACCATCGCCCGCAAATGCAGCGAGAAAAAACGCGTTCGTAAACGACCCCACTGGCCCAATCCCGATGTCGAGCTTGTCACCTTGCACTCCGGTAAGCACCAACTGCCCGGTGTTCGTCGTGCGCAGCGCCACGCCCCAATCGTCGGAGGCGCTACCGAACGTCTTAGACCAACGGTAAGAGCCGTCCGCGGCATAGCTAGCGACGAAGACGTCCTTCAGACCAGCGTGCGGCAAGACCTCGGCGCCAAGCGAGGTGGGGGAGCTCACGTAACCGCTGACGTAGATGCTGTCGCCTTCGCCGCGCTCCACTGTGAGCGCAGCGTCGTCGCCGTCACCGCCAAAGCGCTTCAGGTTCGAAATGTTGCCGTCTTGGTCGAACCAGCCGAGCAAGATGTCGCTGCCTTGGGACGTCAGCTCTTCCCCGACAGCCGCAAAGCCATCCGTGAGGGTCACGGCAGCGTTCCAGTGCTGGTGCAGGCCAAGCGGTTTCAAGCTTTGCGCGCCGCCGTTCGAGCCAATACGCGTCACAAACCCAAACGGCCCCGGGCCGCTGGGGGCGTCCAAGGAGAGGGCCCCGCTGGTGAGCGACTGCGTGTGATCACCAGCCAGTGTCACGCTGCCGTCGGAGCGCGGCGAAAGACCGCGGCCTGTGATCGGATCCAGCGCGGTATTCGGCGCATTGTGCACAACCCACGCCCAGTCGCCTCGACTATCCAGCCCGAAAGCCAGCACCGCCAATCCGCCATTGGAGGCGTCTTCGACGTCGAGCCCGGCAACCTGAAAACGATTCGTGTAGCCCAGCGACGCGATGAGACTTGACGGCAGCACAGCGAGCGCGTCGAGCCGCAGCTCATTGAGCGAGCCCATGTCGAGCAGCCAACGCGGCGCACCGCTGCCCGTCAGACTTCCGAGAAAAGCGTGGACGCGGCCGCCCCCCGCGTCGCGCGTATCGTTCGGAAAAATCGCCTTGTTCTCGAATTCGCCGCCGAAATAGTAGTTTCCCTGAGCGTCGGCGCCGACTTTGCGGATCAGCTGCGAGCCGGCGCCGGACACTTGGTATGTCCAGCTGAGACGCAGCGCGCAGGGACCGGGCGCGCAGTCTCCCGACGCGTCGGGCCCTGACCCCGAGCCTCCGGCGGCCGCTGCTCCGCTGGCGCCGCCGCTGCCTCCTCCGCTAGCACCACTGATCGGCAACGCTGACCCACGCTCGGCTCCAACCTCGTGTTCGATCGGGCTGCACGCCAGAAGTGCCCACGCGGTGCAGAGGGCTGCTTTGCGCTGTTGGGATGGCTTCATAGGCGGCGGTCGCATGGCACTTCAGAGGTCCTTCACCAGGTGAGGCTGAGGGCTGCTCCCGGCCGCGCGCGCCACGGTTCGAAGATAGTTGTCAGCAGCTCGCCGCGCCGGACCCCGTAGCGCGTGCCGAGGACATCGAAATCGACGAACGCGGCGAGCCCCACCCACCACTCGCCCAGCCGATACCGCCACTCGAGCCCCGAACGCGCGATGGCGGCCGCAATCAACCGCTCGGAGCCGGCGTTGGCGAGACCGGGCTCGAGCGCCCTGGGGGCAAGCCAAATCGCATCCAAGCCTGCTAGGACGGAAACCGAGACCCGAGAACGCGCGCTCCGCAGTAGGGTGAAGGCGCCCCCAGCGCGAGTCGCGAGCGTCCAGATGCGCGCTCCGACGAGAGGCCCATCGAAACTCACCGGCAGCTGATACTGAATCAGCAAGACCGACCGCAACCGTGCCTCTGGCAAGACTTCCAAACCGAGGCCGGGGCCGTGACAAATCGATCCCGCACCGGCTCCGAGCAGACTGGCGCCGTAGAAGGCTGCGGGGCGGAGCAAGGGCTTTGGCGGGCTTTCCTCAATGTCTCGGCGCCGCTCTCGGTCTCTGGTTCGCCGCGCGTCCACTTCGGGCACCACGCCCGCGCGAAGCGTTTCAGCAGCACGTTCACGGCTAAGCTCCAGCGTCCCGCCGTTGATCAAGATTCGAACTGCGGAGTCGACGACCGCTCCCGCAGCTTCGCGCGCAAGCTCGTTCTTGTCAGGGTCGATGGTAATCTCTCTGAACACGAAAGATTGGGCACGCCCGTTCGAAATGTAGATGCTGAGCGCTCCCATCTCGCGTAAATCTACGAAGATACGGGCCACTAGCCCCGATGCGCTGGCCGGTGGGCGGAGCACCTCCTTGAGCGAGACTTCGGGGCTGACGACGAAGGCCGGCTCCAGGCCTTGTTGAACGAGCAGTGACCTGAGCACCACTTCGAGTTGCAGAGCCTGCGCCGCGTCACCGATCAGGTGCACCTCGGCCTGCGGCGCGCGCGCCGCTTCTGCCGTCGACCCGCAGATTAGACAGTTTGCCACCAGCGCCACGATGAGTCGAAGGCGCGCCTGCACCCGGCGAAGCCGCGCCCAGGTGCTGAGGACCGACGGCATGCCGATCAGCATAACAAACCTAGGGATCGCACCGCTGCAAGCCGAACGCGAAAGAAAATTTCAACTTCAAGCGGGCTCGGGCAACCGCTCGGTCGGCTTCGTCGCCTTTCGTCATAAAAGGCGGGTGACGCGCTCCAAGGCGCGCAATCGCGAAAGGGTACCCAGCGCCGCGCGCATACACGTGGGGAACCTCTGCCGACCTTCGAAAGCTAGACATGCACAACCGTTCGCCCCGCAAGCTATTTAGGTATTCCTTTGGTTCGGCCACGCTGCTGGCGCTGCTCGCCTGGGGCTGTTCGAGCGAAACCTCGGTCCCGGGCGCCGCTGGCGCTGGGTCGCCCGCGAGCGGCGGTGGCGGAACAGCCGGTGCGGGCGGCAACAACACGCAGGCCGGTGCCGGCGGGGTGGCGGGCACGGCCATGACCGGTGGAGGTGTCGGACAGGCCGGTTCGGCCGGTGCAGGTGGTGGAGGCGGAACGGTTGGGGGCGGCACAGGCGGAACGGGTGGGGGCGGAGCGGGCGGAAGCGCGGGCGCCGGAGGCAAAGCGTCATGTGATGGCAAGGCGGTCTCGTTCAACGCCAACACGGGTCAGGGCAATGACGCGGCCAAGGCTCGCGTGGAGATCGAATTCGCGGGCAGCGCCGACTTGCCGACCGGCAACGCAACTCGAACTATCGAGTTTTGGGCCTACGTGCTCACGTCGAGTTGGTCCGGTGACACGAACAGCATGTTCTTCTACGGCTCCGGCTGCCGCCAAGCGTGTGGTTTCGGGCTCGACTTCGGCGGCGACAAAGGCGCCATCGATCCCTTCACCAACGCGATTTTCGACAACGACAATCAGCCGACTGGCCTCGACGCCAACAAGGATCAATGGGTCCACTTCGCGATGACTTGGGACGGCACCGCCGTGCGCGCCTTCGTCAACGGCGAAAAGAAGGCCGAAAAGACGTCGTCGGACGCTCAAAAGACACTCATGACCATGCCGAGCGCATTCATTCTCGGCGGTTACCCCTCCAACTATTTCAACGGTAAAATCGACGAGCTACGGATTTGGAACGTGGCGCGCTCAGCCCCCGAGCTCACCGCCACGATGAACAAAACGCTGGTGGGCAACGAGGCCGGGCTAACCGGCTACTGGAAGTTCGACGAAACGTCCGGCACCAGCGCCGCTGATTCGGTGACCACCGCCGGCCACACCGCGCACCCTGGCACTTTGATGGCGGCAAGCGCGGCCGAGCTCCCCACTTGGGTGCCCGGCGTGAAGCTGGACTGTCCGTGAGCTCGAAGGACAGTCCCGGCGGATCCTAAGCTCTCCGCCTCAATGGTGCGAAGCGGGCGGTCCGCGATGCCCCGGCCAGCAGGAGCGCAAGTAGCGTTACTAGTCCGCCAGAGCTAGATCGCCCGCCGTAGCCCAGCTGACAGCCGGAGTCGTTGGCCGCCGTAGCCTGCGCAGGAGACGAGCCGCCGGCCGGCAGGGTCGGGGCTCCGGCGAGACTCGGCATTCCGTCGCTCGCCCCTCCGCCAGCATTTGTCCCGGCCATGCCCATGCCGCCGATGCCGCCAACGCCGCCGATGCCGCTCGTGCCAGCCGTGCCCGTCACGCCCCCGCTTCCAGCCTGACCGCCTGAGCCGCCGGCATTCGGATCGACCGGTGGCACGAGCTTTGGATCGACGAACGGGGTGCCATCGAGCGAGTGCTCCAGCAGCCATTGGTATTGCACGGTCTTCTTGGTTCCGCCTACGCGGCCGTAGACGGGATTCCACACCCCGTGGTCGTAGCCGATGAAGGTGCCGAACACCTGATTGTGCTGCATCACTTCCTGAGGAATCACGTCTTTGTCCGTATCCGCCAGCGCGTAATCGAATCTGTAGAAAGTGGCGCCCAGCGCTTCGAGTTGCGCCACGCGATCGACGTCGCCTTGATAAGGCACGTTGATGTCCGCAGTGCCGTGCACGACGAACATCGGTTTGGTGGCGATGCTCGCGTGTTGGTCCCACGGCGTGCCGTTCGCAGCGTTGGAGCACAGCGGCATCAACGCGGCCCAGCGCTTCGCCAGCAGAACCCCGAGGTCGAACGACCCGATTCCGCCCCAGCTGAGTCCGGTGAGATACAGTCGATTCGGGTCACCGCCGTAGTCTTTCTCGATCCGATCGAGCAGCGTGCCAATGTCCGCCGCCCGCTCGTACCACTTGCCCTGGTCCAGCTGTGGGGAGACGACAATGAACGGCCAATTCCAGTCATCTTGCTCCACCAAGGCGGGCAGCGAGTGACCCAACAGCTTGGTGATGTCAGTGCCGATCTCGCCGCCGCCGTGCAAGAAAACGATCACGGGCCAGCGGTAGCGGGCCTCGTGCCCGGGTGGCAAGTAGCGGAGGTAGCGTAGCTGGCCCTCTTTCTCGACCGTCTGCTTCACTTGAGCCGCCGCGGGCTGAACGCTGGTGACCACGGCGAACAGGGCCGATAACGCCAGCGCTGGCGCGAGGGTTCTCGATGAGGTTTTCATGGCTTATATTTCGAATCTCACGCGAGGCCTGGCAGGGGTCCAGTGCACCAGTCCGGCTTGCCAAAGGTCGTGTCCTCGATCCCCATCGATTGGATGAGCGATACGAGCAGGTTGTTGTGTGGCATCTGGTTGGGGTAGCTCAGGTACCGACCCGTTTTGAAGTGGCCACCAGCGCTGCCCGCCAGCACGTAGGGGGCGTCCTCGCGCGAGTGGGCGTTGCCTTTGCCGAGCTCGTTGCACCAAAGCAGCACGGTGTTGTCGAGCATCGAACCTGCGCCCTCGGGGATCGCCTTGAGCGCCGCGACCAAGTACGCGTATTGCTCAGCGTACCAATGGTTGATACGCGTGAGGCTTTCGACGGTATCAAGCTGGCTGTCGCCGTCGTGCGACATGTCGTGATGCGGACGAGCGATGCCCAGCCAAGTGAAGCGAGCTTGGCCGACCGATTTATTCCACATCAGGCTGGCAACGCGGGTCATATCGCAGGCCAGCGCCATGACCAACAGATCCATCTGCAGCTTGCCAACCGTCGGAAAGTTGTCGTTCGCAGCAACGTCGAGCGGACCGCCGAGCACGGGCGCGTGGCACGAGGCGAGCGCCGCCTGTGGCGCGACCCCGAGCCGGGCCTCGATTTCGCGTACGGCGGTTAGGTGCGCTTCTAGCTTCTGGCGATCCGCGGCGCCGAGCTTGGCGTTGAGCGATCTGAACTCGTCCATCACCAGTGACAGTACGGTCTTCTGGCGATCGATGCTGTGATCGACGGGGCCGCTATTAACGCTGAGGTCCTTGAACAGCCGATCGAAGGCTTGGTACGGGCTAGACTCCGGCGGAACCGGCTGGTCTGGACCGAGGTAGGACATGCGATTCCAGTCGTCTACCCTGCTGCCTGGCTGGACCGTGAGCTCGAGTGACTTCAGCTTGGTCTCGTTGCCGATCACGTTGGCGATGCGTTGATCGACCGAGATGCCATTGGCCCAGCCCGCCGTGCCGCCATCGCCGTTCTTGAATGGGCCGGGATTACAGACTTGGCCCGTCAACATGCCAACCATGCCGTTTTGATGACCGTCGCCACCGCCACCCTGTTGATCCACGCCTTGGACCACGATGATCTTGTCCTTGTGCGGCTCGAGCGGCGCAAGGATGGTCGAGAGCTGGAAATTCAGCTCGCTGCCGGTTGGCCGCCAAGCGTCCGCGATCGTGCCGTTGGGACTGAAAAAGACGATGAATCGTTTCGGGTAGCCGGCAGCCGAGCGCCCGGGCACCGCTTGCGCGAGGGCCCGTCGCCCGTCGCCCATAATCTCCAAAAGGGGTAGCGCGATCGCGACGCCACCAGCGCCACGCAGAAGAGTCCTGCGACTGATGCGAAGGCTCACGGGGTCACCACTTTCCGGTATAAGAATGCGTCCGTCTCGGTGAGGCGCACGACCAAGTCGAGGATGTCGAGATTGGAAGCGGCGAAGCTTGTTCGAAGCTTCTGCAGCATGCAGGCGTCGGTCTCCGTTTCGATCCGGCCGTAGGCGTAGCGAGCCCATTGCGTCACCATGCACGCTGCCACGTCTTGGCTCTGCGCGAGCAGGCTGGCAAGCCCCGCGGCGCCGTTGAACCGCCCGGCCACGTCTGCGTTCACGAGCTCACCCGAGGCGTCGATCGGCTTGCCGTTCTCGACACTGCGGTAGCGGCCTACGGCGTCGAAGCTTTCGAAACCCAACCCCACAGGATCGAGCAGGTGATGGCACGACGCGCACCGCGCATCCGCCGAATGCTGAGCGAAGCGCTCGCGCGTCGTGAGATTCGGGTTCAAGTCAGGCGGGCGGATCACGATGTCGGCCGGCGGGGGTGGTAGGGCTTGGCACAAGAACTGTTCGCGCACGAACTTGCCGCGCTGGACCGGCGACGTCGACAGCGCGGAGGAGTGGCTCGCCAAGAGTCCGCCCTGCGTCAGCAATCCCGAGTAGATGGACGCATCGAGTGGCACCTTCTCGAACGCGTCACCAGTTGGTCCCGAAACGCCGTAAAACCGCGCCAGATCCGCGTTCATGTAAGTGTACGGTGCGGTGAGCAGTGTGCGCAGGCTGCGATCGCCTTTCCACAGCACCTCGTTCACGAAGCTCAGCGTCTCACGCGCCAGGGCTTGCGGAATGGTCGCGCTATACCCAGCGTACACTTGCGGATCGCGCTCCAAACTAGCTACCCGATCGAGATCCAGCCACTGCGTGTGAAAGTCTTCGATGCGCGCCACGGCGCGCGGATCGGTGAGCAGGCGCTTCACCTGACCTTGAATCTGCTCCGGAGTGTTCAGCTGATCGGCGCGGGCTAGGTCCAGCAGCGTCGCGTCGGGCATGCTGCCCCAGAGGAAATAAGACAAACGTGAAGCCATCTCCCAAGACGTGAGCCGCACGACGTCAGGCGCCTGCTGCAGAGCCGCGCCCCCGAATTCGGGACGGTACAAGAAGTTGGGCGACTGCAGCATCGCCTCGAGCACGACCTGAATGCCCGCACGAAAATCGCCGTTTGCCCTGCCCCAAGCGTAGCCGCCCTTGAAACGTTGAAGCTCCTCGGCGCTCAACGGACGGCGGAAGGCGCGTTCGCCGAAGTGTTGGATGAACGCTTCGGAGCAGGCAGGTTCACCGTCTGCAGCGGGATCGCACGGCAGCAGCGACGCCAAGTTCGCAGTGGCCGCCTGGGCCAGTTTTTCGGCAGCAGACTTGTACTGCTCGGCGAGCAGACTGGTTACACCCAAGAGCTGCGCGTTGTTGTTGAAGCCGCCTGCCGTTTCCTCGGGCGCGAAGCTGCTCGCTGGCGCCAGCTTGTCCCCCAGCAGATCGCGAACGGTGTTGTTGTACTCAAGCCGGGTGAGGCGCCTGATCGGCGACGTGCCGGGATTCACTGCGCTGCAATCGCTCATGCGGTCTGAGCCCGCTGGTAGCGTTGGAGCGGCGCCCTGCCCGCTGCCGGCGCCGCTTACTGGCTCGTGGCAGCCGAGCGCCAATAGCAGAGGCCAGAGCGGCGGACGCAAAGGCAGGGCAAACATGCTGCCCCCCAGTTGCTTGACGGCTGCCTTGAGTAGAAAAAATTGCGAGCCGAAGGTCGCCTTTGTGCTCGGAGGTGAAATCTCCAGCCTCAGCGCCGCCCGCCCCGTAAGCGAGCTCAGGGCGTCGTCGGAGGCGTTGTGGTTTGCACCGTCGAAGCCTGCGTCCGTTTCCGCGCGGCGAAAAATGTCAGCAAGACGCCGAGCAAAAGTAGCGGGCTAGCGGGCGAGCCCCCTGGAGCCGAGCGACAGCCGCAGCCGCTCGAGGGATCGCCGCCAGCTGGTACGGCGGCTGCTCCTCCGGCTGACGAATTCGAGGCGGTGCCGCCCGCTCCGTTCGGGCCTCCCGACCCGCTAGTGCCGCTGCTGCCGCCGGCAGCTCCGGGCTCGTTCGGTCCGGCGCCGCCGGTAGTGCTGGCGCCGCCGGCCGTGCTGGCGCCACCCGCGCCGCCGGCGGTGGCATTCATCGTGCCAGTCGTTTGCACTTCGAGCGTGGCCGTCGCGGCGTGATTGGCTTTGTCGTAAGCGACAACCGTGACCACGTTCGTTCCTGGCTTCAACGGTAGCTTGTCGATAGTCCAATCGCGCGTGCCCATGGCGGTGCCGGAGCCGCCGCGGTCGTTGAACCACAGCACCGTTGCCACCTCGGTATCATCGGCTGCGGTGCCGGCCAGCGCCAAAGCCGAAAGGTCGGAAGACCACGCTTTCTTGCCTGGCGCCGACAGCGCCACGGGCGCCGACAGCGACAGAGTCGGCGCGGTGGTGTCTGCCGTCGCGCCCACGAACACGGGAATCGCAACGCTCTTCGGGCCTTCGAGACCCTCGGCGTTCACGGTGGTCAGTTGGTAGAGCCCATAGCCGGCAGCTGCACCCTCTTGGGTGATGCTGATCGGAAACGGCCAAGTCGGGTTTGGCTCTGGCCAGCTGGGAGAGGGGCCCGCCTCGTCGCCGAACTGGCCCCACTGAAACAGCCCGCCGCCGACATTGGCGGTGCCGGCATTGCCGCCGAGCATGCCGGCCAGGGCGCCGTCGCGATAGAGCCGGAACTCCTTGATGCCGGTCTCCAAATCGGCGAGCGCGCGAAACCCGAGCACGACCTTCGAGCCTTGCACACTGGAGCTGAGCTCCGTGGGAGCCGTTTCGGGCGCCGTCGTGTCCTTGGCCCAGCCAGTGCCGTGCGGACTCTTGGGGTTGGCGAATTCCGACCACTTCTTGGCGACGCCGTCGCTCGGTAGCCAATTGGCGGCCTTGGCGTCACCTGCAAAGCCCGCCACAGCGGCCACTTCGAAGCTGCTGGCGTTGCCCAGATAACCTTTGCTGGCATCTACGGCTAGCAGCTCTTTCCCCGCTTTCGGCAAGCGCAGCGAAAACGCCGCGTCCAAAAAAGGGATCGCCAGCACGCGTAAATCCGCGCAGTCGTGCCACTGGTCCAGATCGCGCGCGAGCGACAATAACGCGCCACGCTTGCGGGCCGAGTCGAACCACTTCTGCACGTCAGTGCCAATGTCGGTGTCGCTGCCGCGCACGAGCAGACTCGGTATGCCGTCCGCTGCATTTCCAGGATCGCTGCCGCCCGAACGTGCCACCGCAGCGACGATGCGCGTGGGATGCCGACGCATCATTTCGCTCACCCAATCCGCGCCGCCCGAATGGCCCCAGATGGCCAAAGGCGCGTCGACGATTTCGGGGTGCTGCGAGTCCTTGCCGATCGCCGTGAGCGCATCGGTGAGCGCGCGGTAGCTACCCTTTTCGGGGTCGTACCAATTGCCGCAATCGCCCTCGAGGTAAGGCGCCACGAGCGCCGCGTCCCACTTGTCCGCCAACGCCCGCCAGTGCAAGTCCCAGCCCGTATTCCAGTCGCCGCGCCCGCAGCCGTGCTGGTGGATGATCACCGCTCGCACGACTGGAATGCCGTCTGGAATGTAGATACGATAGTGCTGCGGCGCTATCGCCTCATTGGCCTTCGGGGCTTGATCCGATGAGTAGGTGGCGGCGGCCGCGGGGGCGCCGACTAGCAAAGTGGCGAGCGGTAGCCAGCGTAGCCGACGTGCGAGATTCAACATTTTTCGACCTTGCCGCCGTAAAAGCTCAACGCCTGCGACCAAGAGCCCGGCAAGTGAGCTTGTGCCACGCGGCGCGAATTTCCGTCACCGGGGCCTACCAAACATAGCGCGCAGGGTCCGCATCCGCGACCAAGTCATCAAACTCTGCCGCGCGTGACAATTTTTGCCGGGCAGCGGCACGAGCGTCGGGTGGAGCGCGAACCGCCGAGCCCCACCCAACAACTGCGTTCCGCGCGAGCCTTGCGCGCCGGCCGGAATCGCCGATTGAGGAGAGGAACCATGACCGTGCCTTCCGTGACCCCGACCGCGAGCTCCAGGTTTCGAAGCGGCGGACAGCGAACGCTGTGCTCAAGTCTCCTCGGGTGGGTCTTGGCGACGTCCGTGGCAGGCTGCGTAGGACACGTGGCGGGCGAGAACGGAGCCCCTGCCCTGGTGAGCTCGACGGCGGGTACCGGGCCCACCGGCATGATCGGCCCTGGCGCACCGCCCGGGGTTACCCCCACACCCGAGCAGGTGTGCGCCTCGGGAGCCACCGCCCGTTTGGGCATGCGTGCCCTCTCGGAAGGCGAAGCGAACGAAGTGGTGCACGCCGCCCTCGACCCGACCCTTGCGTTTGCGCCGGGCGCGCTCGGTGGCAACCAAGCGCTCGGCGGGAAATTTGCCAACGCGCGCGACCGGCTGACGATGGACGACGCTGGCTTCGGCAAGGCCTTCGATGAGGCACTGGTGCTGGGTGACAAGGTCTTCACGCTGCTTAAGGGTCAAGGCAACTGCTTGACCCGGTCGCCCGTCGAAGCGGCGTGCGTGGCCGAGCAGATCACGCACTTTGCGCGCTCGTTGTGGCGCGGCAACGTCGCGGACGAAGCTGTGCAGCCGCTGATCGACAAGTACACCAGCGTGACGGTCGCAGCCGACGCGCACGAGGCAATGGTGCAGGTGTTCAGCGCGCTACTGCTGTCCCCCGAATTCATCTACCGCTTCGAGTTTGGCAAAGGCACGGTCGCGGGTCGTGCCGAGCTGACCCCGCGGGAGCTGGCCGAAGGCTTAGCGTTCTTTCTGACTGGCCGCCCTCCGGGCGAGGACCTTCTGCGAGCGGCGGAGGGCGGCCAGTTGGATGCCCCCGGCGGCTTCGACGCGCAGGTCGATGCGTTGCTCGAGCACCCCACGGTTCAAGAGCAGTTCGCGACGGTCTTCTCGCAGGTCTTTGCGTACCGAAACTCGCGAAACAAGGGCAACGATGCCACGGCGCTGACGCCGGCGGTCGCCCAGCAGATGGTGGATGAGACAGACGGCTACCTCAGGAATGCCTACCGGCAGAATTGGAGCATTGCCCAGCTGCTAACTGACCAACACTCCGACATTCCGGATCAGCTCGCCGCCTACTACGATGGCGTACCGTTCACGGCTGCGGCGGCTTCGGCGCCAGCAAGCCACGAATTCGCGCGTGAAAAACGCTACGGCTTGCTCACTCAAGGCAGCGTGCTGCTGGCGCTCAGTGACCCGAACAAGGTCGCTATCGTGCATCGCGGGCGCGTGCTGCGCGAAAAGGTGCTGTGCCGAGATGTACCCAAGCCGCCGCCGGGCGCCGCGAACCTATTGCCTGCCCCGCTGCCGGATCAGACGGAGCGCGAACGTGTAGCGGTGCACGTCCAAAACCCCGTTTGCGCGGCTTGCCACAACTACATGGATGGCATCGGACAGGCGCTCGACTCGTTCGGCAGCGACGGCCGTTACCGCGATCAGACGCCGACCAACGACGGGAAATCGAGCCGACCGACCGACAGCTCGGGAACGCTTCAAGGCGTCAGCTCGGGCACCGTCAACTTCGCGAACACCGGCGAGTTCTTCAACTGGCTCGCCAGCTCCGACGACGCCGGTAGCTGTATGGCGTCCACCTTCGTCGAGTTTGCGCAGGGCGCGAATCTGCTTCCGGCTGGGGATTGCGGCGCGGCCTCGGCTTTCCTCAAGGCAGCTCCGAGCATGGGCGTCAAAGACCTGATCAAGCAGATCGTGAAAGACAAAGTCTTCCGCGAGCGTGTCGAATGAACTGATTGTTTGGGAGAACAAGCATGAGATTTTTCTCGCCGACTGCAGAGGTCCCAAGGCCATGAATATTACGCGTCGACACGTCTTGGCTGCGGGGGCCAGCCTCTCGCTGGCATCGCTGGTGAATCGCTATTGCCATGCCCAAGTAGGCAAGCGAAGGCTCAGGCTGATCGTCCTCAATACCGAGCACTCCCTTCAGTACCAACACTATCCCGAAATGGCAGGAACGACTGCGGGCCCGAGCTATAAATACCCGAGCTTCTTGGCGCCGGTGTTGGCGGAGACTCCCGACGTGCGCATCGTGACCGGCCTTTATAACACTGAGCTGGACGATCAGCACGGCAGCTACGGCGCGAGCCTGACCTGCTTGCCACCCCAGGCGTGCAGCGGTGATCAATGCGTCGCCCCGCTCGGTGGCATCTCGATCGATCAAGTCATTGCCAACGCTCTCGCCGCCGAATCACCGACCAAGCTCAAGTCGCTCCACCTCACGACTCCACACCGACTCTGGTCCCCACAATACCTACGCACGTTCTCCGCCAGCGGGCCCGGCGAGAACCTCAAGCCCGAGGCGAGTCCCGAGCTGGCGTACGCGCGCGTGTTCGGCGCCGCAGCTGCCCCGGTCACGCCAGGGGCGCCTCAGCTCTCGGACGCCCAGAGACGCAGCAGCATTCTGGACTTGGTTGGTGCTGACGCGGCGCGAATTCAACGCCTCGCTCCTGCTGGGGCTCGGCCACAGATCGATCAATTCATGGCTTCGGTGGCTGCCCATCAGCAACGCCTGCAACAACTGAGCGGGTCGCCGGGCATGGTGTCGCAGTCGTGCATGCCGCTGCCGACGCCGACGCTGAAGCTGCCGTTCCCCGGTTACACCAACGATCGCGATGGCGCCTACGGCATGCAAGGCTCGTGGAAGTACACAGAGTACTCGCCGTACAACTTGGCGCAACTCGACCTGATAGCCATGGCCATGGCTTGCGACCACACACGCGTGGCCTACTTCGACTTGGGCTCGGACATTTATCCGGAAATCTCAATCAATCAGAATCACCACGATTTTACCCACGGCAACAAGTACTTCGGCCCCGATGAATCCAATCGCGATCACGGCAACATCGTCGGCCCGTCCAATCTCGAAGGCGACGTGGGCATAAAGGCCATCGACTTGCGTAATGCCGAGCTCGTCGCGCATCTCGTCGCGCAGCTCAAGTCGTTCGTCAACGGCGACGGCACGACGCTGCTCGACGACACGTTGATCCTTTGGAACAATCAGGCCGGCGGTCACCACCACTACGGCTACAACGAGATCCCGATGCTGCTGATCGGCGGCAAAAATCTCGGCCCGGCCTTTACCTTCGTCAGGTTTGGGGACACCGGCGGGCGCTCCGCGACGGAGCTCAACGTGGAAAAGCCGCTGCCGGGTGCGCGCTTCATGGGCGACTTCTACACGACGCTGGCTAGTTGGTACGGCGTGAAATTGGACGGCTTCGGCAATCCCGCAAAGCGCAAGGGCATGCTGCCGCTCTGAGCCGTCTGGCCGCGCCATCGCCCGACTTGCTAGAGCGAGCAGTCTCGCGAGCCTCATCACTCCCGGCTCCGCATTCCAGAACGTTGAGGTGACAAAAATCAGGGGGCTGCGGAACTAGTGCAGGCGTCGTCTGATCTCCGCGGGATCGGTCGATGCTGGACCAACAGGATGCGTGAAGTGACAAAAAATCGTGTTTCCTCGGCCGCCGTTCTGCTCGCTCTGGGACTACTCCTCAGCTGCGGGGAGCGGCAAACCGGAGGGCCTGCTGCGGCGTTGACGCCGGCAGCTGGAAGCGGCGCAGCAGCCGCGGTGGGTGGAGCCAACATGACGAGCGGCGGCAGCGGCGGCGCTGCATCGATGCCCGTCGGCGGTGCCGGCCCGGATGCCGACCTGCCGATCCCCGACGACCCGGTGATTCAAACTCCCGCCGGGCCGATACGCCTCGAACCGTGGAGCGACCGCGTCATTCGCGTGATCCACACCGTCGACGACAAGCCACGAGCGACCAAGAGTCTCGCGGTGATTCAGGAACGCCCCAAGGTCCCGTTCAAGGTGGAAGACACCGCCACTTCGGTGAAGGTATCGACGAAGCTTGTCAGCGCAACCGTCGAGAAGGCTACGGGGAAGATCGTATTCTTCGACGCTAGCGGGAAGACGCTACTGGCTGAGCCCGACGGCGCGGCGCATTCGCTGACGGCGTCTGCGGCGGACCCTGCGACCTACCAATCTCGGCAGAGCTTCTTGGTCGAGGACGGCACCGAGCTCTACGGCCTCGGCGAGCACCAGCAGGGCCACATGAGCTACACCGGCCTTACCACCACGCTGCAGCAAAAGAACGGGGAGATTGGCGTCCCCGTGTTGGTCTCGAGCGGCGGCTACGGCTTGCTGTGGGACAATCCGGCGCTCACGACTGTTGACGCAGGGGGGCGCGCCGTTACGGTTCCGAGCGCCAATCTATTTGGCGCCGACGACCAACCCGGCGGTCTCACGGCTGAATACTTCGATGGTCAGAACTTCGAAGTGTCGCGGCTCAAGCGCCAAGAGCCGATGGTCGACTTCAGCTGGCTGATGAGTCCGGGCGGCGGCGTCGCGGCTGATCACTTTAGCGCGCGCTTCAGTGGCTCCTTGCTGTCCACGATGGCGGGTGAGTACGGGTTCACGGTGACGGCCGACGACGGCGCCAGGCTTTGGGTCAACGACAAGCTTATCGTCGATGATTGGGCTGAGCACCCGGAGGTCACGCACACCGCCAAGATCCGGCTCGAAGCCAACAAGAAGTACAAGTTGCGCCTAGAGTTCTTCGAAAACGCGGGCGCCGCGCGGATCTTGTTGGCTTGGCACCCGCCCGATGGCACGCGCCAGATGATCTGGGAGTCGGAGGCCGCCGACGCCATCGACTACTATTTCATGTACGGCCCGGAAGTCGACGAGGTGATTGCCTCATATCGTAGCTTGACTGGCCCGCCACCGCTGTTCGGGCGCTGGGCGTGGGGCTATTGGCAGAGCAAAGAGCACTACGACACGCAAGCCGAACTCTTGAGCATCGTGCACGGCTACCGAGAGCGCAAGCTTCCGATCGACGGCATCGTGCAGGACTGGTTCTACTGGGATCCCGAGCCGTGGGGATCTCACCATTTCGACCCCAAGCGCTATCCAGACCCTGCCGCGATGACCGCCGAGGCGCACCAAAACCATTTCAAGGTCCTGCTCTCCGTGTGGGCGAAGTTCGAGCCGGGTAGCGCGAACTACCAGGCGCTCGACGCGGCCGGCTTTCTGATGTCGCCGAAGGCCCCGAGCGGCACAGCGTACTACGATCCGTTCACCGAGCCGGGGCGGAAGATGTACTGGCAGCAGATTCAAGATTCGCTGTTCAACAAAGGCTTCGACGCCTGGTGGCTGGACGCGACCGAGCCTGAGCTCAATGCCGGGCCTTCACTGACCGACCCAATTTGGGGCGAGTTCCGCCACTTTCAAACCAAGGTCGGGTCTGGCGCGACCGTGTTCAACGCCTACCCGCTGATGACGACCACGGCGGTCTACGAGGGCCAGCGCGCGGCGAGTCCGGACAAGCGCGTCTTCATCCTGACGCGCTCGGCGTACGCGGGGCAGCAGCGCAACTCGGCCGTTTCGTGGTCGGGCGACATTCGCGGCGATTGGCCGACGCTGAAAGCGCAGATCCCGGCAGGGCTCAACTTCAGTTTGAGCGGGATCCCTTTCTGGAACTCCGACATCGGAGGCTTCGTGCCTGGCTCGCCGCTGACTTCGCCGGAGTTCCGCGAGCTTTACCTGCGCTGGTTCCAGTTCGGCGCCTTCTGCCCGATGTTCCGCAGTCATGGCAGCGGTGGCGACCGCGAAATGTGGCGCTTTGGGCCCGAGGCGCAGGCCACCCTGCTCGGTGTTGACGAGCTGCGCTACCGGCTGCTTCCGTACATCTATTCGACTTCGTGGCGCATGAGGAACGAAGGCTACACTCTAATGCGTGGCCTGGTGTTCGACTTCCGCAGCGATCCGGAGGTGTTGGACATAGCCGATCAGTTCATGTTCGGGCCCGCGCTGCTGATCAACCCGGTGACCGACTCGGGCGCGACCAGCCGCGCCGTCTACTTGCCCGCCAACACTGAATGGTACGATTTCTGGACCGGCACCCACCAGCCTGGCGGAACACACATCACCGCCGCGGCACCGATCGATCACCTTCCGATCTTCGTGCACGCCGGCTCGATTGTACCGCTCGGTCCCGTCCTGCAGTACGCGACCGAGCGCCCGTGCGATCCCACGGAGCTGCGCGTCTATCGCGGCGCCGACGGCAAGTTCGAGCTCTACGAAGACGAGAACGACAACTACAACTACGAAAAGGGCATGCGCGCCACGATTCCGATCACTTGGACTGAAGCGACGCAGACGCTGACCATCGGCGCGGTGCAGGGCAGCTTCCCGGGCATGCTCACGAACCGCACCTTCAACGTCGTCTTCGTCGCGAGCGCTCACGGCGCCGGGCGGGGCGAGACCCCGACGCCGGACAAGGTCGTGGCGTATAGCGGCGCTGAAGTGACTGTCAAGGAGCCGTAGCTTCGGCTCAAGAAGGGGCGGCGCGCAGGCGGCTCCTCGCGCCTGCTGACGAAAAACGAGGCGTTCAGGCGCCGTCACTACACCCTGAGGGCCCCGTGATGGTCGTCCCGCGCCTCTGGTTCAGCATCGCGCCGTGTGCCACCGCCTCGGGAGATATGGCGGCGCCACCACCGTAATGCCGATTGAGTTCGTGTCTCACGCAATTTGCCAGGGGCAGCCGAATTGGATCACCAGAAGATCGGAGGGTGCCAATGTGGGCCCAAGTCGGGCGAAGTTTTCTGACCTAAGAGCCGAAACGAGCACGTCACAGGTCGCATGCGGTTCGCCAGCGGCTCGGAAATCACCCTCCATTGTTATCGTATAGTGTTGCTGTCGGTGTTCGGTTGTGCGGGCCTGAGCTGTACCGGATACATCCGTGATCAGAGCGGCACTCTGGGTGCTTCCGGGTCCGGCGCTCCGGGTGCGGGCACCGGTACAGTTACAGGTGCCGGAGCGCCCGGTATGCCAGGTGAGTTGGTGCCGGGTGATGCCGCGGCTGCGGCAAGTCGTGCGATCGGGGCTTCAGCGCTGCGGCGGCTGAGTCGGATCGAGTACGACAACACGCTCGAAGACCTGCTGAGCGACAAGACGCGCTCCGGTTTTGCCAAACTACCTGAAGAGGTCATCACCCCTGACATCGCCTTCGACACCAACGTTGCCGCCCAGCAACCCAACGCCAAGTTGATCTCGGGGGCCGAGACGCTGGCCCAAGAGGCGGCCGCGCGAGCCTTCCTCGACCCCGCTGTGCGAAAAAGTTTGGTTCCATGCACGCCGACCGGGCCGGACGACGCGGCTTGTTTGAAGAGCGTGACTGCGACGTTTGGCCGGCGAGCGTTTCGCCGGGCGTTGTCCGACGAGGACGTGACCCGCTATGTCACCGCCTTTCAGCCGTTCGCGGTCGAGCAAAAGGATTTCTACGCCGGCGCGGAGCTGGTCGTGCGCGCGATGCTGCAAGACCCCGAGTTCCTCTATCGCCTCGAGATCGGCGTTCCGGTGGCGGGCAAGGCCGGAAATTTCAAGCTAACCGGGACCGAGATGGCCGCTCGGCTGTCGTATTTTTTGCGCGGCACCACGCCGACTGATCAGCTGCTCGCCGCGGGTGAAGCCAATCAGCTGGCGACGCCGCAACAGGTTCACGACGCCGCGGCGTCGATGCTCTCCGACCCGCGGGTGCGTGAACGCGTGCAGCAGTTTCACGCCCAGTGGCTGTCCTACGACCGATTGTCTTTCGCCGCGCCGTTGACGACTGCGATGCAGAACGAGACCAGGGCCCTGCTCGACAAAGTCGTGTTCGATCAGCCTTCCTCGTACATGGACGTCTTTCTGGCCAAGGAAACGTTCATCGACGACACCTTGGCCAAACAGTACGGACTCCCTTCACCAGGCGCCAAGCCTGCGTGGGTTTCCTACGGCGACAGCGGTCGCCTCGGGATTCTGTCGCATGGCAGCGTGCTAGCCGCGACCACTAAGGCCGGGGACACGAGCATTGTTCTGCGTGGCCGCTTCGTCAGCACTCGGCTCATGTGTCGGCCGATCCCGGCGCCGCCCGCCAACGTGGTCGTCTCCACGCCCGCCGCGGGCGACACCACCTGCAAGCAGGATCGGCTTGCCGCCCACCGCAACAGCCCCGCGTGTGCGGGATGCCATGGTCAGATGGACCCGATTGGACTTGGACTGGAGAACTACGATCGCGAGGGGAAGTTTCGTAGCGCCGAAGCGGGCCTGCCCCAGTGCACTATCGCGGGCGAAGGCGCGCTTCCCGACTTGGGCGCGTTCAAAGGAGTCGACGGATTGGCCGCCGCGGTGACTAGCTCAGGCAGCGTCGAGGATTGCGTCGTTCGCGAAGTTTACCGCTTTGCCATGGGAAGAAACGAGTCGCCCGATGAGTCGGCCGCGCTCCAGCCAATGAGTGATGCTCTCAAGTCCGAGAATGAAACCTTCCGCGACGTGCTGCTCGGTGTCGCGACCGCGGAAAGCTTCGGCTTCCGTCGCGACGAAACCGTAGGAGTCCCCTAACATGCGCCCTTTTCGAATCAGCCGACGTGCGGCGTTGCTCGGAGCTGCCGGAAGCGCCGTCGCATTGCCGTGGCTCGAGATCATGGAGCCTATCAAGCCCGCCCGAGCCGCAGATAGCGCAGGTCCGCTTCGCTATCTGGTTTGCTACTGCGGCTTGTCGATCGGTGGTGACGGCGACAGTGCTCCAAGCGAGTTGGTGCCCAACAATCCAGGGCCCAACTACGATCTGAAGACCGCGCTCGCCCCGTTGGGGCTTTTGGCTGGGGTTCAATCCTACGTCAGCGTCGTTTCGGGTCTGCGCATCCCGGAGGACGAAAGCCCTGCAGGCTTCAGCCAGTTTCACGGCGGAATTCAGAGCCCGCTGTTGACTGGGACGCATAACTATAGGGCTCCTGACACGGGCGATTCCGATTCGTTTGCCATGGGCACGAGCTCCGATCAGGTGGTCACCGACGCGTTTGCTCCTCAGGGCCGTAAGTACAAACACCTCCCGCTCCGGGTTCAGGTGTCCAATGCCTTCAGCACGATCAATGTCGGCAGCTCGCTCGCCTTCCGCAGGGACGCTGGCGCTAGCACCGCTCGCATGCTCTCGGCCGAGACCAGCCCGCAAGCGGCTTACGATTCACTCTTCTACAACTTCACCAAAGGGACCGACCCCAACCAGGTCAAGGCCAGCGATCTCGAGTGGCGCAAACGCAAGAGCGTTCTCGATTTCGTTCAAAGCAGCACCCAGCGGTTGCAAAACCGCCTGAGCGTGACCGATCGCGCGCGCCTCGAGCTACACCTGAGCGAGATTCGAGATCTCGAGAAGCAGGTGAGTGCGGCGCCGATGTTGGTGCAGAGCGCCGGCTGCGACAAGCTGCCGCCTTTCGACGCAGACCCGGCCGGAGCCGCTGGCTATGCCAACGAAGAGCTGCGCGCCAAGCTGATGTCCGACATCATGCACATGGCGATGACCTGCGATCAGACCCGGGTCGGGACGATCATGTTCTCCGAACCGCAGTGCTTTATGAGCGCGTTGCCGGTCCTTGGTTTCGACTGCTCGTTCCACGACATCAGCCATTCCAAGGCTGGGGCCGACAGCAGCCACAAGCTCGCGCTGGCGATCGCTTGGTACATGAAGCAGTTTGGCTACCTTCTCAACAAGATGATGACGACGCCCGACAACGGCGGCAACTTGCTCGACAACTGTGCGATCGTTTACCTCTTCGAAGGTGGCCACGGTCCGGCCAAGGGCGACCCCAAGACGCTGACTGCGCACTCGGGTGAGAACATGGCGGCCCTGGTCGCCGGCAAGGCGGGAGGTCTCAAGGCGGGCCAACACATCGTCGCCGAGGGCAGCCATCCAGCTAACGTTCTCATCAGCTGCATGAATGCCGTCGGTGTCGCGACGCAGAAGCTCGGCAACGTGTCGGGCGAGATTGCGGGTCTGCGAGCCTAACGCCCGCGACGAGCGACTCGATGAAAGTGTATTGAACTTTGTCGGTTACGACCCGCCACTGCATACAGCATGATGGCAATGCAGGGGATGGTTACTACAGCCCGAAAACCTTGCCCGAGATATTCGCTTTTCAGTTTCTTGATCAATTGAATCTTCGACGCGCCACCTAGTGGCGTGTTGTCAAACATCGATTCTAAGCGCCATCGCGCAGCGGTTTCTCCCACTCGGGCGGCTCGGAGGTGGTGCGAGTGGCATTGCCCGACTACGTTGGTCCGGATGCGGCGGGCCGCGTCTCCGCGGATTGGCTACGCTGCGATTAAACTGTGCTTGGCTCTGGCCATCGCCTCGAGTCAGTTCGTATCCAAGCCTGCTTCAGCGCAAATCCCGTCGGGGAACCTCGTGTTGAGCAGGCCCGTGCTGGGGACGCACGGCGTTAGCGATCCGGCCCTGTTGGTGGACGGCTTGTACACTACGCTCAGCATTTTCGACATCAGCACCGGCTGCAATGACTGGAGGCGGCGCGGGCTGGGTTGGGAGCGCCACAGGCGGCGCGGGCGGCGGCAGCGGCAGCGGCAGCGGCGGGACGGGCGGCAGAGACCTGATCGGCGCGAGCGGCAGCGGCGTGGTCGGCACAGCTGGCGGCGACGTGACCGGCACAGCTAGCAGCGGCGTGGTCGGGAGCGCCGGCAGCCCGGGCACTGGCGGTTCTTCAACTGGCGGTTCGTCGACTGGCGGCCCGTTGCTAGCAGCGGAAACTGGAGCGCCCTCGGCAACCGACGGGGGCTGCGGCTGCAGCGTGCCTCGGCGCTCGCGAACAGCCGGTGGTGCGGTGCTGCTCACGCTCAGCTGGGCGACCGCCTTGCGATGGCGGCGTCGCGTCGCGCGCGTTGCTCGAAAAGCAGCCTGAAGCGGCAGCGACGCTCAGGGTCAAGCCCTCCAAGTCAGCGGCAAGGCGCAAGGCCCTGACGAGTAGCATCGACAGCTGGAGCGACAAACGGTTGTGGTGACGTCGCTATTTTGCCTAGGCGATCGGAGCTTGAGACGAACCATCGCTACTGCACCCCCGGACCATGGATCGCGATCTCTTTCACGTCCCAAGTGTTGCTTTCGAGCGGCGCCCACTTCACGTACCTCGCCGTGGTGGTCGCAAATGGGCGATCGGACCAAACGTCTTCGGTGTCCTTGAATGGCGGATGAACTTCGAGGATTTTCGTGAAGGTTTGCCCGTCGAGACTTACGGACGCCTCCCAGTTCTGAAACGGAGAGTGGTGGTTGGAGACGAGGCGCATGCGGTTGATCGGCATCGGCTCACCCAGATCGACCGTGATGTAACCTCCGGCGGGAGCGCCGATACTCGTCCAGCTTTGTCCGTCAGTGACACAATTGGGGCCCATCAAGTGGAACGGCGCGTCGCCACATTCTGGGGCTCCGCGCTCGGTCGTGACCTCTTTGTAAAGAGCGAGATTTCGCGTCGTCGAGTGACGATTGTAGACCTCGACCTCCGAATAGCGTCCACCCTGAAAGTCCCACTTGATGTACCTCGTCGTCAGCGTCTTAGGCAGGTCGAGCTCGTACGGGTACTCGTTCTGATATTCTTCCGGTTCTCGGCCCTTGGACAGCTCCGTCCAATTCTGCGCATCGTCCGAAACGGAGATCGGCCCGGGCACATTGCCGGCGAACACATTCGGCCGGAACCAAACGAGCTGGTCCACCTCGGTTGGCGCCCCGAGGTCCACGTAGAAGCTCGCCCCGTCGGCTGCCGTCGAGTACTTGCCGTCGACCAAAGCCGACATTTCCGGAGGTCCAACCACGTGCTTGTTGAGAGCAAGGTTGAGCGGGAGCCCGTCGATCGGTTGCATGGTGGCTGCGCCAGCCGCACCTGCGCCGCCGAGCATGGCCCCAGCGCCGGCACCTCCGCTCACCGCTGCGCTGCCGCTCACCGCTGAGCTGCCGCTCATCGCTGAGCTGCCGCTCATCGCTGAGCTCCCGCCAATGCTCGCGTTCCCGGCTAAGCCGACGCCCCCGATGCCCTGTGGAGCGCCGGCGCCGCTAGTCAGTGTCACGCCGCCAGAACCTCCGGAGCTGGCGGCGCCAGGCGGGCCGACCGTTGCCTTGTCGCCACCGCAGGCGACGACCAGGCACCAACCCACAAGCCAGACTGCCCGACCGGACTTGGCGACGTATCTCATGATCACTACCTTTCGATGAAGCGCTCAGGGGAGCACACGACACGCGACAGCGCGCCACTCGAGCCAGGTAACGCGCTGTCGCTCAAACGGATCAAAAAAATGATCGGCGGTGAATCTTTGTTACCGATCGTCAACCAAAGTCCGAATCTCGAAATTAGTTGAGCTACGAGCGAGTGAGCTTCCGACATTGGCTTCATGCGTGATCAACCTCGCCGACATGAGCTCCCAATCACGACTCGACGCCCCCGGATCTCGAGCAGGCTATTCTGGGCGCCACTGTCGTTCCTGTTGTCTCCGGCATTCGTGCTCAGCAGCTGCGGGCAGAGCAAGCAGCCAGTGCCCGTGCCCGCCGCTGCTTCCGGGGGCGCAAGCGTCAGCAGTGGAGGCGGCGCGGGCGTCGGCGTTGCCGCGGGTAGCGCGGGCACATCGATGCCGCTCGGTGGAACGCCCAGCGCCACTGGGACGAGTGGTAGTGGTGGCACCGCTAGCTCGGCTGGCAGTGGTGGGAACGGTGAGAGTGGCGGCTCAGCTGGCATTGGGCCAGTGCGGCCGAGTTTTTCAGGCGACTACCGGTCGTGCGGCAGCGCGGCCCCCGACCTGGCTCTTGTCGAGGTTGTCGGAGGGCTGACTGATCCAACCTTCGTGACCTCCGACCCCAACGACGCCTCGCGCTTGTTCGTTCTGGAGCAGGACGGAGCGGTCAACTTGGTGGTGAACGGTACGAAAAAGACGATCGCGACGGTTCAGGTGAACAACCCGCCTTCCCGCGATGGGCGGCAGGAACGGGGGCTGATGAGCATGGCCTTTCACCCGCGCTTCGGCGCGGGTGGAGAAAAGCGCGTCTACCTGTCGTACACCGATGGCGACGGGCAAAACGGCGCGACGACTCACTCGAGCCTGAACGTGGCCGAGTTCGTGCTCGACGGTGACACCCTCGACGTAGGCAATCCCAAGCCCTTTCTCAGCGTCCAGCACCCCAACGGTGCCAATCGACACTTCGGCTCGATGATCGCTTTCGGGCCTGACGGGTACTTGTACCTGAGCTCGGGGGACGGCGAGGGCAACGACGGACCCAAATACGGCCAAGACAAGACCGCCGTCCTTTCCGCCATGCTGCGCGTCGACGTCGAGAATCCGCAGACGCCGCCGCCCGGCAATATTCAGGATGGCGATCCGCGCGTCTTGCACAAGGGGTTCCGAAATCCCTGGCGATTCAGCTTCGATATCGGTAACGGCGACCTATTCATCGGTGACGTCGGCGCCAACAACGAGGAAATCAACTACGTCAAAGCCGGCACGGGTCCGAGCAACTTCCATTGGCCAGCGGACAACCAAGAGGGCGCGCTGTTCGCGTATTCGACCGTGAAGGGCAACGGCGAGCGCGGCGCCGTGGTGGGCGGATACGTCTACCGTGGCAAGGAGATGAAGGACATGCAGGGCCGCTACGTGTTCGGCGATTTCGATCGCGGCGACATCTTCGCGCTCACCTACGACGGCACGAAGGTCTGCGACCAGCGCACCGTCTGGGACGGGCCCAAGGGTGCCCCCGTTGCTTTCGGACAGGACGCGAAGGGTGAGCTGTTGGTGCTGAGCTATAGCTCCGGTAGCGGACCCGATAGTTTGTATAGGCTTCGACAGAAGTAGAGCCCGCCCATGTCTCTGGTAGCCTGCTTTCACAACGGAGTTGGAGTCGCTTTCGCGCTAGCCGCTTGCACGCTCATCGCGTGCTCAGGTGCTGAACCTGTGCCTGCTCCCGTCGTCCTGACCGGTACCGGTGCTGGCAGCCCGAGCGTTGGCGGCGTGGGGCCAGGCGCGGGAGGCGCGGTGGGTATGGGGGCCCTGGCGGGCGCCGCAGGAACACTGAGCCCACCGAGTCATGGCGGTTCCATGGACTCCGGTGGCGCAGCAGGCGCCCCTGAGTCGCCGCTTGACTTAACCGACTACCCGTCGCTGCTGTCCTCGACGGGCCTGTACGCCGACATCGGCACTGGGGGGCTGGCCCCGGGAGTCCGTTTTTTCTCACCGCAGTTTGCGCTCTGGTCGGACGGATCGACGAAATCGCGCTGGCTGTACCTTCCGCCTGGTACCCAGATCGAGACCAGCGACATGGACAATTGGGTCTTTCCAGCTGGCACGAAGTTCTGGAAAGAATTCCGGAGTGATCGCCTCGCGGACGGCACGCGAGCTACACAGCCGATCCGCGTCGAAACGCGCCTGCTCTGGAAGTTTGGTAACGGCCGCTTCGATTGGTCGAGTGTCGCCTACGTTTGGAACGAAGCCCAAACAGAAGCACTCGCGACGCCAGACGGCTCGAACAACGCCCTGGGCACGCTGCACGACGTTCCCAGTCGCCAAGCCTGCGATTCCTGTCACACGAACAAGCGCGAGCGACAGGTGGGACCGGGGGCGGTTCAGTTGAGTCATGCTGGGCCAGGCTTGACGCTCGACACCTTGATCGCCGAAGGGCTACTGAGCGTACCACCCGTCGCACCGATCGTGGTGCCGGGCGACGAGACGGATCGTGCGGCGCTCGGTTATTTGCACGCGAACTGCGGGCACTGCCACCGCGCGGGCAGCGTGGCTGGCGAGCGGCACGACGTGCGGACTTGGCTCACCGTCGCTTCGCTGACAAGCGTCGAGGCAACCGACACGTTTCGCTACTACGTGAACCGACTGACGGATGTTCCAGAATCGCAGCTCCAGTATCGCATCTTGGGGGGCAGCCCCGATCAGAGCGAGCTGATTCGGCGCATGCAGCTGCGGGGTGACCCGGCACAGATGCCGCCGGGCGGCACCGAGCTCGTCGACGAAGCCGGGGTGCAGCTACTCCGAACGTGGATCGCGCGACTGCCGAGCAATTGAGAGGGCGCGGGCGAAGTCTAGCCGAGGCTCGTTGCGCGCAGGCGTCGTGTGCGGCGAACGACCGCGCCGAATACGATTGCGCCCATCAGCCGTACCAGGCACGCGGACGAAAGGGTACTTGTGCAGCCTGGGCCCGATGCCGTGCAGCTGCCTTGACTCGTGGGGGCTGCTTGGCCCGTGGTCTCGCTCGCGCGGTTGCCACCGTTTGTCGTGAGTCCCCCGACGCCCGGCCTACTATCAGTGCCACCGGTTCCGATCGTCGGTCCGCCGCCCGCTGCCGCGCCCCCTGCGGCGAGAGCGGGGACGCCGCCGGTACCGCCGCCGCCCGTCCCGGCCACGCCCACGCCACCGCCACCTGCCGCTGGCGTGCTCGAATCCATCGGTACAACCCCATCACCGGGAGCCGAGTTGCTGAGCGCGATGTCTGCACATTGCCACATGAATGACTCTGGCGTGTGAGCGGCCATGAATTGCAAGAGTTGCAGTGTGCATCGTTCACATTCGAAGCTGGGGAGCGTCACCTCCTGCTCGTACTCGTGGTAGTCCTCGATGTCGGCGGCGCGGTGTTCGTGAATGCCATCCATTATAATTGGCGTACCCGACTGAACCGGCGCTGAATTCCCACCATCGATCAGCGGCGGATCCTCCAGCTCTGAAGGGTCTTTTGCCACGGCGATCCGATAATGGCCATCGTGCCGCCAGGCTTCGACCCACTTGACCACGACTTTCGCCCCCGGTTTGAACGTGGTCACGGCGTTGGTCTTCAACTTGCTGCCGCCGCATGGACCGTGACCGTATTCAGCGCCCAAGTCCTTGATGTCGAGCGGCAGTCCCTGGTCGTTTTGCGGCGCATTCGCCGGCGGATAGAGCAGCTTCATGTGTGCGCGGGCCGGCACTGCGGCCAATAGCCACCAACCCAGGAGCCATGCGGACGAAGTGCACTTGGTAGCGAATGTCATGCCCGGGACCTTTCAAACCAGCGAGTAGGCCAACTCTGCTGAGACGCGACGCCGGGAGGACGCCGTACTAGCTAGATCGCGGCGAAAAATGGGCCGAAAGCGCGATCGTAGGCGCGGCCAAGGGCCGCGTCTACGATCGCGACAATCAGCTGAGGGAGACCTGGAAGGCTGGCGGGAATGTCAGGACG
>JBBRMI010000094.1:0-29021 GCA_038230915.1 Polyangiales bacterium | reverse complement strand
ATGGTTCGGGTCTACCGAGCCTGGGACTCCGACAAGCAGCGCTTCAACGAATACACCAAGAACGGCCGCTCCAGGCACTTCGCCATCGAACCCATCCTGCTGCCCGCGCTCAAGCGCGCGGCGGAGGGCCATACGCGCGAGCTTGTCTTCGAGACGCTGGACCGGCCCTACGACTGGCTGCGCGCCGACCTAGTGACCGCGAAGGTAGAGCGACACGCCTTGCACCATCAGCGGAAGGGCGCCCGCGCGCTGCGCTTCCACGACCTGCGCGCGACGGGTATCACCTACATGGCGATGCGCGGGGATACCGACAACGCGATTCGGGAGCGCGCCGGCCACACGGACTTCGCGACCACCCTGATGTACATCCGGAGGGGTCATCTCGCTGCCGGCGCGAGCATCGGTTCGCCGTTCGCTCCCCTCCCCGAATCGCTCACGGGAATCGTCCAGGAATCGTCCACAGCGCCCTCCGGAGGCGTTCCGGAGTCGAAAAACGGCTCTGCGACACACCAAAAACTGCGCAAAACCAGCGGCGGAAGCCAGACGAAGAATTCGAATCCCTCCCTCTCCGCAAGTCTTTCGTAAAAGTTCTCGCTACTTCAACAAGACCCACTCACGGCACTGCCCACCGGCTGCCCAAAGTTGAGCAGGTTGATGGCTTCCGTGAGCGCGCTCGGCGCCAGGTGCATGTACCTGAGCGTCATCGTGAGCGTGCTGTCTAAGAGCGCGGTCCGCAGCTGATGCTCGAATTCGTCGGCACCGGCCTTGGACTGCACCGGCGAGCGCTTGCGCACTCGCTCGACGCTGCCGTCCGAATGTTGAAATCGAAAGTCCGCGTGCCATCTTCCGTCGATCTTACGTGCCGCCACCCGGGCCTCCGGACTGCGACACGCGACGTTGCTCGACGTAAGCTAGCAGCTCGGCGCGGGTGAAGTAGAGCCGCCGCCCAAGCCGCGTCGCGCCGGGCAAGGTGCCGCGCTCTGCCTTCGCGTAAACCGCCGAGATCGTTTTCTTGAGCCATGCGGCGACTTCGGCTGGCGTCAGCAGTGCGGGGAGCGACGGACCTGCTGGCCGCCGCCGGTCGGGCTCGTTGGTACGGGCAGCAATACGTAGCGGACTTCCCATCTTCGCCTCGAAAATGAGGCGCGATCCGGCTTTCGGCTGAAGCTGAAAGGCAGCCATGCCGCCGCCCCGCCGAAGCCGAGTCGCGCAACTCACTCCTTGGCACCGTAGGCGGCGCGCTACCAAATTCTCAAGAAACGCTTCTCCCAGACCAAGAGTTGCGTTGACGCGGTCCGGGTGCGTTCATGACAGCTCGCAAACGCAACGTTCGTGCCTTAACGCCTTCAAGTTGATTGGTTTCGTCGCGCTGCGTTGAAAAAGACTTCGGATACCGCGCAAACGATCACGCAGAACCTGAAATCTGGCCAAGAACGCTTCGCGCGTGAAGAGCGCGCGCACGTCGGGGTGGTGGGCGTCCTTCCCTTCCCACTTTCGTACGCCATGCGGTCCGTTGATGGGCGGCTCGTTTAGAGAGCTGCATGCGGATCGCTTGGAGCACGCTCGTCGCCACGTCAGTAGCCGGAGAACGCCTCCGATCGTACGTCATCGCTCTTGACGCCAGCGTCTCGGAGTAGAGTCTCCATCGCAGAAGCCATCGCGGGCGGACCGACTACGTAGAATACGGGCGCCGCGAGATCGCCGAGGTACTTCGCGATCATCTGTTTCGTGATGGCCCCTCTCTCGCCGTCCCAATCCGGGCGAGCACCCTGGGTCTCCGTGATGGTCGCAACCAGCTTGAATCGCGGATTCTGCTTCTCGAGCTCAGTCATCTCCGCGAGGAAGGCAGCATCCTCGGGGCTGCGGTTGCTGTAGAAGAGAAACAGGCGATGGGAAAGCCCGCGCGTCGTCGCGTCTAGAATCATGCTCCGGAACGGCGTGACGCCGATTCCGCCCGCGAGAAAGACGGCTGGCCGCGCCGCGTCTTCGTGCAGCGACAGGTCCCCGAAGGGCCCTTCGATCTCGACGGCTGTGCCAGGAGCCGCCCCCATCAGACCGCGTTTGAAGCTCGAGTCGCTCAGTCGGGTCGCGACGACCAGCTCCGCTTCGTGCGGCGCGCTGGCGATGGAGAATGTCCTGACGCGTCCCCTGTCGTCACTGGCTACCAGATTGGGCAGCGAGATGTAGACGGCTTGTCCGGGGGAAAATTGAAAGCCCGCCGGCTTCTTGAAGCGGAAGGCGACAGTGCCCTTCGCGACCTCTTCTCCGGCGACGACGCTCGTCGAGTGGGTGAGAGCAGACCGAAGGATGCTGCCCCGCCTCCAACGCGTAGCGTTCAGGCCGTCGCGCATACTCAAGCCGAGCAGCGTCAGGTTCGTCGCACCGGCCACGAACTCGAGTGCCTGTACCGCGTAGAAGGTGGTGTCGAACTCAGCGGCACTCGCCTTCGAGGCGAGGAACAGCGCCGATGGAACGAGAATCAGAATGCCGTTCGCGGCGATCCAAGGCATGCGCTTCAACTTCGCGCCGATGACGCCCCGCCGCTGCCCCTTCGACAGGGAGAATCCTGATCCACCCGTGACAGCCAGCGCTGGAACGAGCAGCAGGAAGCCCCACGGAATTGTCGTCTTGAGCGCGGCAACCGCAGCGTGTGATCCAAACAGCTCGGTAAGAACCGTCGACAGCCAGAAGGTCGCGATCACGAGAAGAGCGATCGCCCCTGCGATCGGATGAAGGACACGGGTCACGGCTCTCCTCCCTGCTTCGGCAGCGAGTGTTGGCGATTTTGCAGGGCGTTTTGTCATCATGGTGTCCATATGTATCCATGCACCATATCGACTTGACATTATGTTGTCAAATGGGCATACTGGTCGCAATGAATCGCGCCACGCGAACAGCGGAGGGCGACGCCCTGAGCGACGTCATCCTCGACCTCTTAAGGCTGAACTCCATGCTGTCGACCGGTGGCGATCGACTGGTCGCGCATCTCGGGCTGACGAGCGCGCGATGGCAGGTCCTTGGCGCAATCGTCGCATCTGAACGTCCGCAACCGGTCGCCTGGCTTGCTCGCGACATGGGCGCCAATCGTCAAAATGTGCAGCGGATCATCAATGACCTCCACAAGGACGGTTTCGTCGCGTTCCACGAGAATCCACACCACCGTCGAGCGCAGCTCGTCGCCCTGACCACCAAAGGCAAACAGGCGTTCGACGCGGCCATGCGGTTGCAAGCGCCATGGATCAACGGGCTCTCGCAAGGTCTACATCTGAAGGACATTCAGACTTTCCACCGTGTCATCGCGGCGCTACGTCATGAACTGGAGAGCGAAGGCGCCGGGGAGCAAACCCCGAGGAGCCGTTTTGTCGCTGCTGCGGCAGAACCTGCCCCCAAGAGACGGAGGTGACAGGTCGCACTGCCGCGGCGCGCGTCGCGGTTTGCATGGGCCATCCCCAACCCCACGCGAACAAGGACTTCGCTGGCGACGGCCGTGGTGAGATGGCGCAACGCCAGGCGCTGATCCCGAGATGAATGGCTTCGTCGCGGTGGCTCGAAAGAGCGACGAACTCTCCGAGCGAAGTCACGCGGCTTCCATAGCTGGATATCGCGCTGCTGTTTGCTCGCGAACAAAGTCGTTCCGTTGCCCACGATCGCACTTGTCCGATGCTCGCCACGGCGACGGGATCGGGCTCCATTCCCGCGAGAAGCGTCTCCGCGCCATCGGCTTCATCCAAGCCGACGATTGCGAAACCGAGTGCGGCTCGTATGCATAGCCCGGCAGCGCCTGGAAGCGATCTTCGGGTGTTTGGAGCGCGTCTTGTCGCCTCATGAAGTCTCCTTGATCGGTCAGGCAACGGGTCGGCGAACAGTCTGCATTCCGTTATCGGTCGTCCGGGTGCGAGGGATCCCCGAATCGGGTACGAATCGTTCTAGACGTGGATGTCTGAGGGCGCGGAACATGCCAATCACGCGCTCGCCACCGAGTGCCGCAGCTCGTAGAGGATCGGCGTGAAGCTGTCCACTAGCTTGGCGGCCTCGCGTATGCGCGCGGCAACCTTGGGGTCGGCGCCAGCAGCCGCAAGCGCCTCGCGGCTACGCCACTGGGCGTAGTTGACCACCTGAGTGCGGTCGAGGTTCATATGAAAATTGGCGGAGACGAACCCGGGCACGTACCGGAGGATCTCGGCCGTCGCACCCACGAGCAGGTCCACTAGCGCCTCCGCACGTTCGGGGGCGACTGCGTAGGTGTTGATGATCGTGACGTAGCCGGCACTCGGGTCGAGGGTTGTGAGGCGTGCTGCGCCGACATGCGCCGCGACGTTGATCACGAGCCTGCCGCGAACGTGGCCGGCCGCGCTGGCTGCGTGTGCTTCGCCAACGCCTGCGAGCGGGTAAGTCTTCTCGACGGGAATGTGGAATGTGCCCTCCGCGAAGAGCCGCGCCGCTTCTGCGAGAGCCGCTCGGCGGTCACCGTCGGAGCCGCCGGAAGAAACCTGCGCCCCTTGCTTCGCCGCGGTGAAGTCGGCGATCGACAGCACCTTGGATGGTTTGCCGGTGAGCTCGATCAGCTCGCCAATGACGCCAGTACCGGCGAGATCAAGCGCCGCATCGATCCCGTTCGGCGCCAGCGCGCGCACGCGAGCGATGAGGCCGGGGCCATAAGTCGTTGGAATGGCGCCGAGCGAGCGGAGATAGTCCTGGTTGCGTGTGCTGGCCGTTCCGATGACGGTGATCTCGAGCTTTCGAGCGAACTGCAGCACGGCCGAACCAACGCCGCCAGCTGCGCCGCTGACCAGCAGCGTCTCGCCTGATTGCACACCTAGCTGTTTCAAGATCCGAGTCGCCGTCTCGACCGGGATCGGATAGCCGGCGGCCTCCTCGAACGAGAGGAGAGTAGGCTTCTGCGCCCAAGCAGAGAGCACCGCAAACTCGGCACAGGTCGCGGTTCCTGTTCCGAACACCGCGTCACCGATCGCGACATCGCTGACTCCATCACCGAGCTCGTCGACCACCCGGATGCGTCCATCCCGGTCCCAGCGGGCAGCGAGAGCGGCATCATCTCGCGCATCTGTCCGGCTCGAATCTTCCAGTCGATGCCGTTTACACCCGCAGCGCGCACGGCGATCCGCACCTGCTGTGCGCCGGCGTGCGGTTCGTCGACGTCGACTACCCGCAGCACGTCAGGACCACCGTACTCGCTGAAACGTGATGCCCGCATTTTCTTCGATCCCTTTGGCGGCGGCATTTGTTCATCGCGATCCGCCATTCTTGATCGCAACTCTAGGGAGCCAACCCGGACGCGTCTCCCACGTCACTGCTGGTTGTTGTCAGTTTCCTGCTCTGGTTGCGATTCGATCCGTTCGCCATGGCCAAAGAGCACGCTTCTGGGCACCCCGGGCGACAAGACACCGCGGCAAGTTGACGCAGCGCTCGCAGGGCCGCTACGTCAGAGTGGGTTCGAGTGGCCGCCGCCCATCGAGCGCGCGAGACACGCGCGCGCTCAACAATTACGTATCAGGTACGCCTTAGTCCGCGACTGCCGCTGCGCCGACCCCGCGTCGGGCACATGTTTTGCATCCAAAGCCGAAGCTTGTGCATGTACCTACGCATCTTGTCCGTAAAGGCGCCGTCGCCGCGGCACGCAGGAGAGTCATGAGCGACACGATCAACGATCCGCGTTCGACGGAGACTTCATGGCCTGCTCTCAAGTTCGCTCGCTTCAAGGGCGGTGCGGTTCAAGTCGACGACCACTGTCATTCGACTTACGAGATTGCCATACAGCTCAGCGGAACGGTGTTTCAGCGTTCCGCTACGGGGACGCGTTTGCACAACTCCTCGCTCACGCCTGGGTCGGTCTACGTGGTCGCGCCAGGTCAGGGACACGCCGCGCACTGCACCGGAGAAGTCGAGCGGCTGCACCTATTCATCGAACGCTGCCAACTCGACGCCCTGGTAGCGCCTTGCGACGGCGCGCCCCCATCCTTGCTCGATGGTCGTCGTCCGCCCGATCCAGTAGTGACGCAGCTCTTCCTGCTGCTCGCACAAACTGCGCTCGAGAAACGCAAGGTGGATCTCTACACAGATTCCCTGAGGGCGAGTCTTATTGGACGCCTCTTGCAGTTCATACCAGGGGTGATCGATGGTCGGACTCTCACAGCAACCGAGCTGGGCAACCTCACCGACTACATCGAGGCGACGCTCTGCGATGGTCCCAGATTGGCCGACCTTGCGCACCTGATCGGCTTAAGTCCCTTTCACTTCGCGCGCGTATTCAAGCGAACGACGGGGCTATCCCCGCATCAGTTTCTCGTTCACCGTCGCGTGGCACGCGCGAAAGACCTTCTCGTTCACACGGAACGCAGCATAGCCGACATTGCTTTGTCCTTGGGATTTGCGTCGCAATCGCATCTTGGTCTCGCCGTCAAGAGGCTCGCCGGCACGACCCCAGCTGCGCTGAGACGTAGCAGAGCACCAGCACCTAGCTGACGATAACAATGCCAAAACTACGAGCAAGAACCTGACAACCACTAGCAGCGGAGTGGGAGACGCGGCAGGGGTGTGTTCCTAGACTGCATTCATGATGAATACCAACAAGGCTTCATCGAGGAGCAGACGAATAATGGCGCCAATCACAACCATTGTGCATTTTGAAATACCCGCAGCAAACATCGATGAGTTCCTTAGCCACTGGCGAGGCTCCATCCGGGCACCTATGAAAAAGGCGGGAGGCCTGATCGGTGGCGTCTTGCACCGAAGCACCGATCCCGACGCGCCCTATCAGTTTATCAATGTTGCTCAGTGGCAAAGTGCCGAAACCCTTGAAGCTGCGCTCAAGACCGTCGGCGTAGTGGCCGACGTGCCCGCGACGTACAAGCGCTTGGGTGTGAAGGTTACGCAGAATAACTATACGGAAGAGGTTCGATATTGAGCAGAGAGCACGCTAGCAAGAATTGCTAGCTGGCAAAGATGTCACCGACGAGCCACGCGGTGCATGGCGCGAGTCTTGAACCTTGAACGACTCGAGAACGCTGGCGAGCTTCGTCCAGCGCCCTTGGCGTCCCGCTTGGGCGGCGAGAGCGCTTCTGCGAAAGCTTTGGCGCCGGGCGTCGCGCGGGCCGGGGGGTACCGCGGCGAGCTTGGGTCGCTCGGCGGGCGGCAGCCGCCGGCTCAAATTCATAATGCTCGTGTTGGCTACACATGCCGATAACTACTCGGCTCAAGGACAGCGCCTCCATCTCAAGCTAGGCGAGCTAGGTGGCTCGGTAGTCGATCCAGAGGGCGGTGTCGCCTATAGCCTCTCGCCCATCCGCGAGAAGATGACGATGAAGCACCCGGAACTCCGCGGTTACCTCATCGACTCAACCTCGGGCGAGAGCGTTGCGGCCGTGCAAACGAGCTTTGACGGCGTTGTCTATTTTTCTGGAAGTCTCGAATCCAAGCAGCGTAGCGAGCTCGCCATCGTCTGCGTCGCCGTCTTGCTGCGCGAAGATTGAAGCGCTCCGTCGCCACTCGGCGTTAGAACGGCGCGCCCTCGCAGATCCAGTCGCTGAGGACTTGAATGTCGGAATCGGCCAAGTAGGGGCCGCCCAAAGGCATGCGCGCGCCGTCGCAGAGGTTCTGCCCCCGCACCTTGGCCAGCACGTAGCTCTGCTCGGGATGGCCGGGAACAATCAACTGACGGTGGCCGCAACATTCCTTTGCCGGCGCGTTGAGCAAAGTCGCCAGCTGCGACGAAACCAAAAAAGCTCCGCCGTGACACACCTCGCCGTGACAAGCCCCGAGCACCGGTCGAACTTCTGTCTGATAATCCCGGATCGCACTTGGCACGCAATCAGGCGCGCCGCGGGCATCGGTGCTCGGCGCGCCAGCGTTCGCCTCAGCGTCGGCTCCGCCACAGCCCGAGTCCGCGCTGGGCACGTCGAGGAGGATGCCGCCATCGGGCTGGCGCATGCTCGGTGAATCGTGCCGAGCCGGGGAGCTCGTGCAACCTGCGCCGAGCCATAGCACTGCCAACATCCAGAAACGCACGTCGTTAGCTTACGGCTTGTCACCTGCTTCGACCAACCGAACATGGCCGAATCGCGCAGAAGCGCCTGCGCTCGCTGGCCGAAGCGCTGCGCTGCTCCGAGGCGGCGCCCGCCCGCGCTCTCCCGCGTCGCACGAGCTGAGCACGAAGCGAGGGTCAGGCGCGAGCAGCTTCCGTTTGTGCTCGCTTACGGCGTGGCGGCACTCAGACTGTTGGTGAAGCAGTCGCAGCCAAGCGGCAACGCTACGCCGACGCGCTCGGATGCGCATTCCGGTCCACTTGAGCGCTCGTTCCGCTAGGACTTGAGCGGACGTTCCGAAGCACTTGAGCGTGATCGGAGCGAAGCGACGAGTGACTGGGGTCAGGCGGGTTGGGGTTGAGTCTCCAGGGCTTTCTTTCGCCGCATCGATGGGCCGCCCAGCTTGATCAGGTGAGCGTTGTGCACGAGCCGAGATGGCGTCGGCGATAGTCGGATCACTGAGCGCTTCGTGCCAAGTTTTCGTCGGCATCTGCGTCATGATCACGGTCGACGTCTTGTCGTATCGGTCCTCGATCACTTCGAGCAAGTCGCGGCGTTCGATGTCAGTCATCGGGTTGAGCAGGAAGTCGTCCAAGACGAGCACATCGACGCGTGAGAGCTTGCCGAGCAGTGAGGCGTACACGCCCGCGGCGCGCGCCAGGGCCAGCTCCTCCAGCAGACGTGGGACGCGAAAGAAGTTCGCACGGTATCCGGCGCGGCAGGCTGCGTCGGCGAGTGCGGCGCCGACGTAGCTCTTGCCCACGCCGGTTTTGCCTACCACCACCACGTTGTGCTTCGTCTTCACCCACTGGCAGGTGGCGAGCGCGCGCATGGTCGCCTTGTCCACGCCGCGCTCGGGGTCACACAGCACGTTGTCGAGCGAGGCGCGCGTCACGAGCTTGGCCTCCTTGAGCCGACGTGCGAGTCGACGGTTGTCGCGGTCAGCCCATTCGCGATCAACGACGAGCCCGAGCTTCTCGTCGAATGAGAGTTGGTGCCCCGGCGCGGTGTCCATCAGCTCGCGCACGGCCTGGGCCATGCTGGTGAGCTTCAGTTCGTGCAATTTCGTGAGCGTTTCTTCGATTGTGGTCAATGTATCGTGTTCTTTCTGTCGTAATAGTCGGCGCCGCGCACGTTCTCGTGCTGGGGCACCGACCCGCGTGTTGGCGGAGTGCTCTGCGGTTGAAGATCCAAACCCTTCTTCAGGATCGCTTCGATGTACTTGCGCCGCGGCCCGCCACGCATGCCGGTGCTGAGCGCGCGTTCACAGGCCGCGTTCATGCGCGTGGCGCCATAGCGCTCGCCCGTGCGCAACAGGCCCAGGCAGGCGCGGTAGCCTTGCTCAGGGTTCACGTAGCGGGCCAAGGTCAGCTCGACGACCGTGGCTACAGCTGGGCCAAACTTGGCACCCCATGCGATCAGACGTTCCGGCGGCCACAGCTGGTCGCGATGGTTCTCGGGGCGATGCTCCGGCGCCGTGACTGGCGTGCCTGGCGGGCCGTAGCTGCGCTGGTGCGAGGCGATGCGTTCGCTGTCGTGGAAGATTTCGACGACTGCCCCGGTGGCCCGCACCTCGACGCGTTGATGTATGCGAGTGTGGTGCACGCTGTAGTAGCGCTTGTCGAATTCGATGTGGTAGTCGATGTTCACGCCGATATCGTTGCGGCGGTCGGCAAACTCGTAGCGAAGCGGCGGCAGGGCGCGGAGCGCGGGTTGATCGAGCTTTTCGAAGGCCGTGCGCCGGCAACCTTCTAGCTTTTGAAAGGGCTTTTCGTTCAACTCCTCCAGCAGCTCCCAGATGGCCTGATTCAGTTCGTCAAGGCTGAAGAATCGGCGGCGACGCAGGCGTGCCAACACCCAGCGTTGGACGATCAGCACAGCGCCTTCGACCTTGGCTTTGTCCTTCGGCTTGCGTGGCCTCGCCGGTATCACGGTGACGCCGTAGTGCTGCGCCATCTCCAGGTACGTCGCATTGATGTCGGGCTCGTACCGGTCGGGTCCTTTCACGGCGCTGCGCAGTTGGTCCGGTACGATCACCTCCGGCACGCCGCCGAAGTGCTCGAAGCCGCGGATCGTCGAGCCAACGAAATCCCGCAAGCCCTGGGTAAGCGTCGCCTCCGCGTACGTGTAGTTGCTCGCCCCCAGCACCATCACGAAGAGTTCGACCTCCCGCGCCTCGCCAGTTTCGCGATCAAAAATCTTCGGCTTCTTGCCGGAATAGTCCAGAAACGCCTTCTCGCCGGCGAGATGCACGCGACGCATCGATGGCTTCAGCCGCACGCGCCAAGCGCCATACAACTCGCAGAATTGGCTGTACTGGTACGGCTTCAGATCGCCGCCGCGAGCCGCCACCCCCTCTTGATACTCGGACCACAGCAGCTCGAGCGTGGCGGTGCTCCTGTGCAACTCGTGGTGCACATGCGCGTAGTCGATGGCGGCGCGCCGCGCCGCTTGGTTGCGGCCACAGTCGCTAAACAGCAGCGCCTCCGCCTCGCTGTCCGTCATGCTCTGCACGAGCTTCCACGTCACACCCGCCGCTTTCGCGCGCTGCAGGTAACCGCAGATCGTGCCGACTGCCGTCGACAACGAGCTCGCTATCTCACGCTGGCTGCGCCCGCACTCTTCGTGCAGTCGCAGCGTTTCTCGAATCTTGCGCATGGTGAGGCGTTCCGACATCCGGCCGCCGTCGCACCGCTTCGCGGCGCGCTCGACGGCTCTGTTCGGCCTTCACCCGGTCCCCCGTTTCTTCGCTCCGGCCACGTGGCCCGACGCGTTCAAGTGCGTCGGAATTGGTGTTCAAGTGCTTTCGGAACGAGCGTTCAAGTCGTTTCGGAACAGCTGTTCAAGTGCTTCCGGAATACGCACTCGGAAGCGCGCGGGCTCGAGCGACGCGCTGACTGGTAGACATTTTCTCCAAAGCGAGTGCTCCGCGCCAGGTCGAGTTTAGGGTGTTTGGGCAGCGGACTGGCGGGAAGCTGGCGGGTCGGCATGCGCTCGCTCGGCTCGCTGAAGATTCCGGGCGGTAGGGCGTGCGCGACCAGCGGGCGCCTCGGTCAGAGGCTGGGCGGCGCGTAGAGCTTGCTTGAGTCACCTCCGACGAGTGCTGTCAGCCCGTGGCCGGGCAAGCTATGGAGGGCTTTTTCTTCGCCTTTTGAACGTGCGCTTCGCGCGCCACGGAGACGCAGCGCTTCTTCTGCAACGGGTCGACCTGCGGGTCTGGCAAAGCGGGAGGCGTGACGAACGGCGGATGCTCGAAGTCGAAAAATTCGAACGGCGGCTGGTCGTTCGCGTCGCGAGCGGTCAGCGCCGGAAGGTCGGCGCGCGCCTGCACCAGACGCAAAATCGACGTGTGCGAATGCACCACGTGCGAAACGAAATGAGCGCGCGCGAAGGGTGACACCACTATGAACGGAACGCGGACGCCCAATTGATCGAATCGCACGTTGGAGTGGATGCCGGCAATCTGCGGGCTCTCATCACCGGGCGCGCAGGCGTGCGGCGGCTTCACGTGATCGTAAAATCCGCCATGCTCATCGTAGGTGAGAAAGAGCGCTGTGGTCGGCCAGCTCTTGCCGTGCATGACGCTGCCAATCACACGCGACACGAACGCCTGGCCCACCTGCACGTTGGCCGGTGCGTGCTCGTCCGTGGGCAGCGCTCCTTCGTAGGTGGATTCGACCCAGGCGAAGAACGGTAAGAGACCCGCCGCAGCGTCGGTGTAGAGTTGGGACATCGGGCAAAAGTGTCCGCCCTTCTCCTGGTGCAGGCGCGGGTACATGTCTTCCTCGAACGTAGTGCCTTCCGAATAGATCGCCCACGACAAGCCGCGCCCCTCGAGCTGATGGAAGATGGTCTTCTCCTCGTCGCGCGGCGGAGGGGCCGTGTTCTTCGCGTGGCCGAATGACGAGGCCGAGAGCGCGAACATCCGATTCGGAAATGTTGGACCAGGCACCGCCGCAAAGTAATGGTCGCCGATCGCAAACGTGTTGGCGAGCGCGTAGTAGTAACCGAGGGTGCTCGCGTCATAGTAACCTAGCGCGCGCTTGCCGTCGGGGCTCGCCGCCGTAAGAAATCCGTTCATCCGGCCCTCGGCAATTTGGTGGTGCACGGCAATCCAGTTGTGCGGGACATCCGGCACGCAAACATCAGCTTGCAGATACGGGGTAACGATCTCCCCTTCTCCGGACGGGTCCGCGTTTCCGTAGCTACTCGGCGCGACATCCACGTCCGGCTGTCCAAACTGCGGCAACGCCTGAAAGTATTGATCGAACGAACGGTTTTCCTGCATCACGACCACGAAATGTTCGATCGGGATCTTGTCACCGGTCGGAGCATCCGCATCGAGCGTGTCAAGAACCCTAGCGCCAGCACGATAGAAGCAGGCCTCGCGTTGTTCGGCGCGCGTGAGCCTGGCGCCCGTTTGCGCTTTCGCCCGCGCGCTCTCGTAGGGGTTGGTCGGCGGAGCTGGCACCGCCGACTTGCCAGCGGCACCCGCTTTCGTCTGCCGCGTTGTCTTTCCAGACCCGTGGCATGCGCTCAACAGCAACACGACGCTCAGTGCTACAAGCTTCATCGGATCCGAACACTAGGCGGGGCGCCGCAAACCGCTCAACGGCCGAGGCGGTGGAGCGCGCGCGTTCGTATCGAATCAGCCAGTTGGCCGAGAAGTCGCTCGCACCGCGAATAGGGGAAAGTCGTTGGTCTTGGCCAACCCGATATGGGCGACGCTCCGGCCACTTCATGGCCCTTTGACGCGAAAGTGGGCGTCTATTGAGCAGCTCTGCCGAAAAGAACGAGAGTTCGACGGCGGCCTTCCCGAGGGCGAGCGTAGATTGAAGGACAGCAACCATGCCCGAAGAAGACATCGAGACGACAGAACTAAAGGAGAGCGTGGATGCGAGCGTCGAACGCGCGCTTGAATCAGAGCGAGAGAAGTCCGGCTGGACCACGTATTTGTCGCTCTCGACCGCCATCATCGCCGTGTTCGCCGCCGTGGCATCCCTGGAATCGGGTGCGAACTCCAACGACGCGATTCTAGAAAAGAATGACGCGGTGTTGGAGCAGTCGCAGGCGTCCGACCAGTGGGCTCTCTATCAGGCGAAAAACACGCGCGCCACGATTGCCAATGAGTTTGCGTTGTCGACCAACGGCGCTCTCGCCAAAAGGTTCGAGGATGAAGCGCTTCGGATCCGGGCCGAGGAGGCGCCACTAGAAAAGACCGCCCGCTTACACGAACACAGCGTCGAAGAACACAACGTCGTCGCCGAGCACTTGCTTGCGCGTCATCATCGCTTCGCCGTATCGGTCACACTGTTTCAAATCGCGGTCGCGTTGTGCGCCATCGCAGCCCTAATGAAAAAAAAGCCGCTGTGGATCGTCGCGCTAGGGGCCAGTACAGTTGGACTCGGGTTGTTCGTGGCAGGCTTCCTCGCTCCAACTTAGCCGGTGCGCACCGGCCCATCGTGTCATCGGCCGGGTTCAGTGCACCGCAACAGTTCTAGCTGTCGTGACGACCTTGCATTCATCGCGCGCCGCGTTTGCTACCTGCTGGGCGGGCCCGGCTTCCCCAGTCGCCAGCGCCGCGCGCGGTGGCCGCAGCCGCAGGCTCGCGTGCAATCCGGCTGAGATGGGAGCTTTTCATCCCGGTCGAACTCTACCGCTGCGTCCACGAGCAGCGCACGGGAGCGCTGGCATTCGGTTGGCGCCCGGCTTGCCCGTCTGCGCGTAGTGCGGCACGCAGGGAGTACCGGCACACCCGCTCAAGATTGTGATCGCCAACAGGGCGATCGCAAGGCTTGCTAGATGTGGGGTGGGCTTCATAAGGCCTGGCTGGCTTGAGCTCGGGCCAACTAGGGGGGGCAACTCTCGACGCAGCCACGAAGCGCGTCGAGGTCGGCGACGGCGGGCGCGCAGGCGTTGGCGACTTGGTCGAGGAAGCAACGAGCCTCGCAGTCGCGGGCCGCCGAACACGACTCCGGGGCGGAGCTTGCGTCAGCTCCCGCACCGCCGGCGGCGACGTCCACGGCGCAGGCACTGATGGTCGCCGCGAGCTTTGCGCACGACGTAGCGGCTTGGGTGGCGGCCAGGCAAGCGTCGAGCTCCGCCCTGCGCGAGTCGCAGGCCATGAAGCTGCTTGCCGCACCGGTACAGGAGAAGTGATCGTCAGCGCACTTGTAGTATCTGTCGAATTGCGATTTGCAGCCGTCAGCTTCGGCTTCTCTGCTCAGCGTGGTCTCTTCGTCCTGGCAACGCTGCGTCCACTCGCTATCGCCTCCGCGCTCACAGTCCGCCACGAGCTGGCACACGGTGTCCGCATGGCTGTCGCACGCCACGACGCTTGCTGCAGCAATCAGGAGGGTGCCGAGTGCTCCCGCAACCTTCACGACCACCTCGGAGACGAGCTCATAGCGCGACATGGAGCCGACCTGAAAATACCTGAACCGGACCGCGATCGCGGTTGTAGGCAGGGTTGATGATGGGTTGATAGAAGACCGACAAGTTGATGTTCTTGGTAATCTGAGCGCGGTAGTAGAAATCGAACACGGTCTCGACCCCGTACTTCAATGCGCCGTCCCCGAGCATGAAGCCGTGGCCGCCGCCCTCCAAATAGCGGCGGTGCGAGCTCGAAATGCCGTCGAAGACGACGGCAGCTCCCGCCTCGTCGTCGCCGCGGTGCCATGGCGAGCCGTTTTGAACGACCCCGCCTGCCAGCGAGCGATCGATTTCCGCGAAGGCCCAGGTTTCATTGCGGCCATCGTTGGCGCTCACTCGAAGAAAGGCCCCGAGACTTGGCGTTAGCTCCTGTTCGCTCGAAATCGCAAATCCGTATTTGGTGCGTCCGAAGGCGCGCGTCGCCGCCACGTCGTTGGCGTATCGCTCCGGAGCGTTAAGCACCTGCTCGTAGCTACCCATGCGGGCATCGTTCAGGTACAGCAACAGCCGGGTCGCGCCGTGCCGGCCAGAGGGCGCATAACGCGCTTCATACTCGGCCATCAACCCGCGCGCCTTGTCGATTCGCCACTCCATGGGCGTCAGGTTCGCGTACTGGGGCTCCAGCGCGAGGCCCGCGCGTGCCGACCACCAATCCATCGACAGGTCCGCAGTCGCGGCCCACGTATAGCCCCTAGTGTCGGCCGGGTAATCCCAAGCTCCCGACGCGAACAGCGCCCAGTTGAAGAAATGCTCCAGGGGATCGTGCGCGTAGCGGTTGCTGTCGAACACGTCCGACACGGCGAACCGTCCCGCCGAAAGGGTCAGCGTATTTCGGTCGCGCATGCCGGCGAGCTGATTCGGACCGGCGTCGACCGCGGTCCTGCCTCCCCCCAGGCCCACGACTTGTCGAAGCTGGAGCCGTGCGACATAAATTACCGGTGCCGGGTCACCCACACGGTATACCAAACCACTCGGGAACGCCGCGACACCCAGGGTTCGGCTGAGCCCTTTTCCTCCACTGAGCTCCGGATTGAAGATCAGCTCGGCGCCTGGCCAGAGGCGGGTATCTGCGAAGAGCGTAGAAACGAAGGCGGTCGCCGACTCGGCGTCCGCGGACATGCTGTTCTGTCCCGAATACTTGGCAGAGAAACTCGGGTGAGCTTGAACGCCGACGGTAGTCTGAAAATGTAAGCTCCAAAATTCGCGGGCCCCGCCCTCCGGCGTGGGCGCGTCGTCAGCTTGCGCCGCGGTCGACGCCGCCGGGACATCGGCTTCTGCGTAAGCAACATGCGACCGCAGTAGCAGAAAGGCGAAGAGCAATCGGCGCGGCGAGAACATCGGGGCGGCAGGCTACACTGCAGGCACGGTTCACACAAAGGCGCATTTCGTTTGCTGCCGATCGCTTGGAGCCCCTGAGCGACACCGTGCCGTTCCCATGGCGCCGGGTTCGCCGCTAGGCATGCTGACCGTTTGCGAGCAGCAGAGTGGAACCAGAAAAGATAGCAATAAGCCGCCATCATCACGATTTTGGGCGCTCACCTCACCATCGCGCGCGAGCCGCCGCACGACACACCGCGAGCCCAATTCCAAGGCCCCAATCTGGTAACCGACCGGCCGAGCCGCGATAGAACCTCTCGAATATGTGCTCCTCTTCGCCGGGAACGATGCCCGGCCCACGGTGGGCGATCTGCAAAACAACGCTGTCTCCGCGCGTCTCTATTCGAATGTCGATTGGCGAGCCGTAGCATAACGAACAGCCGTGACTCAAACCAAGGCCGAACGAACGGCGTCCTGCTCTTCCGCCGTTATCAAATCGTGGTCGTTCGTCAGAACGCGGTTCGCCTCCTCGACGGCGCCAGCTCTGATTAGCAGGTCGATCAATAGCTTCGTGGTTTCTGAAGCGCGATGCCCCAGCTCGCGCGCGTCATTCAAGAGGATAGGAGCCTCGCGTGAACGGTTACAACACTCCAGGTAAGCCGCGACCATATGTAGATCCAACGATTGTTCCGGCAAGGCGTGGATTGAGCCGTGGGCATGGATGGATCCCCAGCACCGATGCCCGCCCAGGCCGAGATCCTCCAAAGTCGCGTCCGCAAGGTTTCCGAGCGAGCCATTTCGAGCGCCGACTTCGTGAGAAGAGCCGCTTGTCGTGGTTGCGCAGCGTCGAGACAACGCTCGGCCTCGGTGACGAACCTGGCCAAGCCCGACTGCTCATCAGACGCGGTCCGGAACGCTTGGCGCATAGCGAGCGTGGCCCCGACGACAGCTACCACGACCAAACAGAAGAACGACGACGCGCGCGTCGCACGAAGAACGCCTACACCTACGCTGCCGACAATCGCCAATGACAGAGCCCCGTGTGCCAGTTGCATCGAGGGCTCGAGCGTGCGCGCCAGAGCGCGGCCAGCGCGAAACGGATGCAACGGTACGGCTTGAGCCACGCCCCAAATTCCGTGGGCGATAGCTCCGGCCCCGAGCAGCGCCGTTCCCTGATCGGCGCCTCTGCCCATCGCTAGTCCGCCCAAGGCCAAGGCCAGCGTCAAGTTGAGTAGCGGGCCGGCTAGCGCCAGAACCACCCGCGTAACCACAGTGGGCGCCTGGCCCGCCACATGCGTGCGCGAGCCGCCTGCCGAGATCACAATCCGAGGCAGCTGTCCCGTCGCGCGAGCCTTCAAGGCGGTGGCAACTCCTACGCGAGCAACATGGATAGCAGCAGTTGCGAGCATCGCAAACGGCCCGATAATTCCGAAAGGTGCTCCGGCGGCGATCGCCAATTAGGGCGAAAGCTGGCGTCACCTTCAGCCTGATCGCGGACCGAGCAAGCCGGCCCGGCTTGCTTACAACTGTCGACAGCGCGATACGCTGCCAGGCAGTAACCGGATCCAACGTGGCCGCTGGCGGAAGTCTCCGCAGCAAGCGCTCCAGTTGCTGCGAGGATTTGGCGCGACGGCGCGGTTGCGGCGGATCGGAATTGGGCCCCGACCCGGGTTCTGGATCATTTTGCATCCGACCTGCCGTGTTTTCGTTCAGGGGCGCGTCGGCCACCAACAGAACCGAGTAGCTGCGCGTCGATATGCGGATGAACATGGATCTTCCGGGATCAAGAATTCGTCAAGACCGCTGGCGCCTAGCCAAATAGTCGATAGCGCTGAGGCTCCATGGCCAGCGGCCGCGGCGATTTTACGAAATCTTGACGCGCCGGGTCCCAGGCTCGCCTCCGATAGGGGAGCTGACAGCAGTGGCGCGCTGCGGTTGCCCGGCGAAGCCGACGCCGTGCTCATCCGCGCACGCTCAGAGGCGAGGGCGAACCAGATCATCCGCCATTCCACGACGGGCACCGTGCTGCGCGAAAAGAACCTCACGGAGAAACCGCCCTGCCTGCGGCGCCCTACTACACCATTCCGACAAGCTAGTTACGGCCGGTGCGCTAACTCGGGATGGCGCCAATCCTCCGGGACAGCGATCGCCCCTTTAGAATTTCTTGATACGTTGCCTCGCGATCTTTACGGCATCTTAACGAGTCGGGAACTAGCCTCTTGGTACTCAAACAGCTTCGACTCGAAGCCCCCCTGCGAGACCAGCATGAGCGATTTTATCTACCTGACGCTAGCCGCCGCCTTCTTCGCGATCGCCATCGCCTACGTTAAAGGCTGCGAGAAGCTACGCAGGGGCGGCAAATGATTGACACGATTTGGCTCAGCGGCGTGACCGTGCTGCTGCTCGGCTACCTGCTCTATGCGCTGCTTGTGCCGGAGAAATTCTGACTATGACTGCTTTGGGAACCCTACAGCTCATCCTCTATTTCGGCATTTTGCTGGTGATCACGAAGCCGCTCGGCTCGTACATGACCAAGGTGTTTGAGGGTCAGAAAACGTTTCCGTCGCGTCCGCTCGGTTGGCTCGAGCGCGGCACCTACCGTCTGATCGGAGTCGATCCAGACCACGACATGAAGTGGACCGAGTACGCGATCGCGATGCTGCTGTTCTCGGCCGCGACGCTGGTCTTCAGCTACGCGGCGCTGCGCCTGCAAGGCGTGCTGCCGCTCAATCCGCAGCATTTCGGCACCAAGCAAATGACGCCGGATCTGGCGTTCAATACGGCGGTGTCGTTCACCACGAATACGAATTGGCAGGCGTATTCGCCCGACGTCACACTCTCGTACTTCTCGAACATGGTGGCGCTGGCGATCCATAACTGGGTCTCGGCCGCCGTAGGCATCGCGGTCGCGATCGCGGTGATCCGCGGCTTCGCGCGCAAGAGCGCTAGCGGCATCGGCAATTTCTGGGCCGACGTCGTGCGCTGCACCGTCTACGTACTGCTACCGATCTGCTTCGTTGGCGCACTCGTCTACGTCGCGATGGGCGTACCGCAAAACTTCGACCCGTACACCACCGTCACCACGCTCGAAGGTGGCAAGCAAACGATCGCGCTCGGCCCCGTCGCCTCCCAAGAAATCATCAAGCAGCTTGGCACGAACGGCGGCGGCTTCTTCAACGCCAACTCCGCGCATCCGTTCGAGAATCCGACCGGCTTATCGAACTTCTTCACGCTACTCCTGATCTGGAGCATTCCCGCCGCCATCACCTACACCTTCGGCAAGATGGTGGGTAACACTAAGCAGGGCTGGGCGGTGCTGGGCGCCATGGCTGCTTTGGGCCTGGCCGGCGTCCTCGTCTGCACCAGCGCGGAACAAGCCGGCACGCCGTTCCTCCATCAGGCGCACATCGAGACGGCCGCCACGGCCATGCAGTCGGGAGGCAACATGGAGGGCAAAGAGGTGCGCTACGGCATCCCGTCCTCGGCGCTCTTCGCTACCGTCACTACCGGCGCCTCTTGCGGAGCCGTCAATTCGATGCATGACAGCTACACGCCGATTGGCGGCCTGGTGCCGCTGTTCAACATGCTTACCGGTGAGGTCATCTTCGGCGGCGTGGGTGCCGGCCTGTACGGCATGTTGATGTTCGCCGTGCTCGCGGTGTTTATCGCCGGCTTAATGGTCGGCAGAACTCCGGAGTATCTCGGTAAGAAGATCGAAAAGTTCGAAGTGCAGATGGCAATGCTGGCAACGCTGGTGCTGGCAGCTAGTGTTCTGATTGGCGTCGCCGTTTCCAGCACGCTCGACTTGCCCAAGGAGGGGGCGCTGGCCGCGCTCAACACTTGGCCCGGCAGCGCTTACGGTGGCGCCGACACGATCTACGGAGCCACCGCGAACAACGTCAACAACGCCTCAGCCCACGGCTTTAGCGAAATGTTCTACGCTTTCGCGTCGGCCACCGGCAACAACGGTTCAGCGTTTGCGGGCATCACGGCCAACACGCCCTTTTACAATGTGGCCCTCGGCTTGGCGATGCTGGTCGGCCGCTTTCTGATGATCGTGCCGCTGCTCGCGATGGCCGGCGCGCTCGCCAAGAAGACCTCGATCCCGGTCACGTCGGGTACGTTCCCGACCGACAACCCGACGTTTACGGGATTACTGGTTGGCGTGGTGTTGATTGTCGGCGCCCTCACTTACTTCCCGGGCCTCGCGCTCGGACCAATCGTCGAGCACTTTCAAATGCAAGCGCTCGCTGCGCATTGACATGTCCAGGACCATTGCCATGGAAAAGATTGAGCAGCTTCCCGCCTCGTCACCCGTCGCCACCGACGCCTCAGCGCACACAATTCGCCCCAAAAACGCACCGCGTGCGCTATTCGAGGCGAGCATCGTCAAGCGAGCGATCAAAGACGCCTTCGTCAAGCTCGACCCGCGCGCGGTCGCGAAAAACCCGGTCATGTTCGTGGTCGAGGTGGGCAGTGCCATCACCACCTACTTGTGGGTTCGGGGTCTAATCACGCACGCCGCCGACACGCTGTTCGTCGGCCAAATCACGATCTGGCTGTGGTTCACGGTTCTCTTCGCGAACTTTGCCGAAGCGATGGCCGAAGGACGCGGGAAAGCGCAAGCCGATACACTGCGCAAAACCAAGAGCGACACGCTAGCGCGTCGCCTGGTCGGCGACGTTGAAGAGCGTGTCGCGGCGCCGCAGCTCAAGAAGGGCGACTTGTTCGTGTGCGAAGCCAATGACGTGATCGCCGCCGACGGTGAAATCGTCCAAGGTGTCGCCAGCGTCGACGAGTCCGCCATCACCGGCGAATCGGCGCCGGTCATTCGCGAGGCCGGCGGTGACCGCAGCGCCGTTACAGGTGGCACGCGCGTGCTTTCGGATCGCATCGTGATCAAAGTCACGCAAGATCCGGGGCATAGCTTTCTGGATCGCATGATTGCCCTCGTCGAGGGCGCCAAACGCCAAAAGACACCGAACGAGATCGCGTTGTCGATCTTGCTCGCCGGCCTCACCATCATCTTTCTTTTCGCGACCGTAACGCTGTTGCCGTTCGCCAAATACGCGGCCAGCGCGACGGGCGGCGTACCGAGCGTAACGGTGCTGGTTGCGCTCTTGGTCTGCCTGATTCCGACGACGATCGGCGGCTTGCTCAGCGCAATCGGCATCGCCGGTATGGATCGCGTGATGCAACACAACGTACTGGCGATGAGCGGCAAAGCCGTCGAGGCGGCCGGCGACGTCAACACGCTGCTGCTCGACAAAACTGGCACGATTACACTTGGAAATCGCCAGGCCACGCAGTTCTACGCGCCCGCCGGCGTGATGATCGCCGAGCTGGTCAAGGCGGCGCAGCTCGCGTCGCTCGCTGACGAAACGCCGGAAGGCCGCAGCATCGTAACGTTGGCCAAAGACCAGCACGGCATGACCGCTCAGAGCCCAGTCGAGCTCTCCAACCCGCACTTCGTCGAATTCACCGCGCAGACGCGAATGAGCGGCGTCGATGTCGACGGCAAGGAGATCCGCAAAGGCGCCGCCGACAGCATCAAGCGCTTCGTCGAGTCACACGGTGGCAGCATGTCGACCGAGGTGACCACGATCGTCGAGCGTATCGCGCGCGAAGGTGCGACGCCGCTAGTAGTTGCGGACAAAGGCCGCATCCTCGGTATCATCCAACTGAAGGACATCGTCAAAGGCGGCATGAAAGAGCGGTTTGCGCTGCTCCGGAAAATGGGCATCAAGACGGTCATGGTCACGGGCGACAACCCGCTGACCGCGGGTGCCATCGCAGCCGAAGCCGGTGTCGACGACTTCATCGCCGAAGCCACGCCGGAAATGAAGCTGTCCTACATTCGGTCAGAGCAGCAGGGCGGACGCCTTGTGGCCATGACTGGCGACGGCACGAACGACGCGCCAGCGTTGGCACAAGCCGACGTCGGGGTGGCGATGAACACCGGCACGCAAGCTGCCAAAGAGGCCGGCAACATGGTCGATCTCGATTCGAACCCGACCAAGCTGATTGAGGTCGTGGAAATCGGCAAGCAAATGCTGATGACGCGCGGGGCGCTTACGACATTCAGCATCGCCAACGACGTCGCCAAATATTTCGCGATCATTCCGGCGATGTTCATCGTGACCTACCCGGCGCTGGGGCAGCTTAATTTCATGCGCCTGAGCAATCCCCACTCGGCAGTGCTGGCAGCAGTCATCTTCAACGCGCTGATCATCATCGCGCTCATTCCCCTTTCGCTGCGAGGCGTTTCGTATCGACCGACCAACGCGATCGAAACGCTCAAACGCAATCTGCTCATCTTTGGCGTCGGCGGCGTAATCGCGCCATTCCCCGCCATCTGGCTGATCGACCGGCTGTTGGTCGTATTGAGGCTCGCGTAATCATGAAACATCTCCGTCCCGCGATTCTGCTCACCGTCTTCTTCGTCATATTGACCGGCCTGGTATTTCCCGGTGTGGTTTGGGCCTTTGGCAGCATCCTCTTCCCGCACCAGGCGTCTGGCAGCCTGATCAAGGATGCGAAGGGCAGCGTCGTCGGCTCCGAGCTGCTCGGTCAGACCTTCACCAAGCCCGAGTACTTCCATCCGCGGCCCTCCGCGGCCGGTGCGGGTTACGACGCGGCCAACTCGAGCGGTACCAACCTTGGCCCCACGAGCGACAAACTCGTCAACGGCGTCAAAGACGACCCCGCCACCAAAGACGCTGACGAGAGCTACTCTGGCTTCGGCGACCTGGCCCGCGCCTACCGCGAAGAGAACCGCCTCGCCCCGGATACCGTGATCCCGGCTGACGCCGCGACACGCTCGGCAAGCGGGCTCGACCCTGACATCAGCCCGGCAAATGCGGAGGTGCAGGTTGAGCGCGTAGCAAAGGCGCGCGGCCTCGGCACGGACAAGGTCCGCGCGCTCGTGGCTCAAAACACGGGCGGCAGAGCTCTGGGCGTCATCGGCGAGTCACACGTCAATGTGCTGAAGCTGAACCTCGCACTCGATGCGGCTAAGTAAGCATGGCGCCGTTGGCCAACACGCCGTCTCCCCCTCGCCAGGCAAGCAACCGGAGCGAAGCTCTTCGGACCGCACGAAACGGGCAGGGCGCCATGATGGTCAGAACGAATCTGCGTGCGCCGCCGATGACTGAGGCTACCCTCCACCGCATGAGCGGTCTGGCTGGATTCAACGTTCCTTCTCGAAGATTATGGCTGCAGGCAGGGATGCTTGCGCTCGCGGTCTGTGGCTTGGGTTGTCACACAGGTTCCGGCAACCCACTAGCGGATCTCGACCAGGCGCGGGCCCTAGCGGCGGATCTTCGTGTTCAATTCAGCAAGGCTGACGATGCTTCCAACCAAGCAGTGATGGCCGACACTGACGACGCATCGATCGCATTCGCGCACGAGGCCGAAAAGGCGACTCAAGTCATCGACAGCGACGTCGCGACGTTCGGCCCGCTGCTGAAGAATCTGGGCTTCGCGGAGGACCTTCACTCATTGGAAGCGTTCAAAGGCGAGTGGGCCAAGTACGGCAGCCTCGACCGAAACATCCTGGCGCTAGCTGTCGAGAACACGAACCTAAAAGCCCAGCGGTTGTCCTTCGGCCCCGCGCGGGAGGCCGCCGACGCTTTCCGCGACGCCTTGGCGCGGGTTGCAGCTGACGCCAGCCGCAACGATCGCTGCCGCGTCGACGTGCTGGCCGCTAAGGCAACTATCGCCATCCGCGAGATCCAGGTCCTACAAGCTCCGCACATCGCAGAGGCCCAGGAAACGGCTATGACGCGCATCGAGCAAGAGATGGCTAGTTTGGATCTTCGCGCGCGGGACGCCCTCAAAGAACTTACGGAGCTTGCGGGACGGAAAGCCCGTCCGACGCTCGCCGCCGCCCTTGCCTCGCTCGATCACTTCAAGGAGATCTCGAGCCAAATAGTCAACCTCTCGCGTCGCAACACCAACGTGCGTTCGCTCGAGTTGTCGCTCCGCGAGAAGCCGACCTTGGCCGCGGCCTGCGACGCAAGTTTGCAAAGTCTACAGCGAGCGTTGGCGAACGAAGGCTCCAAGGCAACGCGCTAGCGTCGCCTAACTTGCACCCTCGCGCTCGATGCCGTGAAGTACGCTGGCTCTGGGCGAAATGAATAAAGTAAGCTGAGTTGCTAGACCAATCGCGCCCAAATCCGGATGAGCTGCTGCGACGCGTACTCGCCGAGCAGCAGCGCGCCGAGCGCGGCAAGCTGACAGTGTTTTTTGGCGCCGCCCCGGGCGTGGGAAAAACCTACGCCATGCTCGAGGTGGCGCGTGCCGAGATGGAGCGCGAGAAGCGTGATGTCGTGGTCGGCATCGTCGAGACGCACGGCCGCTACGAAACCGGCGCGCAGCTGCTGGGCCTCCAGCTTTTGCCGCGCCGTAAGGTGGCTTACCACGGTGTCGACGTCGAAGAATTCGACATCGACGCTGCGCTCAAGCGCCGCCCGCAAGTCGTGCTAGTCGACGAGTTGGCGCACACTAACGCCGAGGGATCGCGGCACCCCAAACGCTGGCAGGACGTCGAGGAACTGCTCAACGCGGGCATTGACGTCTTCTCGACGATGAACGTGCAGCACGTCGAGAGCCTGAACGACATCGTCGCCAAAATCACCGGCGTGCGCGTGCGTGAAACGGTACCCGACTCCGTGCTGGCACAAGCCCACGAGCTCAAGCTCGTCGACCTGCCGCCTGATGACCTACTGGAGCGGATGCGCGAGGGCAAAGTGTATCTCGGGCCGCAGGCCCAGCGCGCGATCGAGAATTTCTTCAAGAAGGGCAACCTGATCGCGCTGCGGGAGCTGGCACTCCGACTGACGGCCGAGCGCGTCGACGCCCAGATGCGTGAGTACCGCGAAGCGCAGGGCATCGAGCAGACCTGGGCCATCACCGATCAACTGTTGGTCGCGGTCAGCGCCAGTCCTTACTCAGCGCGGCTCGTGCGCGCCGCCCGCCGCATGGCCGGCTCGCTCCACGCGCGTTGGTTCGCGGTCTACGTGGAGCCGCGCACCGCGCGGCCGTTGCCCAAGGCAATGGCCGCGCGCTTGGCGCAAAATCTGGACCTGGCCGAACAGTTGGGCGCTGAGGTCGTTACACTCACGGGTGACAACCCGACCGACGAGCTGTTGCGCTTTGCGCGCGAGCACAACATCACGAAGGTGATCGTGGGCAAGCCCGTCGCGGTGCGGCTTCGCGATCGCTTTCGGACCTCGCTCGTCGACCAGCTGGTGCGCGGCAGTGGCGACATCGACGTCTACGTCACGGCCGGTGATCCGGACACCACCGACGACAAGACGGGCGAAGAGCGACGACTGAAAGCCCCCCACTTGCCCAGCTACGCCGCCGCCGTGGCGTTGCCGGCGTTGGCCACCGGCTTGGCGCTGCTTTTGTTCGGACGCGACCAGCTGCCCGACGTGGTCATGATCTACCTGCTCGGCATCATGCTGGTCGCGAGCCGGCTCGGCTTCGGCGCCTCGATCTTCGCGGCCTTCGCCAGCGTCGCTGCATTCGACTTCTTCTTCGTCCCCCCGTATTTGACGTTCGCGGTGGCCGACTTCAAGCACGCCACGACGTTCGCGGTCATGTTCGTGGTCGCCGTCGTGATCAGTGGCCTGACGCAGCGGGTCCGCAACCAAGCTACCGCCGCTCGTGAGCGCGAGCTGCGCACCGCTGGTCTGTACGCATTGACGCGCGAGCTTTCGGCGGCCCAGGGCACTAGCCAGGTCATTCAGGCTGCTGCCAGTCAGATCGAGAAGGTCTTTCGCTGCGGCGTCAGCGTGTTCACGCAGGGACCGGCCGGCGGTCTTACGCGCGCCTACGCTTCGCCCAGTATCGGCGCGCCGTCCGAACGTGACTTAAGTATCAGCCAGTGGGTGTGGACCAACCAGCGCGAGGCCGGCCTCGGTACGACCACATTGCCGGGCGGCAAGGCGCTGTGTCTCCCCTTGCCAGCCTCGCTCGGCATAGTGGGCGTCCTGGGACTTCAGCCTGAGGATCTGGAGCGGTTCAGCCAGCTCGCTCAGCGCCGGCAGGTCGACGCCTTCGCGGCTCAGATGGGCTTGGCGCTGGAACGGGCCAAGCTGGCCGAAGAGGCTGAGGTAGCGCGCCGCGAGATCGAGACCGAGCAACTCCGCAGCTCGCTGTTGAGCTCAGTCTCGCACGATCTGCGCACGCCGCTCGCCGTGATCACCGGCGCCACCGGCACGGTGCTTCAGGGCGGCACGAGCATGACCGAGGCGATACGCCAAGATCTGCTGAAGACCGTGCTCGAAGAAGCCGAGCGGCTCAACCGCTTGATCCGCAACCTGCTCGACATGACGCGCCTCGAATCTGGCGCCGTGAAGGTCAAAAAGGAGTGGCTGCCGCTGGAAGAGGTCGTGGGCGGTGCGCTCAATCGTATGGAGTCACGCCTGGGCACCCGCGAGGTGCGGGTCGACTTGCCCAGCGATTTGCCGCTGGTGCCTTGCGATGCCGTCTTGCTGGAGCAAGCGCTGATCAACCTGGTCGAAAACGCCGTCAAATACAGCGACGGCGAGATCGAAATCCGCGCGTTCTTTGCCGAAAAAGAGATGGCCGTGGAAGTAAACGACCGCGGTCCGGGCATTCCGCCGGGTGAGGAAGAACGCATCTTCGACAAGTTTCATCGCACCAGCTACGAAGGTGGGCGTGAAGGCGTAGGGCTTGGGCTCACCATCTGTCGCGCCATCGTCTCGGTCCACGGCGGTAAAATCTGGGCTATCAACCGTGATCGCGGGGGGGCAACGTTCCGGTTTACACTGCCACTCGACGGCCCCCCTCCACTGGCGCCGTCTCCCGAAGCGCTCGAGCCCCCCTTGCAGGAAGAATCAGCTTGAGCGAGCCGACTCCGTCGCTACTCATCATCGAGGACGAGACGCATATGCGGCGCTTCTTGCGCGCCGCATTGGTCGGCAACGGTTACCAGGTATTCGAGGCCGAGACCGGCGCCGACGGTCTCGCTCAAGCGGGGTCCCGCAATCCTGATCTGATCCTGCTCGATCTCGGGCTGCCCGATCAGGACGGCCTGACCGTGACCGAAAGCCTGCGGCGATGGGCAAAAATGCCTATTATTGTGCTATCCGCCCGGGGTAAGGAAGAAGATAAGATCAAGGCGCTCGACGCCGGCGCCGACGACTACTTGACCAAGCCGTTCGGCATCGGCGAGCTGTTGGCGCGGATCCGGGTGGCACTTCGGCATTCGGCGCGTAGCGAATCGGGCGCTTCGCAGTTTTCGATGGGCGACGTCAAGGTCGACCTGGCACGACGTCAGGTGACGAAGGCCGACGTCGAAGTGCACCTGACACCGATCGCATACAAGCTACTGGCAACCTTAATCAAGTACGAGGGCCGCGTCATCACGCACCGCCAGCTGCTACGCGAGGTGTGGGGCCCCAACTCCAGCGAGCAGACGCAATACCTACGCGTGTACATGGGGCAGCTCCGCCACAAACTCGAACAGAATCCGAGCCGCCCGCGATATCTAACGACGGAGTCTGGTGTCGGCTACCGACTTCGCACTGAAGCGTGAGCGCGGCAGCGTGAAGAAATCGCTTAGCCCAGCGCATCTTGATCATTTCTTTACACGCCAAATTCTATGCTTCGGGCCGGTGGCTCATGTGACTCGAGATCGCGAGTGATTCATCAGGTTGGATCTCGACTATTCGCAGGCGATTGATCAAACCGAGACGACTCGCCGACAACGAAGGCGTGGTATCCGGACGCCGTGACCTCGCCCGTATCAACGCCAGCCGAACCAACGCCAGCCGCGCCAACGTCAGCCGCTCATGCCGCGCATCATCCAGTAGCGGCGCTGCGAGTTTTGGTGTGGGCGGCGCTCGGAGTCGTGTTCGGCGACATCGGCACGTCTCCGCTTTACGCGATGTCCGAGACCGTCTCATCGCACCTCGCGGCCACGCGCGACATCAACACGAAAGTGACGATGGCATTCGGCCAATACTACGGCCGTGCCGAGGTGCTGGGATGGACGTCCATGTTCTTCTGGGCCATCGCCCTAGTCGTCACGCTCAAATACGTCGTCCTCATTCTGCGCGCCGACAATGAAGGCGAAGGCGGCATGTTCTCGATCCTGGGGCTGCTTAAAGCTAGGGCTGCTCAGCTGTTTTCGAAGGGCGGCATGACGGCCATCGTTTTCATGGCGGTCGTCGGCTCCGGCTTGATTCTGGGCGACGGAGTCATCACCCCATCGCTTTCGATCATGTCGGCGTGGGAAGGACTCGAAATCATCACGCCGCGCTGGTCGCCCTTCGTACCGTGGCTCTCGATAGCGACGCTGATCGCACTGTTCGGTATCCAGCGCGCAGGCAGTCATCGAGTCGGCGCGGTATTCGCGCCGGCCATGGCGGTGTGGTTCGCTGTCATCGCGGTGATGGGCCTGTTGAACATCTTCAAGCACCCCGACATCCTGGCCGCTCTGAATCCGCTGCACGCAATCGCGTACATGCGGCACTTCCCGCATGCCACGTTCTATGTCATTGGCTCAGTGGATCTGTGCATCACCGGCTGCGAGGCGCTGTATGCGGACATGGGGCATTTCAGCCGCCCTGCCGTGCGTCGTGCGTGGTTCTGGGTCGTTTGGCCGGCGCTGGTCTTCAACTACCTCGGCCAGGGCTCGCGCATGCTCGACCCGACGCCAATTGTCGACGGCAACGTGTTCTTCGCGCTGGTGCCGTCCAGTCCGGCTTTCGTCTATCCGCTGGTCATCATCAGCTGGCTGGCCACCATCATTGCCAGCCAGGCGTTGATTTCGGGCGCTTTTTCGCTGATTGGCCAGGCGATGCAGCTCGGCCTTTTCCCGCGCGTGAGCGTGGTGCACACGAACGCCGAGGTCGAGGGACAGATTTACATTCCCGAAGTGAATTGGACCTACCTCGTGCTTTGCATTCTACTCGTACTGGTCTTCAAGTCCTCACACAACTTGGCGCCCGCCTACGGGCTTGCCGTCACCGGTACGATGGCGATCACCACCATCCTCTTCTATTTGGTGGCGACTCGGGTCTGGCGTTGGAAAGCGTTGTGGGTTGCTCCAGTGTGCACTGGACTGATTTTCATCGACCTCGGCTTCTTCGTCAGTAACGCGACGCAATTCATGCAGGGCGGCTACGTAACCATTATGATTGCCACGCTGGTGGCGTTCGCCATGCTCACGTGGCGCAAGGGCCGAGCAATTTT
>JBBRMI010000093.1:0-29206 GCA_038230915.1 Polyangiales bacterium | reverse complement strand
GAGAACCCGCAGATTGGGGTGGGTGGTACGGGTAAGCTCGACGCTAGGGATAGCAATTGGGCCTCAGTTGCCTGCTCGAACACCTGGAATTCTTCCCGCCTTCCCGCCTTCCTGTTCGCTCGTTGCTCGAATCGCAAAATGGGATGAATGGTTAGCCGCCTTCCTGTTCGCTCGCTGCTCGAGCCACGAAATGTGATGAATGGTCAGACGTGCCCGTGCCCGTTCCGTGCCCGTGCCCGATCTCGCGGGGCTTTTTCCAACGGCGTCGCGATGAGCTTGGTTTGGTAGGCCTCGCCTGCGCGCCCAGCTGGGCGCGGCGCGCGCGGGCAAGCCCGCGCCAGGAAGCGGGGCCTCACCAAGGAAGGTGTTGGAGAGAACGCCGGGCACGGGCACGGGCACGGAGGAGAACAAGCACACGATTCGACCGCCTACGGCGGCCGAATCGTCGTCGTTGCAGTGAACGACTCTTTGGCGAACGGCGCGATGTGAGCCTTCGACAGCGCGGCTTGGATGCACGCGCCCGATGCGCCCGGAGCGCTGACGCGCAGCACGTGTCCGTCGGCGCCGAACGTGACGACGGCCGTCACCGGATCGCTTTGACCAGCCAAGCACGCCTGCGCGCCGCCACGCACCGAGCTGAGCGCGGTGCTGATGGCGCCCGCCGAGGGACTGATCGGCACGCTGCCGGTGTCGCCCTCGGCTGGCTTCAGTTGAGGTTCAGGCTCGGGCTTTGCGGCGGGCGCGATTTGCGGAGGTGCTGCCTGCTGCGGCGTCGCATCCTCTTCGAGCACGACCGCCTCGTGCTTGGCCCCAGCACTGGCGGGGGGCGTTGCTTTCATTGCGGGTGGGGCGTTCGCGCCCGGTGCAGGAGCTTTCGCAGCTCCGACGGCCTTGACCCCCTCGCGAGCGGGCGCCGCCGCGAGCGCTTCGGGGCTGAGTACGCCGTCGTTGCCCTGCGCCGCGACAGGCGCGGCCGCCAGGCTCTTGGGCGCTGGCGCGTCGGCGGCTTTTTCGGCAGCGAGCGCCGCTGTCGTCTGGTTGTCGGGCTGCGCCGACTTCAGGAACAACGCCACGCACGCCGCCAGCGCCACGGCGACGACGGCGATGCCAATCAGCGTGCCTCGGTTGTTGCTCGAGGCAGGCGCCAAAGGTTGAGCCGTTGCTTCCGCGCGCGTCACGACGCCGCTCGTGCGCTGCGCGTCTTCGCTGGTAGGCAATGGGGTAATGATCGCGGCGCTGCGGCCCGCGGCCCGCACGCGCTCTACCATCTCGGCGTTGGGACGCCGGCTCTGCGCCGTGGCCGCGAGCAGCTCTCTGGCGAGCTCGACCGAGTCGTCTTTCTTCTGGACGCTCTTGCGCGCCATCTCGGCAAAATTGCTCTTCGGCGCCGCTGCACGCACCGCAGACGCCGCTGCGGGCTCGCCAGGTTCTGCGGCGAGCCCAGGCACCCTGAGGTAGTCGTCGAATACGACGCCGCCGGGTGAGCCCTTCAGGCGGGCCTCGATCGCTGTGGCTTGCGCCTCGAAATCGGGCTCGGCGATCGGAAAATCGCGCAGTAGCGCGTCGCCGTTGCGCGGCAACTTGAGTGTGGGTTCGCTCATGCCTTGCCCTCGATGTCGTCATCGTCGAACCCGCGTTCAGCGAGCATGAGCCGCAGCTTCTTGCGCGCTTCGTGGACGCGCCAGGCCACGGTGCCTTCGGGGCAGCCGAGCACGTCGCCCGCTTCGGCGTGGCTCAGTCCGTCGATACACACCAAGACGAGCGTCGTCCGCAACGTGTCAGAAAGCTCGTCGATGCCCTCGGCTAGCGCGCGGCCGAGCTGCTTGTCGGCGCTGCTACGCGCGGGGCTGCCGGCCGCCGGGCGATTGTCGATCAGCAAGCCTTCGATGCGCGGATCATCCGGCGACGAAGCGCGCCGCGTCTTCCGCGAGCGCAGCGCGTTGAGTGAGAGGTTCACGCAGATGCGGTAAATCCACGTGAAGGGCTCGCTGCGTCCGTCGAAGCGATCGAGCGCGCCATAGGCGCGGACGAAGGTGTCTTGAGTCACGTCCTCGGCCTCCGCACCGCTCTTGAGCAGGTGGACGGCGAGGCGGTAGACGCGGCGCTGATGGCGACGGACCAAGAGCCCAAATGCCTCCGCGTCGCCTTCACGGGCGGCGGTGACGAGCTCTCGATCGGTACGCTCAGGCAAGTGCTGGCGCGCGGAAATAACCACGCGAATTCTCCGGTCGGACGCTCACGATAGTGCATTGCTCCGGCATTGGACAGCCGAGCCGGCCGAGCGCTTGGGCAGGCGAGGAGCTTTGTTGGATGAGCAGAAGCTTATTATTTTCCGCGGCTTGCGCCAATTGATCCGGTTGGATCAGGCCGCAGACCGATAGTAATATCGGTTTTGGAGCCATCGATCACGACCTTGCGCGTGGTGTAGCCAGGGATGCCCAGCTCGTAAGCGTGTTTTTCGCCTGGCTGCAATTCGAGGACGAAGGGGGTCGTGCCGACCTCTTTACCCTTCCAGAACATCCGCGCGCCGGGCGGGTCGCTGTCGACGTTGACGTGCACCGAGCCGCCCGCGAGCGAGCGAGCGGAGCTGTCAGAAGCAGCGGGCAGAGCTGCTTCGGCGGCTTTGGTCGCCGCGGTGGCCGGCTTGACCGGGGTGTCGTCCGCTTTGGCTTTGAGCGGGTCGGGGTCGGGCGTTGTCGGGTCGGGCGAAGGGTCGTTGCCGGTGCTGGGGTCGTTGCCGTCGTCGTCATCGTCGCCCTCGTCGCTCATGCGGGCGGCGGCGTTGAGCGCTCTGGCGGCCGGCTTGGCGGCGCTGATCGGGTGCGCGAGCTCGGCGGGTGTCGGGGTCGGCGCGTGATCGAGCTGGCGCAGACCGACGACGCCGAGCACGAGCGCGGCTGCAACGCCAAGCGGCAGCTGCCAGCGCGGTCGCCGCGGTTTGAGCTCCGGCAAGTCGTCATGGCTGATGCTGAGCGCGGCCGCGACGGGACGCGCGGGCTCCGAGCGGCGCGGCTTGGCGGCGGCAACCGGCTCGGGAACATCGGTCGTCGTCGGTGCGTCGGTCGCGACCATCGCCGGCGTCACGATGCTAGAGACGGACGAAGCTGGCTCAGCTGCGGGCGCCGCGTCGGACTTGGGCTGGGAGATCACCGGGGCGATGCCGAGCAGCGTTTGCTTGCGCAGCGGATTGTCGGCCGCACGCGCAGCGGCGGGCGGCTCGGAACGCGGCGGAATCACCGGGGCGATGCCGAGCAGCGTTTGCTTGCGCAGCGGATTGTTCGCGGCGAAGAGCGGCGCGGCGGCGACGGGCGGAGTCGCGGCGGCGGGCGGAGTCGCGGCAGCCGGCATCGGCGCGTTGATCAGCGGTGTGGCCAGCGCAGAGGGGAGCGTCGCGGCGGGCACCAGCGGCGTCGCGATGGCGGACGGCCGCGTCGACGGAGATACCAACGGCGTCGCTACCGCAGAGGGCCGCGACGAGACGGGGCGCGGAGGCGACGACGGTCGCGGGAGCGGGGTTGGAATCTGTGACGCCGGTGCTGATGCGGGGGTCGAGGCGCGCGGCGCTGGCGCAGGGGTCGACGGTGACGTCGCTGGGGCGGCGTCGTGCGGCAGCGGCGCCGTGCTGGTGGTCGCGTCCGCGCCCCACTCCGCGTCGATGTCATCGGTCGGAGGCGCGATCGACGGCATCGGAGGCCTGCTGCTCACACGTTCGCTCTCGGATCGCTTGTCGGTCATCGCCCTACCGTTCGACTTTTCATGGCCAGCGGCACAAATCAAGCCGGCGCGTAGGAGGCGTCCGAAAAAGGGTGGCCAATTCGCGCTCTTAACGGACGTTTCCGCTCAAGGCAGATGAGTTGGCAGCGAGCAGTTTGGAGCAGGTCAGTAAGTGGCAGGCAGGCTAGGTCCTACGCTGCCAACTCCTAAGTCCTAACTGCTAGTCTTCGCGACTGGCCCCCGAGAGCCTTTGCTTCAGGAGATCCCCGAGCGTGCCGAAGCCGCCTTCGGCCTTGAGCTTCTGGCGGTACTCTTTGTGGGCGCGACGCTCCTCTTCTTCGGCGAAACCGCGGATGCTGAGCTTGGGCTCACCGGTGCGCGGATCGACGTCGAGCACCTTGGTATCGAGGACCTTGCCAGCCTTGAAGTGCTTGCGCAGATCGCTCCCGCGCTCGGTACCGGTTTGCCCTGCCGGGATGAAGCCGCGGGCCTGGCGGCCCATCACGCCCAACACGCGCACGATCAAGCCCGGGCCGTCGGCTTTGACGACCTCGACCTTGATCAGAGCGCCGCGTTCGATGCGCTGCACCGGCTCGTTGGCGCGCTCGCCCGAAAGTGCGGGCAGCAGCGACACCTTCTTGCTGCGCATGTCGAAGTTGGACACGATGACGTCGAGGTCTTGACCCTCTTTGAGGATCGCGTTGGCATGCTCGACGCGGTCGAACGCCAAGTCCGCCACGTGTACCAGCCCTTCGATACCGGGTTCGATCTCGACGAACGCGCCGAAGCGCTCGAGCCGCGTGACCTTGCCGGTGTGACGGCTGCCGCGCGCGAACTTCTGGCGCGCCTCGCCCCACGGATCGGCGATCAGCGCCTTACGGCTGAGCCAGATCTTACCCTTCTCGTCGATCTTGATGATCTTGACCTCGAGCTTTTCGCCCGGTTTCACGATCTCGTTCAGCGGCGTGCGCGCGTCGTGGCTGGCTTCGGTGACGTGCACCAAGCCTTCGAGGTTCTCGGCTTCGGGCAATGCGACGAACGCGCCCCATTCGACGACGGTGCGCACCACGCCCTGCATGACCGCGCCTTCTTGCAGCAAGGTCAGCGCGTGTTTACGGCGCTCGTGCGCTTCGGCTTCCAGCATCGGGCGGCGGGTAACGACCACGTCGCGCCCGGCTTTTTCGTACTGAACGACCTTGAACTCCAGCCGCTGGCCGACGAGCGTTGCAAAGTTCGCGTTTTGCGGGTGTAGATCCATCCCCGACGCCGGCGCGAACGCGCGCAACCCGTAGATGTCGACCTCGATACCGCCCTTGATCACGCCCGTGACCAGGCCGCTGACGAGCGTGCCGTCCTTGTGCGCCTGCTCGATCTTCGGCTTGATCTCTTCTTCACGCAGGGGCTTCCTCGACAGCACGACCAGGCCGCCGCGGATGCCGTCGTTGTGCACGCGCGCCACGAAGCGGTCGCCAATCGACGGTACCAAATCGTCGGCTTCCATCTCCGAGCGGTCGAAGATTGCCAGCGCTTTGCCGGACAGGTCGATCATCACGGCGGTGTCGAGCACCGCCGTGACTTTGCCGAAGACTTCTTCGCCAACGTGAAACGGCGCGCGATCGCTGGCGCGATGCGGCTTGTGGCGCGGGGCTTCGCCTTCGCGGCCGACGGCGGCTGCAGCGTCGCTCGGCTTCTTCTTCTTGCGACGACGGCGCTTTTTCTTCGGGGCGCCGGGGACGCCGGGTGCGTCGCTGCTGGTGGCTTCGCCGCCCTCGGGGGCTTCGCCGTCGCCCGTGCCTTCGTCGGAGTCGTCATCGCCGGCTTCGGCCGCGTCGTCGTTGCCGGCTTCGGCCGGGCCCGCCTCGGCAGGGCTGGCTTCGGCTTCGGCTTCGGCGGGGCTCGCCTCGGCAGCGGCCGGTGCGTCCGAGCTCGGGCTCGTTTCTCCAGGCGCCGCTTCGCCCGCTGGGCTCTGGGCTTGCTCGGTGACGGTTTCGGATTCAGGGGCGGTCATGGAGGTCTCGGCGGCGTATATCGTGCCTCAGGGCGCCTGCCAATTGGCGGGGCACTTCGGCAGTCAGGGTAGGGCGAGTTGTTGGTCGGGAAAGTGGCTAGCGCGTGATCGGCAGGTGGCGATTTTGTCCGCCGCTGCGGTCGATGTTCAGTACCGAGGCCGCGGCGGTGCTGTTCAGGCTCTCGATCAGCCGACGCGCGACCTGCGTGAAAGCTTCTGCCGGTGGCGAACCGGGGGCCGCTTCGACCACCGGCACGCCGGCGTCGCCCCATTTGCGAACCTCGGGGAACAGTGGGATTTGGCCGAGCAGGGGGGCGCCCGCAAAATCGGCGATCTTCTGCCCACCGCCAGAGCCGAACAGCTCGTGCTTCTCGTTGCAGTTGCCGCACACGAAGTAGCTCTCGTTCTCGACGACGCCGACGATCGGAATGCCGACCTTTTTGTTCATCGACACCGACTTGTAGACGTCTTGCAGCGCCACTTCTTGCGGCGTCGTCACGATCACGGCGCCGTTCGAGCGCACGCGCTGCGACAACGTGAGCGCGATGTCACCGGTGCCGGGTGGCAGATCCAACAGCAAGAAATCCAGCTCGCCCCACTCGACGTCCTTTAAAAATTGCAACAGCGCGCCGTGCAGCATCGGTCCACGCCAGACCACCGCGCTCTTGGAGTCTTCCAGAAGAAAGCCGATGCTCATCAGCTTCACGCCGAAGCGCTCGAGCGGTTGGATGCGCTTGCCGTCGCTCATGGGCTGGCCGGTGATACCGAGCATGGTCGGGATGCTGGGGCCGTAAATGTCCGCGTCGAGCAGGCCGACCTTCAAGCCGAACGATTTCAGGGCGAGCGCCAGGTTGGTGGCGACGGTGCTCTTGCCCACGCCGCCCTTGCCGCTCATCACCAGAATGACGTTCTTCACACCCGGCACGGGATCATCCGCGCCGACCTCGCGTTGGGGGACCTGGAACGTTTCCTGACTCATGGCGCGGCCGTCATACTACTGCCGCGGCTCGCCGCAAGTTGAACGGCGCCTGGCGTCGGCAACCGCTACGAAACCGGCCCTAGATCAGACCGCCGGACCAAGCCAAAACGATGCCCAGCGCGAAACCGATGCCAGTGGCGACCAAGGCCGGCATCACGTCGCGCCTGAAATTCGGCCGGCGCCGGGGCATGTGGGTCTGCGATCGCCGAGCCTCGAGCATCGAGTCGTACTCGGGATCGCCCGGCATCGGCATGAAGTCGTGACCCATCTGCATCTTGGGCGTGCTCGGCGCGCGCGGGATGCGCGGCGACACCAACAGCGAATCGGTCATGCGCGTCACCCGCGGCATGTGCACTGGGATCACCGAGCCCAGCGCCTGGCCGGGTCGCGAAGACGGCTTGCCCGCCTCGGCGTTCGCGCCCGCCGCGACGATCACCGGAATCGGGCGACCAGAGCCAGTGCGCGTTGCCGGTACGAGCGACACGAAGTGCGCGGGGCTGACGAACGGGCGCAGCCGTTCGGCCAGCTCTTCGGCGCTTTGAATCCTTGCCTTGGGTTTGATCGCCATGCCGTCTTTGATGACGGCGATCAGCTCGGCCGGTAGCTCGGGCACCAGCGCCTGCAGATCCTTGGTGCGACCTTTGGCGACCAGCTTCATCACGTCGCGCGTGGTGTACGCCTCGAACGGATCGGTGCCGGCCAGCATCGCGAACAGCATCGCGCAGGCTTGATAGACGTCAGTGCGGAAGTCGACCGCGTCGCCCGTGACTTGCTCAGGCGCCATGAACATCGGCGTCCCCATCACGACTTGGTCGACTTGCTGCGCGGCTTCGACGCCGCGGGCGATGCCGAAGTCGAGCACCTTGACTAGCGGGCGATCGGGGCGCGGGTGCGTGACCAGCACGTTGGCCGGTTTCAAATCGCAATGCACGATGCCTTGCGCGTGCGCGGCCGACAGACCAGCTAGCACCTGCAGGAACAGCTCACACGCGTAGGCCGGAGCGAGCGGACCGCGGGTGTCGATCAGATCCTGCAGCGTCTCGCCGCGCAGCAGCTCCATCACGATGTAGGGCAGGCCGTTGCTCGAGATACCCAGATCGTGGATGTCGACCACGTTGGCGTGCGCGATGCGGGCGGCGGCGCGTGCCTCGGCAACGAAGCGCGCCTGGCTGTCCTTCTCGGCGAAGGCCGCTCGGCTCATCAGCTTGATCGCGATCTTCTTGCCGACGACGAGGTTCTCAGCCTCGTAGACCGTGCCGGTGCCGCCCGAGCCGATCTCACGAAGTAGCGCATACTTTCCATCCAGGACGGAAACGGGGTTGGGTTGTTGGGCCGCAGACATCTCCAACCGGGGGAGAACGGCCGACCCGGCCGCAGCCTTTAGCCCGGTAGACTCGCGACGCCGCGATGTTGCTCAAAACCCGGCGATCTACCGCGCAAACTACGGTTTCTTACCGGAACCGAGGTAGGCCGTGGTCGTGACTTCGACGCGGGCGGTTCCGTACTCGGCTTGGAGCCGTTCGACGACGCCGCTCGTCACTTCGCGCCACTTCGCCTCACCCAGGCGCGTCTTCAAGAGGACGATCGGGGCCGTCGTGCGCTGAAATGACGACCACAGCTCCGCCGGCGAATCGGCAGGCAGCGTGTGCGTGTGCGGCGTCACTTTCACGTCACGAAAGCCTGCCGCCAAAAGCTCGGCCGCAAATTCGTCCGGATCGCCGAGCGGTCCCTTCCCGGAACCGAACGGGATGTCAGGCAAGATCTCGCGCATCGCCTCCATCACGCTCTTGAAGATGCCGTGGAAGGGTGCCCAGCTCGACACCACCGCGACGCCGCCCGGCTTCAGCACACGGTAAAGCTCCGCGAAGCCCTTGCCACGATCCGGAAAGAACATCAGCCCGAACATCGAGAACGCAGCGTCGAACTCGGCCTCGCCCCACGGCAGCGCCTGTCCGTCGCCGAGCCGCACGTCGGCGCCGAGCTGCGCGCCGTTCAGGCGTTGCTTTAAATTTTTCACCATCTGCGGTGAAAAATCGATCGCCGCAAGCGAGCGACCCGATTCGGCGGCGAGCAACGTCAGCGTGCCGGGGCCAGCCGCCACGTCGAGCAGGCGTGCACCAGCCGGCGTCGGCGCGAGTGCCAGCGCGTCTTTCGAAAACAACTCGAACATCGGCAACAGCTCGAGCGTGTAGTCGTCGGCGACCAGGCTCCAAGGTTCCGGGGAGGCGAGCGGGCTTTGAGGCGGAGCGTCGGTCATGCCGGGAGCATTCGGGTGCCGAACCGCAACGTCAATCGGGTGCGTTGGCGCGCGGACGCCGGGTTGCTAAGTTCGGACGCCGGTGACGATTCGCTACGTCGAGCTCGCCACCGCCCCACAAAAAGCCAGCGGCGCGCCTCCCGGAGGAAGCGCGCCGTTCGCTACCTGCAGCGCGGGTCGATCAGCCCGACAGAGCCGTCGTCAGCTCGCCAGCCGCCGAGGCGCTGGCGGTGAGCGACGCGGTTGACGCCTTCATGGCCTTGGCGACGTTCGGCAACTCGCCGAGCGCGCAGCCCACGCCGACGCTGACCTTGAGTGATGCGGTCACGTCGATGGCGTTGACAGCCGTCGTGACGGCAGTAACGCCCTTGGCCGAGATGTCTGCGCCGGCCTTGAGCACGAGATCGCTCTGCGCGAGCTGAGCGAGGATCACGCTAAAGCTGCCCTTGAAGCCGACCAAGAACGCTTCGAAGTTGGCTTGCGCATCGGCTTGCGCCGCTGCGGTGAGCTTGGCGTCGAATTGGTACGCGAGGTCGAGCGACGGCGGCGTGCATTCCACGCTGACCGAAGCATCCGCCTTGGCGCTGGCTTCGCACTCGGCGCTGGCCTTCGGCGGGGTGATCTCGCCGTCGCACTTGCCGTTGCACATGACGCTGCCCTTGGCACTGGCTTCGCACTTCACCGACGCGCCGGCTTCGCACGAGCCCTTGGGCGGCGTGTACGTGCACTCGCCTTTGCACTTGCCCGAGCAGGAGGCGCTGGCTGCCATCTCGCACGAGCCGGTGCACATGCCCGTGCAGCTGCCTTCGCAGTTGCCCATGGCGTCCATCGCCGAACAAGTGCCCGAGCAGGTACCTTTGCAGGTGCCCGAGCAAGAAGCCGCCGCATCTAGCTCACAAGTGCCCTTGCACTCGCCGGTGCAGTTCAGCATCGGCGCCGTACCCACGCACTTGACCGTGGCCGAGGCGTCGCACTTGGCCTCGACCGAGGCGTCCGCCGTGCAGGTGCCCGAGCAGCTCACTTCCGCCTTGCCTGGGTCGACCGTCACGTCGCACTTGGCGGTAGCTTCGATCGTAGCTTTGGCTGAGACCGCGCACTGCGCGGGCTTGTAGGCGATCTTCAGACCCGCTTTGGCGTCGAGCTTGAAGTTGGCGACGATCGCGGCCTTGATGTCGGCCGTCGAGGCAGTCGCCGGCAGCATCAGCGATGCCTTGATCTTCGCGAGCTCCGCGTCGATGTTGCCGCTGATCAGGCTCGCCTTGGCGTTGAAGTTCACGACCGAGCCGAAGAAGGCGTCGATGTTGGGGATGCCGGAGATGGACGCGTTGCCATCGACGATGCCCTTCTCCGCGCAGACGAGGCCGCATTGCTCGAGCAGCGCGTTGCTGCCGAGCGGGTTGTCTTTGCCCGTGCACGCTTGCGTCGAGAACGCGCCTGCCACTGCGAGCACCAGTCCGGCAACCCGGTAATCAATCAACTTTCCCATACGACACTCCTCTTTCTAGTTAATCCCAAGGAATCCGCGGGCCATGCCGCGGTTGGTTCGACGTACGAACCCCCAGAGGGATGCAGAGGTTAGTCTAAGTTTCTTTCAGACCGCTAGCCTCCGCGTCGCTTCACGATTGCGGAGGGGGTTTTGCTCACGCTCTTGAAAATTGTACTGTTATTCGGCAGTTGCGGATGCCGCATGACGTCCTCGGGCGCGGAATCCGCGTCGCCGCCTCATTCTCCGCCCCAGCAGCCGGTTTGTGGTGACGTGCCGAGCTGGGTGTTGGTCGTGCTGTTGGCGGCGAAGCAGAGATCGAACAGCTGCGAGTCGGTGCTGTTGATGCATTGCAGGGGCAAGCCGCTCGGCGAAGGCGGGCAGCCACCGTCGGTGCAGGAGCCGGATGCGGTCGGGCCGTTCGGACACTCGCAGGCGGTGCTGAGGTTGATGCACCAGCGTTCGCCGGTGAACTGCGACGACGTGCAGACGCCGCCCGGGCAGTCGGCGTTGTTGCGGCACGGCTCGCACGTCCCGCCCGTGCCATGGCACGAGCCGAAGCGGTGGGAGCAGGTCGGGAGGCCCAGTTTGGTGTCGAAGACGGCGCATTGCGCGGCATTGCCCCAGGGACACGAGCGCGTATCGGTGTCGCACAGCCGCGTGCAGATCTTCTCGCCGCTTTCGTCCTTGGCGCAGACCTGGTTCGGCACGCCCAGGCAGTCGGCGTCGGTGTCGCACGACGCACAAAACTCACGCTGCCGGCACACGCTTCGCACGAGTCCCTGCGTGGCGCACTGAAACGGCTTGTCTTTACCGATTTGATCGGCCGGCACGCAGCGCGGATCGCTCGGTTGGCCCTTCTGGCCGATCTTACCGTTGACGACGCACGCGTCGGCGCACGGCACGCGCGCCATGTTACCGCAGTAGTAGCCGGCGGCGCAGTCGTCGTCCGCCGCGCAGTCGATCGTGCAGTAGGCGTCGAGGTCACCGGGACCGGCTCCGACGCACAGCGCCGCGTCCGCGCACTCGTCGCCGTTCGGGCAAGCGCTGTACAGCTTGCCCGGCTCGGGCGGAGTCGCGTCGCGCACACAAAAGTTTTTGCGTTCGCCGTCGACGCTGCGCGGCTCGCAATGGCCGACGGCGATGCAGTCGGCGTGAGACTGGCATTCGTAGCTGCACTCACCGTCGACGCAGCTGAAGCCGTGATCCTGATCGCATTGATCGCTCGCCTCGCAGGCGGTGAAGCGCCCGCTCGGCTTGCACTCGGCGCCGGAGCAGTTGGCGTCGCCAGCTGCGCCCGACGTTCCGGGCGAGCGCTTCGAGCCCGACGAGCAGCCCAAGGCGCCCGGCAAGCCGACTGAAGCGAGTAGCAAAAGCGCCGCCAAGTAGCGGCCCGCTGGCGAGGAAGCTCGGGTCTTCTTGACGTCCTGGGTCACGCGGGTACCTTCATACAAGGTTTTAGCCCTCGAGGTCGATGATGCGCGTTCGTTCCAAGGCAAGGCAGGCCCGCCCGGGCGCGAAGACTGTGAGGCTCGTCGCCACGCTCGCGGTTTCTGCCGCGTGCTCCAGCGCGCCGGTCAATGACCCCGGGCTGGCCGCTGACGGCTCCGCGGCGGGTGGTAGTGCGGCGGCCGGAGCGCCGAGCCGGATCCCCGTCACCGGCGCGCCCGCCGGCACGACCGCGGCGGGCCCGAACAGCGCGGACCCTAACTACCAGAAGCTGGACTATCCGGCTGGGCCGTACGGCGTCGGCGTGCACGCGACGCTCGAGAACTTTGCGTTCCTGGGTTGGCATGATCCGCTGGCCGCCAACTACGACCAAACCAAGCTCGAGACGGTGCAGCTGTCGGAGTACTACAACCCCGACGGCCGCAACAACTTGAAGCTGATCTGGATCAACGCCTCGGCGGTGTGGTGCTCGGTCTGCCGCGCCGAGATGGCGGACATCAAGAGCAACGGCGTGCACGCGGCGTTCGCGCCGAAGGGCGTGCAGCTGATCGTGACCTTGTTCGAAGACAACAAGACTGGCCCAGCCAAGCCGCTCGATCTGCACAATTGGGGCTCGCTGCCGGCGCATTCCATCGATTTCCCGCTGCTGCTCGATCCGGGCTTCAAGCTGGGGGCGTTCTTCACGTCCGACGCCACGCCGCTCAACATGCTGGTCGACGCCAAGACGATGAAGGTGATCGACGCCACGATGGGCTACTCGTCCGACTATTGGCAGCGCGTCGACAAGCTCGTGGCCAAGCTGCCGTGAAGGCGCTGGGCCCGCTCGGGCTCGTCCTGATGCTCGGCTGCGGCTCAGCGGCGCCGTCGGCGACCACGACGGCGCCCGGCACGACAGCGGCGGCGGCGCGCCCACCCGACTTCGAGCTGCCGCGCCTGGATGGCGGCAGCGAGCGCTTATCCGACCACTTCGGCAAAGACGTGGTCCTGGTCGACTTCTGGGCGACGTTCTGCAAACCCTGCCTGCGCGCCATGCCCGATCTGGACGCGCTGTACCGCGCGCGCAAAGAGCGCGGCTTCGTCGTGCTCGGCGTCTCGATCGACGGCCCCGGCTCGACCGCCGACGTGCAGGCCGCCGTCTCGCGTCTCGGCGTCTCGTTCCCAATTCTGCTCGATCAAGAAAGCCGCGCGGTCGCGCTGTACAATCCGCGCGCCTCGGCTCCGTTCAGCGTGCTGATCGGCCGCGACGGTCGCGTGCTTACGCAGCGCGAAGGCTACACGACCGGCGCGCACGCCAGCATCGAACACGACATCGACGCGGCCTTACGCTGAAGCGTTTGGTCGATGGGTGACATCACGCCCACTAGCTGGCCCGGGTGGGTTGCGGGCCAGGCGGTGGCTACCGCCGGACGTCTCCCGCCAATCCGAGGACTGCTTTCACGAGCTCGGCCGGCTCAACCGGCTTCTCCATGTGGACGTTGAAACCCTCGACAAGGGCTCGCGCCCGGTCTTGATTGCGAGCGAACGCGGTGAGCGCGATTGCAGGAATGCCCCGCAGTTCCAGGGAAGCCGCCGAGCGCACGCTTCGAATCAGAGAGTAGCCGTCTTCCTTCGGCATGCCGACATCCGAAACCATCACGTGCGGTTTAAACCGTTCCAGCTCGATCAAGGCCTCTGCTGCGCTGCCAGCGACGCGCACTTCGATGCCGCAGGTTTGCAGGACGTATTGAACCATTTCGCGGGCGTCCGGTTCATCATCGACCACGAGCACGCGTATCCCTTCGAGGCCGACCGGCATTGGGCTGTCGCTTGGCTCGAGCGCTGCGCGGATTCTTGTCACTCCCAGGGTGGCGGAGACGAGCGGGCTTACCGGAAGCCGCACCACAAACGTCGCGCCTTGACCATGCCCCGGACTCTGAGCTTGGATGCCGCCGCCGTGCATCTCGACGATGTGCTTGGCAATCGAAAGGCCAATGCCCAAGCCGCCGTGCTCGCGCGACGTGACGGCCTCGGCCTGCCGAAAACTGTCGAAAACGTGGGGTAGAAAGTGCGGCTCGATGCCTTGACCGTTGTCGGTGACAACGAGCTCCACGTCCGAATCGATGCGCCGAAGCTGGACGCGAACGAGTCCATTCTTCGGCGTGAACTTCACCGCGTTCGCCAGAAGATTCCAGGCGACTTGCTGTAACCGGTCACCGTCGCCGCGAATCACGGTGTTCGGGTCGAAGTCGGTCTCGATCTCAATTCGCTTGGCATCGGCGGCGGGTCGAATCCCCTCGATCGCGAGATCGATGACGTTGGTCAGATCGATCTGCGCCAGCGTGATGCGAAGCTTGCCGGTGATGGCGCGGCTAATGTCCAAGAGGTCGCCGACGATTTGGGTTTGGGCCTGCGTGTTCCGCTCAATCACGTCGAGCGCGTGCCGGCGCTTGGCATCGGGAAGGGCGCCCATTTTCATGAGTCGCAGCCAGCCCGTGATCGCATTCAGCGGGGTGCGAAGCTCGTGCGACACCATGGCCACGAACTCATCCTTGGCGCGCGTGGCCGCCTCCACGCGCGAGCGCTCTTCCTGCGACATGGCGTAGAGCTTGGCGTTGTCGATCGCCATGGCCGCCCGCAAAGCGAGCTCGCTCGCGAGCGCGAGATCGGCTTCCGAGTAGTGGCGCCCCGAATCGCTGTACGCGAGCGTCAGCGCACCGAACATCTTTCCCTGCACGCGCAACGGGACCACGATCCAGGAACAGGCGTTGATCGACTTGAGGAGCGCGAGGTGCTCGGGGCTCTTTGCCGCCGCGTCGATGAGCCCCGGTGCAATCCCAGCCACCAGCTGGGGCTCTCCGGTCCTCAGCACTTGGGGGTATCCATGCGGTGAGTCCAGAGGCGGCGGATAGAGTCGATAGATTTCGCGAAGGACCTCGACCTTTGTAGGGTCGACGTGTGCGAGGGGCATTTCGTCGACACTGTGGCCATCGAGGTGGACGGCGCACCAATCGGCCAAGCGCGGAACGACCAAGCTGGTGAGGTGGCGAAGCGTGAAGCGGTAATCCAATGACGACGTGAGCAGAGACCCAGCTTCGGCCAGGAACTCGAGCTGCGCGTTGCGGGCGTTCAGCTCTTCGTCTCGGAATGCCGCGTATGCGGTGGCGGCTTCCGCGACGCCAACGCTCAGACACTTTGCGAGGATGTCGAAATCGTCGTTGGAGAGCTGGAGTCCTACCTCGGTGGCGGTTTGCAAAATGCAGTGGCGAAGAATGCCGTACTCGCGAATTACCGCTTGGAGATCGTAGCCGAGGCTCCAGCGTTGGCCGCCGTGCTGCCGAGCCGTTTCGCTCGTATCTACGGCGTCTTGGTTGGCGCGAATCTCGTGCACGCGAGAAGCCTCGGCGGAAATTTCGTCGAGGAACTGCGGAATGTGGTCCACGAGCAGCGGCCGCGACGCGCTCGGCACTTGCAGCGACGACTCTAACCGCTCCACCGCCGCGACGAAGCACGACACGATGGCGTCGCGGTTCTCTCGAAGGAGGCTGGGAAAATCAGTAGGCGTCAGGAAATCCCCTGCCTTCGGCGGGCTACTTCGGGCACGTAGCGACCATCACGCAAGTCGTGGCAAAACTTCGTTCGGCGCGAAAGCCCCGCTCCGTGGACCACGGTCGACTTTCGGCACCCAGTGGCCGCGGAAGTGGAGTTGCCCGAGGGGTTGAGCGAGCAGACCGCCCTCGGGCCGGGGCAGTCACGCTGGGACGGTAGGGCAAATGGCTGCATCTAAACCGCCACACTGGGGCAGCTTACCCATTGTTTTTCGACTGAAGAAATAACCGGAGGTTCTCGGTCATGAGACCGATGGCTTCCATCGAGTGGCGAGCACGTTCGACCTCGGAAGGTCCAGTCTCCGCCGCCCCTTCGGCTTTACTTGCTGCGTCTTCTTCGGCTTTCCCGTCGGGTTCCGGTTCAATCTCCGGTAATGGGCTATCGGGCGTCATAGGCTGCGCGGGGGCGCACGTCTCGGCTTCGGCGCGCATGGGTCGGTAGCGCTAAAGCAAACGGCGTGCCTGGTAGGCCGGTGTCTCGGGCACGGCGTGCCCCAGCATACCCAACGGGACGGCTGAGAATGGCTATGCGACGACACGGTTGGTGAACCATCTGAGGCCTTCCGATTGGGCTGAGAGCGCGCGCAAACACGAACGCCAGCCTTATCTAAGCTACTCGCTTTTCGCTCGACGCGGTACGCGTTCGGACGCGAATCTGGGGACGCATGGACTACATCGCCGCACACACGTGACGTGGTGTTCTCTCGCTCTCGGTTCGTACGGCCGAGTCAGTCGACTCTGATCACGCGTTGCGAAGTCACGCCGGTCTTGGAGTTGACGGTGAAGACCATGAAGTGGCGGCCGATGTTGTCGAAGCGCTCGGGGATGGCGCCGCCGCCGCCGGAGATGAACGCCGGGATGCCGGCGTTGTCGAACGAATAGTACGAGTGAATGTGACCGTAGAGCGTGAGGTCGACATGGCCTTCCGCCAGGCGTCCCAAGAACTTGGCGGCTTCGGCGCGGCTTGCCCACGAGCCGTTGCGCACGCCGATCGGGTCGGTGGGCGGGATGTGCATGGCCACGATGTGCACGTCGTTTCGCGCGTCGTCGAGCCAAGTGTCGAGCCAGTCGTACACGGTTGGGTCGAGGCCGGCGCTGCCGTCGTCGATCAGCGTGAACGCCACGTCGTGGAAGCGGAAATGGAAATTGCCGCGGCCGAAGTAGTCGTGAAAGAGATCCGGGCGCGTGCCCAGCTCGTGATTACCGAGCGTCGCGAAGTACGGGACTTTCAGTCGCAGTAGCTCTTTCTGAAAGCGCTCGAGCTGCTCGCGCGTCCCGCCCGACGTCAGATCGCCAGCCCCGAGCACGAAGCGAACGCCGGTTTGGTCGTTCAAGCGGTCGTAAATGTCGGAGACATGGTCGATCGCTTCTTGAATGTCCGACAACAGGGCAAAGCGAAACGGCTCGGCGCTGGCGCTGTCCGGCGCCGCGAGCGCGAGCTGCGTGTCGCCCGAGTTGATATCGACTTGCCAGCGCTTGCGCGTCGGGACGTTGCCATCGACGTCGTCGAGCGGTTTAATCAGGGCGCGGCCGCTCACCACCTGGAGCTCGGCGTCAGGTAGGCAGTTTTGGACCTCGATGAACAGCTCCTGTGTGCCCAATGAGGTGACGGTGAAGCGAAAGCTCGGCGCGCTGCCCCACAGGGTCAGGGTCGGGGTCGAGAGCGAGCGCACCGCTGCTAAGCCGTCTTCGACTTTGACGCTGAGCTGATAGCCCGCGGCCTGGCCAACCTCGCGATCGCGCTCCACCCGTTCTTCGGTTGGACGCAGGCAGGAGAGCGCGAGCAAAGCGACGCTGCCGATCAGGAATCGTTGCTTCATGGGATTAGCTCCTTCCGAGCATCCTGGTGGGAACGGAAAATCAGCGAGGCGCCGGCCGAATAGGCGGAGCCGGCTTGCGCCTCGAACGCGACGCCCACCTGGTCATTGAAGAACCAGCGCGCGGCCAGGCCAAAATGGCCGATCACGCCGCTGCCGATGCCCCTGAGCTTCAATCCCGCGACGTACTCGTCGTGACGATGATCGTAGTAAATAATGGCCTCGCTGCCAGGCGCGCTTCGCCCGCGCAGCGTGACGCCGAAGCCGCAGTGTCCGAGCAGCACATGATCGAGGTCGTACGGTACTTTGACGCCCGATAAATTGTAGTCGACACGAGCGAGCGCGTAGCCGGTACCCAGCTCGATGAAGGAGCCGCGCAGCGTCGCGCCGAGGCGTGCCAAATCGTAGCGCGCGTCGAGCGACAGCTCCGCGCCGCTACGACTGAAATGCTCCGGGCGGTAGCGATAGTGCGTCAGGCCGAACGTGAGATCGACGAAACTGATGTCGCGAGGTCGCGGGTTGTCGACATTGCCGGCCAGCCGATATTGGCTTTCGATGCGGTAGCGCGCCGTGTCGCCGCGTGTGGAGAAGAAGCCCGACGGGCTGAGTCGCAGCGGGCCGATCTGACGCGATACCCGCTCCACCAAAAAGTCACGGTACGCAAACTGCGGATCCTGGAGCCGGCGGTAGCCGAGCTCGGTCTCCCAGCTGGCGGGCAGGCGGTAGCGATAGGGCGCAGCGCCACCGTCGGTCGCGACGCTGCCGTAGATGTCCGCGAAGTAAGAGGTCGAGAACAAGCCGAAGCCGGCGATCGCGGCGGTGGCGGCGGGCGCCACGAAATAGCGCGACGCGCCGGTGAAGACGATCGTGAGGCCGCCCGCTAGGAACAGGCCGAATCCGACGCCTTGCATTACCAGCAGGTTCTTGCCCGTTTTTGGCTCGCCGAGCGCGTACTGACCGGCGCCGTGCACGACCAAGCCGGGCACGACGGCGGCCGCCGTGGGGAGTAGGCGGGGGCGATGCTGAACAAGGTTCGTTTGGGCCTCGGCCTCGGTCGCCGGTGCCGCGGAAACGACGCTCGCGTGGAGGAGCAGGGCAAGGGCGAGCAGGGGGCGGCGCATGGCAGGCTCAGAAGCGCAGGGCGACGTCGAGGCGGACGCCGTCGAACGGTGGGTAAAGGCGACAGATGCCGCCGACGCAGCGCAAGGCCCCGCGACGTTGCCCGGCGAAAAGCGCGATGCGGCTCGACGGCGTGGGGCGGTGCGATAGCTCGATGTTGAAGTAGCGGTGCGGCACGCCGGGGCGCGTGTCGTATTCGGCGCCCAAACCCAAGCTCGAGTGCTCGGCCCATTCGACGCCCAACACCTCTTCGCCTTCTGACCACGGGATGCCGGGCCCGCCTTCGGCTTGCTGGCGGCGCCGGTGGCGACCCGTCAAGCTCAGGCTGAAATCGCCGCTGATCGGCAGCTCTAGCTGATGGCGTAAGTAGGCCTCGCGGTAGAACTGATGCGACTCGGAGCCGTCGGCGAGCCGTAGCTCGCGCCCCGCGCTGTCGAGTCGCCCGCCGAGCACGACTTCCAGATGGCGCGTGCGATCGTTCGAATCCAGCGCAAATCCCGAGGAAGCGTCGTAAACGCGGTTCAGTTGCTCGGCCGTGATGGTGCAGGCTTCGTTGGCGCCCGACTCGGCGTAGGTGAGGTAATGCGACAAGCTGCCGAGCGCGCGCACGCCGCGCCGCAGCGTGAAGTCAGAGCGGATTCGCGCGCCGCTGACGCACGTGTTCATGCGCTCGTACTCGGTGTCGTTGTCCTCGAGCTCAGTCGTCGGCACCGTGTTGTACGCCAAACTCGAGAATTCGCGCGCGCGCGCCAACTTCACGTTGGCCGACAACGGAAACAACCGGCGGTAGTGGCGCCCTTCGAGCGTGAGCGCGACGTCTTTGGGCGTGTAGGAGGCGCTCGCGTACAAGCCGTAGCCCGGCTCGAAGCGCGGCGCCGTCGCCGGCTCGGTCAAATGTTGGTAGGCGAGCTCACCGTACAGCGAAAGATCGGGCACGACGCGCGTCAACTCGACCGACTGACTCAGCGTCAGCATGCGCTGCGCGCTGCGCACCAAGTCCTCGTTGAGCGGCGCGGCGCGAAACAACACCGAGCCCTGCGTGCCCAGCTTCCAGCGCTCGCCCGAGAATTCCGCCTGCCCGGCTGCGATCCGATCCGGCGCGTAGCCGCAGGTGGGGCTCGTCTGGCAATCGGCGCTGAGCGGGGCAAAATCGGTGCCGATCGCCCGCGGCATGCCGGCTTCGCTGAACGTGGCCAGGGCGTCGCTGCTGCTCGGTACCCCGAGGTATCGGCCGCTGGCTTCGTCGATCCGCAGCGGATTCAGCTCGCCGCCGAGCGCTGTGAGCTTGAGTCCCACCGGCCCCCGCGAGCTCAGCGTGACGCGCGCGCCGCGAATCGTGGTGTCGCTGCCCAGCTCGTCGCGTTTGCGCACGCTGAGCACGATGCCGCGCCCGAGCTGCGCGCTGGCATCGCCGAGCGTCGCCTCGAGGCCAGGTCGCGAATAGGTGAGGTAGTATTTCGATGGGTAGACCCAATCGATGAAGCGATTGGACAGCTCGAGACCGGCTTCGTCGAGCTTGCTGCGGAAGTAACCGGGCGCGTTCGCGGGGTGAGCTTCGTTCGTTAGATCGAGTGCCAGCTGCGTTGCGTTCGGCGACGTGTAGAACCAAACGTTGTCGACCCGCACCCCCAGGCTCAGGCTGCCAGCGGTGGCTTGCAGGCTCAGGCGATTGTAAATCAGGCCGAAGTTATCGTTGGCGCGGGTCGGGACTTGGCTCGGCTTCGAGTCCCGGTTGTCGAAGTTGTAGTAGGCGCTGCTGCTCTCGTTCACCTCGAGCAACACCGGCCTGCCGGCTACGCTACCGGGCTCGAGCGCCACTGCGCGCGATGAAACCAGCGCGGCCCCGAGCGGAAGCGCAAGCAGCAGCCGACGCATCGCTCAGCGCGCCTGGGAGCGCGCTTTGAGCTCCGACTCGATGTACGGCCACATCACCGCGCCCTGATCGCCCACGTATTTCCGCAGGATCTTCATCGTCCGTGCATCGACTACCATGTTCAGCGGTGCCAGATCGGTCGAAGCGTAGGGTCCGAGGTACAGGTACGGATCAGCGACCATCGGAAAATTCGTGTGAAAGTTGGCGATCCAACGCTCCACGTCTTCGGTCGTCGCCGGCTGCTTTCGGCCGTCCTCGAACAGGCCGCTCAGGATCACCAGCCCTTCGGGGCCTAGCTCGGTCGCGCGCGCCGGCAGGTCGCCGTGCTCGGCCACACACGCGCTGCACCAGATGGCGGCGGTGTTGAGCAGCAACAGCGAGACGCCCTTGGTGCCCGCGGGATCATAGTAGTCCGAGAACGCGATCGTTTCGCGGTGGGCTGGCGACGGCGCCACGCGGTCCGGTGCGCGGTAGCCGACGAAGCACGCGTTTTTTACGACATCGCCCTGCTCTTTGCCGATGCCGTCGGTCGGGTAGTCCGGAGCGGCGCAGCCCGAGCTGCCAACCAGCAGCTCTTTGGGTACTTCTGGCGCGTTGCTGCCGCAGCCCAGCGTCAGCGATGCCGCCAGCCAGGCTTGGGCCAGCAGGCTCCGCATCAGCGCTTCTCCCGCACACCGATCGCGGTCAACAGGGGGACTCCGCCCGGGAACTCGAGCGTCGCACCGTCGTCGCTGACTTGGCCTTCGCCGACCTTCTGCCAGCCGCCATACGGCGCCCACTCCTCCGAAACGTCCACGCCCAGGATGAACAGCTCGAGCAGCGCACCGGGCGCTAGCTGCGTGGCGTTTTCGAGACTGACGGCGGGGCTCGGGCAGATCACGGTTTCGACCGGCGAGAGCACCCAACCGGCGACGAAGCCTTGCGCGAGCTGCGTCACGGCTTGCTCGGGCAAGGATGCTGCGCGGAAGCCTCGCTGCGCTTCGTCCTCGTAGTTCAAGATGTCGAATTCGACGTGCGCATCGGCCGCGAGCGTGAGCGTGACACCGCCGGAGGCGATCGCTTTGCCCGGTGTGAACGCGACGCCGTCGGCAAAGGCTGGCAGGCGCGCGGTCATCAACGTTCCGAGCTCGCTGTCACCCGCACTGATCGGCATGGCCAGCTTGCCCCACGTCAGGCCATCGCCAAACTTGCAGGCCGGGGCGTTGAGCTTTTGGTTGACGCTCTCGGCGAGCACGCCGTTGTCGGTGACGCGCGCGGGGATGCAGACGTTCTTGCCGCACACTTGCACCAACCCAGCCGACGTCGGCTCGCCGTGCTCGTCGACGATCTGCCCGGTGACCAGCCCGACGAGCACCTCTGTCGTGTCGCTTTTGGGGTTCGTCCCCGCGGGACAGCGGACCGCCAACGAGCCGTCCGTGCCACCGGTCGCTCCGCTCGGCTCGCCGCCGGCACCGCCATCGCTCGTGTCCGAGCTGGTTGGACTAGTCGAGCACGCCGCCGTCACGGCGAGGACCGAGGCGCAGGCCAGGCAATGCAGAAGGCGAGTCACGCCCGGGGAGTATGCCCCGAAACGCGGGGTCTGCCGATCCCTCGGCTCTGCCTCAGAAACTCACGCCCAAGAATAGCCGCAAGGCCTGAGCCAGGTTCGTGTCGATCGAGGCCTCGCGGCTGCCGTAGCCGAGGCCGGACATCGGGAAGAGCACGGCGTATTCCAGCTTGGCGAAGAAGCCGCCCATGCGACCCGGATCGTCGTTCAACGAGCCGTCCTTGCTCTGGAAGTACAGCTGACCGTTGACCTCGACGCCCAGGTCACGCGCGTGACCCGGGGTCTGCATGAACTGGCTGGCACGCGACCAGATGGCGGAGATGCCGCCGCCGATCTTCTGCCCGTTCGGGTCACGCAAGAAGTCGTACTTCACGCTTGGCCGCAGGTAGTAGGTGCCCTGCACGCGCGTCAGCAGATTGCGGTACAGGATCAGGTCGAGCCCGTAGCTCGGGTGGAAACGGAACGTCGAGATGGTTTTGTCGCCGTGCTGATTCTGCACGCCAGTCCCGGGCGTGAGGCTATCGACGTCGGCGTCGCCCGAGGCCCAGCCGGTCTTGAAGCCGAGGTGCAGCTTGTTCTCGGCCAGCGATTGCTCGAGCTCGGTCGCGAAGCCCCAGCTGCGCAGCTTGTAGTTGGTCTCGGCCGGGACCTCGGTCGTCGTGTTGCCGATGTTGTCGATCGAACCTTGCACGGTCGCGATTTCGGTCTCGAAGCGGAAGCCGCGATACAAGAGCTGCAGCCACAGATCCGGCATCCACATGTTGGCGCCGCGCCGCGCGAACAAGATCTGGCTGCTGGGGTCGCAGCCCAAGGCCGCTCCGCCCGCGATTGTTCCCTTGCCGCAGCCGCCGCTCGTGCCGCTTGCGTCGCTGGACAGCAGCTGGTGCCGGTACTGCACCTGCAGGCCGCCGTTCAGCACGACGTCGCCCTTGTTCAGCGCAGCGCGCGTCAGCTCCGGCGCCTTCTTGCGCAAGATGCTGAACGTGTACTGGTTCACGTCGTCGAGCTGCGCGACGTCGTACGGCTGCCCGCGCTCGAGCGACAATGCGTCGCTGGTGGGACCGTCGTTCGGGAAATCGATCGAGGCCGAAGCGTAGAGGTCGAGCGATTTAACGCCGCTGATGATCTGCGCGCGATCGATCGTCGACTGGTAGTCATCGTCGTGGCCGTCGCCCGCGTTGTAAACCATGCCGAGACCCCAGTGCTGCGGCATGCGACCGAAGCGCAGCTGACCGACTGGCGTGACCCACTCGGCCCACACGCGCTTGACGATGATGCTGTCCTTGAGGCTGTTGCGACCGCCGCTGGGCGCCGCCGTGCCGTCGTCCAAGGCGCCGAGCGGCGCGTAACCGCTGCGCGGCAATACGGAGCCGCCGTCGACCGCGTAGCCGCTGGGGGTCGAACCGAGCACCAAGTTGTCGAGCAGATCGATCTGCGAGATGACGCGCAGGTTGTCGGAGACGTGGAACTCCGGATCGAGCCGGAAACGCAGGTTCGCGCCGGCGTTGGTGTTGTCGTCGCACGGTATCGTGCCCGTACCGGCGTCGTTCGGGCAGACGTTAGAACCGACCACGCTCGGGCCGCCGGAAGTCGAGGCGACCGGCGTGTAGTAGTGGTCCGCGGGGCGCGGAAATAGCGAGCGCGCAACCGGGTCGCGGCGGCCGAGATGGAACTTGTAGAACAGCTCGCCGCGCGCACGGAAGCTGCCGTGCCACTCGAGGATCGCCCGGGTGTGAGTCCACCAATCTTCGGCGAATACGGCGTTGCCGTTGGCGGGCTTCGAGCCACCTGGGCGCTCGGCGCCTTGGCGCTTGAGCGCGGCGGCGTCTTCTGAAGGCTCGGGCCAAACCGGGAGCGGATTCAGACTCGGCTGGGCTTGCGGCAACGCGCCCGCCGGCTCGCCTGCAGCGTTGGGTTCTTCGCTGCCATCCGCAGCAGGTGCCGGCGCTTCGCCAGCTGGAGCAGCAGCCGGTGCTGGTGCGTCAGCCGGGGCCGGCGCAGCGGCTGGAGCGGGCGCGGCAGCGGCAGGCGCCGTGGCAGGCTTTGGCTCCGTCGGTTTGGCCTCCGGTGGCGGCCGCTTCGCTTCGGCTGCGGGCTTCTTGGCTTCCGGCGCGGGCTGCGCCAACGAAGGAAGCGAGTAAAAAGAGACGCTGGCGCCGAAGGCCGAAAGCAGTAAAACGGAGCGTTTTCGCATTGATACTCCGCCTTAGACCGAAGCGGCGGCAGTCCCTTTCGCACCGACCCGGAAGACTGTCAACCTCAGCCTTTTTTAAAGGCGGTCATCACGTCGGTGGCGTAGCGCTCAGCGTCTGCTTGAGCCTCCGCCACTGCCGGAGCGACCGGCGCATCCGCGCTGGTTTGCGGCAGGGCCGGCACGTCGTCGGTCGTTTCGGGCAGGCCAAGCGCGCCCGCATCGGGAGCGCGCTCGAGCGCCATCGAGAGTGTCTTGGCGGCGCGCGAAAGGTCGGCTTGGGCTTTCCAGCCGCTCGACTCAGGCAGGCCCAGGGCGCTGCGGAAAGCGTCGCCCAACGCGCGTGCGTTGGGGTAGCGGAGGTCGCGGTTCTTGGCCAGCGCGCGCGCGAACACCAAGTCGAGCGCGGCGGGCGCCCCGGTGACGAGACGCGAAACCGGCGGCGCCGCGTCGTCGAGTTGCGCAGCGCGGACCGCCAGCTCGGTGCGGTCCGGCGAATCGAACGGCGTGACGCCGGTCAGCATCTCGAACATCACGACCGCCGCGGCGTACAGATCGGCGCGCGGGTCGAGCGGCAGACCCATCACCTGCTCGGGCGCCATGTACGCGCCAGTTCCGGGCGCCATCCCTCCGCTCTGTTTCGCCAGCTCGGCCGGCAGCCGCGCGATGCCGAAGTCGGTCAGCTTGGCGATGTCGTCGCTGCGGATCAGCACGTTGGCGCTCTTGACGTCGCGATGAACGATGCCGAGCGCGTGCAAGCTCTCGAGCGCGCCGAGCAGTTGCGCCAGGTAATGCCAAGCCTGCGTGAACGGCAACCGCGGCAGCGGGCCACCCTGCGCGTTCGCGCGCTGCATCAGCTCCGCCAACGACTCGCCCTGCACGAGCTCCATCGCGATGCACAGCTCGTGGTCGTGCTCGAACAGCCCGAAGTAGTGGACGATGTTCGGGTGCGCGAGCTTGGCCAGCACCTCGGCCTCGTGACGGAACAGCCGCTCGGCGCGGGGCCGGCCGCGGATCAGCGGGTGGAGCACCTTGAGCGCGATCGGGTGCGGCGGCGTGGCTGCAAACCGGCCGGCGGGATTGTAGTAGAGCCAGCCACGGTAGACGACGCCCATGCCGCCTTCGCCAATCGTGTGCCCAAGCACGCACTTACCTAAGTCGCCGAGCTCGATCTCACTGCCAGCGCCGATGCGCTGACGCGGCTTCGGCACCGCGAGCCCACAGTGCGGGCAAAACTGCGCTTCGGGCACCAGCACGCTCGCACATCCGACGCAGACCGCCACGGTTCCGCTGAGCCTAGCCCAAGAGCGCCAAGCGTTGGGTGACGCCGCGACCGCGCCCAGCGTGGGCCCCGCAAGCTCCGTCGGCCCCCGCGGGCAGCGGAGACAGCGGAAACTGTGACAGCGGGCGGGACCGCGCAGGCGCGCGGGCCAGGGCGACGCGGGAGAGTGAGAAAAACCACGCAGCGGAGGCGGAGCCGAAGCGGAGCGGCCGAGACAGACCCAGGGCGACGCGGGAGAGTCAGCAAAACCGCACAGCGGACGCGGAGCCGAAGCGGAGCGGCCGAGACAGACCCGCGCTTAAAGCGATTGCAGTTCTTCACGCAGTTTGAAAGCATGGCTTCCGCTCGGGCCCGTTTGTGCCCTGGCCGTTCAGGAGAACTTCGTTGAAGAGCCTCTCGATGCTTCGTCGCCGCCGGCTTGGTTCGCGTTTCGCGTTGGCAGTGCTCACTGCGGCTACGGCCAGCACCTCGCTGTTCGCCAGCGGCCACGCTTTGGCCCAGCAGACGGTCGACCACGGTATCAGCGTGCAACGCTTCCAGGCCGCACCGGGCCCGCGCAACTACTTCAGCATGCGCGGCGCGCGCACCGACGGCGAGAAGGTGTGGAGCGCCGGCTTGGTGGTCAACTACGCCAACCAGCCGCTCACGGTGCGCAGCTGTCTGAACGTCGACAACTGCAGCGACAAGGGCGCCATTCAGCAAGACGTCAAAGTGGTCGAGAACATGATCACGGGCGACTTTCTCGGATCGTTCACGGTCATTCCACGGCTCCAGCTCGGCCTGCGCATCCCGGTGACCTGGCTCAAAGGCGTTGGCATCACGCCCGACGGTCACGACGAGTCCAAAGGCATCAACGCCGTCGGTTTGGGTGACGCCGAGTTCGAAGGCAAGTTCCGGCTGTACGGCGATCTGAAGGCACCGTTCGTGATCGGGGCCACCGTCTTCGCAACGGCGCCGCTCGGGCAAGCCACCGCAAAAGACAAGTTCATCGGCGACAAGCTGCCGACCTTCGGCGCGCGGGCGATCTTCGACGGCGAGACCCAGGGCTTCTCGTTCGGCGGCAACTTGGCTGGCGTCTACAGGAAGCCGGTCGTGATCGGCAGCACGCATCTCGGCTCGGAGTTCCGCTACGCGGTCGGCGCCGGCTACCGCGTGAGCCCGGTGTTCAAGGTGATGGGCGAGGCGTTCGGTACCACGCGCTTCAGCACCAAAACCGGCGAGAACACGATGGAGGGTCTAGTCGGGGTCCAGATCGTGCCGCTCGGCTCGCCGCTGCAGTTCACGCTCGGCGCTGGCACCGGCATCATTCAAGGCGTTGGCGTGCCGCGCGTGCGCGGTTTGCTCGGCGTCGTCTACTTCGCCGAAGGTAAGGACATCGACGGCGACGGCATCGAAGGCGCGGCCGATCAATGCCCGACCGAGCCCGAAGACAAAGACGGCTACGAAGACGGTGACGGCTGCCCGGATCGCGACAACGATCTGGACAACATCCCGGACAAGACCGACAAGTGCCCGGACCAAGCCGAGGACCTCGACGGTTTCGAAGACACCGATGGTTGCCCCGACCCGGACAACGACCACGACGGCATCCCGGACACCAGCGACCGTTGTCCGAACGAGCCCGAGACCAAGAACGGCTATAAGGACGACGATGGTTGCCCGGATGAAGCCGACACCGACAACGATGGCGTGCCGGACTCGCGCGACAAGTGCGTGAACGAGCCCGAAGACACCGACGGCTTCCAGGACACGGACGGTTGCCCAGATCCTGACAACGACAACGACGGCATTCTCGATGCGGACGACGAGTGCGTCGACGAAGCCGAGACCAAGAACGGCTTCCAAGACGAAGACGGTTGCCCCGACGAAGATCCGAAGAAGGGTGGCAAGAAGCGATGACTTCCCAAATTCGTGGCGAGCGCGCCCAGTTGCTTCTGCGCCCGTTACTGCTCGTGCTGATCGGGTGGTGTTCGATGCTCGGCGCTTGCGCGGCTGGCGCGGCTGGCGCGGGCGGTGGCGGCGGTGTTCCGAGCTCGGCTGGGGCCTCGCATCCGCTGGTGGGGGCACCCGCTCCCGCTTTCGAGTTGCCTGGGGTCGACGGCCAAGGCAGCCAGTCGCTCAAGGCCTACGCCGGCAAGGTGGTGATCGTCGACTTTTGGGCGACCTGGTGTCAGCCCTGTAAGCAATCGTTTCCCGCCTACCAGAAGCTCGTGACCGAGATGGGCCTCGACCTCGTGGTCGTGGGTATCAGCCAAGACGACGACGACAAGTACATCCGCGCGTTCCTTTCTGAGACGGGCGCAAAATTCCCGGTGGCGTGGGACGACGGCAAGTCGGTAGCGAAAGCCTACAATCCGCCGTCGATGCCGACCGCGTTCGTGATCGACAAGAGCGGGATCGTGCGTTTCGTTCACGTGGGTTACCGCGCAGGAGATGAAGCAACGCTCAAAGACGAAGTACGCTCGCTGATGCGCTAGCGCGCATGTAGGGGTTAGGGGTCGGGGGTCAGGGGTTAGGCGAGCGAGGGGCACAGAAGGGCGAGCAAGGGGAGGCACTTTGCGTGACGCCATCAAGCACAAGACGTGAATCACTCACACGGGTGTTCGGTTTTGATCGATGTGGGCGGGCATGAGCGGCGCCCCCACCGAAATCAGAGGTACTGAACAATGCCGCTTGCATAAGGGAAGGCGGAAGTCAGATGATCAGTACACCCATTGCCGACGATGCTTCTCCCTCGACGAGCCGCGCTCGCTAGTTTGGTTCTGTTGTTCGCGGCTCCCGTTCTGGCGAAGCCCGCGCTCGACGAGCTGATTAGCCAGCTCAAAGACGGCAAAGACTTCCGCGTCCGCGTTCAGGCCGCGCTGCAACTGGGCAAGACGATGGACCCCGCAGCGTTCGCGCCGTTGGTCGGCGCGCTCGACGACGACAACGCTTCGGTGCGCGCGGCAGCCGTAGCGGCTCTCGAATCGCTGGGCGACATGCGCGCGATTGCTCCGCTCAAGGAACACCGGCTGGATCGCTCGGAAGCCGTGCGCAAGCAGATCAAGAGCTCGCTGGCCGAGCTCGAAGCGCAAGGTCTCGACGCGCCGAAGCCCAAGGTGCTGGTCAAGCTGGGCATCATGAAGAACGGCAGCGGCGTGAAATCGAAGCGCATCGAGACCGACTTGGCGTTTGCGTCGCGGCAAAAGCTGGGCGAATTGCCCGGCGTCAGGGTGCTGCTTGAGGGCGATGACGGCGCGGGTCGCCAGACGCCGGTCGTGATGGTCACCGGCAGCGTCGAGACGTTGAAGGCCTCGCGTGAAGGCAGCGCTATCATCTACACGGCCAAGGTCGAGTACGTGCTGCACACCATGCCCGAGCAATCGATCGCCGCAAAGGTTTCGGGTAGTGCTAGCGCCCAGGCCAGCGAGCAAGACGCCAACGATCAGGTCAAGAGCGCGCAGCTGCGCAAAGACGTGCTCGAGGCGGCGATCGCCAGCGCCCTCCGCCGCGCACCGCCCGCGCTGCTCGCTGCGGCGCGGCTCTGATCGCAGCCTGAGACGAGACAACAGGAAGGCGGGAAGGCGGGAGGGGTTTGTTTGTTCGAGCAGCCTCACCGACAGCGTATTGGGTGCGGATAGCTCGTGGCGGGTAGGGCGCGAACCAAACAATCTCGATCTGGCCTTCCCGCCTTCCCCTGAGCATTGGTCTCATCTTTCAGCTGCCCGCTCGCCAAGCCTGGTTTCTGGCAAGGCTTTCGCGAGCACCGGAGCGGAGCGTACTTCTGTACGTGAGCACCGGAGTGCGCCTGGCAGGCGCAACAGAAAGGAAGGAGAAGACCGACCCGGGGCCCGAATGCAGGGAACCCGACACCGAAGAGACAAGAGCTTTGACCTGGAGCACCAGGCCCTTGGATGTGGAGAAG
>JBBRMI010000092.1:0-29317 GCA_038230915.1 Polyangiales bacterium | reverse complement strand
GGATTCTTTGCGGCAACTCGGGTAGCTCTCTTCGTCATCGGGGTGTCTCGGTTGGTTTTGGTGGAACAAAAACAACTCGGAACACTCCCGATTTATTTCCATCATCCCGCTACGTTGCGCCTAAAGGATCTGGGCATGGCCGCCGGGCTCACAGTGTACCGAACCGCACGCCTGACAAACAATGACTTGCACGCAGCCGTCGTCTTCGACGTCGACCAACGTGGTTGCGTTAACGATTGTGGTGTCGTCGGCGATCAGGGCGGAGGTGCGAAACGACCCGAGCCCCGCGGACGAGAAATCGAGCGTGACCTCGCCTTTCTCGAGGTTCTGGATGCGCCACACGGTCCTGATCTCCTCTGGCTAACTTGTATTTAGCCTGCGAGCGGGGCGCAAGGATGAGGGCGGGGCGGGGGTGATCGGGGGGGGAATATCGGGGAAAGAGCGGTGTGGTTGGGTGATAATGGCTGTGAGGGCGGGAGCGTGGAAAGCTGATAATGGATGCGGGGTTAGTCGAGGGGCTTCGAACGGCAAAGGGCCGCGGTTGAGGACGTCGGTTTGAAAATGCCCTGGCGACCTTGCGGTGGCCGAGGACCTCCACGAAAGTCATGCGCCAGCCTTCGCTCGGGCGTGCGCGCGATGGACTTCAAGGACGATCGGCTCCCTTCGCCGGGTCCTGAACCAGCTGGGGCACATGCAGGCCCGGCTTGCGACGCGGCCCGCCAACAACCCCACCCCACCAACCGGAAACGGCGCCCTAACTCGCGTCGGGGCGCCGCCTTTTCACTTTGTGGGCCAGCCCGGACTTGAACCGGGAGCCAACGGATTAAGAGACGGCTCAGAGGCTCCGCACGGAGACGCGGGAAGCGTCATTGCGCGGCGTTCCGACCAGCCTGCGGGCCCGCGCACACTCGTGCCAAACGGTGGAAGCCCAATGCTTGTGCCTTTTGCTCGGGCTGCCGACGCCGCCCTTGGCGTCTACCTCGCGGCGGTTGCAACGGAGCTGGGGGGCACGTTCTTGCGCGCGCATCTAGCGGGCCACGATCGCCGTCGACTTTTTGGTGGTGCCAACGGTGACGTTCAGCACGAACGCCACCGAGCGATCATGTTCGCCCCAAGCTTGCTTACCGCTGCTTCTCGCACACGTAGGTAGCCAGCCACGCGCATTCCCTGTCGTCCCAAAAGCCCTGGAAGGCGCCGCTAACCGGATCAGCGACATACAACACGCATTCCTCGTCGCCGTCCGTGTTGTTGGGCTCGTTGGGAGCCCAGTTGGTATATGCGGAAGCATCACCAGATACCCAACGCCAAACACCGACACTTATCCGACGAGAGTAACCAATCCAGGCTAGGTGAGGGGACACGAGCTGGGTGATCATCTCGTTCTCAACTGAGTCGTCGACATCGGCGAGATCACCCTCCCACGCCTGGCACGCCGCACGTGCGGCGCCGAAGTTCTGAAGATCCTCGGGGTCGAACCGATAGCAGCTGCGCTCGTCCAACGACAGAACTTCGTGCGGCCCGTTGCAGGTGACTACCGAGGTGCCGCCGGCACCGCTGCCGCCCGCACCGCCGCCAAGATCGGGGGCGCCTGCGCCAGCATCAACTCCCCCTCGTGCGAGCTGGCTTGTGCTCCCGGCGCGCGCGCCCGCATTCGTACCCGCCGCAAGCGGCGCAGCCCCCGCCGACAACGCGGCCAGATCGGTTGGCAGCGGGTCGTAGCCCCATCGACAGCACACCGTGTAGGCCAGCGTGATCACAGTCAACGGCACGAGTCTGGATGAGGAGGCCTGCGATCGATTCATGAAGTCGCTGCGTGACAGCAACAGAATAGCAGAGCAGGCGCGGGCGTGCAGTTTTGCCTAGTGTGTGGTTCCGTAAATGGAAATTCGGCGACCTACATTGGAATCTCGCCGAGTTTGCTTTGGCACGCTAACCCGTCGTGAATTGACCCTCAGCCGGCCAACGCCGCAAAACTAAAAGTTCTCTAGACGCTGCTCCCACGTACGAGGAGTCGCAGACCCGCGACCGCCAAACACGGGCTTGGCCAACGCGGGGGTCAACGTTCAGACGGCAATGCGTCTCGCAAACGCCAGCACGCACGTGCGCTACGTCATGATCGCGGAGACGCTCGAGACGCCGGCAGCGGCGTTGCCGAATCTAGTTCTGGCACCGGCCGTGCCTAAACTGCCCGCCAACACCCCCACCCCACAAACCGGAAACGGCGCCCTAACTCGCGTCGGGGCGCCGCCTTTTCACTTTGTGGGCCAGCCCGGACTTGAACCGGGAGCCAACGGATTAAGAGTCCGCTGCTCTACCAATTGAGCTACTGGCCCGGAGTTTCTCCGGTCCTCGGGGGTACCGAAGGGAGCGGGTATCTCCCACGAAAGGCCGGGGCGGTCAACGGGGTTTCGACGGGACGGTGACGCTCACTGGGCGCCGGGTTTTTCAGGCTTTTGAGCGCTGGGCCGGGTGCAATGCGGCTACGAGTGCGGCCGGGCGGCGCCTGCCGGTTTTTCAGCGTCCGACCGTGCACTCCCCGACGCCTTCGGGGTCGCGGAGGAAACGCACGCACCTGCCCTCGGCGTCGCTGCACGACGGCTCGCCACATTCCTGGAACCTGCACAGCTTGATGCAACGACCACCGACGCACGTTGCACCCTGCCTGCACACAGTGGGTGGAGCGCACGATTCGCCGAGGTCGGCGTTCGAATGCGGGGCGCACGCGACCGCGCCGGTCGGATCGACGATCTTACACTCGCGGCTCGGTTCGTCGGCGCAGCTGCTCGGGTCCAATGGATCGCAAGTGTTGACCGGGAAGCACAGGCTCGCGTCCGCCGGGATCACCTGGCCGCCGGCCCTCACGTCTAGGCTGCGGATGCAACTCTCTCCCGCATCGCAGCCGGACCAGTCGGCGCCGCAGCAGAGCTTCCGACACGTACCGGCCGCGCAGTAAGCGCCGCGCACACAGTCGCCCTGCGCGGTACACGCTTCACCCGCCGCCGCGGTGCCGGCGGCCTCACAACCGGGATGCACGTCGGGATCCGTCGCGTTGAATTGCGGTCGGCAGGCCTGGTCGTCGGGGCAGCCGGTCTGCGTTTGGTAGTTGCAGTCCCCAGCGGCGCACGCGGCCGCGCCGTCGGGCGGGTCGTCGACCGGGTGGACCTTGTCTTCGAGCAGCTGGGGACAGCTGGCAGTGGGCTGCGAGGTGCTTTCGCTCGCACCGCAAGCCCCGGCCAGCCCGAGCACGAGGCAGAGCCCCAATAACGACCGCGGCTTCGGAGCGCGCATTTCGATCCCAACAGATGCCCCACGTGCCATCCGTGTTCAAGCACTTTGCATTCTCGCCGCTTGGCCATTCCGCCTCATATCGGTCTGGTCGCGGCCTGGTGGTGGTGGGTTGACTACAAAAGCCCACTTCCGCTTGCTGACGAGAGGCTCAATAGTCCCCACGAGATGAGCTTGAAGATTGGTGACCAGGCCCCTGATTTCGACGTGACCGCCCGACGTGGCGGCCAAGACGTAGCGCTCTCGCTGCGCGGCATCTTGGCGGAGAAGAACCTGGTTCTCTATTTTTACCCGCGTGACTTCACGCTGGTCTGTACGCGCGAAGCCTGTGGCTTCCGCGACAACTACGCCGCGCTCGGCTCGGGCGATACCGAAGTCGTCGGGGTTTCAGCCGACGATGCGGCGACGCACGACCGTTTCGCGCTCGAGCACCACATCACGTTTCCACTCGTGCCTGATCCGGAACGCACTTTGGCGCGTCGCTACGGGGCGACCTCGCTGATGCGCGACTTGTTGGGCGTCTCGGCACGGCTGACCTTCGTCATCGCCAAAACTGGAAAAATTGTCGGAATTTTCGACAGCGCGGTGCGAGCGAGCCAGCACGTCGACGGCGCGCGCGACGCCATCCAACGGTTGCGAGCCGAGCGCCCTTAAGCGGCGCGCGCCGCTGGCCGTCGTGCCGTTCAGCCCCGACATGGAACAGCGAACCTTTCGAGCCGACGAGCGGCTCAATGAGCTCAACGACCGAGACGACATGTGGGGTCCGCTGCTGTTCTTGCGGCCGGCCCGCCACCAAATGCTGACGGTCCCGCGCGTGCTTTTGATCTCGTGCTTGCTCGGCGGCTTCTTCGGCATGCTCGGCAACGTCGTGCTGGGATTGTTGATGTCAGCCGGTTCGGGTGGCAAGCCTTCGGTGCTGCTGATGCCGACGCTCCTCACCGGCATGTACTTCGCGTGTGGCAAGCTGAGCTTGGTCGCGGCTTGGAATCGCCGCGCACCCTTGTTGTCACGGCGTTTGGATTGGTCGCAGTTGACGGGGCGCCCGTTGCCGCCAACCCGCGACGATCAGCAAGCCGCCGAGTAGCCAAGCAGTCACGTCGTCGGGTCCTTGCCCTAGCTCCTCAGTCGCAGTAGCCGTTAGGGCAGGTGCAGGCGCCGTCGACGCACTTGGCTTGGCGGTAGACGCAGTCCGCGTCGGTGGTGCAAACGAGCGCGCTGCAGTCGGCCGACACGAAGCTGCTGGCGCTGCCGCGGCAACACGCCGGGCAATTGCGAATCGCGTAGCTGTCGTGATCGATGCTCAGCTCGAAACAGGGTTTGGATTCCGCCGAGCACTGCTTGCCGTCACCTTGGCAGCTGACGGTCTGGCTCACTGGCGGCGTGGTCGGGCTGGTTTTTGCCAGCTGGGCGTGGCAGTCGCGACCGGCGTCATCGTTGAAGTCGTGTTGCTCTTCGGTCGTGGCCCTGCCGGAGCTGCAGGCGAGCACTCCGCACGTCATCAGCAGCGCGAGTCTGAGCATCGGTGACCGCCCTACTGACGCCGACTGCTGCATGACGGCATGATGTCGCGCGCGTTTCGGTTTGACAAGCGGTGCCGAAGCATCAGCCGCTTGGAGGTTGTCGCGAGCGTTTCGTCGTGGTCGTTTGCCGTCAAACGCTTGCTCGAAAGCGCGGTCCGGGTTGAAGCTCCTCACACGCCTCGATGCAAAAGCTGACGGCTCTTTCGAAGCTCCTCATTACTGGTATTTTGATTGGCTCGGGCGTGACCGCGTACCGGACCTACGGCGGCATGCTGCAGGCCAGCGCAGAGCCGCCGCACGCTGTTGCCAAGGCTGCGCCGGGTGCGCCGGCGACTCCGGCCACCGTACCTGCCGCGGCAGGCAGCGCGGGCAAGTTGGCGCCACTGAAGGATCGCCCGGTGCGAGTCGCTTTGTCGCAGTGGCCCGGTCACATGGCGCTGGTCGTAGGCGCGGGCGGCCTGCGCACCCAGCCGGGCTCGATTGCTGCCAAGCAGGGGCTCGACGTCGAGATCGTGTTCATCGAGGACGCGCCGAGCAAGAATAAGGCGTTGCAGAACGGCGACGTCGACTTCGTCTGGGAGACGGTCGACGAACTGCCGATCGCGCTGTCGGGCTACCGCGCGCAGAACATCGAGGCCAAGGCGTTCCTGCAGATCGACTGGTCGCGTGGTGGCGACGCGTGCGTGGCTACCAAAGAGGTGCAGAAGGTCGAGGACATTTACGGGCGTAAATCAGCCGTGTTGATGTTCTCGCCCGATCACACGGTGTTCGAGTTCATGATCACCAACTCGCGGCTCTCGCGCGAGCAAGTGGCCGAGGTGCGCCGTGCGACCAAATTCTCGATGGACGACTTCACGTACGCGCGGCTGCTGTTCGAAAAAAAGGAAATTGATGTCGCCTGCCTGTGGGAGCCCGATGTCACCTTGGCGCTGGCCAGCCGTCCGGGCGCGCACCGGTTGTTTTCGACCGCCGACGCGACCGAGCTCGTCGCCGACACGCTGTTCGCGCGCAAAGATTTCCTGGACCAGCACCAAGACGTGGCGCAGAAGCTGGCGCGCACTTGGTTCGCCGCCGCGGCTGCCGGTGACCGTGACAAGCCGGCCGCCGCCAAGCTGATCTCAACGGCGGCGCCGCGCTTCCGCGACGAGCTCGGCTACGAGAAAACGCTGGCCGCGCTCGGTTGGGCCAAGTGGACGACGCTCGAAGACAACGTGCGTCTGTTCGGCCTCGACGGCAGCGCGCCCGGCTTCGACCGCATCTACAACCAAGCCGACGGCATCTGGATCAACTACCCCGAGGCCGAAATCAAGGACCGCTTCGCGCCCAGCGTGCTGCGCGACGACCGCGCCGTGAAGACGATCTGGGACGCGGCGGGCAAGCCGGTAGCCAAAGCCGAAGTGCCCGAGCAACTGGATGTGGCGCGCAGCGGTGTCGCGCTGTTCACCAAGCCGGTGTCGATCTCCTTCCGGCTCCGATCGGTTGTCGGCCGAGGCGATCGCGCTGATCAATCAACAGGTGCTACCGCAGCTGCAAATCGCCGGTGGCATGTATGCGCGCGTCGAAGGCAACACCGACAGTATCGGAGATTTCAGCGGCAACCAAACGCTGAGCGAACAGCGCGCCGGGGCGATCGTGTCGTACCTGGTCAGCCGGGGCATTCCCGCCGCACGGTTGGTGGCGCGCGGCAACGGCTCGGCGGCGCCCGTCGCCAGCAACAAGACACCCGAGGGACGCGCGCAAAACCGCCGCACCGAAGTGCTGTTCATTCGCAAGTCCAAGGTTTGAGCCATGACCACCGCTACCGCACCGAGCTACGTATCCACCGCATTTTACTCGCAGTACAACCTGATTCTGCTCGGAGGCTCGGCGTTGTTTTCGCTAGCCTCGGCCTCGCCCTTGCCGCTCTTGGCCGGCGTGGCAGGCGAGCTCCTGTGGCTCGGGGTCGGGCCGCGCTTGCCGGTGTTTCGGCGTCACGTGGAGGAGCAGGCCGACAGCGCGCGTCGCGCGTTGGTGGACGACGAGGTCATGCACGGCATGGGCGGCCTCGCGCCGGAGCACAGCGCGCGGTTGCTGGCGTTCGGCCAGAATGTCTCCTGGGTCTCGATGAAGGCGGATGCCGTCGTCACCAGTCCCGCGGAGCGCACGGCGCTCGCCGATCTCGAAGGGCTTCGACCGACTTTCTTGCGCTTGTGCCAGATGCAGGAGCGGCTGGCGCAGCGCTTGGCCGAGCTGCGGCTCGCTCCGCCCGACGTCGAGGTCGCGCGGCTCTCGCAGGCCTACGCGGCCGAGAAAGATCTCGGCTTACGCTTCACGTTGCACCAGTCGATCAAGTTGGCGCAACGCAAAATCGAGCGGCAAGCGCGGATGGTCGACGCGCAGCGGCAGATCGCGCTCAAGCTATCCTTGCTCGAGCAGTCGCTGGTGCACCTCAGAAATCAGCAGCAATTCGCCGCTGCGTGGTCTGATCTCGCTCGCGACGTGCAGGGCATCATCAGTCACGGTAGCGGCGTGGCAGCGCTCGAAGCCGAGCTGACCGAGGCTTAGAGGCGACGTCAGCGCCGCGCGTCGAGCGTCTCTCGCACCTTGCGTGTCAGGCTGCTGGGCGTAATCGGTTTTGGGATGAACGGCACGCCTTCGTCGAGCGCGCCGTGGTTCAGGATCACGTCGTCGGTGTAGCCGGACATGAACAGCGCTTTGGTCGCCGGCCGCAGCACGTGGATCCGCCCTGCTAGCTCACGGCCGTTCATCTGCGGCATAATGACGTCGGTCAAAAGTAGATCGATACGCGACAGGGACGTCTCGCAAATTCTGATTGCGTCTTCCGGGCCGGTGGCCGTAAGCACCGCGTAACCGGCGCGCTCCAGCGTGCGCTTGACGATCGTACAGACCTGCTGCTCGTCCTCGACCAGCAGGACGGTCTCGTTGCCGCGCGCCACGACCGCCGGCGGTGTTGGGCGCTGGCTGGCGGGCGCGGTGCGCGGCAGGTAGACTTTGAACGTCGTGCCGTGGCCCACCTCGCTGTGAACCACCAGGCTGCCGTGGCTCTGCTTGACGATGCCAAATACGGTCGAAAGACCCAGGCCCGAGCCCTGGCCGGGCGGTTTGGTGGTGAAAAACGGCTCGAAAATTTGCTGCTGAGTCGCCTGATCCATCCCCACGCCGGTGTCGCTGACGCTCAGCAGCACGTGGGGACCGGGCACGGCTGACCGGTGCTCGGCTGCATCGTTCTCGTCGAGCTCGACGTTGCTGGTAGCGATCGTCAGTTTGCCGCCGTGGGGCATGGCGTCGCGCGCATTGACGACCAGGTTCATCACCACCTGTTCGATTTGACCTGGGTCCACTTTGACGTGACCGAGCCCCGCGCCCGGCACGAACGCGAGCTCGATTTGCTCGCCGACCAACCGCCCGAGCATGCGCCCGATGTTGTCGACGATTTCGTTCAGGTCCACGACTTTGGGCGCCAGTAGCTGCTGGCGACTGAAGAGCAGTAGTTGTCGCACCAGGTCCGCGGCGCGTTCGCCCGCGAGCTTGATTTCGGTCAGTCCCTCGAAGCCGCGGTGGTCTGCCGATAAGCCTTCGAGCAGCTCCTCGGCGTAGCCGAGCACAACGCTGAGCAGGTTGTTGAAATCGTGCGCGATGCCGGCTGCCAGGCGACCGACCGCTTCGAGCTTCTGCGCTTGCTGCAGCTGTTTCTCGCTGCGCCGGAGGGCGTTTTCGGTCTGCTGCCGGGCGCCGACTTCTTGAGCCAGCGCCCCGCTCGTTACCTCGACGCGCCCCTCGAGGGCGCGGTGCTTCTGCCGGAGTTGTTCGTTGGCGTGCTGGAGCTCTTGAGCACGGGCGAACAGCTCGCGCTCCATTTGCGTGACCTGGGAGCGCAGTCTGTCGGTTTCGATGATTGCGCGAGAGCCCTGGCTCTCCACGCGCGCAAAATCGGTCACGTCCTCGACGCGGTGGATGATGTACGCCACCCGGCCGTCGCGCAGCACCGGGGTATTGACCGGGCTCCAGTGGCGCTCCACGAAGCCGCCGCCTTCACTTTCGGGGCGACGGATGTCGTATTTTTGGACCGCCATCGTGTCCGGGACGCGGTGTAACAGCACGCGCTCGAGCGAGCTTCGGAGGTTGCTGACGCCATTGGCCGCGACCTCGGCGGGGTTGTCGGGAAAGACTTCGAACAGCGGGCGCCCCAAGATTTCGTCACGCTTGGTCATGGTGGCGCTCAGGTAAGCGTCGCTCACGGCCACGATCGTCAGCCCGGGGGTGAGCACCAAATACGGCGCTGGAGCTTGCTCGAACAGCTCCCTAAAATCGAGATCCACACCCGACATGCGACCTCTAGCCTAGCGCGATCACGCCGGCGCGCGAGCGTAGCAAAGTTGTACCAGTCCCGACTCGTACGCCTTGCTGATTTCCAGCTGCAGACGTTGCTCGGGCACCTCGGAGCCGAACAATGATATGCCCTGGCCCAGCAGCAATGGCACGATCGAAAGCGTGAGATCGTCGATCAGGTTGTCAGCCAAGAATTGACGGATCACGGCGCCGCCGTCGACGTACAGCCGCTGCGCCCCCGACAGACCGAGCTGGTCGACCAGCGCCGTTGGCGCACCGGAAAAGAATTGCTCGCCGTGAACCGACGGCGTCTCACGGTGGGTGAGCACGATGCAGCGCTTGCCGGCGTAGGGCCACTCCGGGAACGCGAGCGCCGTTTCGTAGGTATTGCGACCGATCACCAACGCGTCGACGCTGGCGAAGAAGTCGGCGAAGCCGTAGTCCTCATCGGGCCGCTCGACGATCGACAAGAAGTCGAACGTGCCATCGGCGCGCGCGATGTAGCCGTCGAGGCTGGTGGCGATGAAAACCGAACAACGCGGGCGCTGCATGCGGAGATCAGCTTAGCCAAGATCGGCGCCGAGTTGCTGCAAGAGCTGTGGCAAAACCTGGCCGGCTGGCCCGGACCCCCGCGGCTTGCTGATTTCCGGACACCGGGGACCTCGACGCATCTTTCGCGCTGAAGCGGGTGCTTTCTACCCGGGTCCTTCGGTCAGGGAGCTCCCTGATGGACGCTTGTCATTGGTCTCATCTCGGCGGGTTGACCACCCCCGCCGATCCTGGCTTCTGGCTGCGTTTTCGCTGGCTCAGTGCGGCCCTGGCGTGTGGCCCGTCGAGCAGTGCGCGACTAAGCTCGGGCGTGCCTCGCCGCGGATGAAAAATGAATGCAGTCGATCCTCTCCATCAATCAACTCACCAAAACGTACGCTTCCGGCTTCCAGGCGCTAAAATCGATCGACCTGGAGATCTACCGCGGGGAGATCTTCGCGCTGCTGGGGCCAAATGGTGCGGGCAAGACCACTCTGATCGGCATCGTCTGTGGCATCGTCAACCCGACATCGGGCAAGGTTACGGCCGACGGCCACGACATCGTTCGCGACTACCGCGCGGCACGATCGAAGATCGGTCTCGTGCCGCAAGAGCTGTCGACCGACGCCTTCGAGACCGTGTGGGCGACGATGAAGTTCAGCCGCGGGCTGTTCGGCAAGCCGCCGAACCTCGAACATCTGGAGAAGACGCTGCGCGACTTGTCGTTGTGGGACAAAAAAGACAGCAAAATCATGGCGCTGTCGGGCGGCATGAAGCGTCGCGTGCTGATCGCCAAGGCGCTATCCCATGAGCCGCGGATCCTTTTCCTCGATGAGCCCAGCGCAGGCGTCGACGTGCAGCTGCGTCGCGACATGTGGCAGATGGTTCGTAAGCTTCGCGACACGGGCGTGACGATCATCCTAACTACGCACTACATCGAAGAAGCTGAAGAAATGGCCGACCGCATCGGTGTGATCGACAAAGGCGAGCTGGTCTTGGTCGAGAACAAGGCGGCGTTGATGCGTAAGCTCGGAAAAAAGCAGCTCACGGTGGAGCTGCGAACACCGTTGAAGAACATACCCGACGCACTTGCCGGCCTGAAGCTGGAGCTCGGCAACGACGGCAACTCACTCGTTTACAGCTTTGACACGCACACTGAAGAGACCGGCATCGCAACGCTTTTCAAACGGCTCGGAGAGCAGGGGATCGATTTCAAGAACGTGAACTCGAGTGAGAGCTCGCTGGAGGACATATTCGTGAGCCTCGTGCAGGGGCGCGCATGAATCTGCACGCGATTCGCGCGATTTATCGCTTCGAGATGGCGCGTACGTTCCGGACGATCACGCAGAGCATTGCCTCGCCCGTGATATCCACCGGGCTCTACTTCGTGGTGTTCGGATCCGCCATCGGTTCGCGTATGGGTGTTGTCGATGGTGTCGGCTACGGTGCCTTCATCGTTCCCGGACTCATCATGATGTCGCTGCTGAACGAGAGCATCTCCAACGCTTCGTTCGGTATCTACATGCCGAAATGGGCCGGCACTATCTACGAGCTGTTGTCGGCGCCGGTGTCGTTCGTCGAAGTGCTGTTGGGCTACGTCGGTGCCGCGGCGAGCAAATCCGTGATCTTGGGCGTGCTCATCCTGATCACCGCGCGTGTTTTCGTTTCGTACGAGATCCAGCATCCCGGCTGGATGATCTGCTTCCTGCTGCTGACTGCGGTTACGTTTAGCCTATTCGGGTTCATCATCGGTCTTTGGGCAGACGACTTCCAGAAGCTGCAAGTCATCCCGTCGATGGTGATGACGCCGCTCACGTTCTTGGGCGGCGCCTTCTATTCGATCAGTATGCTGCCGCCCGCGTGGCAGACCGTGGCCCGGTTCAATCCGGTCATGTACCTGATCAGCGGCTTCCGCTGGAGCTTCTACGGCGTCGCCGAGGTACCCGTCGCGATCAGCGTCGGCGCCATCTCCGCATTTTTGGTGCTGTGCTTGATCGTCGTGTGGTGGGCCTTCAAGACAGGTTGGAAGTTGAAGGTCTAGCCCCGTCGCGGGTTCGGCCCGCTCCAGGGCGACCACGCGCCTCCGCCGCGCAGTCTTTCGAGGGCCGCCGCTCAGCATGCGTCAGTGCGGCGCCCAGTGGGCGGTGCCGAAGAACAGGCCGTCGGCGACGCCGATCCGGTATGCCAAGAACAAGCCGAACGCGATGCTGACCAGGCCGGTCACGCGCGCCATCAAATGCTCGACGTTGTCGAAGCGCCGCGCGAACGCCGAGATCGGCAGCGCCATCGCCATCGTCAGCAGCATCATGCCTGCCAACGAGCCGGCGGCGAAGATCACCAAGTAGACGAGCGCCATGCTCGCGCTCTTGATCGTGGCCAGCACGAGCAATGCCACCGCGGCCGAGCCGGCCAGGCCGTGCACCACGCCGATGACTAGTGGGCGTAGCGGACCGCGCACAGGCACGTGGGGCACGGCGCTTTCGTCAATCTCTTCGGCGTACCGATGCCGGTGAGCGATTTGATTGATGCGTGACACCACGCCACTCAGGTTGATCGCGCCGAGTACGATCAGCATCACCGCGACGGACATATCCATCGACAAGCCGAGGCGCGGCGGGATGACCCAGCCGAACAGCACGATCGCGCCGCCGAAGGTCAAAATCGTCGCGCTGTGACCGAGGCCCCACAGCGCGCCGACCCACAGCGCCGCGCGCGCCGAACGAGCGCGGCTCACGATCGTGGTTACGGCGATCACGTGATCGGAATCGGTCGCGTGGCGCATGCCGAGGAAAAAACCGAGCGTCAGAATTGCGAAGAGAGTCATGGCTCGCGAGCGGACGGCTAGCCTAACCCGTAGCGTTTCAGCTTGTCCAAGAAGGTCACGCGCGAAAGACCGAGCTGGCGAGCGGCTTCGGATTGATTTCCGGCGGCGGCGGACAGCGCGTCTGTCAGCAGTGAGCGCTCGAGCCGTTCGACTCGTTCTCGAAACGAGCCGCTTCCGACGGTTGGCGTGGGCGGGGCGGCGGGTTCGTCGAGCGCGGCGGTGCCGAGCGGTCCGCCGTCGCTGAGCGCCACCAGCCGCGTGACGATGTTCTCCAGCTCGCGCACGTTGCCCGGATAGTCGCGCGCCGTGAGTGCGCTCAGCAGCTCCGGCGCCAGCGTGACGCCTTCGATGCCGAAGCGTTCACCGGCGCTGCGCGCGAACACCTCTGCCAAGAGCGCGATGTCTTCACGGCGCTGCCGCAGCGGCGGCATCGTGAGCTCCACCACCGCCAGCCGGTACAACAGATCTTCGCGGAATCGCCCGGCTCTTACCTCAGCTGCCAGATCACGATGGGTGCAGGCGACGACGCGCACGTCGACTTCGGTGACGGCGCCGCCGACCGGCTGGATCTCCCCGAATTGCACGGTGCGTAGCAGTTTTGGCTGCAGTTTGAGCGGCAGCTCGCCGACTTCATCCAGCACCAGCGTGCCGCCGTCGGCTTGGGCGAAGTAACCGCGATGCGGCGCTGCCGCGCCCGTGAACGCGCCGCGCGTGTGCCCGAACAGCTCGCTCTCGGCCAGCTCGGCGGCGATTGCCGCGCAGTTGAAGCGCACCAGTGGCGCGCTCTGCCGTGCGCTACCGGTGTGGAGCAGGGACGCGAGCAGCTCCTTGCCGCTGCCGGTTTCGCCGCGCACCAGCACCGGCACGTTGCGATCGGCCAGTTTGAGCGCGCGATCGACGACGCGCCGAAAGGCCGGGGCGCGGCCGACGAACGGTCGGCCCAACCGCGACTGCGCGGCGGCGCGACGCGCCTCGCGACGCAGGCTGCCGGTTTCGAGCGCACGCGCTACGACGCCCTCCAGCTCCTCGAGCTCGAAAGGTTTGGGCAAATAGTCGAAGGCGCCTTCGCGGATGGCGCGTGCGGCGAGCCGTTCGGAACCGCGCGCGGTGAGCATGACCACCGGCAATTCCGGATTTTGGCGGCGTAAATGCGCCATCAAGCCGAGCCCGTCGAGCTCGGGCATCGCGAAATCAGTCAGCACCAGCTCGACGTCTTCGAGCTTGCCCCGATCGGCCAACGCTTTGGCTTCGACGCCGCTGGTCGCCGACAGTACGTCGTGCCCGCGCTCTTCTAGCACCTCGCGCAGCAGGAAGAGCACGGAGCTCTCGTCGTCGACAATCAGGACGTGGGCCATCTCAGCGCGCCTCCGCTCGCGGCGCGTCAGCGCCGAGCGGTAGCTCGAGCATGGCGCGCGCGCCTTGACCCGGGCTGCTCTCGAAGCGCAGCTCGCCGCCGTGCTGGCGCGTGACGCTCGCGGCTAGCATCACGCCCAGGCCAGTGCCGCCTTCGGTGCCCGACGCAAACGGCTGACCCAGGCGCTCCAGCAGCTCGGCGCTCATGCCGGGACCGTCGTCGGCGATGGTGAGCCGCGCGCGGGCGTGAGCGCGAGCGACGCTCAGCTCGACCTTGCCGCCGTGCGGTAGCGCCGTGACCGCGTTCAGGGCCAGGTTCAAAACGGCGTCGCGCAGCCGCTGGCGATCGGCGAAAATTTCCAAATTCTCTCCAGAAATCCGCAAAGTGACGCCCTTTTCGTGGGCGCGCGCTTCGAGCACGCCCGCCACGTCTTCGAGCAGCGCCAAGAGCGGCACCGCGCCGAGCTTCAAGTCGCTGAGCGGTCGCGCAAAGCTCAAGTAGTCCTGCAGCACCCCGAGCGCGCGATCGACCTCGGTCACGACCACCGCCAGTCGCTGTTTGTCGCGTTCGCCTTGGACGTTGCGTTCGACCAGCTGCACCAGTCCGCGCGCCGCCGCCAAGGGATTCTTCACTTCATGAGCGACCTGCGCGCCCAAGTGCTCGACGCTGGCGGCGCGGCGTTCGGCCTCTTGCAGCATGTCCGCGCGCAAGCGGTCGAGCTCTTGCGCGATGCGCGCGTGCGCGTCGACCAAGCCGATCACGCCCACCGCCAAGAGCGCCAAGGACGCCGTCGCGCTGATCCAGAGCATGCCGCGCAGCGCTGTGGTCGGCAGTTCCGGGAAAGCACCGAGCGGACCCAACAAACCCAGGACCGAAAACAGCACCACGGCTTCGCCCAGCAACAGCCAGCTCGGCCGCGTCCGCGCAAACGCCGCGAACCCAACCACCACCGGCGCGAACAACAGCGGCAAAACCGGGCTGGTGAGGCCACCGCTGAGCAGCGCGCCTGCGCCGAGCGCCGCGAGCGTTAGCCCGAGCGAATTCAGCAGCCAGGACTCGGTCAGCGGGCGCCGACCCAGCCACGCAGCCTCCGCGAAAAAACCGGCGATCGTTAGCGCGAACGCCAGCCCGAGCGCGGCCTTCTGCAGCGCCAGTACCGGCGAATTCTGCAGTATCACGGCGTTGCCCAAAGCGGCGAGTCCGGCGATGCGTGGGCGCAGCCGCAAGAAGCGCTGACCCACGCGCAAGCGCTCGCGGCTTTGCAGGAGCTCGAAGCTGCTCATCCGAACCACGCTAGTCGACTGCCGCCCTGCCGACAGCTGTCGGTTTTTCGACAGGCCAAGGTCGGCAAGCTCAGCGAGAATTCGCGCGTAGTTGCGGTCACGAGCTGCCTGCTGCAGCTGGCATGCCGTGTGCTGCGGGGGTGGCGATGACTCCTCATGCTTCCAACCTGGTTCGGCTCGGTATTCCAGCGCTCGCGCTGTTGGTCGTCGCGCTCGTCGGCTTCGGCGTTCTGCGCGTGAGCGGTCCGCGTCGCGCGATTTTCTACGCGCTCGGCAGCGCAGCTTGGCTCGCGTTCGCGGCCGCGCTCGGGCTGAGCGGATTTCTGACTCACTTCGAGGCCATGCCGCCGCGGCTGATGCTGCTACTCGGGCCGACGATCGGACTACCACTCATGCTGGGCCGCTCGCGCATCGGTACCGCGCTGGCCAGCGCTCCGCTCGAGCTCTTGATTGGGTTTCAAGCCTTCCGCTTGCCGCTCGAGCTGGTCATGCACCAGGCGGCTCGCGAAGGCACGATGCCGGCGCAGATGACGTACAGCGGCAGTAATTTCGACATCGTAACTGGCGTCACTGCGATCTTGGTCGCGGCGCTGGCGGCGAAGGATCTCGCGCCGCGTTGGCTGTTGTTGGCGTGGAATGCATTGGGCTCGCTGCTCTTGGTGAGCGTCCTAGTGATCGCGGTGCTGTCGCTGCCGACGTTCGCCGCGTTTGGCCGCGACCCGGCGCATCTGAACACGTGGGTCGCGTATTTCCCCTTCGTTTGGCTGCCCGCGGGCTTGGTCAGCGCGGCAGCGTTGGGGCACGTGCTGCTGTGGCGGCGGCTTTGGTCGCGTGGTATGCGCGGCCGTGCTCTTCGGCCCCTTTTATAAGTCCAATCGCAGACATAACCCCTCGCGTCGCGGCTGTGGCCCGGAGCGTGCCCCGTGAAGGCGAAGCTGACGCGGGTGGTGGTGGTCGGGGCTTCGTCCGGCATGGGCGAGGCGATGGCGCGGCAGTTGGCAGCAGCCGGCGCAGACGTCGCGATCGTGGCGCGCCGCGAGAGCGAGCTGACACGGCTAGCGAGCGAGCGACCAGGCAAGTTGCATCCGTACGTGCACGACGTGAGCAACGTGGACGAAGTGCCGGCGCTGTTCGAGCGCATCGAGAACGAGATCGGGCCCGTCGATGGCTTGATTTACGCCGCCGGCACGATGCCGAAGATCGAAGAGAGCGAGTACGCGTTCGAGAAAGACCGCGCGATGGTCAGCGTGAACCTGCTCGGCGCCATGGCCTGGATGAATCAAGCCGCCGCGCGCTTCGAAGCCGCCCGCACCGGCACGATTTTGGGCATCGCCAGCATCGCCGGTGAGCGTGGGCGGCGTGGCAATCCGGCATACTGCACCACCAAGGCGGCGCTGACGACGTACCTGGAATCGCTCCGCAACCGCTGCTCGCGTTACGGCGTGAACGTCGTCACGATCAAGCCCGGCTTCGTCGATACCGCCATGACCCGCGGCATGAAGGGGCTGTTCTGGCTGATTTCTGCCGAAAAGGCCGCCAAACAGTCGCTGGCGCTAGCCCGCAAGGGCAAAAGCGGCGTCGCTTTCGTGCCTTCTCGCTGGGCGCTGGTAGCATTCATCGTCCGGAGCCTGCCCTCGTTCATCTTTCGTAGGCTCAATTTCTGATGGTCGAATTGGTGCTGACTCCCTTCCGCTCTCATGCACCATTGCGGGTGTTCGACGGCTTCGGTCGGTCGGTGCTGGCGGCGTGTCGCTTCACCGAGCCGCGCAGCGTGGAAGAGTTGGCGTTCGCGCTGAAGCAGGCACGGAGCGAAGGCCTGCGAGTGGCGTTTCGCGGTGCCGGGCGCAGCTACGGCGACGCATCGCTCAATACCGGCGGCTTGGTCATCGATGCGACCGGGCTCAATCGCCTGCTCGATTGGAACCCGACGACTGGCGTGCTCGATGCCGAGGCTGGCCTGACTATCGAGGGCGTGTGGCGGCGCACGATCGAAGACGGCTACTGGCCGTCCGTGGTGCCGGGCACGATGCGACCCACCCTCGGCGGGTGCGTGTCGATGAATATCCACGGCAAGAACAATTTCCGCGTCGGTCCGTTCGGTGACCACGTGCTGGAGTTGGACTTAGTCACCCCCTCGGGCGAGCTCATGACGCTGAGCCGGGACCAGAATCCCGAGCTTTTTTACGCAGTCATTGGCGGTTTGGGCATGTTGGGCGCGGTCACGCGCGTGAAGCTGCAGTTGAAGAAAGTCGACAGCGGCAAGCTGCGCGTGGAGTGCATCAGCGGCGAGAACCTCGACGGACTCATGGACGCGTTCGAACAGCACCTGCCGCACGCCGACTACCTGGTCGGCTGGGTCGACTGCTTTGCGCGTGGCAAAGGGCTCGGCCGCGGCCAGCTGCACTCCGCCCACTACTTGCACGAAGGTGAAGATCCGGACGGCGCCGCGTCGTTCCACGTCGAGCGACAGGGGCTGCCGGGCACAATCCTGGGCGTGCCGAAGAGCGAGTTGTGGCGCGTGATGCGGCTGTTCAACAACAAGCCGTTGTGGGGGATGATCAACGCGCTCAAGTACCACTCGTCGTGGCGCGAGCACGGTACGTCGTACTTGCAGTCGCACGTCGCGTTCGCGTTCTTACTCGACTACGTGCCGAATTGGCGGCTCGCCTACGGCCCCGGCGGCTTCATTCAGTATCAAGTGTTCGTGCCGCACGCGACGGCGCGCGAGACGCTGAAGGACGTGCTCAACCTGTGTCATCAGGCGAAAATGCCGTCGTTCCTCGGCGTGCTGAAGCGCCACCGGCCGGATCCGTTTTTGCTCACGCACGCGCTCGACGGCTGGTCGTTGGCGATGGATTTTCCCGTCAACGCGCGCAATCGCAATAAATTGTGGGCTTTGACGGAACGACTGACGGATCGCGTGCTCACCGGCGGCGGTAAGTTCTACTTCGCCAAAGACTCGGTGCTGCGCAAAGGCGACGTCGAACGCGCGTACGGCCGGGAACGCATCGATCAATTTTTGGCGATCAAAGCCCGGCTCGATCCAACCGGCATGCTGACGAGCGATCTGTGGGAACGTGCGCTGGCGCCGCGAGGTTAGGGGTGCGCGAGTGCAGACTCTCGCGAAGAAGGGATAAAGGTTCTACCAATGAAGGTGGTGATCTTCCTCCGCAATCCGATTCGCGCCTTCGAGCTGCAACTCGAGCAGTTGGAAACATTGCGCCAACGGTATCCGCAGCATCAGCTCGTTCTCGCAGGCACACAGCCCGAGCTGCTTCAGCATCTGGCCGACGCCGATGCCGCGCTGGTGTGGCGCTTCGAGGCGGCTTGGTACGCCGGTGCTCCGCGGCTTCGCTTTGTCGCGACGCCGGCTGCGGGGCGAGAAAATGTGCCGCCGGATCCGCGCGGTCGGGTCCGCATCGTCCACGGCAGTTTTCACGGCAAGATCATGGCCGAATCGCTGCTGGCGATGATGCTGTTCTTTTCGCGGCGGCTGGATCTGGCCGTCGCCGACCAGCGCGCCCACCGCTATCAGCGTGCGCAGTATGCGAACACGCGCCGGCTGACGGGGCAGACGGCGCTGATCGTCGGCTACGGGCCGCTCGGGCGCGAGTGCGCGCGGCTGCTCAAGGCGCTGGGTTTGCGGGTGCTCGGCGTCAAACGCAACACTGATGTCGACCCGGCACCGGCGGATGCCGTGTATCCGGTCGAAAGCTTGTACGCCGTGCTGCCCGAGGCCGATCACGTGATCGTGACCTTGCCCGGCGATACCGGCACCGACCATTTGTTTTCGGATCACGCCTTTGCGGCGATGCGCCCGAACGCGGGGTTCTACAGCTTGGGGCGTGGCAATGCGGTCGACGAAGCGGCGTTGATGCGCGCGCTGCGCCAGGGTCGGCTGGCACACGCGTTCTTGGACGTTTTCGAGCAAGAGCCGTTGCCGGTCGACTCGCCGCTGTGGGACGTGCCGAACTTGGCGTTGACTCCGCACGCGTCGGCGATCAACGCGCAATACCTGGAGCTCTGGTTGGAGGAGCTGGCCGTTGAGTTGAGCGCGAGTGCTTGAGCCAAGCCGCGCGGGGGGGTGACGCGGGTACTTCGGGATCCCCGCCTAGGCCTGTGGCTGTCCCGGCAGAGTCGCGGTTTGCGTAGCGAAAACGCGCTACGCGCCACAAATGACCGATGCGTGGTCGCTCGCCCCTCAGGACTCTTCGTAATTTGCCGTAATGCCAAGTGGCCTCCAAGATCCCGCAGTTGCTTTGAAAGTCCCGGACTGGCCTCCCAAGTCACGGGCTCGTCGTGCCGATGGCACGCGGAATGCAGCCCTACCCGTCATGTACGCCGCGCGCGTCCTGCTGGCCGATGACGATCCTGACCTGCGCTCGATCGTCGCTGAATCGCTTCGAGCCGACGGAATGAGCGTGCAGGAGGCAAGCACTGGTGCCGAGCTGCTCTCGAAGCTGGCCCAAGGCGGTGTGGACCTTCTGATCACGGATGTGATGATGCCGGCCCTGGGCGGCGTACAAGCGGCGGCCATGGCGAGGAGCGCGGGCGTCGACATTCCCGTTTTGGTCGTCACGGCGAGCGCCGAGGCGTGGATCGCCGAATCGGTGTCCAAGCTGCAGCGCGCCGACGTGCTCTACAAACCGTTTTCAGGCGCCGAGTTGGTTCGCCGTGCGCATGCGCTGCTCGGGCCCAAGCTTCCCCGGGCCGCTGCCATTCGCGAGAAGGACGAGCCGCACCTATTCCCGCCCGCGCTCGTTCCGCTGCTGCGCCGAAGCGTGGGCGATGGCGGGTGCCTCGAAAACGTCACTGATGATATCTTGACCGAGCTACTGAGCGTCGTCTTCTTCGCTGGATTGGAGCGGGAGGAGGGTGAGCGGAACTCGGTTCGCGTCGTGTTCGTGGGCAATGGGCCCGTCGACTCCGAGCCACCGATCGACGGATTGCCGCCTCCGTTGTTCCGGTGGAGCACCTTGGCGTTTACGACACCGCGCGGCTTCTCGACCAGCCACCTCGTCAAGCTGGCGGCAGCGACGGTCGGCGGACGCGTTTTCGTGCAGGTGTGTCAGCGCGAGGGGCAGTTGGTCATCACGGGCCTGTCACGTGAGGGCGTGAACCTCGAGGGCGATCGCGCCCTGAAGCTCGTGGTCCAGAAACCGGGCGGCCTCTCCATTCTCATCGGGCGTCAACAGATCATCGACTACGAGCACGGCCACGTTCAAGCCCTCGCGACCAATGTCATTCTGTCGCGCGGACCGGTGTGCGCGGCGCTCGAGTTGGCGTCGTCCGCCAGCGGGTTGCCGCCACACGCTGTAAATTGGTACCTCGAGGCCGTCAGTCAGCTCGTCATGAGCCTATCTACGCACGGGTCGGGCGGGATCCTGGTCTTCAGCGCTGAGGCGCACCCAACCATCGAGGGCGAGACCGGCTATCGAACTCACCCCCACGTGTCGATCGCCGCGCTGTTGCTGCGCCTGCACCGCACGCAGGCGCGCGGCGTCGCCGCCCGTTCCGAGAACGCCGAGAATGACCAGCTGTGGGTGGGCGCACTCCAATCAGAGCTACAGCATACCATCTCGGAGCTCGGTGCCCTCACCGCGCTCGACGGCGCGACGATCCTCGATCGTTCGCTCGCGCTGGTAGGGTTCGGGGTGGTGCTGCCGGTCGTTGCGGACATCGGTCCCGTATTCGAAGCGGACGCGGTCGAAGCCGAGGCGGTGCACGAGTTCGACCTCACCGGTCGAGGCACGCGTCATCGCGCTGCAGCGACCTACGCGTGGAGCCACCCCGGCAGCATCGTGTTTGTTGCGTCACAGGATGGAAGTCTCGCCTGTCTCGTCCGTTCTGTCGGCGCGCCGCGGCTGATCCTGTGGCCCTTGGGCTCATCGCACACGAGGTGTTCGCGCTCGACCCTTTGAGCTCGCTCAAATGTGGCGCAAATCGCCCCGCCGCGCATTTGAAGGCGAGGCGTGACACCTACGGAAGTGCTAATTTGGCTAACGTGAACCTTGCTCAGTTTATCAACGCCCAACGCGCAGCGATCGTCGCCGAGTGGGAGACGTTCGCCCGCACGCTCCTGCCCCCGGGAACTGAGATGACTGGAGTCGCGCTTCGCGATCACGCGAACGAGATTTTGTCGGCTATCGTCGCCGACCTGGAGTCTTCACAGAGCGCAGCCGAGCAAGCCGAGAAGTCGAAGGGGCGAGGTGACGCTCAACGCCTCAGTGCCATGGGAAAGATCCACGCGACGCTGAGAATCGAGGTCGGCTTCAAGGTCGGCCAGATGGTAGCGGAATACCGTGCCCTTCGCGCCAGCGTCCTCCGCCTCTGGCAGAACGAGGGCACTGACCCTGCCGGAGTGACCCGTTTCAACGAGGCGATCGACGAGGCCCTCACCGAAGCCGTTCAAAGTTTCACCACTACGACGGAGCATTACCGCGATCAGACGATCGGCATCCTGGGCCATGATCTCCGGAATCCGCTGGCCGCGATAGTCACCGGCTCGACCATACTCCTCGGCGCTGAGGAGCTCAGTGACCGCAGTGTCAGAATTGCGGCGCGGATGCTGAACAGCGCCAATCGGATGAACCGGATGATCGCAGATCTATTGGACTGGACCCGAACCCGTTTCGGCGACGCCATCCCGATAACTCGAGCCCCCATCGATCTCGAGCCGTTGTGTCGCCAAGTGCTCGCCGAGCTCGAAGGACTGCGGCCCGAGGGTGGCGTGCACTTCGTGTCGGAAGGCGAGCTCAGCGGCGAGTGGGATAGCGACCGGATCTCTCAGGTGGTTTCGAATCTCATTCGAAACGCGATCCAACACGGAGGCAAGGGTGAGCCGATTCGCGTGGTCGCCCGGGACCAAGGCGATGAAATCCTGCTCGAGGTCCACAGTGGCGGGTCGGCTATCCCCTCCGCAGCGCTCGCCACCATCTTCGAGCCGATGGTCCGTCATGTTGGCAAGGCCAATCCGACTAGCGGGCTGGGCCTCGGGCTTTACATCGCGACGCAAATCGTACTGGCACACGGGGGCCGCCTCGAAGCGTCTTCGAGCAACGCGGAGGGCACCACGTTCAGCGTTCATCTCCCGCGCCGCGGTCCTTCAGCGCACCCTTCGTCGCCACCGCCGGGGCGCATGGAAGCCACCCCAGCCAAGTCGCAATGAGCAAAGGAAAATCCAAGGCGAAGGCGGCGGCCGACCCGAAGCCCCGTGGTCTGACTCAAGCGCTGGACCAAAGCGAACAGGTGCGTGACAAGGTAGAGCAGGCCGGGCTGGATCTCTCCTCGGTCAACGCGGTCCTCAAAGACGAGATCGCCGATTCAAGCTCACCGCCGCAGGTCGAGCGGGCGATTGAGCAGAGCGAAACGATCGAGCTGAAGGTTCAAGAAGCCGCTGCGGAACTCGTCGCGGTCAACGCAGCATTGGCCGTGGAAATCGACGAACGCCACCAGCTCGAGCATCAGCTTGCAGACAGTGCAGCTGCGCTAGCGGAAAGCCGGGCCGAGGAGCTCAAAGCGAAGCAGAGCGCGCTGCACGACCCGGTCACCGGCCTAGCGAACTTAACTCTGTTTAATGACAGGTTGACTAGTGCGCTGGCGCTGGCAAAGCGGCATGATTGGCAATTAGCGGTGATGTTCATCGACCTCGACGATTTCAAAAGTATCAACGACTCGCATGGGCACCAAATCGGAGATCGGGTTTTGCAAACCGTCGCTCAGCGTTTGCAAACGATGGTGCGAAGTAGCGACACCCTCAGCCGCCGAAGTGGTGACGAATTTCTGTTTTTGATGTTGGAGCCAAAGGACACGGCCACCGCCGCGGCATTCGCAGCTCGGATCGTAGCCAACATCGGTGAACCCTGCGAGATTGACGATCTGACGCTCACGATCAACGCCAGCGTCGGGCTTGCGATGTTCCCGGCTCACGGCCAATCGGCGCAGGAGTTGCTCCAACACGCCGACGCCGCGATGTATCGGGTGAAGCAGATCCATCACAGCACGACCCCGCCGAAGGGCAGTGGGTAGGATTGGGAATGCCTTCATCGTCGGGCAGCGCCCGCGCCTTAACGGCTTCTGGCATGGGAGTTGCTGATTGGCTGGTGCGCCTCCCATCGAGGCGAGAAAGCCACGTTAAAATGAAACCTCATTCGACCTTCCTTGCGTCCGCGTTGCTCGCTAGCAGCTTGACCCTTCCGGCCGTCGCCTTCGCGCAAACCGCGACAAACTCCGACGTTGAGCCGGCGGCACAACCCATCACTCAGCCGGCCCCGGGCGAAACCAACGTGACTGAACCTTCGCGGGCGCCTGGCGTCGAGACTACCGCCATGCCCCAGTCTGAAATGCCACAGAGCGACGTTGTCGCCCACCGTTGGCCCAACCGCCCCCTGCTAATCACCGGCGGCATCGCGCTCGTGGGCGCGTATGGTGCTTCGGCCATCGTAGGTGCCGAATCCAATCGCAAGGGCGATGACAGGTTGTTTTTGCCAGTGGTTGGCCCGTGGTTCGACTTGAAGGATCGCGACTGTGGCGCGAAGGCCTGCAGCAGTGACACTTTCAACAAAGCCTTACTGATCGGTGACGGAGCGTTACAGGGAATCGGCGCGATAGCGGTGTTGCTCAGCCTGGTAATCCCCGAACCCGTCAAGAGGCCCTGGTATTTGGTCGGGGACGAAAAGCTTTCTATAGCTCCCCAATTTGGCAGCACCACGACGGGTCTGACGGCTGTCGGCGAATTTTAGTACCGGGCAAGGGATCCGCGGCTTGTTCGCGGGTCCCGGCGTGCTCTCAAATCGGAGAAGTCGCTCCCTCAATTAGCCTCAACTAGTCGGTCGCACGGGTCTTGTTGTGAGGCCCGAGGTCAGACGCTTCGGTCGAGACCCCGCCTCGCTCGGCGCCGTCAACTATCACCAGAAGTGGCGGCGGTTTTCTAGGAAGGTCCAGCGTAAACACGCAGCCATGGCCCGGCAGATCGCGGACGTTCAGCTCGCCCTCACTGGCCTTGGCGGCCTTTCGGCAAATGGCCAGCCCGAGGCCGACACCAGTTCGATCGGAGCTTCGCTGTTCGAAGGCACGAAACAGCGTTTCGGGGTCTTCGGTGGGTAGGCCACCGCACTCGTCCTCGACCTCGATCATCACCCGCGTTGCGGTGGCAATCGTGCGCAGCTTGACCCTCGTCGCCGGGCGCGTGAACTTGAGCGCGTTGTTCAGTAGGTTGGCGACGGCCGCCTCCAGGATCTGGCGATCCGCGTCCACGAACACCGTGTTGTCGACCTTCGCAACTTCGAGCTGAAGACCTCGCGTCTGTGCGACAAGCAAAGCACCGACCGCTACCTCTTCGACGATTTGCCTAACCGGAATGCGCTCGATGTTTGCCAGGCCGGCGTCCAGTCGGACGTCGGCAAGCGATCGATTGATAAGCGTTTGCATTCGAAGGTGGCTACGATCGAGAATGGCGCTCGTGCTTCCGGAAGCCGCGACCGTGCCCTCCTTGATGCTGCTGAACGCTAGAATTGCCGTGTTGAGCGCGTTGCGCATCTCGTGTGCCAGGGCGCCGAGCCGCTCCGTTCCTTCATCGGATACGAGTCGGTCATGTTGCCGAATGTGCCGCCACCGCGCCAGCGATGGCGTCGTCAAGACAAAGGTTCAGAGTCCGAAACTCCGTAATATCTACGGCTTCCGCTTGCTCTGTAGCAAGCTGGGTGATGACTTGGCAGAGGTCCCCATAGTCATGTACTACCTGATCGACGCTCAGCCCATGGTGGAAGAGATCGTGACCGTGTTGGTGGGCGCTGTTTTGAATCTCGGTGTGGTCGAGCACCTCGTTCGCGGTTGCTTTGCGCAGAGCTTCGCTCAGCTGATCCAGAAACACGGGTAGGCCTTTGGTCCGGTCCTCGGCAGTCGGTGACGTCCCACTTCGTTTGACGACGCGCGCTCGCGCGCGGGCCAAGATTGCGTCCCGATTCGCGACGACGAAATTCCTAAGCATGCCGAACTATTGTACGCGCAGCGTCAGTGGCTGCAAGCAGCAGGCTCTAGGTGTACGCGGGGCCACTGCGGCGCCTTAGTTGCGAGCCCAAGCCCGATCGGGAGCCTCCGGCCGCGTGGATAAACGGGGTCGTGTCGGTGGCTGTGGCTCAGCGCGGGCCTCGGCCGGGCCACGCTGGATCGGATGACGAAACGGCTCGCCGAGGCGGCACCGCGCCACGCTTTGAGGTGCGCATGCGGCGGCCCGAAAGACTTCGAGAAGGAGCGCGAGCCGTGGTCCACACCCTCCTCACCTCGACTGGCGGTTATAGCGCGGCAGTTTCGAGAGATGGAGCAGCTCTTCGCTGATCTTCTCGGTCGGCAGTATGAGGTCGACATCGCCGGTAGCGATCGCTGCGCGCGGCATGCTTTCGGTTTGCGCTTGGTCGGGCAGCTGGGCGATGGTCACTCCGCCCGCGGCTTTGATCGCTTTGAATCCTTCGGCGCCGTCGCTCAGTGCCCCGGAGAGAACGACTCCGACGGATTTCTCGCGATAGTATTCGGCGACGGAACGAAACAGAGCATCAATTTGAACTGAACTCTGGCCTTTCGGGCGCGGCGTGACTCGCAGGTGCCCGTCAATCACCGTCATGTGCTTGTCCGGCGGTATCACGTAGACGCAGCCCCGCTCGACGAGGACCGCGTCGGTCGCCAAAATGACCCGTAGCGCCGTTCGCTTCGCCAAGATCTCCGGCAATAGGCTGGGCTGGGTGCGGCTCATGTGTTGCACCAAGACCACCGCAAGCGGCGCGTCTGCAGAGAGCCTCCCTGGCAGACTCGAGAATGCCTCGAGCCCGCCTGCCGACGCGCCGACGGCAGCAACGAGGAACGGAGGGGTGACGTAGTCGGAATCGCCGCCCGTAGTTGCGGGCTTGGGCTCAGGAGGATTGGCTCTTTTCATTTTTCACTCTTGCCCAGCGCTTTGATGCCGGAGCGACGATCTCTCTTGCCGTCCTGGACTAGAGACGCCACGAGGTCCTTGAACGAGCGGTTGTCGAACGGCTTTTCGAGCTTTAGATTCCCTGAGTTCTCCACGTATTCAGCAGCCACCTGTCCGAACGCGCCCCCCGTGACGAACACCAGTCGCTTGGCGACGGACGGGGCGTGCTGGGTCAGCCAACGGTGAACGTCGACACCGGACACCTCCGGCATCATCAGATCGCACAAGATGACATCGAAGTCGAGGTCGTGCTCGAGCAGCGCTCGAGCCGCGCTCCCGGAAGAGGCGATGACGACTTCATGGTCGACGAGTAGTCGTTTCATCATCGTTCGCAACAGCTCTTCGTCATCGATGATCAAGACGCGCCCACGCGGAATCGCTTGGGGTACTTCGTCGTCGAACGCCTCGCTTTGCCGGGGCCCGGCCGCTGCCGCTCGGAGTCTGACGACGAAAAGCGTGCCTTTGCCGAGCTCGCTCTCGACGCGAATGTCGCCGCCAAACTCCGCCACGATGTTCCGACAGATGGAGAGCCCAAGACCCGACCCCACTCCCACTTCTTTGGTAGTGAAGAAAGGCTCGAACACCTTTGCGAGGTTCTCCGGCGCTATCCCCTTGCCAGTATCCTTCACCTCAGCGAACACCTGCCCGTTTTCGGCCCAAGTCCGAACGGTGATCCGCTGCTGTTCGCCGGCCTTTTCGCCAATCGCGTGAGCTGCATTGACCAAAAGGTTCAAAAATACCTGGGACAATTTACCTTCCGAAGCCCAAACGGCAGGCACGACTCCGAGCTCGGTAACCATTTCCGCTCGAAAACGGATTTCGTTGAACGCGATGCTGATGGCAGATTCGATGGCTGCCTGGAGGTCAACCTCACGAAGCTCTGGCGCGTCCGCCCGGGAGAATGTCGAGAGGACTCGAGAGATACGGGTAATCCTTCTTGCGCCATCCAACGCGTCGCGGGTTAGCTCGCTCGCCATCTGCAGCTTCGTCGGGTCGAGCAACACTGCGTCTTCGTGAGGGTTGGACGCCGGATGCTCGAGCGTTCCCGACGGCGAGCCGGGAGGGATTTGTTCACTCGCAGGCGGCGGCAGCATCTCGGCCAGGCTCTCCAAGTTGGAGAGCACGTATGCCAGTGGGTTGTTGATCTCGTGGCCTACGCTCGCCGCTACGAGACCCATGCTGGCGAGACGCTCGGTTTGCGCCGCGCTGACCCGTTCCTGCTCGAGATGGGTTTCGTCCCGCAGGGTGGCATGAAGCATGGGCACGCCGTTCGCTTCGAGTCGAACCAACCCGACCGTTGCCCGAAACGCTTCTGCTGGCGCGCGCAGGCAGATCCAGTCGAAGGAGTGGTAGCCTTTCTGCAAGGCCAGGCCGATCATCGCCTGGCCTTTCTCCTCCGAAAGGCGCCCATCGGCCTGCCGCGCCGGTGAGCAGGACCACAGCGTCCGCGTCAGGAAGCGCGCTGGGTCGGCGGCCCCGAACATCTTCAGGGTTGCGGCGTTGGCGCGCGTGAATTGCCAGCTCGGCGGAGCGAGAGTCATCAGCGCGTCACGCGAGTTCTCGAACAGGATACGATGCCGCGACTCGCTGGCTGCGAGCGTCTGCTCGGCGTGCTTGCGAGCGGTAATGTCGGATAGCACCATGCGAGCAATGTAGGCGCCAGCGGCATCGATCCCTACGCGGGCTTCAAGCTGCACCCAGAACGCTTCGCCGCTGCCCTTGACGAGGCGCAACTCACACGAGTGGGGACTGCGGACTTTGAGGCCTTTTTGGTGCTTGAAATACGTATCCTGATCCTCGGCGAAGATGAAGCGGGTCAACGGTTGCTGAACGAGCTCGCCTCGTGGCAGAGCCAACAGGGCGGCGGCCGCGAGATTTGCTTCCAGCACCCGCCCGTTTTCGCCAACGGTCACGTAGCCCACCGGGGCCAGATCATACATATCGAAGTAGCGTGTTCGCGACGCCTCGAGCTCTTCCTGGGCTCGGCGCAATTCTTCGTTCTGCAGCTCCAGCTCGATCTGGTGAACTTGCAGCTCGTGAACCAACGCGCGTGCACTTTCCGGCGACAAGCTGGCGACGTCCTCGGGTAGGTGCCCGTCTGTCTCTCGGGCCGCAGCTTGCGCTCGCTCTCGGAGGGCGCGCGCGGCGTCGGCGGTGGCGAACTTGCCAGACTCGGCATCACCTTGCTTCCATCGAGGCTTTTCTTTAGGCAATTGGCGACTCCTTCAGTTCCCGCTCCGTCGTAAAAACGGCATACACCTCACCCGACTCATTGACCAGGGCAGTCGCGGTCAGCGACACTTCCACGAGCTTCGAGTTTTTTGCGCGCCGCTGCATGCGGTAAGGCTCCAGCACCTCGGCGTGCATCAGGCGCTGAATGACCGCTAGCGCGGCGTCCTGACGGTCGTCCGGGATCAAGCTGCGGATGTTCATCGTCAGGGCCTCGGCCTCGCTCCACCCGTACAGAGTCGCTGCCCGTTGATTCCAGGCCAAGATGCGGCCCCCCAGATCTTGCACGGTGATCGCGTCACGCGCGTCGCGCATGATCGCCGACATCCGCCGCATGGACTCGTGCTCGATTAACGCCGCTTGTGCGCGCTTCTGCTCGGTAACTTCCATGAAGGTGATGACCGCGCCCTCGATGACGTTCTCTAGCGTCCGATACGGGCGCACACGCAAAAGGTAGCAAGCCCCGGAGCGGGTTTGGACCTCGACCTCCTTGGGTGTGAGCGTGTCGAGCACCTCCTGCACGTCCACAATCAAGTGATTGTACCCGAGCAAGTTGTAAACTATGTCTGAAAGCGGGCGCCCGACATCGCTGCGGATCAAGTTGATCAACTGCGTTGCGGCAGGGGTGAAGCGCCGGATGCACAGCTCGTGATCGACGAAGATGGTGCCGACGCCGGTGCCCGCCAGAAGATTATTCATGTCGTCGTTGGCGCGCGACAAGTCGGAAACCTTGCCTTGCAGCTCGGCATTGACCGTCGCCAATTCCTCATTGACGGACTGGAGCTCTTCCTTGGAGGTCTCCAGCTCTTCGTTCGTCGACTGGAGCTCTTCGTTCGTCGACTGGAGCTCTTCGTTCGACGACCTCAGCTCCCATGCCCGATCTCTTAAGCACCCACAGCCCCGAGATTCAGTGCGATTCGAGGGCGTGATCGCGACGGCTTGAGCTCGCGAGCGAGCTGCGCGAGGGCGAGACCAACGGCTTGAGAAACGCGAATCCAG
>JBBRMI010000091.1:0-29357 GCA_038230915.1 Polyangiales bacterium | reverse complement strand
GGGTAAGCTCGACGCTAGGGATAGCAATTGGGCCTCAGTTGCCTGCTCGAACACCTGGAATTCTTCCCGCCTTCCCGCCTTCCTGTTCGCTCGTTGCTCGAATCGCAAAATGCGATGAATGGTCAGACGTTCACGTTCACGGGGATCAGGAATTCAGGGACACGCTCCAGCCACACCTCGGCCATGCCCTAGCTTCGCGCCGCTTTTCGACTAGCGTGGGCGCATGAGCACCGGCCATGACGAAGCACAGCGCGTTGGTCCACGCTATCCGCACTTGGTAACATTGTTTGGCGCAACGGGTGATCTTGCCAAGCGCAAGTTGTTGCCGGGGCTATTTCACCTCGCAAACTCCGGATTCATTCCAGGTTACCGCATCGTCGGCGTTTCGTTGGACGAGATGGATGCCGACGGTTTCCGGCAGTTGGCACGCAACGCGCTCAGCGAATTCTCGCAGCGCCCGGTGGCCGAGGACGCTTGGGCAAATTTCGCTGCCAATCTCCACTACGTGCCGTTGTCGGCCGGGCCCGCAGCGCTGAAGGCGGCGGCTGAACGCGCCGAGCAATCCTTCAGCGGCGAGAGTCGCCGGCTGCACTACTTGAGCGTGCCGCCAAACGCCGCGCTCTCGGCAGCGCGCGCGCTCGGTGAAGCCAATTTGGTCGAGCGCTCGCGGATCGTGATGGAAAAACCGTTCGGTACCGATCTGGCGAGCGCCCAGGCGCTCAACGCGAGCCTGCACGAGGTGTTCACGGAGCAGCAGATCTTCCGAATCGATCACTTTCTAGGTAAAGAGGCGGCGCAGAACATCTTGGCGTTCCGCTTCGCCAACGGCTTGTTCGAGCCGATTTGGAATCGTAACTTCATCGATCACGTCCAGATCGACGTGCCCGAGACGCTCGGCTGCGGCACGCGCTCGGCGTTCTACGAGAAGGTCGGTGCGTTTCGCGACATGGTCGTGACCCATCTGTTCCAAATTTTGGCGTTCATGGCGATGGAGCCGCCGACGTCGCTCGAGCCCGCACCGATCGGCGAGGAAAAGAACAAAGTGTTCCGCAGCCTGTTGCCAATTCGGCCGACCGACGTCGTGCGCGGCCAATACATCGGCTACCGCGCGGAGCCGGGCATCAACAAGGAGTCGGACACCGAGACGTTCATCGCTCTCCGCTGCTTCGTCGACAATTGGCGCTGGGCTGGCGTGCCATTCTACTTGCGCACCGGCAAGCGCCTGGCCGAGGGGCAGCGCATCATCTCGATCGCATTTCGCGAGCCTCCGCGCAGCATGTTCCCTGCCGGTTCAGGCGTGGGGTCGCAGGGGCCGGATCACCTGACGTTCGATCTTGCGGACGCTTCGAAAATGTCGCTGTCTTTTTATGGCAAGCGCCCCGGTCCGGGCATGCGCTTGGACAAGCTCAGCCTGCAGTTTGCCATGCACGATACCGGTTTTGCCGGTGACGTGCTCGAAGCCTATGAACGGCTGATCCTCGACGCGATGCGCGGCGATCGAACGCTGTTTACTACCGCCGAAAGCATCGAGCAGCTCTGGGAGAAGTCGACCCCGCTGCTCGAAGCGCCGCCGCCGGTACGCCTCTATACGCCAGGTAGTTGGGGTCCTAACGTGATCCATTCGTTGATCGCACCCCACGCCTGGCGACTGCCGTTCGAGCGCGCTTGGCGTGATCCCAACGCCTCTGGAACCTGAACGGCTCGACCCGCGTCTACGAAAACGCGAACGCCGCCGCAAGGTAGAACCCTGCGGCGGCGACCGTTGTGTGAGGCTTGGTGGTCAGCGGCGATTGGCCGCCTGCCGAGCTTCGCCTTCCAACTCTTTGACTTTGCCTTCGGCCTGCATCTGCTCGTTGTCGATCACGGCGCCCACGCGGTTCTTGATCGCGCCCGCCACCTCTTCGACCTTGCCCTTGGTGCGCTCAGCCGCTTTGGCGGATTCCTCCTTGGCGCGCCCTTCTGCCTCTTTGGCCTTGCCTTCAGCCTGCATCTGCTCGTTGTCGAGAAGTTTGCCGACTGCGCCCTTGATCTTGCCGCCGATTTTCTCGGCGGCGCCTTCGCCTCGTTTACTTGCGTTGCTCATGGGGTCAACTCCTGGCTATGGCTTGAGCAACTCTCGTGCCGTGCAGATTTGCCCGAAAAACGCCGGAAAGTGCGACAGCTCCGCTCGTTGCGGCGCCCAGCGAGGCGAGTCGCTACAGAAGTTAGACGCGCACGACTCAGGTACCGACGGTCTTACGGACGCGATCGGTATGCGTGCTGAGCTCGCGTAGCGCGCCGTCTTGCTTGCGTGCGGCTTCTTCGATTTGCATCGCAGCGCTGAGCGCGCGCTCAGAGCCGCGCGTCTGCGTGCGCTGCGCCGAATTGAGCTGGCCAGCCAGGCTGTTGATGCTCTCCATCGCCTGCGTGATCTGCCGGCTGCCGCGCGACTGCTCTTGGCTCGAGCGCTCGACTTGCTGCGAGATGGTGCGCATCTTCTCGCCGCTCTTCATGATCAATTCGGAGCCGCGCGCTTGTTGCGCGGTGGCGGCGGCGATCTGCTGCACGGTTGCGGCGATGCGGCCGATCGCGTCGGTGACTTGCTTGCTGCCCTTCGCCTGCTCGACGGTGGCGCGCGCGATCGCTCGCACCATGTTCGTGCTCTTTTGCGAGCTTTCCAGAATCTTCTTCAGCGCGCGCTCGGCTTCGTTCGAAACCTCGACGCCGCGATCGACGTTTTGAGCGCCGCGCTCCACCGCCAAGATGGCGTTCTTGGATTCGCTCTGAATCGTCTTGATCAGATCGGCAATTTCCTTGGTGCTGGCGCCAGCGCGCTCGGCAAGGTCTTTGATCTCGTCGGCCACGACCGCGAAGCCCTTGCCGTGCTCGCCAGCTTGCGCCGCGATGATCGCCGCGTTCAGCGCCAACAGGTTGGTCTGCTCGGCCACGTCGTCGATCACGTTCAGGATTTGACCGATCGCGTCGATCCGCGAACCGAGGTTCGAGATCACGGCCACGGCTTCCTGGCTGCTCTCTTTGATGCGGTAAATTTCGCCGATCGTCTTGAGGATGGCTTCGGCGCCGCGCTCGGCGTCTTGCGCCACTTCTTCGGACAGGCGCGCGGTTTCGTTGGCGTTCGATTGCACCTGGTCAATCGAGACGTCCATCTCGTTCATGCTCGAGCTGGTTTCTTCCGCGGTCAGCGAGAGCGCGTCGACGTTCTTGGCGACCTCCTTGATCGAGTAGGCCATCTCCTCGATCGAGGCGACCGTTTCCCGCACACTGGTGGCCAAGTCGACGATGTTGCCGGCCACCTGCTCGTTGGTGGCGGTCATCTCGATCACCGACGAGCTCGACTCTTCGGCGGAGGTGGCCAGCACTTCGACGTGCTCGGCGATCTCGCGCTGCGAACTGGTCATCTCTTTGATGTAGCGAGCGGTCTCATCGCTGGCGTTCAGCTGTTGGGCGACGCCGTCGGTCAGCATGCGCAGCGCGCTGCCGAGGTTGCCGGCGGCGTCCGACAGCTCTTCGCGGTTGACGCCGCCTTCGCGCACTTCCGCGAACGCCTGGTGCGCCTCGGCCAGCTCTTCGTACAGACGAATGACCGCCGGGCTGGCGTCGCGTGGCGGCTCGGGCTTGCGGCCATCGACCATGCGTCGCACCGAGCTGGCGATCGCCTCGACCAGCTCGGTCGAACCGCCTTCGCCGCCAGCGCTGACTAGCAAGTAACCGGCGACCAGCGTGTACCCGCCAACTGCCAGCATGGTTTTCTGTTCGGCGCCCAGGACGAGGACCAGAAAAATGGCGCCGACGACGAGGACCGCCACAGCGAAGAGTTGACGTTGGGACACGCGATTCATACGGCTCGACCCGGAGCTTGCAGAAGCCCTGAGCACATGACGAAAGCACAGTTTTTTTCGCTTGTCGCCGCTGGCTTTGAACCTGCCTTTTCAATAAGCCCTGCAAGACCGCTTGTCAGAGGGGCAAACGGTTTGCTGGGGCAACGAAATGGGCGAAACGGCAAAGCGGAGCCGCGCCGGGGGGGCGGCTCCGCCGGTTTTACTTCGGCTGAGGGGGGCGGAGCGCGCCGCCGCCGCTAGGAAGGCGGCGCGGCTGTGCTGTCCCGCGGCGGTTCGGGCAAGAGAGTGGGGCCGGATAGCGGCAACTTGACGATGAAAGTTGCGCCGCCCTCCGGTCCTTTGCCGTCGCCGACCGTGATTTCCCCGCCGTGCTCGACCACGATTCGCTCGACGATGGCGAGCCCGAGCCCGGTGCCTTCGCCCTTGGTGGTCGCGTAGGGCTCGAACAGACGTCCGCGCATCTCGGGTGCGATACCGGGGCCGTTGTCGCTCACGCTGAGGACGAGCTTGTCCTGCTCGCGCGTGATGCGCACCGTGACGCGGCCATTCGCGCGGCCGGTCAGCGCCTGCTGCGCGTTCTGCACCAGGTTGGTCACGACCTGCACGACTTGATCGCGATCGGCGATCAGCTCTGGGCATGGCTCGGCCTCGAAGTCGATCGGTGCGCCGGCGGCAGCGTGCAGCGTGACGACGGAACGCACGGCTTGTTCGGCGTTGAACGGCGCGGGCTGCGGTGCGGGCAGGCGTGCAAAGCGCGTGAACTCGCCGACGATGTTCGTGATGCGCGCGACCTCGTCCAGCACCGTGCGAGTGGCTTCGTCGAAGTAGTCGTCGAAGGCGGGATCATTTCTGGCGCGCAAGCGGCGCAAGGTCTCGACCGACGCGCGGATCGGCAGGAGCGGGTTCCTGATTTCGTGGGCCACGCGGCGGGCGATCTCGCGGCGGGCGGCGATGCGCTCGGTCACGGCCAGGCGTTTGCGCAGCGCGACCAAGTCGGCGATCGCGCGGTTGAAGGCTTCGGCGGCTTCGACCAGCTCGCGTGCGCCGGTCGCGACCACCGGGTTCGGGTCACCGTGAATCACGCGCTGGGCTTGTTCGGCCAGCGCCCGCACCGGACGCGCCAAGCCACGCGACAAGAGCACTGTGATCAACAGCGCCGAGGCCAGCGTCGCGCTGCCGATCAGCAACACCGTCAAGTCGAGCTGTTCGACTGTGGACAGGAGCGCGCGCCGTGACCGCGTGGCGGTGATCGAGATCCCGCTCAGCTCTGGCAACGACAGCGTGCGTTGCAAGCGCTCGGCGGAGGCGAGCGGTGGCTCGAGGCTGAGCTGCACCGCGGAGCTTTGACCAATGCGCGACAGTAGCGCGTCCAGATTACGCGCCGCGTACACGCCGATCCAAAGCTTGGGGTGCTGCGCGTCTTTTTTTACGCAGGCGGCGTCGACGGCCAGCGCGCTGCCGGCGCCTTGAAGGCGCGCGCTGTTCGGCGCTTTGAGCACACGCATTGCCAGCTCGGAGTCGCGCTGGCCGACGTGACCAGGCGCGGTCGAGCCGAGGATCTCACCGGACGACGTGAGCACGACCAGTTGGTCGAGCGCGAAAGCCTTTGCCAATTTGGGCACGCGCAGGCTGATCGGCAGGCGTCGCGCTGCCAAATCGTCAGTGACGAGCCCGACCAACGCGCTGTCCACCAGTGGATCGTCTTCACACAGCGGGCCGACCAGTTCGGGCAACTGGGAGATTTCGCTCGCTAATTGGTCGCGCAAAGGCACGAGCGCTTGCGAAAACGCCGCTTCGAAGCTGCGTTCCTCCGCGATGCGCCACGCCTCCCGAACGCCAAGCCCGAGCGCGAGCAGCACGCCCACGGTCAGCGCAAAGATCGCCAAGCCAAGCCGCTCTGCCAGACTCACGCCCGCAGCCTACAACATCGGCGCGGGGTGATAGCAGCGAGGGTGGCGAGCTTGCAGAAAGTGGTAGGCTGCCGCGGTGTCGCGCTGCTCGAGGTTTCTGCTCACGGGTTTGACGGCCGTTTCTCTGGCGCTGGCTTGTGGCGGCGTGTCCGAGACGATCATGCCTCGGACCAAGCATCCGAACCAAGGTTTGCACGCGGCGCACAGGCCAACCAGCTCCCAAACCCCGCTGACCGCGCACCGCTTTGCCGAGGTGAGCGACGTGATCGGTCCGTACGTGGGTCGGGATGGCGACGTTTCGTTGGCGGCGTGGGCGGAAGCCACGGCCACGGGGCGCAACTTGTTCGCCACGGGCATCGACGCCAAGGGCACGCCGGGGAAACCTGCGCTGATTGGCAACCTGGCGCGCGAGCTAGATTTAGTGCTGGTTCGCGGTTTTGGCGCCGCTTCGGCTAAGGCCGTCGGGCAACCGCGCTTCGCGGTCGTGACGACGCGTCGCAGCGAGCACAAGACGACGATCGACGTGACCGCGCTCGGCGCGTCCGGCGTAGCGGCGTGGGGCCCAAGCACGCTCGCCGAGCGCAACGCGCGCGTGCTGTGGGTCGGTTTCGTGGTCGCCGGTGACCAGCCGCTCTTGCTGTGGGCCGAACAACCGAGCGGCGCCAAGCCTGGCGAGCCGGCGAGCGTGTTCGGCTTGCCGGTCGCGGCCGATGGCAAGCCGGTACAGCCGGTCGTGATCACGAGCAAAGCCTGCGTGTGGCAGGCAGCCGCGGTTGCCGGACGCGCCGCGCTCGCCACCGTGAAGCCGGGGCCGAATGGCTGCACTGCCGGCACCGTTACCTTGGATTTGCTCGGTGCGAACGCCAAGCCCGAGAAGAGCGTCGAGCTGGGCGCCAAGGCCGGGCTCGATCTCGACTTGGTGGCTAGCCCAGACGCGTTCGTGGTCGCTTGGTCGGATCACGACCCGCTCGAACCGCGCGCCGTGACGGCCGTGGTCGACGCGCACGGTGCGGTTCGTTCGCCGGCGGGCGCCGCTGTGGCCGCGCTCGGTGAGCAAGCGGTGATCGCACTCGTCGCTGGCGCTTCGCCCAGCGCGCCGGCGTTCTTGGTCTGGGAGAGTCTGGCCGAGCGGCCCGAGGGCGCGCGGTTCTTCCAGATTTCGGCGCTGAACGCCGCTGGTCGCGCCAGCGGCACTCAAGCGCGTTTGCTTTACGGGCGCGCCGATGGTGGCGCGCCGGAGCTGGTGGCGAACGCGGGCGGGGTCGCGGCGCTCACGCTGGCGCCGGCCTGTGGTGTCGACGACAGCTGCGAGGGCAGCCCAGCCGTGCCGACGTTCGTCGCGTTCAACGCCGCACTCAAAGTGCAAGCCTCCGAGCCGCTGATGCTCGACGCACTCGGCGGACGCGCCGCCGATTTGGGTTGGGGTCTCACGTGTGAAGCGGGCGCCTGCTTCGCGTTGGCGGCTCCCAGTCGCAGCCCGGCCGCGCTGTTCACGGTGCCGCTGCCGTTGCGACCGAGCCCGTACCGCCCCGCGGCCGAAGAGACTTCGCTCTCCGCCAAACCACGCGTCGTCGGGAGCGACGTGCTGCTCCGCGCCGAAGCGCCGCTGTCGCAGATCGCCGTCGGCGACCTGAGTGGCCGCAGCCTGGTTGGCTACGTCACCGATTTCGATCCGACCACGCCTTGGCAAAAGCTGACAAAGCCGGCGGAAGATGGCCGTTTGGAGCCGCTGCGCGCACGGATTGCCTTGCGCCCGTTCGCGGCCGAGGCCGCGCGGGCGGCGCTCGGTGAGGAACAAGTCGTCTCGCTGCGCGCCCACTCGCTCGGCGGTCTAGCGCTGCTCACGGATCCGACGGTCGCAAGAGACGCGCTGGCGGTTTGGACCGGCCTCGACAAGGGCGAGCCGCAGGTGTTTCTCACCTTCACGGGTCCCGAGGGCAAGCGCGGGCAGCAGCGGATGCTGACGCGCAAATCGGGTGATGCCAGCGACGTCGCCGGATTGACCGTGGACGGCGGCTACTTGGTGGCGTGGGTCGACGAGCGCAGCGGGGACGCCGAGGTTTACGCCACGCGCGTCAGCCGCACGCTCGAGAAATCCGGCCCAGAGCAGCGCATCACCACCTCCGACGGCGCCGCGTCGCAGCTGTCGTTGACGCGCGTCGGGGGCAAGCCGTACGCGGTATGGGCCGATGCGCGCGCCGCCGAAGAGCCTGGGTGGGCGGACATTTACGGTGCCTTTCTGCGCCCCGCCGACGCCGCGCGTGAAGGGTCCGAGCACCGGTTGAGCAGCACGCGCCCGCATTCTTTCTCCCCGCAGGTAAGCCAGCTTGGCGGCACAGCGATCGTGGCGTGGCTCGAGGAAGGCGTGGAAGCCGCGGCGGCTAGTGTGCGCTTGGCGGTGCTGTCGTCGAGCGGCGACATTAGCGGCAACGTGAGCGTCGTTCCGATCAACGCCGGCGCGCCGCGCGGCTTGGGCATCGCGTGCCAAGACGTTAGCTGTCGCGTGGTGGTCACGGTCGAAGCCGATGGCAAGGGCGAGCTCGACGGCTTCGAGTGGCGGCCGAGCAGCGAATCACACGTCACGCGCTTGAGCGGGCTAGGTGGCCCGAGCGCCGTCGCGGTCGCGCCGTTGGTGCGCGACAACTTCGTCTACGTCGCCGATCTGCGTGACGGTCAAGGCCTGGTGCGGCGTCTCGGCATCGAGTGGTGAGCACGGCTCGCAGCGTTGACGTCAGTCGCCGGCTTCGCTGGCTGTAAAGTCGACGTGCAGGCGATTGCCGTCAGGATCGCGTAGGTTGATCACCACGTTGCCGGTGCCGGCCTGGCGACTTTGTTCGAATTCGACACCGAGCCGGGTGAGCCGCGCCAAAAATTCGTCTAGGCCGCTGGCCGAAAACGCGAAATGCTCCAGCAGCAGCGCGCCTTCGGGTTGCCGCGCCGCTTCGACACCGACCAGGTGAATCACCGCTTGGTCGCCCGCGTACATCCACGCTCCGGGGAAACCGAGCGGCGGCCTTTCGCCCCGCTCGAGCCCGAGCGCGTCGCTGTAGAAGCGCACGAGGCCTTCCAGGTTCGCCGTCCGCACATTGACGTGATCGAGCCGCCGGATCATCTCGAAGACGTTAACATTGGCGCAGTCGCACCCGGTAACCGCGTTCGCCGATTTTGCTTTTTTAGAAGCCGGGCGACGTGGAGCCGTTGGCGGAGGCTTCGCTCGTCTTGCTGTCGGCTTCGAGCCCCGAGCCGTGGGCGGTGACGGGCGCGCTCTTCGCGGCCGGCTGATCTTCTTCGAGCTTCACGTCGTAAGGATTGGGCTCCGCTGCCGGATCCTTCACGGCGGCGCTCGGGTCGGCATCGGCCTTCGGCGGGCGCGATGCAGGCACTGCGTTGACAGGTTTGGCTCGTCGGGCGGCGTTCTTCGGTTTCGGAGCGGCGGCGCTCGGCGGCGCAGCGGGAGTCGCGACCGCGCTTTCGCTCGGTGCCGGGCTGGGCTCGATCGGGGTCGTGATCGGCGCTGGGCGCGGCACGGCCACTTGCGTCGCCGCTACCCGAGCCGGCTCCGTGACGGCCGTCGGAGCGGGCGCTGAGCCGCGCGAAGCCCAGAAGGTGAGCAGCGAAGCCGCCGCCGCCGAGGCTAGCGACGAAATCCAAACCAAGCGCTTGGACGAGCGCTGCACTTCTCGAAACTGACTGGCCGCGACCACGCTCAGATCGGCGTTGCGCGGCATGAGCGCGCTGCGCTGCGCGCTGTCGGTCGTGGTGGGCGCTAGCGTCTGCGGCGGAGGCGTGGGCGCCGGCGCCGAGGCGCGCAGCGGTTGCACCGGCGACAAGTCGAAGCTGATCGTGGCTGCGGGGCGATCGTAAACGGCCAGCACCTCCGGCCCTTCCTTGCTGGCCGGCGGCAGCAAAGCGGCGCGCGGCGACGACCCGGGGCGTGCGTGCGGACGCGATGGAGTCGCGGTCGGCGTCTGCAACCCGAATGGCAATGTGGCTTTGCGGCTCGGCAAGGATTGTGGCGGTGTGCCGGGCGACGTCGCGAATTGCGGCGGCGTGCTTTGGGGTGGGGGCTGGGCGCGCACCGGCTTGGGCGGAGGCTTGCTGGGCGTCGCGACCGCGGCTGGTGCGGGCGCTGGGCGCGGCGGCTTGCTAGGCGTCGCCGGCATGCGTGCTGCCAGCCTCAGTTGCGGGACCCGGTCGACGGCGGCCCACTCCTGCATGCCCGCGCGCCACACCAGCGAACGCTCCGTCAGCTTGTGGCTGCGTAGCCCGTCGACGAGCTCAGCCATGCTCATCGGCACGACGACCGCGTCGACCGTGTTGACGAGCCACTCGCCGGGTGTCGTCGAGATCGACACCGTCACGGCTTCGTCCGCGTCGCCCGATTTGTTGCCATATTCGGGCAGCGCGTCCCAGCCTTTGTCTATGACGCGAGAATCGTCATCCATCGCTGCGCGCGCTCAGTGTACCGACATTCAAGCCGCGCAGTAACCTCGCCAGCTCGAAACGCGTCCACGCGCGCGCGATTTTTGAACTACTCACGGAGCGCCGACCGAGTCATGAACGTCCGTGTAGCGCTTGGCCAGCCTCACAGCAGCGGCGGCGGCGGCGGCGGCGGCGGCGGCGGCGGCGGCGGCAGATCGTCGTCGGCGTTGACCAGGTTCACGTTCGAGGCCGGCAGAACGTTGTATTTGGCGTCCGAGCTCTGCGGTGGTCCAACCTGGATCGAGTACATCTGATCCTTATCGACGATCGCGTCGTCCACGCCCTGGACCGTCACCGATTGGGCCGTAGACCAGTTACTGGCGTCGAAAGTCAGCATGAACGGCGCGGGCGGTGGGGGAGTGATGATGATGCCTTCGGCTGGGTTGGAGCTGACGAGAGGAATCGTCACGGCGCCCTTCGGCTTGGAGGTCAGGACGACCGTGAACGTGACCGTTGGTGAGCCTGGGGTCTCGCTAGTCCTGGTTAGCATCGGCACCACGATGTTGAGGGCGGCGCTATCGTCGTCGTCGTTGATGAGCGAGACGTCGAGCGGCTTCATCGTCGAGTAGTGGGTATCGGTGCTCGTTGGCAAGCCGAGCAAGATCTTGTAGTCGATGTTGCCGTCGGCTACCGGCACGGGGTCGTTCACTCCGGTGACCGTGACCGGGTGGGGCGTTTTCCAATCCGTGACGGTGAAGTCGATGCTGGTTACACCGGGGCCAAGGATGCCCTCGTCGGTGTTGTTGCTCGAGATCGGGATCGACACCGGGCCGCTCGGCTGCGAGTTGAGCGCCACGTAGAAGGTTGCGGTCCCGCCCGCCTCGCTCGTGTGGGTGCTGGGCGGCGTGATCCTGTAGCCCGCCGTGTCGTTGTCGACGTTGTTGACCGATACGTCGTCGACGTTCAATTTGTCGTAGTTCGGGTCGGTGCTCGACGACAAACTAGTGATGATCGCGTACGGCTGCAGGCCATCCTGGATGTCGTCGTCTTCGCCGTGCACGGTCACGACGTGCAACGCCGGCAAGTTCCAATCCGTCGCTGTCAAGACCAGCTTGGCTGGCGTGACGGTGCCTTCGGTCTTGTCGTTGCTCGAGAGCAGAATCGTCACGTCGGCAGCCGGTTTGGAGGTCAACGTGATCGTGAACGTCGTCGTGCCGCCGGCTTCGGTCGTATTGCCGTCGCCCGACTTGGGGCTCACCACGAAGCCCGCCGTGTCGTTGTCGGTGTTGGTCACCGAGACGTCGGGCGGATCGATGTCCGCGTAGGCTTTGTCGGTGCTGGTCGGTGAGCCGATCAGCACCGTGTAGACAGCCGAGCCGTCGACCGCGTCGTCGTTGACGCCGGTCACGGTCACGCTCTGCTTGGACTGCCAGTTGGCTGTCGTGAACGTCAGCGACGACTTGTCGACCGTGCCCTCGGCGGTGTTGCTGCTCGAAATCGGAATCGTTACGTCGCCCTTGGGCTTCGATTGCAGCACGACCGTGAACGAAAACGCTAGTTTATCCTCGCTCGTTGTGCCGCTCTTGGTGCTGACGATGATGTTGGCGGTGTCCTTGTCGAGGTTGGTGAAGCTGAGGCTTGCCGGTTGCTTGGCGTTGTAAAGCTTGTCGCCGCTAACCGAGGCAGCGAAGACGACGCTGTACGGCTGATCTCCGTCCGCCGTGCCGTCATCGTTGACGCCGGTGACGACCACGGTCTTGGGCGATGCCCAATCGGCGGTCGTGAACGCGAGGCTGGCCGGACTGACCGTGCCTTCCGCCGTGTTGCTGCTCGAAAAGCCCAGCGTGACCCCGGCTGTTGGCTGCGTGTCGAGCACGACACTGAAGCTGGCGGTATCGCCCTTTTCGCTGGTCTGGCTCGAGATCTGCGTGACGGTGATGTTCGCGGTGTCGTCGTCTTTGTTATTGAGCGTGACATCAGGCGGATCCATGCCTTGGTAGTTCGCGTCCTTGCTCGTCGCGATGCCGACATCGATGATGTACGGCTGGTCGCCGTCTTGCCGCTTGTCGTCCACGCCGGTCATGGTGATCTTCTGTGGCGATGCCCAATTTACGGGCGTAAACGTCACCGAAGCCGGGTTGACCGTGCCCTCGAGCAAATTCTTGCTGGTCAAGGGGATCGTGACGTCGGCCGTGGGTTGGGTCTGGAGCGCGATCGTGAAGAAAGCGGTCACGCCCTTTTCGCTCGTGTCGCCGCTGACCGGACCGACCAGGACTTTGGCGATGTCGTTGTCGTGATTCGAAGCCGTGAGATCCGGCGACGATCTCATTGAGTACTTGCCGTCGCCGCTCGTCGCCGGGCCGACGCTGATCGTGTAAGGCTGATCGCCGTCCTGAATGCTGTCGTCGACGCCGGTCAAGGTCACCGTACGCGCGGCGTTCCAGTTCGCGCTGGTGAAGGTCAGACTTGCCGGGCTTAGCGTGGCTTCGCTGAGCTTGCTGCTCTTGAGCGGAATCGTCACATCCGCGGTGGGCTGCGACTGGAGCTGGATGGTGAAGGTCGCGGTGCCGCCGCCTTCCGTGGTTATCAGCCCAGCGGGCGGTACCACCACGACGATGCCGGCAGTGTCGTCGTCCAGATTGGTGACGGGCACGCTGGCCGGCTTCGGGACCAGACCCTGGTAGTCCTTGTCGGTGCTGGTCGCTGCCGCGAACAGCACGAAGTAGCTCTGGTTGCCGTCTTGGATTTTGTCGTCCACGCCAGTGACGGTCACATTCTGCGGCGCCGCCCAGTTGATGTTGGTGAACGTCAACTGGGCTGGTCCGACCGTGCCCTCGCCGGGGCGGCTGCTGGAGACACCGATGTCGACGTTACCGGCCGGCTCCGAGTCGAGCACCACCTGGAGCGTGGCGGTTCCGGCGCCCTTCTCGCTCGTCGTCAGATTGGCGATGTTCTTTAGCGAGATGCCGGGCGAGTCATTGTCGGTGTTCGACGCTTTGACGTCGAGCGGCCGAGCCAACGCTGCGTAGAGTGTGTCTCTACTAGTGATCGCGCCGAACGTGGCGCGATACGGCTGCGGACCGTCGTGCATCGCGTCGTCGACGCCTTTGAGCGTGACGGTTTGGGGCGCGTTCCAGTTCGCGGTCGTGAACTTGAGGTTGCCGGGGCTGATGGTGCCTTCGGTGGTGTCGGTGCTACTCACGCTGAAGCTGACGTCGTCGGTCGGCTGGGAGTTGAGCTCGACGGTGAACGTCGCTGTCGACCCGTTCTCACCCGTGGTCAGCGTGACGTTGTTGGGTTTGACGGTGATGCCGGCGGTGTCGTTGTCGGTGTTGAGGACCTCGACGTTAGGCACGTCCATCCCCTGGTAGTTGGGGTCGGAGCTCTTCGCATTTTCCGTGGTGATCCGATACGGCTGTCCGCCGTCCTGCACTTTGTCGTCGACGCCGCGGATCGTCACCATTTGCGCGGAGCGGAAGTTGTCGGCCGTGAACGTCAGCGAGCTGGGGCTGACCGTCCCTTCGGCGGTGTTGCTGCTGCTCAGCGCAATCGTCACGTCGCCCGTCGGCTGTGAGGTTAGGTTGACGGTGAACGTCGCGGTACCACCGGCCTCAGTCGTGATGAGCCCGGTTTTCGGCTTGACGACGACGCCAGCGCTGTCGTTGTCCCGGTTCGTCAGCGACACGTCCTGTTCCAAGAGCTTGGCGTAGTCGCCGTCCATCGTGGCCGGGTTCAAGGCGACGTGCACCAGGTACGGCTGGTCCTTGTCCGCGACGTCATCGTTCACGCCCATCACCGACACGGTTTGCGGCGCGTCCCAATTCATCTCGGTGAAATGCAGGCTGGCTGGCGTGGCCACACCTTCGCTCGGTCGGTTGCTGGCGACGTCGAGCAGCACGTCCGCGATCGGCTTGGAGTTGAGCACGACGGTGAACGTCGCTGACTCTTGGTCTTCGCTCGTGACCAGCCCTTGGGTGGGCGTGATGCGCAGGCCGGGCGTGTCATCGTCGATGTTCGTGACATCGGCGTTTGGTGGCTGGAGCTTGGCGTAGCCAGCGTCCTCGCTGGAGATGATGCTGGTGACGACTTGGTATGGCTGATTGCCGTCGACGCTGTCGTCGTTGACGCCGGTGACGCTGATGACCTGCGGCGCCATCCAGTTGAGCGGCGTGAACGCTACGCTCGCTGGCATCACGGTACCCTCGGACGTATCGCTGCTGATCAGACCGATCACGACGTTGCCGGTCGGCGGCGAGGCGAGCGCGATCGTCAGGCTCGTCATCTCGCCCGTCTCGGTGGTGACAAGGCCGGTCGACGGCATCAAGATCACGCCGGCGGTGTCGTTGTCGTTGTTGGTGACCTCTTCGTCGGGCGGATTCAGCCCGTTGTATTTCGCGTCGGTGCTGGTCGCCGCACCGGTGACGACGTGGAATTTCTTGGGTCCATCGGGGATGGTGTCGTCCACACCCGTGACCGTGACCGTCTGCGGCGCCATCCAGTTGGTGGCGGTGAACGTCAGCGAGGCGGGGCTCACGGTGCCTTCCATCATGTTGTCGCTGGTCAGCTGCACCTCGACGTCCGCGGTCGGCGGGTGATTGAGCGCGATCGTGAACGTGGCCTCGCCCCCGGACTCGGTGGTGACGAGCCCGGTTGGCGGAACGAGCATGAAACCGGCCGTATCGTCGTCGATGTTGGTGACGCTCGGATCGATCGGATCGATGCCGTGGTACGTCTTGTCTTGGCTGGTCGCCGGTGACGTGGTGATGGTGTAGGGCTGCGGCCCGTCTTCTTTGTCGTCGTTCACGCCGGTAATCTGCGCCACCTGCGGCGCGCCGAAGTTGTCCGCGGTGAACGACAGCACGTTGGGGCTGACCGTGCCCTCGGAAGGGTTGCTGCTGGTGAGGGCGATCGCCACGCTGGCGGTCGGCGGTCGCTTGAGCATGATCGTGAAGGTCGCCTTCGCGCCCTGCTCGCTGGTAATTAGCCCACTCGTCGGCATGACCACGATGTCACCCTGCACGAGGTTCGGTCCGCCGCCGTTGCCGGCGTTGTTGCCGTTCGGGTCGAAGGTGAAGTCACCGAGCAGGCTGGTACAGCCGCCGAGCGACAGTGCGGAGAAGGCCAGAAGCGCGCTGCAGATTCGCATCGAGGGGAACATCAGAACGAGCCTTCCACACCGGCGTTGCCGATGCCGACGAACGGCGACCAAGTGAAGCTGGTGCGAGCGGGAGCTGGGTGATCCGATTCGTTAGGCTGTTGCACCAGCGTCTGCGGCTTGACCAAAAGCAGTACGACACCCGCGCCGACGCCGACGCCACCCGCAACGAAGCCGATCGTCGAGACCAGCCCGAGCGTGTGATAGTTGTCTAAGCCTCCGTGGGTGGGGCAGCGCCCGCCCGGGCACTCGTTCGCCAGCTCGTTGTGCTTGGTCATCGCCAGGATGCCGGTAATGCTGCCGACCACGATGCCCGCTCCGCCCAGCGCGAACGCACCGATCGTGACGGGCTTGCGCCACACCGGGTCGACGACCGTCGCCACCGAGACCTTGCCGGTCTCTTCTTCGTCCTTCGGCGCGGCGTCGGGCGGCGCTTCTTCGAGCTCGAACCCCATGTTGATCGACTCGCCCTCTTTGAGCGAGATCGTCTTCTTGGCCGTGTAGTAGCCGGTGGCCATCGCGCGGATCTCATGCTTGCCCGGGTCGGCGGGCCGCTTCACGCCGAGCGACGCCTCCGCGATCGGAGCGCCGTCGATCGTGACCTTGGGATGCGCGGGACCCGAAACGGTGATGGTCATCCACGGCAGCCGCGGCGTGATCGGATTGATCTCGGCTTTGGCGTCGGCCAGCGCTTTCACCCATGACTGCGGCGCGTCCGCCGCAACACCTTCACGAATGATCAAGCTGTACGTCTCGTGCGCGTCTACCAAGCGGCCGAGGCCGACCTGCGCGCGCGCCAAGTCGCGGAGCAGCGTTGGCGCGTGCACGAGCGCCACCGCGCGTGTGAAGCGATCCGCGGCCGTCGAGTAGTCCTTGTCGCGTAGCGCCACATAGCCTTCCTGCGCGAGCGTGCGCGCTGTCGCGCGATCGGCCGAGCTCGGTTCGTCGGCGCGCGCCGGCGACGCGAAGAAGGGAACGGCGCTCACGCAGAACGCCAACGTCAGACGACTAAGAAGTGATTTGGGTTGCCCCACCCCTGGGGCTTAAAACCGGACAGGGCTGAGCGCAAACGGATTGTCACCCAGACGAAGCTGATTTTGGCTTTATGGCGGGCACCCGTTCCGGCCTTGCCCATAGCCATTTCATGCGGTGGGTGGCGAGCTGTCTGGGGGTGCGTAGTGAATGATTCAGCTCGCTCGACGTCGAGTGCCACTGGCGGTTCGCAGCGCTCGCGACCAAGATGCCGTCCATGACGCTCGCTCGATCTTCGTTAATTTGCGCACTGATCTTGGTTGGTTGTGGGGGCGCTCAGCCCGCCTCGAACTTCGCGGCCACTCCGTTACCGTCAGCCGCGGCCCGTCCCGCGGGCGCGCCGAACGCCGCCGAGGTGAGGGGGCCAGCCCAGACCGTGGTGGCGGCGCCGGATCGCAGCGAAGCTGATCGCGCGCTCGACGCGGGCAGGAAACCCGCCGAGCTGCTGACCTTCCTGGGCGTCACTCCGGGCCTGCGGGTGGCCGATCTGGCGGCGGGCGGCGGCTACACCACCGAGCTTTTGGCGCGCATGGTCGGCGACACCGGCACTGTTTACGGACAGAACACCAAGTTCATTCTGGGCTTCGCCGAGAAGCCATGGAGTGAACGGCTGACGAAACCGGTGATGAAGCACGTGGTGCGCATCGACAGCGAGTTCGACGAGCCGCTGCCGGCCGACGTCAAGAACCTCGACCTCGTGACGCTGGTGCTTTTCTATCACGACACGGTTTGGATGAAGACCGATCGCCAACGCATGAACAAGAACATCTTCGGTGCGCTCAAGTCGGGCGGCATCTTCGGCATCGTCGATCACAGCGCCAAGGCGGGCGACGGCTTGGACGACGTTCAGACGTTGCACCGCATCGAAGAGTCGATCGTTAAGACTGAGATCGAGCAGGCCGGCTTCGTGCTCGACAGAGAGGCCGACTTCCTGCGCGAGCCGGGCGACGCTCGCGATTGGAGCGCCAGCCCCAGGAGCGCTGGCGAGCGTCGCGGCCACACCGATCGCTTCGTCCTTCGCTTCAAGAAGCCGTAAAGGAGGCCCTCGCCAGGCCGCGCTGGTCGGACTATGCTCGGGGGCTTGCGCGCATGAATGAACGGACGTGGCTAGCATTGGGGCTCTTGTTGGGTGTCGGCTCCGGCAAGCCGCCGCAGGAGTGGCTGCATAGCGCGCACGGCTATGTTCGCGACAAGCAAGCCGCCGATCCGATGAACTCGGTCGTGTTCACGGTGTTGCTGGGCGCCGCTGCCTTCTACACCGCCGAGCGCGGGCAAAACCCGAAGGTGAATTCGTACTTTGACGCGTTGGTGTACGTGTCGACGAACTTGTCCGTCGGTTACTCCGACATTTTCGCCAAAACCGAGGCCGGCAAGGCTATCGGCGCGACGCTGATGACCTACGGCCCCGCGCTGGCGGCGCGTGTCTTCGACGTGCCGAACGAGGCCAAAGAGCGCGCCGCCGACGGCGATCGCTCCGAAGCCGGGCTGCGCGACATCGCCGGCAAGCTCGAGCTGATTTTGCAGGAACTACAGAGCCAACGCGGCGCGGCGGCCTCGAATGCATGAAGTCTTAGTTCTGGCGCTGTCGTTTCCGAGCGTGGTGTTCACGGTGCTACTCGGCGTCGTGCTCATCTATTGGACCTTTGTGATGGTTGGCGTGATTCACATCGGTGAAGGCTCGGAGGGCGCACTCGAAGGTCACCTGGGCGGTGGGCACGCTGACGTGGGTGACATTGGCGGTGGAGAAGTTGCCGACGCCGATTTGGGCGGTGGCCACGGCGATGGCGACGTGGGCGACGGTGGTGACGCAGACGCCGACGACGGCGGCCACGGCGTCTTGGGGATGGTAATGAGCACGCTGCACCTGCGCTCCGCGCCAGCGACCGTGATTTTCAGCCTGATCATCACGTTCGCTTGGTTGGTTAGCGTCGTGACGATGCAGGTCGTCACGCGCACGGCGCCGGCGTTGGCCGGACCTTTGCTGTCGGCCGGCGTGCTCGTGGCGTCGTTTCTGCTGGCGTTGCCGTTGACTTCGATCGCCGCGCGTCCACTCGCGAAGGTGTTCGCGCCCAAGCACGCGCCCGTAAAGTCCGACTTCATCGGTCGCACCTGCGTCGTGCGCACCGGGTCCGTCAACACGAAATTTGGCGAAGCGACGCTACATGATGGCGGTGCGGGCCTGGTGCTGCGCATCCGCATCGAAGACGGCAAGCCGCTCGGCCGTGGTGAGCAAGCGCTGATCGTCGACTACGACGCCGAACACGAGACGTACCTGGTCGAGCCGATGCGTGACGTGATGAGCGAGCGCAGGTAACGGTGAGCTTCACGGTTGTCGCGCGGCGTAGACGCTGCTGCCCGGCGCGCCGGGCATGATGTAGACGAAGTACAGCGTGCAGGCGGGCGTGATGTTCGGCGCCCCGACCGCGCCGGTCAGTTGCAGATCGATTTTGAGCGGTGGTTCGAAGGCAGCGTCAATGCTCGCGCGGGTGGCACGCGCCAGTACTCGGCCGGTGTCGGGCGGCAGGTTGGCGCTGCCGAAGATTGCCAACCCGTCGTCCGAAATATCCAGTGAAATGAGGCCGCTGGTGAGCCCCGGCACGGGTTGGGTTGCGCCAAATTTTTCAGACTTCGAAGCGCGCGTGAACATCTGCGGTGGGTTGCCGAAGATCTCGCCGTCGGCGTAGACGGTCAGCTCGTCGGCGCTGAGACCGGCCGACGCGCCCACCGCCTCGGCAGGCTCGGCGTCGAGCGCGAAGACGGCGTTGCGGTCAGCGCGGTGAGCGACTCGCAGGGGTGACATGCCCTCGCTTTGCGCGGTCGGGACGTCAACCGTGCACGAGACGTACAGCGTCAGTCCGTCCTCACTGATGTCGGGGTTAACGTACTGACCGGGCAGGCAAACGCCCGCCAGCTCGAGCAAGGAAGTCGCGGGACCGAAAGCCATCGCACTGCTCGCCCGCGTGCGGCGAACGACCGACTGTTGCAACATCGGCGTGCCGCGCACGCTCTGCGAGTAGTACAGCTCCAGCTCATCGCCGGTGAGGCTCACCCCATTGACCCAGAACTGCGGATCTTCGGTGAACACCAGCGCCGGCGCCGCGAATGACCCGGTGCAAGCCTTGGCGGCTGCCGTCGTGCCGCCATTCGTCGTGCCGGCAGCGCCACCCGTGGCGTTGCCGCCGCTGCTGCTGCCAGCAGTCGTTGCGCCACCGCCATTCGTGCCGCCGCTGCCAGCCGTGGCTGCGGGCGACGCCTCGCTCGTGCCGCCACAGCCTATGCCGCAGGCACCAGCCGACAAGACCACCGCAACAAACCAAGCTCGATGTTCCGCCATGTTTCCCTCGGCTCCAGAGATACCGCGCCCGTCGGCGAAGTCTCCCCAACGGCTTGGGGAACGGCAAGGTCAACGTTCGTAACTAACGCCGGCGGTGTAGGTTTCGACCCAGCCGTGCAGTGCTGGTTGAAATGCCACGACCGCGTGGGCTTCGGCTTCGTGCGCGTTCTCTTGACCGGAGCTGGACGCGATCAAGACCGAGCCTTCTTCGGCCAACCCGCGCGCGGCTTCGATCGCGAACGGCTCGACCTTTTAGCTGGGCGACGCGCCGCCCGTCGGCGGTGCGCCGCTGATCACGTTGGTGCCAGATGGATTGTTCGCCGCCGTCGGCAGCGCCACGTTTCGTTTCGACTTGGCGACGCCGTATTGCGACTGAGTTCGATAAGCGCGCCGAGCCACGGCGCGTCTGTTCAGTTCGATAAGTGGTTTGACGGCACGACGCGGGCCGCCCCTCCGGGCTCGCGCATTGCCCGCGCAAACTCGGCCTACCCCTGAGATGCGCAGACATCGCCCCGAGGTTCGGGCATTGTGCGCGGTGATGAATCTTGGGGATAGTCAAATGCTTGGGCTGTATCCGGTACTGGTCGTCATCGGCATTGTTGCGTTCCTGCTGTTCGGGTTGCTGGCGCTGGTGGCGCGCTTCTACCGTCAGGTCGATCAGGGACGAGCGCTGGTGATCAACACGATGCGTGCGGAGGCGGTGGTCGCGTTCACGGGCGCGGTCGTTTACCCGATCATCAACCGCGCCGAGGTGATGGACCTTTCCGTGAAGACGATCGACATCGATCGCCGCGGCAAAGAAGGTCTGATCTGCAACGACAACATCCGCGCCGACATCAACGTCACGTTCTTCGTGCGCGTGAACAAGACCGTCGAGGACGTGCTGAAGGTGGCACAATCGATCGGTTGTCAGCGCGCCAGCGACGCTAAGGCGTTGGAAGAGCTATTTACGGCCAAGTTCGCGGAAGCGCTGAAGACCGTCGGCAAGCACTTCAACTTCGATGAGCTGTACACCAAGCGCGACGACTTCAAAGACAAGATCATCGAGGTTATCGGCAAGGATTTGAACGGCTTCATCCTTGATGACGCCGCGATCGATTACCTGGAGCAGACGCCCCTCGAGCACCTCGACAAAGACAACATCATGGATGCCGACGGCATCCGCAAGATCACCGATCTGACGGTGATCCAAAACGTGAAAACCAACGAGCTCCGTCAGAAGGAGCGCATGGAAATGGGCAGCCAGAACCTGAACGCCGACGAAGCGGTGTTCAGGTTCGAGCAGCGTCGCGCCGAGGCCGAGGCCAAGAAGGACAAGGAAATCTCGGTCGCCAAATCGCGTGAACAGAACGAAGCCTTGCGCGTCGCCAGCGACGAACACAAAAAGACCGCGCTGATCACGATCAAGAACGACGAAGAGTCGCAGATCGCCGAGCAAGCCAAAGAGCGTGGCGTCGCGATCGCCTCCAAGCACAAAGAGCGCGAGATCGCCGTCGAGCAGGAACGCGTCGAGAAAGCGCGCCAGCTCGAGGTGATCACGCGCGAGCGAGAAGTCACGCTTGGCAGCATTGCGCGCGACAAGGAAGTCGAAGTGCAGAAGAAGGAGATCGCGACGGTGATTCGCGATCGCATAGCAGTCGAAAAGACGGTCGCCGGCGAGGAAGAGCTGATCAAGGACGTGCGCGTGTTGGCGCAGGCCAATCGTGAGAAAGAGGTCGTGCGGATTGGCGCCGAAGCCGCCGCGACCGAAGTCACGACCAAGCAGGTCAAGGCTGCGCAGGCCTCCGAAGAGGTCGCCAAGATCAAAGCGCGCGAGCGCGTGGTTACGGCCGAAGCCGAGCTCGACACGGCTGACAAGCTGGCGAAAGCGAAGATTCGCATCGCTGAAGGCGTGCAAGCCGAAGCCGCCGCCGAAGGCCTGGCCAGGGCGCGCGTCAAAGAAGCCGACGCGGTGGCGAGCGAGAAGCTCGGCTTGACCGAAGCCAAGATATCGCTGGAAAAGCTCAGCGCGGAAGCTGCCGGCCAAGAGAAGCAGGGTTTGGCCAAGGTCCGCGTGCGCGAGGCCGAAGCGGCCGCGGTCGAGAAGCAAGGCGTGGCCGAGGCTTCGGCGATTCGCGAGAAGCTGACCGCGGAAGCGCAAGGCTTGGCGCAGAAGGCAGAGTCGATGAAGGCGCTCGACGAGTCGGGCCGCGGTCACGAAGAGTTCCGGCTCCAAATCGAGAAAGAGCGCGCGATCGCGATGGAGTCGCTCAAGGTCAAAAAGGACATCGTGGCCGCGCAAGCGACGGTCATGGCCGAGGCGATGTCGAAGGCGAAGATCAACATCGTCGGCGGCGACGGTCAGTTCTTCCAGCGCTTTGTCAGCGCCATTTCGCTCGGTCAATCGGTCGAGGGCGCGCTCGAACAGAGCGACACGTTGCGCGCGCTAGTCGAAAACATCACCAACGGCGAAGGTAACGGGGCAGGCGGCGCCGTTCTGGCGGCGGCGCTCGACAAGCTCGCCCCCAAAGGTCCCGGCAAACGTCCTTGAGAGACGCCGTGCGGTTCGAGATTTTTTCACAGGGAGATCGGGAGATCGGGAGGCGAGCTTTTTTTGGCGCATCGACATGCAGAGCACTCGCGTCACCACGTGCGTTTCGATACCGCGCTGAACGACGCAAGAGATTGAGCGAGGCTGCGCCCCAAATTCAGGGCTCCCGATCTTCCGATCTCCCTGTGAAAAAATCTCGGATCGATAAGGACCGTTAGATGGCGAGCCAGGACGACGAAAGAGCGCTGGAAGGCGGTAGCTACGAAGTCATTCGTCGCCGCCTCTTGGAGCGCGCCACCGAGCTTGCGACCAAGGCCGAGGCGCTCAATCAACGGCGCAAGAAGCTGTTTGGCGGCGGCGAGCTTACCCTGGCCGCCACCGAGCGCGTGCGCACCGAGAACAACTGCACGCCGCGCGACGTGGTCAGCGTCGACGGTCAGCTGCTTTTCGGTTTCCAAGTCTTCATCGGTTTGAAGACGGAGACGCGCGTTCAAGACGTCGTCAGTCTGTTCAAATTCGGCAAGAGCGACGCCGGCTACGATCTCAGCCAGCAGGCTTTCGAGGGGGCGGGCGCGTTCTTGGCCGAGGCCGAGTTCGATAAGCAGTTCAAAGAAGCGTTTCGCTACTACAAAGACGCGCGCCTGCTGCAGTTGATGCGCACGGAGACGCGGCTGTTGGTGGCCGTGCAGATCGGCGCGACCGTCGCCGACGCCAAGATTTTTCGTTTCGCGATCGACGCCAAGGGCCGTGTTTCGTTCATGGATGCGCGCGGCGAGGACGACTACAAGCCGCCACGTCGTCACCCGTTCGAGTGGACTCCTGCGCGGCGCGAAGACCAAGTCGCGGGTCCGCATCCGCACATCAACATCCTGAACGAAGTGTTCGTCGAGACGATCAACGGCGACCTGACGATCAAGATCGAGAACAACACGCAAGACGGACTCGGTGTCTACCGCGAGCCAGTCGACGATCCGAATCAGACGCTCGACGATGGCGACATCGCCCACGCGCGTGTGGCCGGCTTGATCTTGCTCAAGATCAAGCCGTTCCGCGAGCAGACGACGCGTTACTTGATCTACAACCCGCGCACGCAACACGTGCTGCGCGTCGACGCGCTGGGCGTGGCGTGCGTCGAGCTACCGGAAGATCACGGCTTGATCTTCCCCGGCGGCTATTACCTGACGACCGGCGAGCACAAGCTCTTCGACCCCGACACCGAGGGTCTGGTGTTTCGCCGCACCATCACCTCGCCGAACGGCGAAGACGTGATGTACGTCTTCTACCGCGCCGAAGTCGGCCAGTATGAGCTTTTGCCGTACAATCTGATCGCCAAAGAAGTCAAAAATCCGATTCGCGCCAACGGCTACAGCTTGTTCCCGGACGGCACGATGCTGGTGTTCCGCACCGACGGCGAGCCGACGCGCCTGCACCCGGTGCAGATTTGGCAGACGCCGTTCACGACCGCCGATTTTGCGGCCGCGTCGCCGACTGACGGCTCGTATTTGGCGAAGGTCGGCAACGCGTCGTTGGTCAACGGTATCAGCGAGCTGCTCAGCATCAAGAAGCTGGCGGCTGCAGAGAAGCCGACGCGGCACACCTTCGATGACTTGGTGACGGCCGCGCGGCGCGCGATCGACACGCACTACTGGCTCGGTCACGCCGAGATCGGGCTGCTCGAGACGCTGACCGAGCTGTTCAAGACCTCGGAGCTTATCGTCGACGAGTTCGAGAAGCAGCTCGCGCTCGAACGAAAAGCGCGCGATGCGGTGGCCGAGGCCGAAAAGGCGCAAGCCGTGCTGCTCGAGCGCGTGCGCCCGACGGAGCTGAAGACGGTCGAAGCGTACCTGACCGGTCTTTCGGATTTGAAGCGCCAGCGCGGCGCGCTGATCACGCTCAAGGAAGTGCGCGCAATCGACGTCGTGAAGGTCGAGTTTCTCGAGCAGGCCGTCGAAGCGCGCTTCGGCGAGGTAAGCCGCGCCTGCGTCGATTTCTTTTTGGCTGAAAATGCGTTTCAGCCGCTGCTCGATCGCTTGGACGTCGTCGTCGACGCAGTCGGGAAATCGGCCAAGACGACCGAGCTGACGCCGCTGCGCAAAGAGCTCGACGCGGTGCACGAGGGGTTGACGCTGCTGAGCGAAACCATCGCCAGCTTGCCAATCGAAGATCCGACGGTTCGGACCAAAATCCTCGACGGCACCAGCACCGCTTTTGCGCAGCAAAACCGCGCCCGAGCCGTGCTGGACGGCCGCCAGAAAGAACTTGGTGCCGGTGAAGGTCGCGCCGAGTTCGGCGTGCAGTTCAAGCTACTGAGCCAGAGCGTGACCAGCGCCTTGGCGTTGGCGACGACGCCTGAAGCCTGCGACGACCAGCTCGGGCGGCTGATGCTGCAGCTCGAAGAGCTGGAGGGCCGATTCGGCGAGCTGGATGAGTTCTCGGTGCCGTTGGCCGAAAAACGCGAAGACGTGCTGGATGCCGTCAACGCCAAGCGGCAGCTCTTGGTCGAAGAGCGGCAGCGGCGCGCGCAGAGCCTGGCGACGGCCGCTGAACGCGTGCTGACCGGCATCGTGCGGCGTGCGCAGACGGCCAAGAGCGCGGAAGAGCTGAACGGATACTTCGCGTCCGACGCGATGGTGCACAAGCTGTCCGAGCTTGCCGGGCAACTGCGACTCTTGGGCGATTCGGTGCGATCAGACGAGCTCGATTCGAAGCTGAAGAGCGCGAAGCAGAATGCGCTGCGTGCGCTGCGCGACAAGACCGATTTACTCGAAGACGACGGCAACGTCATTCGCTTCGGGCAGCACCGTTTCAGCGTGAACACGCGCCCGCTCGAGCTGACGATCGTGCCGCGCGAAGGCGTGCTGAACGTGCACCTGACCGGCACCGATTTTTTCGAGCCGATCTCGAATCCGCTGCTGGATGCATCGCGTGAACTTTGGGATCAAGAGGTGGTCTCGGAGACGCGGGAAGTGTACCGCGCGGAGTACCTGGCCGTCAGTTTGCTGCTCGAGGCCGAAGCTGGCGCCAAGGGCCGCAGCATGAGTGAGTTGGAGGCCGCGGGGCGCGGCGAACAATTGCTGGAAATCGTGCGCCAAGCCGCTGCCGAACGCATCGATGAAGGCTACGAGCGTGGCGTCCACGACTTCGACACGGCGCTGATCTTGGAAAAGATCTTGAGCTTGCTCAAGGTTGCCGGCGGCCTGCGTTTCACGCCGCGTGCACGCGCTGCAGGCTGGCTGTTTTGGCAAAGCTTGGCGCCCGATCGCAAGAACTTGATCGAGCGGCGCGCCCAGAGCGCGGGGCGTCTGCGCGAGCGACTCAAGGACGGCAGCGCCGAGCAGGACCTGTCGCGTGAGCTGACCCACGGCGTGGCCGAGGCGCTGAAGGCGCTCGGCTTAGAGCGCGAAGCGCCGGTGGCGCGCTTTGCGGCTCGCTACCTGGTGAGCGAGATCTCGCAAGAGCGCGCGAAGTTCACCGAGAGTGGCGCAGCGGCCGAGCTGCGGCGCGAGTTCTCGTCGCATCTGGAGCTGACGGGGGCGGCGCGTGGCTTCGAAGAGGACTTGCGCGTGCTGTCGGCGCATCCGCCGGAACGGTTGCGGGTCGCGTTGTCGTACGTGGACGCTTTCGTGCGCAGCACCGGTAAAGGTGCCGAGTATCGGTTGGAGCTAGCGGCGCGTGCGCTGTGCGAGGGCGATCTCGAATTTCAGGTGTCCAGCGCGACCGTCGAAGTCGCGGTGCCGAACCTGCTTGGGTCGCATCCGCTCATTACCTCGCGCTCGCTGCCGCTCGGTTTAGCCGAGTTGCTCGAGCGCGTCGCGGAGTTCATCGAAGATCGCGCGCCGCGTTTCCGGGCGTTTCGTGGCTTGAAGACCGAGCTGGCGGCGCAGGCGCGCGACCGGCTGCGGCTGAGCGAGTATTTGCCGCGCGTGCTGACCTCGTTCGTGCGTAATCGATTGATCGACGAGGTGTACTTGCCGTTGGTCGGCGCTAACTTGGCCAAGCAGCTCGGCGCCGCCGGCGCGGCCAAGCGCACCGATCAGATGGGCCTGTTGCTGTTGGTGTCGCCGCCCGGGTACGGAAAAACGACGCTGATGGAGTACGTGGCCAGCAAGCTCGGCATCGTGTTCGTGAAGGTGAACGGCCCTGCGCTGGGCAGCGAGGTGCGCTCGCTCGATCCGACCGAGGCGCCGAACGCAACCGCGCGCCAGGAGGTCGAGAAGATTAACTTGGCGCTCGAGATGGGCAACAACTGCATGCTCTATCTCGATGATATTCAGCACACGCACCCAGAGCTGCTGCAAAAATTCATCTCGCTGTGCGACGCGCAGCGGCGCATCGAAGGCGTATGGAACGGTAGGACGCGCACGTATGACCTGCGCGGCAAGAAGTTCTGCATCGTGATGGCCGGCAATCCGTACACCGAAAGCGGTGCGCGCTTTCAGATTCCGGACATGCTCGCCAACCGCGCCGACACCTACAATCTCGGCGATATTCTCGACGGTAAGCAGGATGCGTTCGCGCTCAGCTACCTCGAGAACGCGCTCACCTCGAACTCGCTTTTGGCCCCGTTGGCAGGCCGCGACGCTCAGGACACCTACAAGCTAATCGCGATGGCGCGCGGCGAAGAAATTCCGCTGAGCGATTTGAGCTACGGCTACGGCAGCGCCGAGGCTCAGGAAATTGGTGAGCTATTCAAACGTCTGCTCAAAGTGCAAAGCGTGCTCTTGCGCGTGAATCAGGAGTACATCGCCTCCGCTTCACAGGACGATCGCTACCGTACCGAGCCGCCGTTCAAGCTGCAAGGTAGCTACCGCAACATGGCCAAGCTGACCGAGAAGGTCGTGTCGGCGATGAACGACGCCGAGTTGGAACGATTGATCGACGACCACTACGCAAGCGAAGCGCAGACGCTCAGCAAAGGCGCCGAGCAGAACCTGCTCAAGCTGGCCGACATGCGCGGTCGCCTCACGCCGGAACAAGCCACGCGCTGGGTCGAAATCAAAGAAGCCTTCGGACGCGTGCAACGCATGGGTGGCGGCGACGCTGATCCGGTCGCGCGCGTCACCGGCACGCTGAGCGGCCTCGACCTGCAACTCAAAGGCATCCGCGAAGCGATCGTGGCGTCGATGGCCGGAAACGGCGCCCAAGTGACACCCGATACCGGCTTTGCGGAGCTGGCCAAAAATTTGAGCGAGCTCGGGCGCCCGCGCGTCGAGGTGCGGCTCGAGGACGAGCGCAACGGCGGCATGCTGCAACTCTTCACGCAGCAGACCGAGCTGTTGAAACAGGCGCTGGGCGCGCTCGGCAAACAGGGTGCGGCGCCTGCGGACCAAGCCGGCACCGATCAAAAGCTAGCCGAGCTTTCGGCTTTGCTCAGTCGCGTTTCCAAACAGATTGAAAACGGCGCTGGCGCGTCGCGTCGCGTCGACGTCGAGCTCGACGTCAATGGCCCGAGCAACCTTTACCGCACGCTCTCGGGGGCGGACCTGTTCACGGCGGGCGGTATCTTCGTCGCCACTTACGAAAAGCCGCCGCCACTCGGCGCCGACGTGCGCGTCTCATTGCGTTTTCCAACCGGACCGAGCTGCGAGCTGAGCGGCAACGTGGCCTGGGTTCGCGACGAGCTAGGTGAGGACGCGCCGCCCGGCTTCGGCGTGCGCTTCATCGACCTTTCGAACGAGGCGCGCGAGCTCGTGCAAGCCTACTCGCAGGCGCGCGAGCCGATGCTGCGCGACGACTGACTGGAAGCACCTCAGGAGGCCCAGCCCCGGCGGCTGTTCCGGAAAATGGAAAATATAATTGCCAAAATGGGTGGTTTAGGAAACAATATGTTCTATGCCCCGCGCGACCTCGCCGACGCTGCCCGCCGTTGGGCGCCTCCTTGCTGAGCTGGGCGAGAACATTCGTCTGGCGCGGCGTCGGCGCGGGCTTTCGGCCGAGCTCGTTGCACAACGAGCTGGAATGTCGCGACCCACGCTGCGCGCCGTAGAGCGAGGGGAAGCGAGCGTGACGATTGGTGCGATTGCCAACGTCCTCCACTGCTTGGGCCTCGAAAAGGATCTCGCGTTCTTGGCTCGGGCGGACGTTGTCGGACACCAACTTCAAGACGCGGTGCTGTCGCCCAGCAAGCGGCGTCTGGGATCGCGCGAAGGGGTGAAGCGTGCCCCTTGAGCGCCGCGCCGTCGAAGTGTGCGCAGACTGGGACGGGCTGAGTGGCCCAGTCCGAATGGGCGCGCTTCACGCCACCCCGACGCGGGGCAAAGAGGTCTTCTCGTTCGAATATGATCCGGCCTGGCTCGACGCAAGTCACGCCAAGGCTCTCGATCCAGCTCTGCGACTGAGCCCTGGACCGCAGTTCTTGAGCGAAGGACGAGAGAACTTCGGCCTATTTTTGGACTCGTCACCCGATCGCTGGGGGCGCGTGCTGATGCAGCGGAGAGAAGCGCAGCTCGCCCGCGAAGAAGGGCGCAAGGCGCGGCGTTTGCTGGAACTCGACTATTTGCTCGGTGTGTACGATGGGCACCGGCTCGGAGCACTCCGCTATCGATTGGAGGGAGGTCCGTTCCTCGACGACGATTCGAAGCTTGCCTCGCCCCCGTGGACCTCATTGAGAGCGCTGGAGCAGGCGAGTTTGCATTTGGAGCGCGACGAAACGGGCGAGGATCCGCGTCACGCAGAATGGCTGCGCCTGCTGATCGCCCCGGGACGATCATTGGGTGGCGCGCGTCCCAAGGCTAGCGTGGTCGACGAGCACGGGCAGCTTTGGATCGCCAAGTTCCCGAGTGCTAGCGACGAGCACGACGTCGGCGCTTGGGAAAGCGTGGTCGCGGCCCTCGCGAACCGGGCAGGCGTGGACACGGCCGAACACCGCCGGCACCAATTTGGAAGCAGGCACCATACCTTCCTCGCCAAGCGATTCGACCGAACGAAAGCCGGAAGCCGGTGCCACTTTGCTTCCGCGATGACCCTGCTCGAGGGCGGTGACGGCGAGCGAGGCGCTAGCTAGATCGCGGCGACAAAAGTCGAAGCGCGCGAAAACAAAAGGGAATTCGCGCGCAGGCGGCGATGGAAATAGAAACAGACGGGTATCCGTTCTCGGGAAGCACGCCAATGCACCCCAAAAAACGGAGACCCGATG
>JBBRMI010000090.1:0-29446 GCA_038230915.1 Polyangiales bacterium | reverse complement strand
CCTACACTTCGGCAACGCAAGGAAACAACAACGACCGCACCAGACCCCAGACAAGCACGTCGCTTCGCTCCGATCACGATGCGCCGGACTGCGCGATCACGATGACGCGGTTTGCTTGATCACGATGCCCGGAATACGCACCATGAAATGGTGCACCGGGCGGATCCACTGCGCGTGCAGTCGGCCCGCTTTCGGAAAGGCAGCTCGGCAGCGCACATGCAATCGCGTCGACTTGTCGTCAAGCCGCTCGAGCACGAATGCCCAGCTGACGTGCCAGTAGCGCGGTGGTCGGGCCGAAGCGAACGGCAGCTGGCGGGAGGGTGTCTGGATCGAACAAGCCTCCCAGCACGAGCGCTGCGGCACAGTCATTGCTCTGTCGCGGTGGATGATGTCCACGAGCAAGCTCCGCGAAGGTCGCACGCAAGTTCTGGTCGTTGGCGCCGGACCGGTTGGACTACTGGCGGCGCTACGCCTGCGCGAGCAAGGCATTGACGTGCGCGTCATCGAACAACAAGTCGAGTTCCGGGCGCGCACTTTCCCGGTGGTCTTGCACCCACAAAGTCTGCGGCTGCTGAACGACCTCGGGCTTTCGGCGGCGCTGTTTTGGCGCGGGCGGCCAGTGACGCGCCTCGCCCTTTATACCGAGTACGAGCGGCGCGCCGTGCTCGATCTGCCCAAGGTGAAGGGCGTGGCGCACGGCCTTTTGACCTTGCCACAAGACGTTCTGCGGCAGGCGCTGACCAACGCGTTGACGCAAACTGGGGTACGGATCGAGTGGGACACGCGTTTGGCAGTGCTGGGCCAGGACGAGGGCTCGGTCTGGGGACGCCTGGTTCAGCAGGAGCCGGGCAGCATTGGCGCTGCCAGCCGCGTCAATACGAGCGGGTTCGATGCCGACTACGTGATCGGCGCCGACGGCTACGACTCGACCGTGCGCGAAGCGCTCGGCATCAAGCTCATCGAACATGGTGCGCTGTCGAGCTACGTCTTCTTCGACGGGGCCACCAAGAGCTCCGGGCGCGAAGCCCAACTCTCGCTGTCTGAGGATTTCGCGAATGGCGTCTACCCGCAGCAAGATGGCCTCTCGCGGTTCACGTTTCAAATGGCACGCGCGCTGGACCGGGCACCTGATCTACAGCTTTTGCGCGAGCTACTGGCGTCACGTTTGCCCTGGTACAAATCCGACATCGAAGACTGCCCATGGAGTGGAGTTGCCGAATTTCGGCGTGCGCTGGCCGAGAAGTTCGGTCACGGTCGAGTCTGGTTGGCAGGTGAAGCGGCCCACCTGACCGGACCACTCGGCGTGCAAAGCCTCAACGTCGGCCTGGACGAGGCTAACGAGCTTGCGCTGCGGATGACCGACTCGCTCAGGCATGGCTCGCGGCAAGCGTTCGGTCCCGACTACGACGCCAGGCGCGGACTGCAGTGGCGCGAGCTCTTGGGCCTTGAGGAGCGCGCCGTGCTCAGCTGGCATTCACCCGATTGGGTTCGCCGCAACCTGAGCCGACTCGTCTCGTGCCTACCCGCCTCCGAAGCCGACCTCGACGACTTGCTCGACCAGCTGCGCCTCACGCCGGTTTCCGCCCATCCGGAGCACGTTACCGGCACCTGAGCGTCATGGTCAGTGTCGAGCGTGAGCGAAATGTCGATTGGGCGACGGCCATTCGCGTCAGGGTTGGGAAAGTCACGGTGCAGCGCTGGGAGTGGGGCGGATTTTACGGCGTCACCGCTGAAGCGCCGCACTCGTAGGCGACCCAAGGCAGCGCCAGCCCGCAGTTCTTGCGGGCTGGCCGGCGCAAGGCCTGCGCGCGTTTCAATCAATCGCAGCCGCAAGATTTGTCGAAGCTACGGGCTCCGCGCAAACGCTGCGGTTGCCGAAGGCGGCCTAATAGCCTGCACAGCGGATACGAAGCGTGGCCTGAGAATTGCTGCACATCGGGTTAGGAGGAACGCGATGTCAACGACCGAAATTCTGGTTTCAGAGGTCATGACCGCGCCGGTCGTCCCCGTCACGCCAAATGCTTCCGTCTCCGACGTGAGGGCGATCGCCGACGCCAAGTCGATTCACCACTTTCCGATTGTCGCTGATCGTCGGCTGGTGGGAATCGTGTGCACTTGCGATCTCGAAAACAGTCACCCGGATGCGCACGTGCTGGGTTTGGCGTGGCGCCACGTCGTCACGGTTACGGCCAACAGTCTGGCGAGCGACGCCGCCTGCCTGATGAAGTTGTATGGCGTTGGGTCGGTGGTCGTCGTCGCCGACGACGACGGAGAGCTGCGCGGGATCGTGACTCGGGAAGACTTAGTACGTGCCAGCCCCGAGTTGGAGCAGCAGCTCGCCGAGCTCCGTTGTGCGGTCTGCGGAGTACGCCGTCATTTGCGCCCGGGACCGAATGGGATCTGCCTGTGTCTACGTTGCCAACACGAAGCTCAAGCATGACTTGGCCCGATCAGCTCCGGTTGAGCCGCAGATGAATAAGAGCCGGGTTGCGGTCCTGAAGGTCGCGCCGAAAACCATCCTCCAGGACATCCAGCGCGTGTGCGAATTGGCAGGCCTGCGCTCAGCGCTCGACCCGAGCGCTGAGACGATTCTCAAAGACAACATCTCCTGGCACTTCCCGTTTCCAGCCGCCAACACGACGCCCTGGCAGTTGGAAGGCGCGATCATGGCGCTGCACGAGGCAGGCTACAGCAACGTGAGCTGCGTGCAGAACAAGACGGTCGTGACGGATGCGTTCAAAGGCGAAGACCTGAACCACTACCGGCCGATCTTTCAGAAGCACGGCGTGCCCGTGCTCTACAATTTCAAGCCCGAAGACATGCAATGGGTCGAGTTTCGCCCGCGCGCTCGGCTGCACGTGCTGCAGCACGTCTATCCAGAAGGCCTAAAAATCCCCGACTACTTCATAGGCAAGAACGTGGTTCACCTGCCCACCGTAAAATGCCACATCTACACCACCACGACTGGAGCGATGAAGAACGCTTTCGGTGGTCTGCTCTCGACCAAGCGCCACTACACGCACAGCGTGATTCATCGCACCTTAGTCGACCTGCTAGCGATTCAGAAAGAGATTCACCCCGGCCTGTTCGCGATCATGGATGGCACGACCGCAGGCAACGGCCCCGGCCCGCGCACGATGATTCCGGTCGTGAAGAACTACATGTTGGCCAGCAGCGACCAAGTCGCCATCGACGCTGTCGCGGCCAAGATGATGGGCTTCGACCCGCTCTCGATCGAATACATTCGCGTCGCGCACGACGACGGGCTCGGTGTAGGGGATCCGCGCGATATCGAAGTCGTCGGCGCCGACATCTCGGGCGAGAATTGGGGCTTCACGGTCGGTGACAACGCCGCCAGCCGTGTCGGAGACGCGCTCTGGTTCGGCCCGCTCAAACGCTTTCAGAAGTTGTTCTTTCACACGCCGCTCGTCCACCTCTTCGTGGCCGGCAGCGAGGCGTATCACGACTACTACCGCTGGCGCCGCATCGACTCGAAGGTCTTCGAGTCGTGGCAGCGCACGACCGAGTGGGGCAAGCTGTTCGAGAGTTACGCCGGAGCCTAGCGGCTCAGCCCTCGCGATCTCGGGGTACGAGGACGACGGGGATCCGCGAGTGCTGCACGAGCTCTTGAGCCTGCGAACCCAAGAGGAGCCCGGCGGCGCCGTCGCGCGAATGCGTCGCGAGGCAGATCAGGTCGGCGCTAGCGCGGCTGGCGTATTGCCAGATGGCGAGCCAGGCGCTGGCGCCGTCCAGAACGTGGAGCTCGGTCGTGATGCCATGCGATTCGGCGTCTTCGGGGATGCGGGCCTTCAGTTGAGCGAGCGCGACGCCACGCTCCGCTTCCGATGGGTGCTCCGCGACGTGAATCAGCTGCAGTGTCCCGCCACGCTGCAGCAGTGAATAGCCGACGGGGACCGCCCGGTCCGCCAACGGCGTGAAATCGGTAGGCACCACGATCACGCTCGGGCCGCGCCCAACGTGCGTCGCCTGCGACCGTTGTGGCACACAGAGCACGTTGCCCGACGCCTCGTGGATCGCGTTGCGCGAGACCGAGCCCTGCCACAAGCGCTCGGCAACATTTCGTTGGTGAGAGCCCACCACCAATAGGTCCGCTTCTCTTGCGTCCGCCAGCTGTGCAAGGTGCGAGTCGATGCGCCCCCAGCCGGGCGTGACGCTCAGCTTGGGCGACGTGCGACAAGGTATGCCTGCCGCCCAACGACCCAAATCACCGAGCAGCTGATGGTGAACTTCCGGTCGCAGATGGTCGAGCGGCATCGGACCGGACGTGCCCAGGCGATAGTGCTCGCCGTAAGGCCAGGCAATGTGCGCGACCGTCAACGCCAGGTCGGGCCATTGGCTGACGCTGGCGAGCGCGCTGGTCGACGCGTCGCCGAGCCCCGAGCCGACCAGCACCCGCAGCGGGCGAGCGTCTCGACTCCAGCTCACCAGGGCGTCCGCGTTGCGAGCCACTAGCACCGGAATATCCGCGAGTTGGCACAGCTCCTCGGCCACGCTGCCCAGCCGGCGGCGGCGCTGCGAGCTGCCTTCAGCCCCCACCACCACGAGCTGTGCCGCGCGAGCTTTTGCTAACCGAAGTAGCTCCAATGCGGGTGCTCCAGCCGAGATGTTCGTGTCGACGCTGATGTCGAAGTCGCGCCGCACCTCACCCGCTTCTTGCTCCAACCGCAGCTGCGCGCTCCTGCGAAGCGCAGGGTCCTCGTGCACGAGCACTGTCGCGAGCAACAGCTCACGGCCCTGTTTCCTTGCCAGGGCTGCAGCGGCTTTCAAGGCTGGTTCAGAGGCGATCGAGAGGTCGGTGCCGCAGAGGATCATGACCAGCCCAAAGCACTATCGGTGCCAGGCGCTGAACAATGCGAGATCTACCGTTTCAGCGAGGGCTCGGCGCCATCTGGCGCAAATTCTGCGGCGCGACGCAGGTCCCGCGCGGCGAGCTGCAGACCATTTCGCCAACCGTGGCCCCCGAAGCCATGGCTCGAAACCTGCACCATCCCCTGCCGTGCAAGCCGCCACGGGCCTAACCGACGAACAAGCCCGCGCACTGCTCGAGCGCGTCGGCCCCAACTCGCTGCCAGCGAAGCGGCCGCGGTCGCTCGCTAACCGCGTCGCCGCACAGCTGAAGAGCGCGCTCATCTATCTGCTGCTGGTGGCGCTGCTGGTCGACATCGGGGCGTGGGCCGTGGCGGGCGCGTCAGGAACGCCGCTCGAAGCGCTGGCTATCCTCTGCATCATTTTGCTCAACGCCGCGCTCGGCGTGGCGCAAGAGTACCGCTCTGAGCGCGCCTTGCTTGAGCTGGAACGCCTAGCAGCGCCTCGCGCCTGGGCGCTGCGCGGCGGCTATTTCCAGCAGATCGACGCTGCAGCCATCGTGCCGGGCGATGCCGTCCGGCTGGAGGCCGGAGACCGCGTCCCCGCAGACGGCACGGCCGACGCCCCGGAGACCGTCAGCGTCGATGAATCGATGCTGACGGGCGAGTCGCTGCCAGTCGACAAAAACCAGGGCGACGAGCTGCTCTCGGGCGCGTTGGTCTCGCACGGACGCGTCATGCTCAGCGTGACTCGCACCGGTCCGAGCAGCAACATGGGTAAGCTTGCCGCCACGCTTGGCGCAATCGACACCTCGAAGACGCCGCTCGAGCAGCGCGTCGACGAGCTCGGCGGGCGGATCGCGCGCGTCGTTGCGGGGATTTGTTTGGCGATGGTCGTCGCGGGACTGGTCCTGCGCGGCTTCTCGAACCTCGTGCCGGTGTTGATGTTCGCGGTCGCGTTCGGCGTCGCAGTCGTGCCCGAAGGCATGCCCGCAATGATGACGCTCGCGCTGGCGTTTGGCGTGCAGCGCATGGCGCGTCGCAAGGCCGTCGTCCGCCGGTTGGCGGCGGTCGAAGCGCTCGGCTCCGTGACCGTGATTGCTACGGACAAGACCGGCACGCTGACTCAAAACCAACTGGTGGTCGACGAGTTGCAGGCCGAGCCGGGGCACGAGGCCGACGCTTTGTCGGCGATGGTCTTGGCCAACGACTCCGACCCCAACTCGGGAGCGGGTGACCCGCTCGAGATTGCACTGCACGCGCATGCAGCCCGCTCGGGAGCCGATGTTCTCGCGCTCACAAGCGCATACCCGCGCATTTCGAGCCGCGGCTTCGACAGCCAGTGGCGCTGCATGCGGGCGACCGTGGTCAGCCCCGGCGGCGAACAGATCGCGTTTCTGAAGGGTGCGCCGGAGGCGATTCTTTCGCGTTGCCTGCTCGACGACGACACGCGTCGTCGGCTGCTCGAGCGCGCTGAAATAGCCGCCAAGAAAGGGCTCAAGGTGCTGGGGCTGGCGCGCGGCCCAGCCGCCGCCGAAAACGAGCTGACGTTCCTGGGCCTGGTCAGCTTGTGGGATCCGCCACGCCCGGAGGCGCGCGCCGCCGTCCTAGCCGCGCGCCGGGCCGGCGTGAGAGTGTTGATGATCACCGGCGATCACCCGGCCACCGCGCGCGCGGTGGGCGAGGCAGTCGGCATCGACGCCGGCCGCGTCGTTCAAGGCGTGGAGCTTTCGCTGCCCGACAGCGAGTTCGATCGCGTAGTTTCGAACAGCAACGTGTTCGCTCGTATGCAGCCCGAGCACAAGCTTAGGCTCGTCGAGCGATTGCAGGCTCAAGGCGAGGTCGTGGCCATGACCGGTGACGGCCTCAACGACGCACCTGCCTTGAAGCGAGCCGACATTGGCGTAGCGATGGGCGCGCGCGGCAGCCAAGTCGCGCGCGAAGTGGCTGATCTGGTACTGCTCGACGATAACTTCGCGACGATCGTCGCGGCAATCGAGGAAGGCCGGAGCATCTACGCCAACGTGCAAAGCTTCATTCGCTTCAGCTTTTCTAGCAACGTCGCGCTGATGGTGCTGGTGTTCGGCGCTGCGGCGGGGTCGCTACTGTCGGGACTTCGCGGCAGCGACGGTTCTCTGCTGTTGCCGCTAACAGCGCTGCAGATTCTCTGGATCAATTTCCTGGGTGACGGCCCTCCAGCTCTAGCGATCGCGCTCGACAGCAGCAAAGACGCGCTGCTCGCTCCACCGCGCGCACCGCGCGCACCGCTGCTCGACCCAGCCGCGCTCAAGTTCGTAATCGCCGACGGCCTGCTCAAGGGCGGCCTCGGCCTGGTACTGCTCGTCGTGTTGCCCTGGCTCGGAACCAGTATGCTGGCCACAGCCACGGCCGCCTTCTTGTACGAGGGGATCGCCAAACTGCTGAGCATGTTTCCCGCGCGACGCCTGCACGGCAGCTTGCGCCCGAACCTGTGGGTGTTCGGCGCCACCGCGACCTCCGTGGCATTGCAGCTCGGTTGCGTGGCGTTCGCGCCACTGCGCCACGTGATGGGGCTCACCGAGCTGCGACCACTCGACCTGGCGCTGGTAGGGCTCGCGCTGATCACTACCCTCGTGCTGGGCGAGGGCATTTTACGCGCGCTGCGTGCTCAGGTCGCCCGCTCTCGAGCCCACCCCGTCCACTAGTCCGTAGACACCATGACTAAACCTGCTCATTTTACCGTTTCGTTCCTAGGCGCCGCCGAGACCGTCACCGGCTCGCGCTACCTGCTCGAGTCCGACGCCTCGCGCGTGCTAGTCGACTGCGGCCTGTTTCAAGGCCTGAAGAAGCTGCGGCAGCGTAACTGGGCTGACCCCGGCTTCACGCCCGCCAGTCTCGACGCGGTGGTCTTGACACATGCCCATTTGGACCACTCGGGATACCTGCCGCGGCTGATGCAAGCCGGCTTCCAGGGGCCCGTGTACTGCACGCCCGGTACTCGCGACCTGCTCCAGATCTTGCTGCCGGACGCGGGCCACCTTCAAGAAGAACAAGCCAAATTTGCCGCGCGCGAAGGCTTCTCGCACCACGAAAATCCGCTACCGCTCTTCACTCGCCTGGATGCCGAGCGCGGACTCGGACTGCTGCGGGTGGTCGACTACGAAAAGCCCTTCGCGATCACGGGCGAAGTGACGGGCAGCTTCACGCGCGCTGGACACATCGTCGGCTCGGCGTCGGTACTTTTCCAGCTGCCAGGCACGTCGATCGCGTTCTCGGGCGACGTGGGCCGCGCGCATGATCCGATCATGCTGCCGCCGGCGCTGCTCCCCGCCAGCGACTATTTGGTGATCGAATCGACCTACGGCGATCGGCGCCACTCCGACGCGCCGATCGCAGCTGAGCTGGGAAAAATCGTTCGCGAAACAGCGGCGCGCGGCGGGACGGTCGTCGTGCCCGCCTTCGCGGTCGGCCGAGCTCAGCACGTCCTCCACCTGCTGGCACGCCTTCGGCAAGAAGGCAGTATTCCGAACCTGCCCATCTTTCTCGACAGCCCGATGGCGATCGACGCCACCGCGATTTTTCGCGAGCACGCCGAAGAGCACATGCTCACGCCAGAAGAGTGCCAGCAGATGTGCGCGGTCGCTCGCTACACCCCGACGGCCAACGAGTCCAAAGCCATAGACGCCGCGACTGGTGCCATGGTCGTGATCTCGGCCAGTGGCATGGCGACCGGCGGCCGAGTGCTCCATCACTTGGCGCGATTTCTACCTGATCCGGCCAGTACGGTGCTGTTGGTCGGTTACCAATCCGCGGGGACGCGGGGGCGGTCGCTCGCCGATGGCGTCGAGGAGCTCAAGATTCACGGCCGCTACGTGCCGGTGCGAGCTCAAGTTCGCAAGTTGGACGGCTTGTCCGCCCACGCCGACTACAGCGAGCTTCTCGACTGGCTCAAACGCAGCGACGCTCATCCGCGGCGCGTGTTCGTCACCCACGGCGAACCGGCTGCGTCCGACGCGCTCCGTCGACGCCTCCAAGAGCAGCTCGGTTGCGACGTCGTAGTTCCCGACCACGCCTCCTGCTATCCGCTTTCTCAGGCTAAGCCCTGAATCGGTGCCCGCGGTACGGTGGCCTTACTCCAAGCTGTCAACGTTTGCTCCACGAGCTCCCCGACCCGCACCGCGGCGCCATGTCCCACGTGCCGCTCGAGCAGCGCCAGGCGAGCCAGCGGCGGCGCGTCGAGCAGCGCTGTCATTTGGTCGAGCACTTCGTCTGCGCCCTGGCCCGCGCACGTCGCAAACAGCGCGACTTGGGGCAGGTGGTGGCGCTGCTGAATCAAAAAGCCGCGCACCGGGCTCGACAGCGCGCGGCTCCAGGTCGGGCTCCCAATAAAGACGATATCGTATGCGGCGAGATCGTGCTTCAGCGGCAGGGGCTCGGACGCACGACGGCAGGTGCCTTCGTAGCCCGAGCGCAACCAACCGAAAATGCCTTGGCGCGACCGTATTTCGCGCAGCTCCTCGCAGTCGCCACCGGTCGCGTGAGCGATGGCCTCGGCAACCCGTCGCGTAATGCCGGAGCGGGAGAAGAAGAGGACCAGGATCTTGGGGCTGTGGGCACCGTTCACGCTCCTCGAGACTGCAAGTCGTGGACCAGCGAATCGTTCCCGCTGGCCGCATCTATCGGGGCCCACCCGAGAACTGATCGAGCAGCTCGAGCGTCATGAGCGGTCTGAGTCCACCTTGCTGCGCCACCTGTTCCGCCAGGACGACTGAAATCGCTCAGGCGGGCGTGCTGCGAGCGGGGAAAGCCCGCTAGTGCCCAAAGCCGCGCGCGGCCGCCTGGAACTTGCCCGCGCAAAAATGACGCTGGGCGCGCGCAAATACTGCGCGAGCTTGGCGGCGCCGAGGATCCTCGTCATGAATCACGGAGCACTAGCAAGGTACGGTCCTTGCTGTAGTTCGCAGCATGAGCCCCGTCCCAGCTTCGCGCCGTGCGTCGGCGCCCGCGCACATCCCGGGAGGCAGTCGGCTGGACGCCGCGCTGTTGCACTTTCCGCGCTCACTTTTTCCTTCTGAGCATCCCGCGCTCCAAGCCGAAATGAAGGAGCCGCCCGCGGCCCTGATCGTCGTCACCATGCTCGAGTCGCTCGAGCTTGGCGGCACGGAACGAGTCTTGGACGTGGGGTCGCCCAGCGCTTACACCGCAGCGCTGCTGAGCAAACTCACCGCGGAGGTGTATACGGTCGTCGACGCCGCAGAACTAATTGGGCCACGCGAGCGAGACCTGATGACGTTCGGCTGCCACAATGTGAGTGTGGTTCATGGCAAGGCAGGCGCTGGTTGGCAGGCGGCTGCTCCCTATCAAGCCATCTTTGTGGGGGCGGCAGCGCACGAAGTCCCGCTCCCGCTGCTCCATCAGCTCGAGATCGACGGGCGCCTCGTGATCCCGATCGGCGATGCGCGTGCCCAATTGCTGGAACGGGTACGCAGGCGTCGCGACGCGCTGGAGTCCGAGACGCTGGGAGCTTGCCATCTGAGCATGCTGAACGGCGCCGATCTTTGGCCGTCGGCCTTCCCGTGGAGCCGTGGCTGAGCCGGCCTCTGCGCGAAGACGGCATGCTGGCTGCTCTTGTCCGGGAACGCGATGACCGACGGGGTCTGCGGTGCCCAAGCGTGAACACGGCAAACCATCAGATGACTGGCGGGCTAGTCTTGACGTGCGTCTTCAAGAACTCTCTTACCTTCGCCTCCAGCTCGTGCTCAGCGGCGGCGAGAGAGTCGCTCAGCTTCGCGCCGCCTTGATCAAGCTTGGTCTCGAGGGCGGCAAGCTTGGTTTCTAGCTCTTGCCAGCGCTCCCGTGCGTCCATGGAAAGAAGATGAGCTTGCACGCACGCCTCATCGCGCAAAGTGCTTAGCGATTCCGAGATTTTTGGTGTGTTCGACATGAATGCCTCCGAGACGCTTGAGAGCACATTCTGGGCCAGCTTGCGAAGCGCGCCCGTTCGCGTTCTCTGCCGTTTACCCATGTGGCGCTTCGGCCGAAGACCCAATTCGCACGCGCGCCACCCCGAGGGAGCCGCCCATGGCCGGCTCCCTCCTTGCTGACACTCCCTGAATCGAACGACCGACTAGAACCCAGACGAGGCAAACATGGAACGGGATAAGATACGCAGCTCATCTGAGCGACTCGGCATGGACCAGCCGGAGGCCGTCAGCCTCGACGAGGACAGCGCGCTTGAGGACATCGCGAGAGAGCTCGGCATCGATCACGGCGAAAGCTGGGCCAAGTTACTCGAGAAGCTGCGCTAGATTCAGATCGTGTTGCCGCAGAAATCTCACCGAGCTGCAGCTCGCAAGTCTTTCGTCGCGTTGGCGCTGAGAACCCACGAGTCGCTGCCGCACGCTCTCGTGCGCAGCATCCAGTCGGAGATCGAGAAGGCGCTCGAACGATTGGGTTACGATGGCCGCCGAGGAGGCCGCCGCGCATCTAAAGCCGTTCACGAGGTACGAAAGCACTTCAAGATCGCGAGGGGCACGCTGCAGCTATTGCGCAACTCGCTCGGCGACGACGTGTATCGTGAGGAGAGCTGTTGCTTCCGCGACGCCAGCCGCCCGCTCGCCATACTTCGCGATGCGTCCGTACTGCCCGAGACGCTGGACGAGGTCGCGCCGAAGTCGATGGCAATTCGCGATGCTCTACTGGCGAACGAGAAGGAAGTCATGCGGCGTGTGCTGCACGACGAGCGCGCGTTCGCTGCCGCGCGAGAGGTTGCCGCGGCAGCGTTGATCCGGCTCCAAACGTGGGCTTTAGAGGGCGGGGTCGTCACGGTCGAGGAAGGCGTCCAGCGCGTGTACCGATCCGGCCGGCGCGCGCTTGCGCTGGCGAAGACGGCGCCGACCAGCGAAAACCTGCACGGTTGGCGCAAGCGGGCCCAGTATCTGCGGAGAGTGCTCGAGCTTCTCGCGCGCTCCGGCGGGCTCGCTAGGAAAGCCCGCGAACTGTCGCGGTTGCTCGGCGACGACCACGACCTGGCCGTTCTCCGCCAGATACTCGCTCTCGATCCGCAGCGCTACGGCGGGCAGGAGGCGATCGAACCCCTGCTAGAGGCCATCGAGCGTCGGCGGGCAAATCTGCAGGAGCAGGCGTTCGTCGTCGGCCGCCGGCTCTATCGTGACCCGCCCAAGCGCTTCGCGCGCCGCCTCGGCGTGCGCCGACGCGCAGCCTAAACTTGAAGGCCTGCCACATCGTCGTGCGAAACTTGACGGCACTGGCGCGACTGAAGCGGAGCTTGCTTCAGCACCTATCGCGCACTGCTTCGTGCACCGACCGCGTAGCCGATGAGGGATACGGTTGGGTGCAGCACGAGCGCGATCACGACGCTCGCCCCCAACAGCGGAACCGTCGGCCTAACCCAGAAGGCGATGAGCACCCAGCTCGAGAGCAAATCGACCTGATCCCAGAGGTAGAAGAGCAGGCGCAGTCGGCCACCCGTCGTGTTCCCCGGTTGGATTCCGAGCTGGCGTTTGACGAACGAGTTCGGCAGTTCTCCGAACGTCGCCCCTGCGCCGAGCGCGGTACCAAACGAGACGACGCCGACGCTCCGATAGTCGAGAAGCGCGAATGCCTGCAGGCGTTCGGCCAGTAGGTACTTTTGTACGGCGACCATCGCGATGCAGCCGACGACCGCGACCGCGACGCCGCGCCAAGTCTTGTTGTCGCCGAACAAGCGTTGCCCGCGCAGTGTTAAGCCTGCGTCGATCGGCAGACGCAGCCGCCGGAAGAGATCGAATCGGAGCACCAACCCCGACAGGGCCGAGGCCGCGATCAGCGGCGCAAACAGGTAGAACACGCCCGCGAGCAAGCTTGGCAAGTTGCGCATCACGCTGCGGGTCCTATCCGGCGCTACCGCGATCGGCCGAGCTCGGACGAGAGTTCTGGAGCGCGCGGCGCCAGTAGCCAATCGCAGCAACCACGCCGGCAACGGCCGCTGCGCCCACCCAGAGACCGAGCAGCGGTTGGCGAAGCAGCGCCCAGCTGACCGCGCTGAACTGCAGCACGGTTGCTAGTTTGCCACCCGCGTTCGCGCTGGGCGCATTGGCTCGCGCCGCGCGCGCGGTGTGACTGCGTGCGAGCCATACGACCAGCGGGAGCTCTCCTATTTCGCGCGTGCTGAGCAGTAGCACCCCGCCGAGCGGCAGGTATTCGTGGACCAGCAGCGTGATCGCCACGGTTAGCACGAAGAGCTTGTCTGTGATGGGGTCGAGGGCGGCGCCGGTGGGCGTCACGAGTCCGTAACGACGCGCGACCCAGCCGTCGAGCACGTCGCTGAAGCCCGCGGCCAGGAGTACGGCGACGGCGGCGACGGGCCGGCCAACGACGAGCGGGAAGCAGGCCGCAAGCGGCAGCCGCACCCAGCTGATGAGCGCGGGCGCCAGCATAAGATCCCGCAGCCGATAGTGCATCACCATGTTGGTCGAACCGCGCGTGGACCAGCAAGTCCTGTGCTTAGCTCCCCATGCCGTGCTCCTCGCGTTGTTGCAACCAGCGAGATCGAGGATTCGCTCCCGTGCGAGCAGGTCAGTCTGGACGCCTGAGCGAGAGCGGGCGTTCGATGCCGACGAGTCGGTGGCCTACGCGCATCAGAACAGCCCGCTGACGGTGAGGATGCCGCCTTGTGCCTGGTCGCGTTCGACGGCCGGTGAGAAGCCTACCCAGACTCTGCGCTGTTGGATATCCGCGGTGCGATGCAGGTGAGGAACCACGACGCCGATACCGGCGCCCGCGAAAGCGCCCGCGATAACGTCGGTCGGGAAGTGCTTACCTGCCTGGACGCGCTCCACCGATACGAAGGCGGTCAGGCTCGTAGCTAGGGCGAGCGTGAGCCACGGTCGCACCCCGCCCTTCGAGCGCGCGAAAGCCAGATACGTCGCCGTGCCGCCGAGCGCGCTGACCATCGCTGAGTGGCCCGAGAAGAACGACAGCGCGCTGTCGGTGCTGGAATTGGACCAAGGCGTGGCGTCGTGCTTGTGAGCTTCGGCTTCGACGTACGCAAGAGGCCGCGGGCGCCGTACTGCCATCTTGACGACGTTGGTGAGGGCTAGCGTGAGCGCCGCCGTTTCGGAGTACATGATCGCGTCCACCAGCCCCGCCTGCACGTTCTCCTCCCGGAATCCGGTCAGGACTGGGTCGATGATCGCGAAGCCAACGGCCGCGCCCAGCCCCAAGGTCGAGAGTGAGCCCGCCGACTTGCTGGGCGTCTGGTCGACAGCCGCGCGGTCGATCGAGATCAGCCGGTTGTGATCGAAGTTGGGATCAATTTGCTGCGGCCGAATCTCGCCCGTCGAATTGATCAGCTCGAGGACGCCGGCGACGCCGAGCGACACCACGACGATCGCGCCGTCCGCGATCGGATCGGATTGGAACGTGACGTGCTCCTCCGGGTTTTGCGCGACCTGGGGCTCAAGCGTGGTCTTGCGCTGGTGTGCCTCGGGCGCCACGACGCTGGCTTCAGCGACCTGAGCCTGAGCGACCGCTGGTGTTGCGTAAAGAAAACCGCACAAGGTAGCTGCCCAAAGGCTAGAGATTCTGAACATCGTCGCCCACCGCACAAGCACGTCACGTGCCAGAGTGTGTAGCGACGCGGTTCGGCTTGGCTTGGACTCGCGACGGAAGCGGACCGCGCAAGACTTGCGCCTTCACGGCTGTCTGCCGCAATGGTTGCACCTGTGTTGGCGCGACCGATACCGAGGCTCCGTTCGAATTAACTTCGCGACGACATGCGCCGCGAGCCGCGCCTGGTCGACAACGCGGTGGCCCTGCTGCTCGTCACCAAACACATCGAGCGCATCGCCGAGCACGCGACGAACTTGGCTGAAATGGCCCTGTACACCGAACGCGGAGAAGACGTTCGACACGTCGTCCCGCGCTGAAAGATGCATTAATTGCGACCCGCCGGCGGTTAATGCCAAACTCCAAATCGTTCCGAGAGCGACCGATGAAAAATTTCAAACATATCCTCGTCCCCACTGACTTCGGGCCGGCTTCTCGCGAGGCCCTAGACGTCGCCGTCAGTTTGGCTCGAACCTTCAACGCCAAGCTGACCCTGCTTCATGTCTGGGAGATCCCGATCTACCCGTACATGGATTTCATGCTCAACTCGGAGGTCATCTCGAAAGTCGAGGATGCGGCGACGAGCCGCCTCGCAGAGGCGCTCGATGAGGTGAAAAAGGAGGTGTCGACCGCGCAGTCGATCCTGAAGCATGGCATGCCGTCGGGCTCGATCGTCGACGTCATCAAGCAAATTGCGCCCGACCTGGTGGTGATGGGCACGCACGGGCATCGCGGCGTCAATCACGTCATCCTCGGCAGCGTTGCCGAGAAGCTGGTGCGTTTGTCCCCGGTGGCCGTGCTCACTGTCCACGCCGCGAACGCGTCTTGAGCCGGCCGCTCACGGGAGCACGATGGCTTGTTGACGCGACGCACCAAGCTTGCGCAGCCGGAGCGTCAACCAAATCCAAGCCGCGCTGACCACTACGTTGATCAAGGCATAGCTCCTGAGACCGAATCCGAGCTGCGCGCCAAGGAAAACGACGCCGGTCGAGCCCAAGTCACCCAAACGAACGAAGAGCGTGTCGATCGCCGCTTTGGCCTTGTACTTGGCATCGCGTGAGGTCGAGAGAAACAACGCCTGTTCGGTCGTGTTCTCGAGCGAATACTGGGTGCTGTCTTGGATGACCTTGACCGCCGCCACGACGCCCAGCACGGGCAGCAGGCCGGACAGCGCGTAACCGGTAAGCGTGAACATGGGCAAGAAGACCAGCGAGGTGCTCACGCCGAGCACTTTGAACGCGCGTGCCACGACCAAGACTTGCAGGAGCGCCGTGAACACGCTGACGTACGTTTGAAGGTTGCCGTAAAACAAAGCAACGTAGTGCTGCTGCTCGGCACGAGGCAAGAGCTGAGCCTTGGCGTGGACGAGCTGCGCCAAGAGAAAATCGCCGCTGGTGTTGATGAAGTTCAGGAGCACGACCGAAGCCGCGATCAAGAAGAGAAAGCGGTCGTGTAGGACCATCGTGAAGCCGCCGCGCTGGGTGCGCTCGTGCTCCGTGACGTGTGGCACGCGCTCGCGGTGTGCCAGCGCAGCGTCGTGAGTCATGTGCGTCAGCAGAGCGCAGCTCACCAAAATTGCTGCCGTCACCATCATCAGATGGAACGGACGACCGTCGATCATGCGTGCGCCGATTTGCGCGCCCAAGATGCCGCCCGATGTACCCCCCGCAGCAATCATCGGAAACAGCCGCTTACCCTCAGACTCGGTCATGACGTCATTGGCCAGCGACCAAAACTGAGCGATCGCCACCGTGCTGAAAATTCCCAGCCACACGAAGAACCCAAAGCCCACGCGAAACCCCGCCAAGCCCAGGATGACGAACCCGGCCACGCAGGCCACGAACACCGCCATGATCCATTTGACGAGTTTGGCTGGCTCGAATCGATTGGCGAGCAGGCCATACCCCGGGATGATCAGGAGCAGCAACCCCGCCTGCAGGCCACGCGCGTAGCTGCGTGCGACGGCTCCTCCTTCGAGCAAGATCAACGGCTCGCGAATGACCTTCAGGATGTAATAGGCGACCAGCAGCAGGAACAGATTGGCGAAGAACAGGCCTACCAGATGCCATTCGCCTGGTCGGACCTCGGCGCCCACGAGCCGCTCCACGAACCGGCTCACTCCTCGAAGCGCCTTGGGCATTGCAACCAACGCACAGCAAGGAACGAACCAACCAAGATCACCGGGTGTGAGGCGGTCGGAACCACTCGGGGCGCAGATTCTGCGCCCTGGGCCCAACCGGTGCGCGGTTTCACGCGTCAGCTTCAGAACGGTCCGGCAACGCTCAGGACTGCCCAGAACAACGACCAGCAGCAGGAGGAAGACGACCAAGCTCGCATGTCAATCACAGCTGCAGTACGCGTGCCCAGTCTTCATGCCAGCTAGAGTGTTGAACCTGCGAGCGGTTGGGGCGGCAACGAGCGACGTCGTTCTTGGGCCAGTTCGGCCTCGCCCTCTTCACTTCGACGCCCGTGCTCTTGGCCGATCGCGATGATGAACGCCAGCCAAGCAAGCGCCAGACCTACGTTGATCGCGGCAAAGGTTGCGGTGGACCAGCCGGCGCGCGAGCCAAAGTACACGACCAGCGCCGACATGATCGCGCCGATGCGCACCGCGACGGTGTCCACAGCCGTCTTGCCGACGAATTTCTCCACCCGCGAAGTCTTGAGGAAGAGCGCATTGCGCGTCGTGTCTTGAAGCGAATATTGGATGCTGTTCTCGCCGATCTTGACCAGCCGCATCATGGCTAGAACAGGCACGAATACGGCCGCGCCGTAGGCGAGTAACGCGAAGCTCGGCAATGCGAACAGCGCCTTTCTAACCCCGACTAGCTTCAGGATCCGAGACACACCGAACAATTGCAGCGTGAGGCCGAGTAGATTGTACCAAGCAAAGTAGTCAGCTTTGAAGGCGCCGACGAAAGCTTCTTGGTTAGCGGCGTGGGCTTCGCGAGCTACGACGAGCAACGTCCGATCGAGCAGGTACTCGCCGGAACTGTTGACCCAATTGAGAAAAATCACCATGCCAGCGATCAGCAGCAGGTACTTGTCACGCAGCAGCAGGTGAAACGCTCCCTCTTGAGACAAGGGCTCGGTTTCCGTAGGTTGCGCTTTGATGCTGGTCGACAGCGGCCGTCGCCCTGCCGTCATCAGCAGTGCGGCGCTCGCCAATAGAACGATGACCGCCACCCCCATCAGCGTCTGCGCTCCGAAAGGCACGAGCGTCTTGGCCAGGCGCGCTCCTGCGACGGCCCCGAGCGAGCTGCCGGCGCCGATGATCGGGAAGAGCCGCTTGCCTTGTTCTTCGCTACAGAGATCGGCCGCCAGCCCCCAGAACTGCGCGACGATCGTGTAGCTGAAGACGCCGACCCAAAGAAAAAATGCCAGGCCTATCTGGACGGCCGAACCGGCCAAGACGGCGAAAATTACCAAGTTGGAGATGAAGAACAGGAAGACGATGCCGAGCAGCTTCATGCGCCCGACGTAACGAGCCAGCTCGCCATAGAAATGCACGAACAACGCCATGATCAAGGCCTGTCCGGCTCGCGCGTAGAGCTTCACTTCGGCGCCCCCCTGCAGCAAGATCAGCGGCTCGCGTACCGTCTTCAAAAGGTATTAGGCCGTTAGCAGCAGAAATGCCGAGGCGGTGAGGAGCGTCACTCCGAGAACTTCGGCCGGCTCGACCTTGCTGAACGGTCGGAACAGCCCCGCCAGGACGCGGTCGCGAAGGCTCGAGGGAGCGGCGGGCGGGGGAGCGGCGGGCGGCATTGCCCGCGACCAAGCAATAGCCGATCCAAGTTGCGAGCCGATGAAGACGCGAGCCGTACGCCGCACCCTGCGCAAGAATTGCGCGACCCGTAAACCTTGCCGCGAAAGAGCCGCTCGCTCGACGCAGCTCGCAAATCGTTCGCCTGCGGGCGGGTCACGGCAGAGAGGTTGACGTCGGCGGAATCGTGAGCAGCTTGTGTCGGTTGGAGTAGACGGCCCAATCGGCCAGGAGGCGACTCATGTCTTGCGACCAGCGAAAGCGTGGCATCGGGTTGCTTTGGGCCGCGCTGGTCGGCGTGGGCTGCGCTGGGCAGCCGCCAAAAGTGCCGGTTGCTCCGAGCGTGGCGCGCGCCGTGAACGACAACAGCCAAATTTGCAGCGCGATACGCGACCGCTTCGTAGGTCTGCCGGGGCTAGAGACCGTCGGCGACGGCAAAAACACGCCGCTCGCCGGACGCTGGTGGATTCGCGGATGCACCGCCCGGCGCGTCGGATCCGCACTCCGCGTCGAGCTCAGCGGACCGGGCTGGTACTTCGTGGACCAACGCAGCACCAACTTCGCGCTTCGACAACAGGTACCCTTCACACTGACGCTCAAGCTCGATGGTGAACCGCGGTTCAGCCTAAACGGCGGCGTCGCTGCGCTGTGGTTGAAGCCGCAAGGCTTGCCCAAGGTCGACCTACATCTCTCACGAGACTTGAACGTTCACCCAGTCTCCGCTTGGGGTTCGCTGCTCGGGCTGATGCCTCTGGTGTCGGTGCGCGATATCGCTGCCGACAACCTGTCCGAGGCCGCAGTCAGCGCGCTGCAGAGCGTGCTGCGCGACGGAGCGACCGCGACCTACGACGTGGGCTCGAAACAGCCCGATGTAACGCTGGGCAAATTGGAACCCGGCAAGGCTCCGGATCATGCGTTTGCGGACGGCATCCCCTGGCTGGTGAACGACCGCGTCTTGCTGCCTCCTTCGGGCGCGCAGGTCGTGGGTCCGATCGACCCCGGACCCACACGCTTGGACGGACGGATTGAGCGAGGCTCGGGTTTGGCCTACCGCGTCGTCTGCGTCGATGACATGGCTGCCGACTTCGATTCGATCGCGAAGGGCGACATCGGTAAATTGCCGCCGAGCAGCCTGGGAATCGAAGGTAGCTTCGCAGGACTAGGCGAACATTCAGCCACCTTTCGCGTGGATAGTTGCAAGTTCTTCGTCGTGGTCTCGACGCAAGGCAACTCGACCACCACGGCGGCCTTGCGGGTCCGTGCCTAGATCGAGCTCGACACCGGCTTTCCCCCGTTGGCCCAAAATGTGCTTACCGAGACTCGAGAGGTTACGTATGTCGAATTCAACCGGAATCGCGGAATCGCTGACGATGTTGCGTGACGAAGTTCGCGTGCAACTTCATTTGATGTCGATGGATGCGCGCGCGTACTGGAAGGAGCTCGAGACCAAGCTCGCCGCCTTCGAGACGACGCTCGATCAAAACGGCGGAAAGCTGAGCGACTCACTCGCGACTACCGGGCGCGAGCTCACGGCGAGGGTGGAAGAATTCTTGAAGGCGCACCGGAAGGCGGCCCAGTAAGCGACATCGCCAGTCTTCGCCTATGCCTCAAACGCCGAGGCGCGTCGCAATGTCCGCGGCTTTCATCGCCCCGCTGACGCGGGCTGCTTCGCGACCGTCTCGGAACACCATCAGGGTGGGGATGCTGCGGATACCGAAACGCGCGCTGATCTCCGGTTGTGCATCAGTGTCGACCTTGGCGATGACTGCCCGGCCGGTGCGGCTACCCGCCAGCTTTTCCAGCTCGGGCGCGACGGCTCGGCATGGGCCGCACCACGCCGCCCAAAAGTCGACGACCACCGGCACCTTGGCGCTCTGCACCAGCTCCTGAAAATCGTCCGGGCTCGAGATCGCGATCGGCCGATCGAGCGGCAAAAGAGGCGCTTTACACGCAGCACAGCGCGCTTTGTCGAGTAGCCTTGCGGCGGGTAGACGATTCTCTCGGGAGCAAGCGGCGCAGGTGATTCGCACTTGCAGAAGGTGTGTCCGAAGTGGGCCGTGTCAACGGAGCGCGCCTGCGTGAGCCTGACCGACGTCTAGCTCAATGCGTGCCCGGTGGCTTGTCGCCAGCTGGCGGGTGATGCGCTTCGTGGTCGGTGGGCTCCGGCGGTTGGCTTGACGATTCGGCGGCGGGCGCGGCGTGCATCTTCATCATCTCGCAGCCCTGGCCGGCGTGCTTGTTGTGCATCTCGGCCATGGCAGAAACTCGGCGGCGTAGCTCGGCGACGTCGCCCGTGGTCGTGAAGGTGAGCGTTGCGCCCCCGTTCACCTCGTCGGCGTGAATGGTCGTGCCCTCAACGGCCATCGGGCATTTGTCGCCCATGCCTTTGCCCATCATGCCTTCGCCCATCATGCCTTTGCCCATCATGCCTTTGCCCATCATGCCTTCGCTGCCCGGTCCAGAAGCTCCGTGGCTGTCATGGGCTGCAGGCGACTCCGATGCGGGCGCTACTGCGGGGGGTGGCGAAGCCGCGCACGCACTCAGGGTCGTGGCGACGAGCAGCAGCCGGAAGTATTTCATGATCTCTCCGATGAGCGTGGTTTTCAGGCGCGAGCTCAATTCAGGAGCTCGGCGAGGGATACGCTGAGCACGTCCCGTGCCGAAACCGATTCGAAGCGGCCGCGTGCCACTACGACGCGAGCAAAAGCCGACGCTGTCCTTCGGCGCGGCGCTTCGAGCGAACTGAAACACGCTCTCGGTTCTGCAAACCTTGCGCCACGACACGTTGATGCCCGCAAGCCTTGCGCCCGCGCGTTGACACGTGACTTCGGCTTTCCTATACGAAGGGCATCGCCGGGAGATGATCATGAAGCGCCGAGGAGCGTCAATGAAGCGCGCGCTCGGCGCGCTGCTGCTGGCCGCAGCTTCATTCGGCTGGTCAACGCCGGCTTGGGCGGGCCCGCCGTTTCTCACCGATGATCCAGAAACGGTCGAAGCGCGGCACTGGGAATTCTACGCGGCGGCGCAATGGGCCGCTGAGCGTCACGCCGCCTCTGGCACTAGCCCGCACTTCGAGGTCAACTACGGCGCGCTCGCCGGTCTGCAACTGCACGCCATCGTTCCGGCCGCCATGACTTGGACGCGCGGAGACGCAGTCGCGTACGGCCTCGGCGACATCGAGCTCGGGGCTAAGTTGCGCTTCGTCGAAGAGGGCAAATGGCGGCCTCAAATCGGTATCTTTCCCCTGATTACCCTGCCCACCGGGGCGGAACGACGCGGCTTGGGCGCGGGCGCCGTCGGTGGCCTGCTGCCGCTCTGGATTCAGAAGAGCTTCGGGGCGTGGGCGACCTACGGAGGCGGCGGGTTTCGTTTCGCTCGCGAAGGCAATGCAGTCGTGTTGGGCTGGCTGCTCCAGCGAGAACTGTGCGAGGCGCTAACGCTCGGAGCCGAGGCCTTCGCAACCATCCCGGTGAAGGGCGGGTCGCCGCAGCTCCAGCCGAACTTGGGTGCGGTCATCAATCTCTCGGAAAAGCATCACCTGCTGGTCTCCGCCGGTCCGTCCTTCGGCACTGGCGCCGTGATGCAAGCCTATCTCGCCTATCAGCTCACCCTCTGACCTGACACGAACGATGTCGCCGCGCTTGGCTCGGGGATCACTCGGCTAAGGCGAGGCGCTGCGACCACGTCTCGCGCTTCGTGCGAGCGCAAGTTCGACGCGCTCTGCGCAAGAATTGCGCTTGGTCGCGAGTTGCAGGGTCAAATGACGCCTGCGCTTCGACGGCACGGCGCCTGCAACGGCCTTGCACGTCGAAATGAACGTCCTGCACCGCGCCCTCGGAGCAATCGGTCGCTGCACGCTCCGCACGGCGGGCGATCTGGGCCGGATGACGCTGTTTCTGGTCTCGGCGCTACGCCGCTTTGCATCGCCGCCGTTTCGCTGGTTCGAGCTGCTGGAACAAGCTCGCTTCATCGGTAACCGCTCGCTCAGCGTGGTGTGCCTGACCTCCGCCTTCACCGGCATGGTGTTGGCCCTGCAGGGCTACAACGCATTGGTACGGTTCGGGAGCGAAGCCATGGTCGGCTCGCTCGTGGCGTTGTCGCTCACGCGTGAGCTTTCGCCCGTGCTGGCGGCGTTGATGGTGACGGCTCGCGCCGGCTCGGCCATCACCGCCACGCTCGGGCACATGCGTGTCGGTGAGCAAATCGACGCGATGCGCTCGATGGCCGTCGACCCCGTCCAGTACTTGGTGTCGCCGCGGCTGGTCGCCGCAATCGTGGTAATTCCGCTGCTCACGGCGATTTTCTCGTTGGTTGGCCTCGGAGCCGCGTACGCACTTTCAGTGTCGTTGCTGCGACTGGATGGCGGGCAGTTCTGGTCGTCGGTTCGCCACTCCGTCGAATGGACTGACATCTCGGGCGGCGTCTGGAAATCGTTGGTGTTCGGCGTGCTGATCGCCTGGATCGCCAGCTACTACGGCTTCTTCGCGCGCGGCGGGGCCAAGGGTGTGGGCCTGGCCACGACCCAGGCAGTCGTAGCCACATCTGTCGTGATCTTGATGAGCGACTACGTCATGACCGCCCTTTTGTTTTGAGGCTTTCCCGATGACTATGCTTGCTCCCAATACCAAGACCGAAGTGCTCGTCGGAGCCTTCGTGGCGCTTGGTCTCGCCGCGCTTGCCTACCTATCGATCTCGATCGGTGGGCTACAGTTGTTCCCGCCGGAGCGCTACCTCGTCCGGGCACGCTTCGAGTCGGTGGGAGACCTGAAGACCGGCGCCCCGATCCGCATCGCAGGGGTGAAGGTCGGTCAAGTGACGGCGGTGAGCCTGAAGGAATATCAGGCGGAGACCCAGCTGCTGATCGACCGTGCGATCGTGTTGCCCAAGGACACCACGGCCTCGATTCGGAGCGAGGGCTTGCTCGGCGACACGTACGTTTCGCTCTCGCCGGGGGGCTCGCTCGAGAATCTGCGCGGCGGAGGCGTGATCTCGCATACCGAGCCGGCGCTCGATCTGACCGACCTTTTGGCGCGTTACGCCTTCGGGCAGCGCAGCGGAGCGAGCGAGCAAACGCCGGCTGCTGAGCATCGCGACCGCGACGACGCTCTTTCGGATCCATTGAAATAGGGCACAACCAGTATGAAATTCCGTAGCGCTTTGATCGCGTCGTTGGTTGTCTTAGCGCCGCTTTGGGTCGGAACGGCTCGAGCGGAACGCGTCTCGCGAGCGACGCTGATCGCGCAAGCATTGAAGCAGAATCCGCAAGTGGCTGCGGCGCAGGCGCGTCGCTCACAATCCGAGGCAGAGCAGGGGCAGGCGGACGCGGCTCGCTGGCCCCAGATCAATCTCGAGCTAGGGGTCGGCCCCTCACTGCGCGCCGAGCTCGTACCTGGCACTGCCGCCCAGTCGACGCGCAGCCGCTATTCGCTCGCCGCCAACGATCTGTCAGTCGTCTTGGGCGGGCGCCTGAACGTCGTTCAGCCACTCTACACATTTGGCAAAATCGACGGCTTTCGCGACGCGGCGGACCACGGCACTCGTGCTCGCGAGGCTCAGACCGAGATCACGCGGGCCGACGTCGCGGTCGAGGTCGCACGGCTGTACGAAGCTCTGCTGTTCGCCCGTGACGCGACGCGCTTTTTCGAAGACCTCGAGAACTACGTAGATCGCACGATCCTTTCGACGGAGGGTCGCTTGCAGGCCGGAGCCGCGGAGGTCACCGAGCAGGACGTGATACGCCTGCAGACGGCGCTGTCAGCGGTACGTCTGTCGCTGCACTCCGCGCGCACCGGCTACGATCAGGCGCAGGCGGGCATCGTGGCGCACCTCGGGTTCTCGCCCGGAACGCAGCTTGAGCTGCGAGAAGACGAGCTGACCGCACTGCCCACCGTGAGCGCGCAGGGGTCGTCGCTCGTCGCAAGAGCGTTGCGTGATCGACCCGAGCTCACGGCGCTCCGACACGGTGCGCTCGCGTACGAAGCGCTGGCCTCGGCCGAAGGAGCCGGCAATCTACCCGACGTATTTTTGATGGGCTTTGCGGACGCCGCCTACACGCCGGGTCGCGACTTGGTCACGTCGCGCTACGTGAATGATCCGCTCTATCACTTCGACCCCGGTGTCCTGCTCGGTATGCGCTGGCAAATGCAGGGCGCCATGTCGCGCGCCCGCTCGGATCAACGCCATGCCCAAGCTCGTGAGCTCCGTGATCTCCAGACCTGGGCGGTGGCGGGCATGCCGGCGCAGGTCGAGAAAGCCTTTGCCGACGCCAAGCGCGCCGATCAGGACATTGCGGAGGCGCACACGGCCGTCGCGCGCGCAAAACGCTGGACGGTTCAGGCCAGCAGCGATTACGGCGCGGGCCTGGCCGATAGCCGTTCGCTGGTCGACGCGGTGCGAGCTTATGCAGAGCTGCGCGCCGCCGAGCTCGATGCTCTTTGTCGCCACAACGTTGCGCTGGCCGAGCTGGCTTACGCGACCGGCACTCTCGTCGACGACAAACTCGGGCTTTACCCCGGCAAGGAGGCGAAATGAGACGCGCTGTTTTGAGGCTGCTTGCGCTAACGACATTGACGATCGCACTACCGCTACGGGCCGAGGGTGATGACCCGGCCGCGCTGATCCGAAGCTCGGTCGATGCGGCGCTCGTAGTGCTGCGTGACCCAGCGCTCAAGACGCTGGAAAAGCGTCAGGAGCGGCTGGCCAGGCTGCGAAAGATCGCCGACGGCGTCTTTGATTGGGACGAGATGGCGCAAAGCAGTCTGGGCGTTGCCTACCGCAAGATCAACGACGCCCAGCGCAAGGAGTTTTTGGCGCTGTTCAAGGACCTGATTGCGAAGGACTACCGCGATGATCTGGACCGCTTCATGGGTGACGAGCGCGTCGAAATCAAGGGCGTCGAGGCGCGCGACGAGCTACGTCTGGTCAAGACGATGCTCATCACCCACAGCCGCGAACGCGTGCCGCTCGACTACTTGATGCGACGCGAGCCTGCTGGTTGGCGAGGCATCGATTTCTCGATCGAGGGCGTCAGCTTGGTCACTCACTACCGCAAGAGCTTCGGGCGCTTTCTAACGAACCACAGCTTCGAGGAGCTATTGGCCCGATTGCGCGCGAGCGCGATCGGCAGGTGAGTCGCCGCCGCTCGGCGCGTAGCTTGCGGCATGCTCAAGCAGCAGCCGCCGGGCGTCGACGCCGCTCGAGTCGAAGAACTCCCGGACGTGGTCGCTCTCGCCTTCGAGCAACTCGCGCGGCGTTCCGCTGGCGACGATACTGCCGCGCTCGAGCAAGTGAACGCGGTCGGCGATCCGCAAGGCTGCGGCCATGTCGTGCGAAATGACGATGCTCGTCACGCCGAAGCGATCGCGCGTGTCGACGATTAAATGGTCGACCGTGCGCGCCATCAGCGGATCGAGCCCGCTGGTGGGCTCGTCGTACAGGAGGATTTCGGGTTCGAGAATCAGCGCGCGCGCCAGCGCCACGCGCTTGCACATGCCGCCGGAAAGCTCGGCAGGGTACTTGTTGGTTGCGTCGCGAAGGCCGAGCACCTCGAGCTTCGCGTCCACGCGCTCCCGAAGCTCGGCGCTGCTAGCGCGGGTGTGCTCGCGCAGCGGAAACGCGACGTTGTCGAACACGGTCATCGAGTCGAGCAACGCGGAGTATTGAAACACCATGCCGATATGCCGCCGGACCTGGTTTAGGTCGGCCTCATCGAGTTGCGCGATGTCGACCCCGCCGATCAGCACCGCGCCGCGTGTCGGTTTGTCCAGGGCGGCCAAGATTTTGAGCAGCGTGGTCTTGCCGGTGCCGGAGGCACCGATCACGACGGCAATCTGGCCGCGCAGAAAGGTAGCGTTGACGTCACGCAGAACCTGGGCCCCGCCAAAGCTCTTCTCTACGCCGCGAACCTCGACATGCGCCTGGCCCGGCTCGACCGCCTGCAGCTGTATTTCTTTGTGTTGGTGACCTCTCATGCCAGTTCTTGGTGCAACAGCCGGGCCAGCTCAAAGCCCGAACGGATAAACCTCCGGAAGAGCGCGCGGCTGGCCGCCGCAAGTCATCAGATGAGCGGCGCGCCAGTCCCGACGTACGTCTTTCAAAGCCGCCTTACCGGACGCGCAGAGTTTGCGCAAAGAACCCGCGAGCTCGCATCTTGTGCGCCCAGCTGAGTCACCGGCACCGATGGGGAAGCGCTTCTTGGTGGCCGTCTCAAGTCACGAAGTGGCATTCGACTCTCGGCGTGAATTCGCGAGCACGCGACCCGCGCGACGTGATGACTTCAACATCGTCTCCGGCTGGAACCTCCACGTGTACCGGCTCCGGGCTGACGTCACTCGAGACCGCGCAGTGAGCGCGGGCCCGGCAGTCGTTACCAATATGGACGGCGTGATCGTAGCCGGCTGGCGTGTCGCGGACTTCCGGCCAAGACCTGATGCAGGGTGGAGTCGAAGGGCCCGCCATCGCGAGTGCGCCCAGGGCGCCACCCACCGTCAATGCCATGAGCGCGATGATCTTGAAGTGCCGCCGCATGGTGAGCTCCTATCTGGCGCCCCGGCGCGCGCCGTTCGGCATTGGGGCAGTTGTTGTTTGCATCGGAATTCTCGTTCGTCATGAAGTCACTTGCCCTTGGAGTCCCTGATTGCTCGGTGACAGGTTCCGCACGTCACGAGCAGCTCGGCGTAGAGGCTGGCGCGCTCCTCGATTGCCCTTCTGGTTGGGGTCATGGCGATGAGCTTGGCCAACGCGCTGGCAGCGCTACGGGCTTGCGGCCCGCCCTTGGTCAGAACCTCCTCGGGGAACGGGCTATTGCTGAGGGCTTTGGCGCCCACACTCCAAGCATCGCTCGAGGGCACCACGAGCCCTTCCCAAAGCCGTTCGCTGGCCCACAGGTGCCGCTTCATGCGCGCATCGATGGTCGTGGCCTCCGCGGGTGCTAACTCGTTCGAGACCCTGGGACCGCCGAACTTTTGATGACAGAGCCCGCAAGCGACAGCCAGGTCAGCCGCCGCCGTGGCAACTTGCGCGGCGTTCGTGGTGTCGGCAATGCGTCGAGCATCTTGCTGCATGCGCTCGACGAAGTCTCGCCAACCCGGAGGTAGGTCGTCGAGGTTCTCGATGAGCGCCAACACCTTAGCGGGAGTTGCGGCCTGCTCGGGTGTGCCGGCGATGGCGGCCTGACGAATCAGTAGCGCGTCGTGGAAATGGGCGCGCATCACGCGGTCGAGGCTCGACCCCGCTGGAGGCATGTCGGGCATACGCTTCGCCTCTGCCGACAGGTCCGTAGCAGTTGGTGCGCCAATCGTTGTCGGCTCCGCAGGTGCCGGAGCCGTCGGCGCGGTTTTCGGAGCCATCGCAGAGGAGCCCACTGAAGCTGCGGGTGGGGTCGAGCCGCCACAAGCAGCCAGCCAAAGCACGGCTGCTGGCCCAATCGCTAGGTACGGACTCGTTGGTCGCATCGCTCTCTCCTTCGCGCAGCCGCGTTGGCTCCTGTCCTGCGTAAGCAAGAAGCTGGCCCATAGAGCGGCGAGTCAGCGTCGCTTGCCCCGCACGGCTTGCTCGTCGTCGGCTCGCTCCTTGCTTGTAGACCCGCGTCGCGCGTTCGCTTCGATCGCGCGGCAGGAGATGACCAAGATGAAAGCCAATCAATTGATGACCCGAGACGTTCTGAAATGCGCTCGAGGAGACTCGCTCGAACAAGCGGCCGGAACCATGTGGGAAGCAGACACCGGTTGTCTCGTGGTGACCGATTCCGAGAACCGTCCTGTCGGCATGATCACCGACCGCGACATCGCCATGGCTGCCTACACGCAGGGAATTCGCCTGAGCGAGGCTGCCGTCGAGAGCGCCATGGCTCACGACGTGAAGACCTGCCGGGCTGATTCGTCCATCGGTGACGCAGAAGACCTCATGCGCTCCGCCCAGATTCGCAGGCTTCCAGTGGTAGATTCGGCCGGCTCGGTTCTGGGCATTCTTACCCTGGGTGATATTGCCAGAAGCTCTCAATCGAGCCCGCTTCGCGCCGGCGAAATACCCGGCGTGGCGAAGACCCTGGCGATGGTGACCCAGCGCCGCGAGGTCGCCGCTGCCGCCGAATAGCTTGCAACCGTTGCACTGAGCAGAAGATCGCCAGCTGATGCGCGCCATGGTTCTCGAGATCCGGCACCGGTCGAGCAGCGACCAATTACCTGCTTGGAAAGGCCAGACCCCGATGTGCGAGATCATCTCGCTGCCCGGGGGGCGAGGACGTCGCTTCACCGAGCGGTGAGCAGCTCGACCGGAGGCGTTCTCGCTGCGTTGCGACCATGGGCCGGCGCGACGCTTAGTCGCAGCGCGCCGGGTCAGGTCGCCGCAGGTCCGCGGCAAGCTGCCGCGGCAGCGGTTCGGCGCCACCTGTCTGGTCTGCGGAGCGCCAGGTCGGCGCGCGCTACCGCACAAGGCTCGCCGTCGCGGCGGCGGCGGCGCTCGGTTCCCGCCCGCGCGCGGTGCCCTCCACGCCGACGTTGTAGTCGATCGTCAGGAGCTCGAACTCGCCATAGGTATAGCTTCCCGTAGGGGCATCGTAGCGCGTCTCGCCGACCGTGAAGACGCGTCGTGCTCCAAACGAGCGGTACTTCCCGAGCGGCGTCGTCCACCGCTGTGGAGTGAACGACTTGCCGTCTGCTGAGGCGCCGGGGCGATCGTCGGACGCGAAGTCGACGAGCTCGCCGGCGTCGTTGAACAGCAGATCCGCGCCGATCGTCTCTGCGCCGCGCGTGTAGCGTGCGCGCGCTCTGTGAGCGTCGACCTCCTGCCACTGGATGGCGGGGTCGACCAGCATCGAGGGCGCGAACGCGCACAGGTCATTGAACACCGTCACGGTCTCCCCGCGATTCATCACGGGCCCCTTGGCGCTCACCATGGTGAAGAGCGAGAGCAGTCGCACGCGAAACGTCGCGGCTTCTCCGATGAATCGATGGAACACGTCGACGGGAAGGCCCTTCATCCTGGCGTCCATGAAGAAGAGCCGCGCCGGCGTTCCCGAGTAGAAGTTGTACTGCTCGGCGTCGAACTCCATCCAAGGGTCGGACGCGCTCGAACGGATGCGCCCTCTCCAGGTAGCTCGGAAGTTCACCACCTGAGGCTGCCCCACCGACCCGGTCACCCGGACATATTTGCGGATTGGCTCCGGAAGCCCGCTCAGGTCGTCCTCGCGCACCAGGCGCGGCCGCGCGGCTTCCGCGAGACCCGCACGCACCGTCTCGGCGAATTCTTCGCGGAGGCTGATGGGCCCGTG
>JBBRMI010000089.1:0-29484 GCA_038230915.1 Polyangiales bacterium | reverse complement strand
CGAGTCCGAGAAAGGCCCTGCCCGAGCCCGGCCCCGCCTCTGGCTTGCCCGAAGCCCCTGCCGAGACCGATCCCGATCCCGCTGCCGGACCCCTTCCTGGGGCCGCCCTCGCGCAGGGCCCCGACAACGGATCAGGACTGGGTGGATCGGTGCCTGGGTGGACCCGGCGCGGATACGGCGGTAAACTGCGACATCGTCGACGATCGCTCACCCGACGCGCACGATGTTCATGCCCACCAAGCCGATCGCCGCGCCCAGCGTTCGCTCGGTGCTCGCTGGCCTCGCAGTTCCGTGTTGCCTCGTCGTGGCGCTCGCGGACTGTGGCGGCAAGTCGTCACGCCAGGACAGCAGCGCCGCAGGCTCGGTCAACGGCGGAAACGCTGCCGCCGTTGGCGCCGAAGCAGGAGCGCCTTCCGGCGCCGCTTCAAAGGGTGGAGCGGCGGTACACGTCGGTGGGAGTGGCGGCGGCTCCGATCCAGGCGCAGGTGAGCCTGGCGGTGGCGCCGCGGGCCTCGGTGGTGACGGCAATGCCGGAAGTGTCGGCGTTGCTGGCGCAGCCGGAGCCGCGACCGGTTCGTGCGTGAACGCATCCGGTGCCGGTCCCAAGCCCTGGTACGACTTGACCGTTGTCGGAGCCAAGTTCGGCGCTGACAACGGTGCACGCGTGCGGATCGCGGTGGCCAGTCAAACCCCCAACCGAGTCGGGATCGCCGACATGCCGATTGTCGAGGGTGCCTTCACGGCGTCGATGCCGGGAGTGCTCAATGCTGGGTATTACGTGGGTATCACCATCTATGTCGACAGGAATGACGACGACACCTGCCAGCCTAACGAGCACCTCTGGGATTGGACCACGCGAGAGGCCGCGAGCGATATGCAGTTCGATGTCACGCCCGACCAGCTCTGCGAGAGCACGCAGGGCTCTTGCCGACTTCGGCAGCCAACGCAACAGGCGTGCGGGGTCGGCACCGGTGACACCGACTTAGCCAAGCCACTGCCATGCACCCCGTAAGAGCCTCATGGCTGATCTGCCGACGCTGGCTAGCGTTGGCAATGGTCGTCGGGGCGTCCGCGCTTGGTTGCGGGGCAGGCGCCCACAGCGCCGGGAACGGCGCGAGCGGCAAGAGCAGCGCCGGGAACAGCGCGAGCGGCGAAAACGCGGTCGGCGGAGCAACAAGTGGGTTCAGATGCGGATTTGCGCGTCGCTCAGGCGCCCGGCCAGCCGCGCCACTTCGTTGACGAGCACGGCGGCGGCGACCGGTTTCTCGAGGTGCTTTTGAAAGCCGGTGCCAAGTACTTTCTGGCGATGCTCGGGCGTTGCGTAGCCGCTGACGGCGAGTGATGGCAACAGGCCGCCTGCATTGGCGGGCAGCAGCCGCACCCTGCGAATGAGCTCGTAGCCGTCCATGCCTGGCATGCCGAGGTCGCTGACCAGCACGTCGGGCAGGCTGGCCGCTAGGGCGGCCATGGCCTCGATGACCGACGCGGCGGAGCGTACCTCGGCACCGTATCGCGCCAAGAGCTCGACCAGCGCTTCACGTGCATCGGCCTCGTCGTCGACGACCAGCACGCGCGTGCCTTGGAGCAGGCCGTGCAGTGGCGCGGACGCCGCCTCGGGCGGAGCCGAGGCCGGAAGCAGGTTGGCCGGGGGCGGATAGACGGCCTCGGTTTCGGCGGGAAACATCAGGATCGCGGGGATCGGCAGCACGATGGTGAACGTCGCGCCCAAGTCTTTGCCGGCGCTCTCGGCGCGCACGATGCCGCCGTGCAGCTCGACGAGCTCGCGCACCAGCGTGAGGCCCAAGCCGAGTCCCGGGTGCGCACGCGCGCTCGAGCCTTCGGCTTGCCGAAAGCGATCGAAAACGTGGGGCAAGAAGTCCGCGGGGATGCCGCAACCGTTGTCGGCGACGCGCACGTGGACTTGATTCAGGACCCGCGCGACTGAAATTCGAACCGAGCCGCCGACCGCGGTGAATTTGACGGCGTTGAGAAAGAGATTCCACAAGACCTGTTGCATACGGTCAAAATCGCCGAGCACGGTGCACGCTCCGCCTTCGCACGACAGCTTCACGTCGATGTCCTTGGCGTTGGCCGCCGCTTGGACGCCACTCAGAGCGGCTTCGGCCACGGCCAGCAGATCGATCGGCGTGCGCCGGAGGTCGACCTTGCCGGCGCCGATGCGCGAGTAGTCGAGCAGATCGGCGATCAGGCGACCTTGGGCCTTCACACCTCGATCCATGGCAGCGAGCGCCTTGGCCAAGGTGGCGGGGTCCACCTTCGCGCCAGCGTCGGTCAGGATGTTCATCCAGCCCGAGATGACCGTGAGCGGGCCGCGCAGCTCGTGCGATGCGGTGGCCACGAATTCGTTTTTGAGTCGGTCGGCGGCCTCGGCTTGGGTGCGAGCGTCGTGCTCCAGCCGCAGCAAGAGGTCTTGTGCGCGCCCGGCACGCTTGACCTCGGTGCGGTCTTCGAGCGCGACGATCAGTCGTCCGGGCGCGTCGGCGCCCAGCTGCAGACGCCGAGCATTCACGCAGATGGCGCGACTTCCGATGTCGGGGAATGAGGCTTCGACCTGCAGATTTTCGAGCGCTGTGCCGCTGACGATGACGGCGTGGAGGGCCGCAAGCAGCTCGGCCACGTTCCATTGCCCATTGCCCAGCTCGGCAAATGGTCGCCCGCGTGCCAGCGCGGCGTCGACGGCGAACGCTTCGTAGAAAGCCAGGTTGGCTCTCTCGACTCGCAAGTCTCGGTCCAGGATCACGAGCGGTCCGGGCACCGTGTCCACCAACTCGTTGGCGTTATCGAGCCCGCGCTGAATGTCCCCGTTGGAGCGCGCGAGCTGAAGGTTGCGATCTTGTAACTCTTGGTTCAGCGTCGCAAGCTCCTCGTTCGCCGATTGAATCTCTTCTTTGGCGGTCTGCAGCTCTTCGTTCAAGCTCTGCAGCTCCTCGTTGCTGGACAGCGCTTCTTCGGTGGTCGATTGCAGCTCCTCGAGCGCTGACTCGTGCTCGCGCACTAGCGTGTGCACGTATTCAGTCGTCTGGGTCAAACCCTGCCCCAGCCGTTCGATCTCGCGATCCTTCGCCGCGCCCGATTCATCCGGCGCCGTAGCGGGTCGCTCTTCGGTTCCGACCGGAGCGCCGTGGATCTCGAAAAGGATCAGCAGGCAGCGTTCGGCGGTGGCGCGGCCTTTGATCGGGATGACCTCGATGCTGACACTCTGCAGCTTGCGTTGGTAGTGGACCTGCAAACCTGCGCGTCGGACCGCCAGATTGCCGGTGCGCGCCTCTGCCACGGCTTGGCGCAGATCCACCAGCAAGCCTCGACGCAAGAGCCGCTCGAGGTTCAAGCTGGCTTTGCCGTGGCCGTGATCGAGGAAGGGATCGGTATCGCCTCGAAATTCCAGCACGCGCAGGCTCTCGTCGACCACGACACCAGCTGGTGCGAAGCGAGCCAGCACCATGCGATCGGCTTCGCGTGGCACCTCCGATTCCGCCGGCTTTCGCGTCAGTCGTTCTGCTGCCGAGCGAAGCGGGTTGTTGTCGTGCACCAGCGACAGCAACCGCTGTGGACTGCTGGTCTGGTTGCGCGAATAAATCCTGTGCTTCTCTTCGATCACCGAAAACAGCGCGGATGTTGCGTTGACGCTCTCCGCCGGGCCCACGATCAAAAAGCCGTTCGGCCGAAGCGCGTAGTGGAACGTGGCGAACACCACGTCTTGCAGGCGCGGCTCCAAATAGATCAGCACGTTGCGACAGCTGATCAGGTCGAGACGCGAGTAGGGTGGATCGCGCGTGACATCGTGCCGGGCGAACACGCACATCTCACGGATCGCTTTACTGATCTGGTACTTGTCCCCGACCTTGCTGAAGAAACGCCGTAGTCGTTCGGCCGAGACGTCACGCGCGATGTTCGACAGGTACGTCCCCTCCCGAGCCTTCGCTAGCGCGCTCTCGCTGAGGTCGGTGGCGAAGATCTGTAGAGTCGGATTTTGCGCGAGCTTTGCCATGCTCTCCAGCAGGCACATCGCGATTGAATAGGCCTCTTCGCCGGTGGCGCAGCCCGGAACCCACATCCGCAGCGGCGCGTCGTCCTTCCGACCCTTCAACAATGCCGGGAGCACCCGCTCGCTCAAGATCTGGAACACCTCGGGGTCGCGAAAGAACGAGGTGACGGAAATCAGACAGTCGTCGTACAGCGCGCGCGCCTCCGCCGCGTCGCCCTCCAATTGGATCGCGTAGTCGCGGAGTGTTTCGACGTGACTCACCACCATGCGGCGCGCGATGCGGCGGCGCAGCGTGGTCTTCTTGTAAGCGCTGAAGTCGGTGCCGCTGGTCTTTCGCAGCAACTGCAGAATCCTGGCCAGGCCTTCTTGATCGGCCTTGGTCTCGGCTTCTTCTCTCGCCTCCGACGAGTCGTCGTCACCGGTCACGGTTGGTGAGCGAACGGCGACGTAGGGGTGCTTCCCCAACCGCTCGAGTTCGACGGCGATGTTTTCGGGCGTCAGCACGAAATCAACGCCACCGGCGTTGATCGCGCTGCGCGGCATGTCGGCGTTTTGAGCCGACGTCGGCTCCTGTGCGAAGGCAATACCTCCCTCACCCTCGATCGCTTGCAGGCCCAGCGTTCCGTCCGAGCCCATACCCGACAAGATCACGCCGATCGCTTGGCTGCCCTGTATTTGCGCCAACGTCTTCAGAAATGAATCGATCGGCATGTGGGCCGCCCCGGGTTCCCGCGGGACGAGCTTGAGCATGCCATCGGCGAGGATCAGACCTTTGGAAGGAGGAATGACGTAGACGTGGTTCGGCTCGACGCGCACGTCGCCCGTCACCTCGGCGACCTCCATGCGGGTTACCTCCGACAGTAGCTCCGCGAGAATGCTCTCGTGGTTGGGATCGAGGTGCTGGACCAGCACGTACGCCATGCCGGTCTCGCGTGGCAGCGCGCCGAGCAGCCGTCGAAACGCCTCGAGTCCGCCGGCCGACGCACCGATGCCAACGATCGGGCACGAGATTTCTTGCGTGGTGTTCAAAGCAACTTGTCCTCGACGCGAAGTCGCGTCGTGGCGATGACGCCGAACACGCTAGGAATCGGAGGCCGGAGACTACGCTTGGTTCGCCCCCATCGCCAGGAATCAAGTCACCAGCGATGTTTCCGGTGGCCGCGCCTTGAGCAAGGTCGCGAGCGAGGCCAGCATCCGCGGGAAATCGACCGGTTTGGTGAAGTAACTGTCGAAGCCAGCGCTTTTCGCGTTTTCGATATCGGCGTGGGCGGTCAGGCCGCTGAACGCGATCGCGGGGACCTTACGCGCTCGGCGTAGCTGACGCAGTAGATCGTTCCCCGAGCCATCGGGCAGCCGGATGTCGCTCACGATCGCATCGACGCGCGCGAGGTCGACGTCGACCGCAGTCTCGACCGAATCAGCCGACACGACGCGATAGCCGTTGCGCTCGAGCACTTCTTGCATCGCTTCTGCGGTGTCCACTTGGTCCTCGACCAACAGGATGCGTCGACGCGACGGCGCGTCGCCTGGCTCGTTCGAGTGCCGATTGTCGGCGCCGTCCCGCATCCGCAAGTCGCTCAGCGCGACGTGGGAGACTCCGATTTTCCGCAGCGAAAAACGCCTCGAAATTTGTACCGGCACCAGCACCTCGTCGGCCAGTGCCACGAACGCCGTGCACTCTTTGATGGCGGCACCCGCGCTCAAACAATCCGCGACCCGCGACCGATCCAGGACTTGGAACAACATGCGGAACGAACGCCCCACGAGCCACGAGCGCTCGCGCTCGAACAGCTCAGCCGTCGCCAGGTTAGCGCTGCGAATGGTTCCCTGTGGCCCCAGCGTCACCAGTGGCAGCGGTGCGCAGTCGTACAGCTCCACGAAGTCATCGCGCGCATCTTCGAGCAGTCGCTGATTCTCCAGCAGCTCTTCGTTCTCTTCGCGCAGTGATTGCTCGGACTGGCGGACCCGCGCGATCTCGCGCTGCAATGCGATGAGCGCCGCGTGTTTCGGTGCGTGCAGCGGGTCGAGCTTAGTCATCGCCGGACGAGCAACGTAGCTCCGGCAAACTACCTTCGCCATCCCCAAAATAAGTCGACCTACTGAATCCCGAGCTGCGCGCGAATCGTGCAGCGGACTTGCAGCGCAGAATTTGCGCGTGAGTCACTAGCCTGCCTCGCTCGGCTTGGGAGCTGACGAGCTGCCGTACTGCTGGATCCGATACTGAATCGTGCGCACGCTGATATCCAGAATTTCGGCGGCGCGGCTGGTCGAGCCGTCGACCGCTTGCAATGTCTTGGTGATCGCGTAGCGCTCGATTTCGGCCAAGGAGGCGCCCGGAATCAAGATCTCGTCGAGGCCGACCGGCACGCGATCGAACGGCAATGCTTCAGCCTCGACCAGCGCGCCTTCGCTAAAAACGACCGCGCGCTCCATGGCGTTTTCGAGCTCACGAACGTTTCCGGGCCAACTGTGTGAGAGCACCTTGGCGCGGGCCGCTTCACTGAGTCCGTCGATTCGGCGCTGGTTCTCGCGTGCGAACTTCTGAAGGAAATGTTCAGCCAGCACCGTCACGTCATGGCCGCGGTGTCTCAACGCTGGCATCTCGACATGCACGACGTTGAGCCGATAATAGAGATCCTCCCTGAATCGCCCCTCGTGGACCTCGCGGGTCAGGTCTTTGCTCGTGGCTGCGATGACGCGGACATCGATCGGAATGGAATCGTTGCTGCCGACGCGCTCGAGCGTGCGTTCCTGAAGTAGACGCAGGAGCTTGAGCTGGGTCGGTAGTGGCACTTCCCCAATTTCATCCAGAAAGAGCGTGCCGCCGTTGGCCTGCTCGAAGCGCCCCAACCTGCGGCGGTCGGCGCCAGTAAAAGCGCCCTTCTCGTGGCCGAACAGCTCGCTCTCGAGCAGCGTCTCGGCCAAGGCGGCACAGTGAAGCGAAACGAACGGCTGGTTACGACGCGGGCTCAGCCCATGAATGACGCGCGCGGCTCGGCCCTTACCGGTGCCTGACTCACCCGTGATGAGCACGGTGGCCCGTGCTGGCGCAACCTGGCGTGCCATCCGGTAGATGCGCTGCATCGCCAGGCTCGTGCCCAGGAGCCCATCCAGCCCCTCCTGATTGCGGGCGCTCAGCTGGGTTCGCAGGTTCTCGGCGTCGGCCTGCAAATCACGACGCGCCAACGCGCGCTCGATCGAAACGAGCAACGTGGCGACGTCGATCGGCTTAGTCAGGTAGTCGGCGGCGCCGGCCCGCATGGCTCGCACGGCGCTAGCGGGATCACCGGTTGCGGTGAGCACGATGCTGGGAATGTCATGATGCTGCTCGCGGAGCCGACCCAAAAGCTCGATGCCGTCCATGTTCGGCATCTTGAGGTCGGTGATCAGCAGCGCGGGCGCGTTGTCTGCCAACAGCGCCAGCGCCGCCGGCCCGCCAGCCACAGCGTCTACCTCGTAACCCTTTTGCTGCAGCAAATGCTGCAAGAACGCGAGCACTTCGGGCTCGTCGTCGACGATCAGGATCCGCGCCGAGCTCATGTCGCCTCGCCGAGACAGCAAGGACCGCGCCACACCGTGGACTACGCCTCCCCGACGCTGGAGGGAGCGGTGGCGCATCTCTTGCGCGCGTCGACCCGGCGACGCAATCTCTGCACCCCGGCCGGGCTCTCGGAGGGATATTTGCCGAGGCCGAGGTTGGCATGAAAGTCGCTCCGCACACTGCGAATGCAGGATGCAGACGCGGATTGGCGCGATTTCGAAGCACTCCGCGGTGACCTGATTTCGTATCTCGCCTCGCGCTTCGAGGAATCGCCGGACGTCGTGCTCCAGAGGCTCGGAGACTTCTTGCTTGATTTCGAGCATCACGACCATCGCCCGAGAGCGGCTCGGCGCTACCCCTCAGTACGCTGACGCCAAAGCGCCCCAGTCGGACCACAACGCCGCTCGCGAAGTGCACGCCGTCCAGAACCCGCGTCGAAGCGGGGCGCGCGTGCCCGAGACTCGCTAGACTGGGCGGGCACCGATCGGAACTAGATGAACCAGCTCGAATCAATCGCACACCGGGTCATGCTCCAGCGTGGACTCACGCCGGACTTTTCGGCGGCGGCCAGCGCGCAAGCCAGCACCGCACAGGCCGCTCCCGCTGTGGCGACCGCCCAGGTTCGGGATCTGAGAAGTCTACTCTGGGCTTCGATTGACAACGACACCTCGCGCGATCTCGATCAGCTTTCGGTCGCACAGAGCTTGCCGGGAGGTGCGGTCAAGGTCTTGGTCGCGATCGCGGATGTCGATGCGGTCGTGCCGCTCGGCTCGGCGATCGACGCTCACGCGCAGGCGAATACGACCTCCGTCTACACCGCTGCCGCGATCTTTCCGATGCTTCCGGCAAGGCTCTCCACGGACCTCACTTCGCTGGGTGAGGGTGAGGAACGTTTGGCGATCGTCATCGAGATGGTGATCGACGACCAAGGCGAGGTGACAGCGTCGGACGTGTATCGCGCAGCGGTGCACAATCGCGCCAAGCTGGCATACAACTCGGTGGCGGCTTGGCTTGATGGCTCAGGTCCCGCGCCGGCGCGGCTTCAGGCGGTCGCCGGGCTCGACGCTCAAATCCGCAGCCAAGACCAGACTGCCCAGCGCATGCGGGGATTGCGTTTTCGGCACGGTGCACTCAGCCTGCACACGCCCGAAGCCGAGGCCGTCTTCAACGGAGCCGAGCTGCTCGACCTGAGGCCGTCGGAGCCAAATCGGGCGAAAGAGCTGATCGAAGACTTCATGGTCGCTGCCAACGGCGTGACCGCTAGGTACCTCGCTCAAAAGGGCTTTCCGTCGATGCGGCGCGTGCTGCGCTCGCCGGAACGCTGGGGCAAGCTCGTCCGTCTGGCGGAATCTCTGGGTGAGCACTTGCCGCCGGAGCCGAGCGGCGAAGCGCTCGCTCAGTTCCTCACCCGCTGTCGAGCAGAAGCTCCCGCGCAATTTCCCGAGCTCTCGCTATCCGTGGTCAAGCTGCTCGGCCGCGGCGAGTATGTTTTGGAGGTTCCGGGACAAAGGTCGGAAGGCCACTTTGGGCTTGCCGTGAGTGATTACGCGCATTCGACGGCGCCCAACCGCCGCTTTCCCGATCTGATCACGCAGCGCCTGCTGAAGGCGGCTATCGCTGGGCAAGAAGCGCCCTACAGCCAGCCAGAGTTGGCAGCCCTCGCGATTCACTGCACCGAGCAGGAAACCAACGCGGCCAAGGTCGAACGACAGGTAAGTAAATCCGCGGCCGCCTTGCTCTTGGCGCGGCGAATCGGCGAAAAATTCGACGCCTTGGTGACGGGAGCCTCGGAAAAAGGCACTTGGGTGCGGATTGTTCACCCGGCGACGGAAGGCCGAGTGGTTCGCGGCTTCGAGGGGCTCGAGGTTGGTAACCGCGTCCGGGTCGAGCTCGTTCATACCGACGTCGAGCGCGGGTTCATCGACTTTGCAGCGGCGGCGACATGAAGCCCGGAGCAACGCTTCCGCGGCCCCTGGCCTATAAAAACGAAGAGTTCCTCGACAGCGAAGACGCGAGACCCCTGCGCATCATCGCGGAATACCTCGAGCCGCTCGCGACATTTCGGCGCGAAAACATCCACGAGACGATTGTCTTCTTTGGCTCGGCGCGCCTCACAGCGGAGGGGCCGCTCGGTCGCTACTACAACGACGCGCGTGAGCTGGCGCGGCTCGTAACGGTTTGGTCCAAGGGGATCTCGCACGCGGACCATCGCTACATCGTCTGCTCGGGCGGCGGCGGGGGCATCATGGAAGCCGCCAATCGTGGAGCGTCGGAAGCGGGCGGCAGAACCATCGGGCTCAATATTGGCTTGCCGCAAGAACAGCGGCCCAACCCCTACGTCACCCCGGAGCTCAGCTTCGAATTTCGCTATTTTTTCATGCGCAAGCTTTGGTTCGCGCATCTTGCGCGTGCGCTGGTCGTTTTTCCCGGCGGCCTCGGTACGTTGGACGAGCTGACCGAATTTTTGACGCTCGTTCAGACGCGCAAGCTCGATCGACCGATCCAGATCTTGCTTTACGGGCCAACGTACTGGAAAGAGGTCATCAATTTCGAAGCGTTGGCCGAGCACGGCATGATCGGCCGCGAAGATCTGAACCTGTTTCACTACGTGGATGAGCCGAACGAGGCGCTCGCGACGCTGCAAGCTGGGCTCGAAACCGCGTCGCCAGCCGCTGCACCAGATTTTGCAGGGTCGCGGTGTGGCTCTCCGTGAAGCGCGTTGATCTGCTTTTCGACGCGCCGACGGCGCCTGGCGCTGGCGTGGCGCGCGCTCGAGCGTATAACCCCCGCAGGTGACATGGATCGCGGCCGACGCCCCGTTAGCGCCAGCCGAAAGGTTCGCTCGCGCACAATCAGCCGCATCGGCTGAACGCCAGCAATGGTCATTTAGTTCAGTGCCAAACGGTTTGCATCGCCGTCGTGACCAGTGGAAGAGATCGCGTCAGAGATGTCATATCCCGCGTCTGCTCGACGCGAGCAATGACCATGGCCGCGTGGAGCGCGCCTGGCTATTGATGCGCGAGCAAGCGACCTCCGCTCATGTCGAGCGGGGCGCTCGATTTGCGACGGGGTGCGAACGATGACAATCGATCTTGAGCAGGTTCAGGGCAACATTCTTGGCGGTTTTAATAAGGATTTTCAGGATTTCATCCTGCTCGAAGTGCTCGACACAGCTCGCGCGCGGCAGTGGGTTCGAGAAAATGCCGGAAGATTCGTGTCTACCTCGCGACAGGTTTTAGCGTTCAACAACGCATTCAGGAACCTGACGCTCGCGGGGATTGCCAAGCCGGAGTCGATCATCCAAGCCCGCTGGATGAACATCGCCTTCTCTGCGGCGGGTCTCACCCATCTCGGCTTGATGGGGGCCGCGGGCGCGCTGCCGCAAGCATTCGTCACCGGCATGGCCGGGCGCAAGGCGGAGATTGGGGATTTAGGTGCTAGCGAACCCGGCCATTGGGTGCATCCGTTCGCGCCCGCCGAGCTCCCCAAGATCCATGTCATCTTGCTAGTGGCTGCGGATTCCGAAGCGGATCTGAACGCGCACGTGAACGACATCAAGGCTACCGCCGGTTTTGTGGTCGCCTTTCGCGTCGTCGATACGATCGAAGGGCGGACGCGTGTGGATGAAGTGGGACACGAGCACTTCGGCTTCAAAGATGGCGTTTCGCAACCGGGGATCCGCGGTATCAATACTCCCGATGACGCGCTGGCCAATCCGAATCAGGGTCACCCGGGGCAAGATCTCCTGTGGCCCGGCGAATTCGTGCTCGGCTACCCGACGCAAATTCCACATGCCAAGCAAGGCGTTGACGGACCCAACCCGGACCCTGGACCAAAGAGCGGCGCCGGCAACCACAATTGGACCAAAAATGGCTCATTTCTGGTGTTCAGACGCCTGGCGCAAAACGTCCCGGCATTTCACGCCCAGCTCGGCACCTTCGCTCAAGCGCACGGACTCTCGGTCGATTTGGCGGGCGCCAAGATCGTCGGCCGCTACCGAAGTGGCTGCCCGCTCGCCGCACTGAACATGCAGGCGCCTGCGTCTCCTCCTTCACCAACTGATCCGGCACTCGCCAACCCCGCACTCGCGAACAGCGACGCGCTCAACAATGCGTTCGAATTCGGGAGCGACCCCAGGGGCGCGCGTATCCCTCGCGCCGCCCACATCCGCAAGGCCTATCCTCGCGATGAAGAGACGCCTCCCTTGAACGCGGCCGACAGCGAAAGTCACACCCAGACCAGGCGCCTGCTTCGTCGCGGGGTTCCGTTCGGCGCGTCCTTCGGCGCTGCGCTCGGCGGCGGCGCTCACGATCCTCGCGGTCTGTTGTTTCTGGCGTATCAGAAGGACATCGAAGAGCAATTCGAATTCGTGCAAAAAAATTGGATCAACAATGCAAAGTTTCCGACGGCTCCGGCCGGCATGCAGGACCCCGGTGACGATCCGGTGATCGCGCAGGTGGCCATTGGCACGTTTCAAGTCGACCCCAACGTCGGCGCCGGGGCGCTATCGCACTTCGTGATCACGACCGGCGGCGAATACTTCTTCGCTCCCTCGCTGAAGACGCTCGAGGGATTTTGAGCTAGCGTCGCGGGGCCAGCGAGCGACTGGGCGCACGTGCCGACAGCCTGCGGAATTGCCGTTTTGCCCGCTGTCGGTCGCGCGCGAGGGAGGGGAAGACGGCAGAGCGCCGCTGTGCGCTCGGGACTACAGAGCCTTCGCCCATGGATCGCTGTGGGGCCTGACCGCCGGGATCGGCGCGGAGCTATCGGCTCGACGTTGACCAACGAGGCCGACTGCTCCCGCAACCCATGCTGCACAGCGACCCCCTCGGGAAGCAAAACCTGGTGTAGGCTCGGCGCATCTTGAAATCGGAGCGAGCCTCATGAAAAAGCGATTGCGAACGATGCTCTTGGCGGGGGTTGCGGCAGGGCTTTTCGCGGCGCTCGGTGCTGCCGGCTGTGGCAGCTCTTCGGAGAAGAAGAAAGCGGGCCCCACCTACGTGTCGGACGGCGGCGGAGGTGGCGAGCCTGGCGCTAATGTTTCGGCCGCCGGCGGCCAAGCGGCGGGTGGGGATGGCGCCGGTACCGGTGTTACCGCAGGCACCGGTGGAGCGGTGGCTACGGGCGGCGCGGGCGGCGTCGATGAGAGCGGCGGCGCGCGCGGCGCCATCACTTTGACCGGCTGCGGGCTGGGCGATGCGTGTTGCGCGGCGAACCAGTGCGAGGCTCAGCTCAACTGCTTGGGCACGGTGTGCAGCTGCGTCGCGGACTTGTCGAACCACTACATGATACGCGGCGACGGCACGGCGTTCGTAACCCTCGCCGGCACCAACCGCGCGCAATCGGCCGTGATCAACGCCGACACTGCTTTGCCGTTGCACGGCGTCGTCAGCATCATGGGTTCGCTCTATCACGGCTGCGCCGCGCTCGACACGGGCGAGGTGCGCTGCTGGCCACTTGCCGGTGACTCGACGGCGAACAGCTCGGGTCAGCTCGGCAACGGTGTGGTCGACCCAGCGCCACCGGCTGGAAAGTATGCGGTGCTCAGCGCCACCCTGGTAAAAGTCGACGCCACGACGAAGCTGACTAACGTCGTATCGGTCGGCGGAGGTAGCGCTACCTACGGCGCCGCTGCCACGACTTGCGCCGTAACCAAGACTGGCAATCTGTATTGCTGGGGCGACGGCACTCCGCAAATTATCAACGCTGCCACTGCCAGTGCGCCGACGCCGTTCGCAACCCAAATCAACACGGACGCAGCGAAGACACCTCTTACTGGCGTGACGCAAGTGGGAATTGGCGAACGCCATGCTTGCGTGCTCCTCGACACTGGCAAGGTGCGTTGTTGGGGTAGCATTGGCGGCGGCCCGACTGCGCTCCAAGCCTATCCAAAGATAGATTTTACGGTGCCCGGGACCGTCACCAAGCTCGCGGTGGGTTACCGTTTTAGCTGCGCGCTCAACTCGGCGGGCGCCGTTTATTGCTGGGGAACTGGCGGAGCTCTCGGTCTTGGCCCAGCCGCAGCGAGCTCTGATTCTGCGCAGCGAGTGCTTACCAGTGGCGTAGCGTTTCTGGACGGCGTCACCGACCTCTCGATCGCCTACGGCGGCGCCTGTGTGCTGCGCAACGACCACAGCATCTGGTGTTGGGGTGCTTCGAGCTACGCGACGCCATACAAAGAGGGAGGCGTGCCGGTTACGGACGCGGTCAGGCTGTCGACAGCTGGCGACCCAACCAACCCGCGCTGGGTAACCTCGAGCGGTGCCGAGTGGTGGGAGCACACCATGTTCGTGCCCAATTGCTCACCTCAAGAAGGCTGAGAAGTGGTGGTGAGGTTCGAATGCCGGACCGCGACCACCCCTCGGCGCGACTGACGAGGGCTCATTGGCATCTCGCGATCGCACTTGCGACACTGTGGCCGCCGAGCCAGCGAATCCCAACCATTTCGACTACACACGATGCTGGTGTGGCACTTCGACGCACATGGGCGCTCGCTGAGTAAAATCGCCCCAGCTGAGGGTCCCAAATCGCCGTTTTCATGCAGCAAAGGGAGTCGGGAGTTGGTGGCCCGTTTCGTGCAGGTTGCGGCGCCAAGAAATGAGGCCCCTGCTTATGAAACGCCCCCTACTGCTCTCTTTGTCTGTGCTCGCCGGCGTCGGCGCAGCAGCGCCGCATGCCTTCGCGCAGGTGCCAGGCTACGCCGCCAGTGCCTTCGAACCGTCGGAGCGTGGCAGCGACTGGTTCGCCAACGAATCCAACGACTACCGCGGCAAGCTGCGGCTCGCGCTCGGGGCGGTCGGCGACTACGGCTACCGGGGTGTGATCGGCGATCACAATCCGGACGGCAGCATCCGGGCTTCCCTGTTGCGCAACCAGGTGCTCATTCACTCCGGTTTCGCCTTGGTCATCGCTGATCGCCTTCGCCTCGGGCTGAGCGTGCCGATCCAGCTCCACGCTTATGGTCACCCCGCCACCCGTGACGGCGTCGACTACTTGCCGCCCGTGCACCAACAGAGCTTCGGCGATATCCGCGCTTCGTTGGATTTGCGCGTCGCAGGCGTCTACGGCGACCCGATCACACTCGCGATCGGCGGTTCGGTGTTCTTCCCGCTCGGCCAACGCGACCAGTTCACGGGCGACGAAATCGTGCGCCTCGACCCACACCTTAACATCGCCGGTGACGCTGGCATCTTCGCGTACGCCATGCGGGGCGGTTTCGAGTACTCGCAGCTGCGCATCCGGTACATCGATACGCGGCTTGGCAACAACATCACTTTCGGTGGCGCTGCCGGCTTGCGTCTTGCGGACAAGCACCTGCTGATCGGCCCCGAACTGTACGGCCGAACCGGCATCTCGGACGGCGTGCACGCACACGACACACCGATCGAGATGCTGTTCGGCGCGCATGTGAAGGCCGGCGGTGGCATCCGCATCAATGCGGGCGCTGGTACCGCGGTCGACCACGGCTTTGGCGCGGCGCGCTTCCGCGGGCTGCTCGGCCTGGAATGGTTCCCCGAGGTGGAGCGCACGGATCTCGACAAAGACGGGATTTACGACGAGGACGACGCGTGTCCCAACGTGCCCGGCGTGCACACCAGCGACCCCGCCACGAATGGCTGCCCGCCCCCGCCGCTGCCTGATCGCGACCGCGACGGCATCATCGACCGGGACGACGCATGCCCCGACGTCATGGGTGTGCGCACCAACGACCCAGCCACCAACGGCTGCCCGCCCCCGCCGCCAGATCGTGACGGCGACGGCATCGCCGACAGTGACGATGCCTGCCCGGATGTCGCTGGCGTGCGCACGAATGATCCAAAGACTAACGGCTGCCCGCCGGACCGCGACGGGGACGGGATCCTCGACAAGGACGACGCTTGTCCGGACGTAGCCGGTATCAAGACCGACGATCCGAAGACCAACGGCTGCCCCGATACCGATCGAGACAAGGACGGCATCTTGAACGACGCCGACGCTTGCCCGGATCAGGCAGGTCCGAAGTCGAACGATCCGAAGACCACCGGCTGTCCGCGAGTCTTCATCGCCAATGGCCTGATCAAGATTTTGGAGCAGCCGAAGTTCGACTTCAACAAGGCGAAGATCAAGCCGGAGAGCGACTCGCTGCTGACCGAGGTGGCCAAGGTGATGACGGACCACCCCGAAATCAAGCGAGTCCGAGTCGAGGGTCACACCGACAACAAGGGCGGCGCCGCATACAACGTGAAGTTGTCGCAACAGCGCGCCGACTCCGTGATCAATTGGCTCAGTAGTCACGGCATCGCGGTCGATCGGCTGGTCGCCAAGGGCATGGGCCTGACGACGCCGCTCGTTCCCAACGACACCGAGGCGAATCGCGCTCTCAACCGCCGCGTCGAGTTCCACATCGAAGATCAGGCGGAGACGAGCAAAGAGATGGTCAAGACGCCTGGTGGACAGACCGTCGTCGCGCCGCCCAAGTCCGCCGACCAACCGCAGCACAAGGCTAAGGTTCCCGCAGCGGCCAAACCGTAACCACGCGCTAAACGGCGACCAGAAAGGCGGTCAGCTTCGGCTGATCGCCTTTTTCTGTTTCGGGTGCGGCAGATTGTTCCACTGTGGCGCGCTGGTGCCTCGCAAATATATTTGTGGTCGTTTTTGAGGTGCGCCAGAGCAAGTAAGCCGGCGGCTCGCTTAGTGCATGGGTGGGGTCATGATGACTAGCTTGCTTTCCGGCCGATCCAAACTTTCAACCTTCGCGCTCGTCGCGGTACCCCTCGCGACGTTTCTCTCCGTGTCCTGCACCGGTGATGATGTGCAGGACGTTGGCAATGGCGGAAGCAGCGCGGGGGGCAAAACTGGCATCTCGGGGGCTTCGCACGGCGGCGTGAGCGGTGCTTCGCGCGGGGGCATGTCTACTGGCGGCTCGAACCGTGCCGGCGCTGCCGGCAGCTCCAACGCTGGGGCGGGCGGAGAGGCCGGCACTAGCGCCGGTGAAGGCGGCGTTGGCGGCAGTTTGGGTGGCGAGGGCGGCCTCGGCGGCGAGGCCTTCGGCGGAGCCGGGCAGTACGACGGCCCGAGCGTTGGCAAGGCCCAGACTTTTGCGGCTCTCGCGTATAGCGCGATCACGACCTCGAACATCTCCACCATCGTCGGAGAGATCGGCGTCAGCGCCGGCGCGGTCTCCAAGATCACCGGCTTCGATGCGCTGTCGTACGTGAAGTACGGCACCGACTCACTGGCCCCCAACAGTCAGCGCACGCTTTTGGCGCAGCAAGACGTGACGGCTCTGGTCGGCAATATCGACCCGCGCGCCTGCGACAATGATCTGACGAATGTCGTAGGCGGCCTGACTGGCGACATCACGCTCCACCCGGGCGTCACCTGCATGAACAGCGCCAGCGCCGACGTAAAAGTGAACGGCCACGTCTATCTGGACGCGGGCGGCGACCCCAACGCTTTCTTCATCATCAGGGGTAAGTTGACGTTGACAGTCGCGGACGCGGCCCAGGTGGTGCTGCAGCACCGCGCGCAAGCCTGCGGCGTATTCTGGCGCTTCAGCACGCAAGTGACGATCGGCAAAACGGTGAAGTTCTTTGGAACGGTCGTCTCGGGCACGGCAATCACCATGAACACCGGCTCGACCCTGAACGGCCGCGCGCTCGCTCAAACCGCCGGCGTACAGCTCGACGCCAATTCGATCACGATTCCGGCCAGCTGCACCCACGTGCAATAGGCAGAGCCTGAGGCCTGCGGGGCCTGTCTAACGGAGCCGCGACCTTGCGCGCGCCGGTGCCGTCGATCGTCGTGACGGCGCTGGTGCGGCTCGCATCGGTGCCGTCACGGCCAACGCGTCGTGCCTGGCCTCGTGGTATGGCTCGACCTGCACCGTCACGGGATTGTGCGTCGGCTGGGCGCTTCCGAACAGGCGCTCGTTAACAGAGTATGTCGCCACCTAAGTCGCTCCGAAGCTGGTTCGTATTTCACTTCGTGGCGGACGTTGTATTCGCCGTGCCGCTGTTCCTGGCGCCGCGTGCCTTCCTCGGTTTGCTCGGCTGGCCCTGCGTGGACCCGGTCACCAGTAGGCTCGTAGCTGCCGCCCTGTTCGGGATCGGGATTCAGTCACTGCTGGGTCGCAACGGTGGGCTCGAAGAGTTCCGCGGGATGCTGAGCCTGAAGGTGATTTGGTCGGGCTTCGCGACGCTCGGCCTGCTGTGGTCCGTGCTCGAGGGCGGCCCCACCTCAGGTTGGCTGTTCGTGGCCATCTTCGCTGGCTTCAACGGGGTCTGGTCCTTCTATCGATGGAAGTTGAGAGCGTCGCCGTCGCGCGTCGCGGCATCGTAGGGTCACGCGAAGCGATCACGACTTGGGAGACGCGGCCGAAAGGGGAGAACCTGCATTTCGGACCGCAGCACCGCGAGTCGTTCGATCAGCTGTTTTTCGCTCATTCTGGGAATCACGACGTCGGTAATCAGGAGGTGTAGGGCGTTGCGTTGGCGAGGCGTTCGGCAGTGCGGCGGACCCGCTGGTACATAGGCTCCGCGGAGCGTGCCTTGACGAGCAGCGGGTCGGGCTCCCGCCCCGTCGCCAGCGTCGCAGCGAGCCAGAGCGCCGTGTCGAGCTGAGCGTCCGCGCAGTCGGGGCTCAGCTCGGGGCTCAGCTCGGGCGTGTCCGGGCAGAAGGGCGCGCGCACCAGGCGAGGAGGGAGACCCCAGAGTCCGAGCAGGGAGGCGACCACGTTTGCCGGCACTACTTCGGAGTCGCCGTCACGCCCTCCGTGAGCAGTCAATACGAGCTCGCCGACATCGCAGAGCAGCCCACACGTGTACGCGACCTCGCTCAGCTTCGGATCGAGGATCGCGCTTCGCGCCAGCCGTGCGGTGTCGAAGGCACGGCGCTGCAGCGCCTCGAGTTGCGGAAGTTGACTGGGTACCCCGTTCGGCGCGTTGACCGCTCCATCCCCCACGCCGAGCAGTACCTGACGCGTGACTTTCATCCCCAGTCGGCGAGCGGCCGCTGCGGTTTCGGTGATCTCGCGCGCGCCCGCGAAGAAGGCGGAGTTCACGAGCTGCAGCAGCTTGGCGGCGAGCCCGGGGTCCTGACTGAGCAGGGCCACGACGGCGTCTAAAGTGGCGTCATCTCGAGCGAGCAGCGCTGACACTTCCTGACCGATCCGCGCCGAGCACGGGAGTCGATCGATGCCAGTGACCAGCGTCAGCCAGCGCAGGGGGAGCAGGCGTCGACACTCTTGCACCCGACTGACGACCCGACGTACGGTCGGCATGTCGCACGGCTTCGCGAGAAACTGGTGTGCAAATTGAGCTATGCGCAGACTCGAGGCCTCGTCGACTTGGCCCGAAAGCACGAGCCGCGCCACGCCGGGCTGCCTTTCTTGTGCGAGCTGCAGGAGCTTCACTCCGTCGATCGGTCCCGGCATGCGAATGTCCGAAACCACGACATCGAAAAGGCCCGTTTCGAGCTCGACCAGGGCCGACTCTCCGCTTGTCGCGAAAGCTACATCCCAGTCGACGCGCGCGACCAGGAGCGAACGCTCGATAGCGTCGAGCACACGGCGTTCGTCATCGACGAATAACACCTTCACGCCGGGGAGAACGACCAGCTCCTCCGCCGCATTAGGTCCGCGCGTGGGCATTCTGGCTTATGAAGTCCCGCGGTAGGCCGTCTACCCGGGTGAAAGCCGTGCTTTTTCGGTGGGATGCCCTTGAACCCCGTCTCCACTCCGACTGAGGTGCTCAAGCTGCAGCAAGAGCTCGAAGCGCGGGACCGCACCATCGCCGTGCTGATTCGGCGCGTCGAGAACGACTTCGCCAGCCGGCCATCGCCCATGGCCGTGCTCGAGCAGAACATCTCGCTCGAGCAGGCGCTCCAGCGTCAAAGTGGCGAGCTCGAGCACAGCCACGGCGACTTGGTCCGGACGTTGCGCGAACTGAAGGAGGCCCACAGCCAGCTACTCGAGTCCAAAAAGCTCGAGGCAGTGGGGCAACTCGCCGCCGGTGTCGCCCATGAAATCAACACGCCGATTCAATACGTCTCCGACAATACCAATTTCCTCAAGGAGGCGGTCGGGCAACTGGTGCAAAACCTCGACTTGGCCATACAGGCGGCCGAGGAGCTCGGGCAGGGTGGGGACGGCGCAAGGCTTGGCGAGCTCCGCGAGCAGTTGCGCCGAGGCAAGCTCGACTGGCTCAAAGCTGAGATCCCGCTAGCGTTCGAGCAATCTCTGGACGGGCTCAGTCGCGTCGCCAGCATCGTCGCCGCGATGAAGGATTTCTCCCACCCGAGCGCGGACGAAAAACAACTCGTCGACCTGCACGAAGCAATTCAGACAACCATCACCGTCGCGCGCAACGAATGGAAGTACGTCGCGGATCTGAGCATCGACTTCGACCCTGGCTTGCCGCTCGTGCCCGGTCTACGAAACGAACTGAATCAAGTGTTTTTGAACCTGATCGTCAACGCGGCGCACGCGATTGGCGAACAGGTCGCAGCGCGCGCCGGGGATAAGGGCCTGATTTCGATCTCGACCCATTGCTGCGGCGACGAGGTCGAAATCAGGGTGCGCGACACGGGTGTGGGGATCCCCGAGGGCATTCGGGCTCGCGTCTACGATCCATTCTTTACTACCAAGCCGGTGGGTAAGGGCACCGGCCAAGGCCTCGCGATTGCACGCTCGGTGGTGGTCGACAAGCACGGCGGTTCGATGCGCTTGGAGACGGACGAAGGCGTCGGAACCTGCTTCTTCATCCGTCTGCCGCTCGAAGAGCGTGGCGCGGGCTCGCGCAGCACCCGGGCGAGCGCTCCATGACCGACGCGCCAGCGAGCGTCGTCGGCGACTCACCGAGTCTCGAAGTGGCCTTGGAGCGTGAGCCCGGTAGCGCCTACCTGTTGTCTCCCGCGCTGTGCCTCACCTACGTGAACGAAGGCTGGCGACGCTTCGCCCGCGAGAACGGCGGGCCCGAGCTAGCGACGCCGTTGGATTGCCGCCAGTCAGTTCTGGACGTGGTGGCGGCCCCGCTTCAAAGCTTTTACCGGGCGGCTTTCGCCCGCGTGCTGGCTGGCGGGGAAGCCTGGACGCACACCTACGAGTGTTCCAGCGCAGAGGTGTTCCGCAAGTTCAATATGAGAGTCGAGTCAAACCCCCACGGCGAGGGTTTGGTGGTGATCCACTCGCTGGTGGTGGAAACGCCATTCGATCGAGTGGATGGCGATCCGCCGATCGTTGGCGATTACACCAACTTACAAGGGCTGATCGTACAGTGCGCGAACTGTCGCCGAGTCAAGCGTAGCTACGTGCCGGAACGCTGGGATTGCGTGCCATCGTTCGTGGTGCACGCCTCGGAGTACGCGGTGACCCATGGCCTGTGCCCGGGCTGCGACGCGCTTTACTACCCGAGCTAAAAGCCGGGCTTCATTCAACAAAGTCGTGTGGGCGAAAAGCGACCTTATCTATACGTGAATTTCCGCGTACTAAAGTAGACATGGAAGTCTCCAACGAGGGAGAGGCTAGGCAGGTTCTCGTCGTCGAGGACGAAGAAGGGCTGCGTCTCGCTTACGAGCGCGTGCTGCGCGCGGCCGGCCTGACCGTGGTCACGTGCGATTCGGCTGAAGCGGCGCTGCAACGTCTGCGAATTGGCGAGCGCTTCGAGGTGATTGTGACCGACCTGGTCATGTCCGGCATGAACGGCGCGGACCTGCTGCCATTGATTCGCCAGTTCGACGCCGAGGTGCCGATCGTCATCGTCACGGGTCAGCCGAGCTTACGCAGTAGTATCGCTGCGGTCGAAAACGGTGGCTTCCGTTACCTGGTCAAGCCGGTCGCCCCACGTGACTTGTGCAAGACCGTCAGCGCAGCCGCGGCGCGCCATCGCCTGGCGGCGCTCAAGCTCCGCGCTCTGGAGGTTTGCGAGAACGAAGGCTGGCGGTCCCCGGCAGGCGCGACGCTGGCCGAAGATTTCGAAGCCGCGCTCGGTCAGCTCTACATGGTTTACCAACCAATCGTCGATGCTGTGTCCGGACTGTTCGGCTACGAAGCGCTGGTTCGAACCGAGAGTGCCGTTTTTCGCGGTCCGGACCAGCTGTTCGACGCGGCCGAGCGGCTGGGACGCGTGCAAGAGATCGGTCGACGCATCCGCTTTGCGGTTTGCCAAGACATCAAGCAGGCTCCCACCGACAGCGTGCTGTTCGTGAACCTGCACGCCAGCGATCTGAGTGACCCTGAGCTCTACAGCAAAGAGTCGGCGCTTTCCGTTCACGCCGCCCGCGTCGTCCTCGAGATCACCGAGAGAAAATCGCTGCAAGGCTCGGGAGACGTCCGCGCCAAGGTGGGCGAGCTGCGCGGCCTCGGCTATCGCATCGCGGTCGACGACCTGGGCGCCGGCTATGCCGGGCTGTCCTGCGTGAACGTGCTCGAACCGGACATCGTGAAGCTTGACATGTCTCTGGTCCGCGACATCGATGCCTCGTCGCGTAAATGCTCGCTGGTCCGTTCGATGATCCGTGTCTGTCAAGTCGATCTCGGGATGGTGGTGGTCTGCGAAGGCGTGGAGACGCTCGCCGAACGCGAAACCCTGGTCGACGTCGGCGCGACCTTGCTGCAAGGTTACTTGTTCGCGCGGCCGCAGCGCTCTTTTGCCGACCCCGCAACGTTTGGCGCATCGAGCGGCTACTTCGCGGTCGGAGCCCGCGCGCCTACCGCCGTCGAAGGCTGATAGCAAAGTGGGTGGCTCGCGAGCCTCACGGGCTGCCGAGGACGCGGCCGGTCCAAAGTGCATTGGCTTGCTACGGGTCGGCTATTTTATGAAACATTGAACCAGGTCGCGTACCGCCTTGGGGGTGAAAGGCTTCTCGATGCGCTCGTTCGCCACTTGGTCGAGGAACACGGTCGCGGCGGGCGTGAACGCACCGCCGGTGACGAAGACGATGCGACCCGCATCCTCGGGGGAACGTCGCGTCAGCTCTCGGTAGAAGTCCATCCCGGTCATCTGCGGCATCATCAAGTCGCACAAGATCACATCGAATCGCTTGCTAGACGTCATGAGAGCGAGCGCATCGTTGACGCTGGTGACGACACAGACCTCGTGTTCGCGAAGGATGCGACTCAACGCCATGCCGACGGCGGGTTCGTCATCGACGACCAAGACGGTCGCGCGCCGGCCAGTAGCGGGGGTGACCGAGGCGGCTTGGCTCCCCGGCAGCTGCTGAACCAGGGCCGCGGGCAACACCACCCGGAACGACGTGCCGCGTCCCTCTACGCTGGTCACCGAGAGCTCGCCATCCATTCCGGTGACGATATTGTGGCAGATCGAAAGACCGAGCCCAGTGCCGACTCCCACGCCCTTGGTCGTGAAAAACGGTTCGAAGATGCGCGCGCGCAGCGCTTCGGGGATTCCGGGACCCGTGTCGCGGATCTCGATAACGGCCTGTCCTTGAGCGCTGGTCGAGGTCACGATGCGGATCTCGTTGCCCTGGACGTTGCCCTCGGGGATGGCCTGAGCCGCGTTCACGAGCAGGTTGATGAACACCTGGCCCAACCGCGCGTCGTCCACCTCAATCAGGGGCGTCGCGCCATAGTCTTTGACGAGCCGTGCCCGATGGCGAATCTCGTTGAACGACATATTGATGGCCAGCTCGAGCGCCGGCTGGACCTCCATCACCCCGCGGCGTTCGTCCTCTGCGCGCGAGAACGTCTTCAGCCCACGCACAATCTTTCTGACGCGCTCCGCGCCCTCGCGAGCTTGGAGGACCATGTCTTCAAGCTCCCTCATTCTGCCAGACGTAGAGCCCCCCGAAAGAGTGCGAATCTCTTCAACCACCAAATCGAGGTTGGCCATCAGGTAGCTGAGCGGGTTGTTGATTTCGTGGGCCACACCCGCCGCCAGTGTCCCCACCGACGCCATGCGATCGGCCGCGAGAAGCCGCTTTTCGAGCGTCGCCCTGGACTCTTCTGCTGCCTTGGCGTCCGTGACATCGCGAGCGATGCAGTAGATGCGTTTTTCCGCGACAAGAGGAACAGCGGTCCAGTCGAGCCACCGGTAGGCACCAGTCTTGGTTCGATACCTATTTTGGAAGCGGGAGACGTCCGCGCCCGAAGCCAGCTTCGCCCCTGCCGTGACGGTGCGCTCCACGTCATCCGGGTGGACGAAATCTAGCCAAGGCCTGGCCGTTAGCTCCTCCGGCGTCCATTCAAACGTCGTTGTCCACGCCGGGTTTACGCGATGAAAGCGGCCATCGAAGCCGGCCACGGCGATCAGATCGGTCGTCAACGCGAAGATCTGGTCTCGCTCCTCTTGGATGGCCCGCTGATTCTCTGAGTCAGCGTTTTCTCGCCCGGCGGTCCGAAGCTGATCGGCGGTGAGCTCAAGGTCGGACATCGTATGGCAATCTATCACGGGATCACACGACGCAATCGGCTCAACCTCGTGCCCGTAGCCGGCGCTCGGGGTCAGGAACGGTTGAGACTCGCCGCGTCAAGGACTTCTCGAACCTTCCGCGACAGCGCGGCGGGGGTGAGCGGCTTTTGAATGAAGTCGATGGTGTTCTTCATCACGCCGTGACGGACCACAGCGTCATTGGTGTAGCCAGACATGTACAGCGTGCTCATGCCGGGTCGCAGTGCGCGCAGCCGCTCGGCCAATTGTCGCCCGCTCATCCGCGGCATCACCACGTCGGTCAGCAGCAGATCGATAGTGCCCTCGTGTTGCTCGCACAGCAAGAGCGCATCGCCCCCGCTTCTGGCATCCAGCACGTGATAGCCATGCTTCCCCAAAATCGTCACTACCAGGGCGCGAATGGCGTCTTCGTCTTCGACCACGAGCACCGTCTCGGTGCCGAGGAGCGACTGTCGGGGGGGGACATCCGAAACGCCTGGCCGCCGCAGCTCGCCTTCGGCACGCGGGAAGTAGACTCGAAAGGTCGTGCCTACCCCGAGCTCGCTGTCGACGAGAACGACGCCGCCGCTCTGTCGCACGATTCCAAACACCGTCGCGAGTCCGAGGCCGGTGCCTTTGCCCAGCTCCTTCGTCGTAAAGAAGGGCTCGAAGATGCGCCGCATGGTCGCGCGATCCATGCCCGTGCCGGTGTCGCTCACGGCTAACAGCACGTGCGGGCCCGGGAGGATGCCTACGTTCTTGCTCGCGAACGCGGCGTCTAGCTCGACGTTGCTCGTCTCGACGCTCAGCGTGCCTCCCTGGGGCATGGCATCGCGGGCGTTCACCGTCAGATTCATGATCACCTGCTCGATCTGACCAGGATCAGCCAGGATTCTGTGCAAGCGCGGCGCGGCGGTCGTGCGGAGCTCGACGTCTTCACCGAGCACACGCCGCAGCATCTTCTCGAGCCTGGCGAAAGCATCGTTCAAGTCGATGACCAATGGCCTCAGGACCTGCTGATGACTGAACGCCAGCAGTTGCCGCGTCAAGCTAGCCGCCCTCACGCCAGCGTCGCTGATTTGCTTGAGGTCGGCCAGCATCGGGTCGTCCGGCGACAAGCTCTCGGCGAGCAGCTCACTGTAGCTGAGCACGATCGACAGTAAGTTGTTGAAGTCGTGCGCGACGCCGCCTGCCAAGCTTCCGATGGCGTCCATCTTGTGCGCTTGGCGGAGCTGCTCTTCGCTATGGCCGAGCGCCACCTCCGCAACCTTGCGAGCGATCGCGTACCTTATCACGCGCTCAATCAACTGTGGGGTCAGCTGGTCTTTGACCAGGTAGTCAGCCGCCCCGGCCTTCATTGCTTGCACGTCGACCTCGTGGTCGCCGCGACCAGTCAGCAGAATCATTGGCCCCTGGAAGCCTTGGGCGCTGGCCTGCTCGATCAACGACACGCCGGTGTCGGCGCCCAAGCGATGGTCGACCAGGACTACGTCGTACGGGGTTCCCAACTCTTGCAACGCGGCGTCGTAACTCCGGACCCAGGTCACATCGAATTCGGTTCGGCCATTTTCGCGCAGCAGCTTTCGCGTCAGAAAGCAGTCTTCTTCGTCGTCTTCAACGAGCAGTAACCGAGTTGGGCTCGTAGTCATCTCAGGCCCCGCTCTTTTGCGGCAATTTCACGACCGAAAACCAATAATGCCCCAACACTCGGGTCACCTCGACCAGCTCCGACAAAGTGATCGGTTTGGTGATGAACGAGTTACTCCCCAGTTCATAGGCGCGCGTGATGTCTCGCTGAGCGGCGGACGTCGTCATCACCACGACCGGGATGTGTTGCAACTCGGGATCCGATTTGATCTCGCGCAGTGCTTCGCGGCCGTCCATCTTCGGCATGTTCAGATCGAGCAAGATCAGCTGTGGAGTGGGCGACTGAGCGGGTGGCGCGAACTTTCCGCGATGGTGCAGAAAGTCGAGCACCTCTTCGCCGTTGTCGACGCTGTACACGTCACCTCCGAGGTCATTCTTCGCCAACGCGCGGCGCGTCATCTCGAGGTCGTCCGGGTCGTCGTCTGCGAGCAGGATGATCGGACCCTTCACGGCCTTCGCATCTGCCAGCCTGCCCACACTATCGGCCATGGTCGTCCTTGGTCTGCTGCACGACCGGCAAAGTCACGAAGAACGTCGAGCCTCGTCCGGGTGAGCTCTGCGCGGTGATCGACCCGCCGTGGCGCTCCGCGATCTTGCGGCAGATCGCGAGTCCGATCCCAGTGCCCTCGTATTCACCGCGACCGTGCAGGCGTTGGAAGATGGTGAACACGCGGTCGAGGTACTTTTCATCGAAGCCAATGCCGTTGTCCGCGACCGAAATGCGGCAAGTCCTGCCCGACGGCGCACCGTTGTCCGTGTCGCCTTCGACCAAGACCTCGGCGCTCACGCGCACGACCGGCACTTCTTCCTTACGGTTGAACTTGAGCGCATTGCCGATCAGGTTCTGGAACAGTTGACGCATCTGTACCGGGTCGCTGGCGACCGTGGGCAAATCCAGCACCTCCGCCCGCCCGCCGGTTTGCGCGAAGCGCGCCTCGAGATCCGAGAGCACGCCGGCCACGACCTCGTTGAGGTCGACCGGGACGAACGGTTTGCCCTTGGAAGAGACGCGCGAAAATTCGAGCAGGTCCGCGACCAACGTCGTCATGCGCGTCGCCGCGCTTTGAATGCGGTCGAGGTAGTGGCTGCCATCGGCGTTCAGGGTGTCGCCTTGTTCGTCGCGCAGGCAACTCACGAATGAGCGAATTTTTCGCAGCGGTTCTTGTAGGTCGTGGGAGGCCACGGTCGCGAACTCCTCCAGCTCTCGATTGCTTTGCACGAGCATGACCGTCGACGAACGCAGCTGATCCTCGGTGCGCTTCCGCTCGTCGATGTCGGTACAAGTACCGAACCAGCGCGTGATGCTGCCGGTTCGGTCGCGCACCGGTAGAGCGCGCGTGAGGTACCAGCGGTAGTCGCCTTGCTTGCGCTTCAGACGGTACTCGATCTCGTAGGCATCGCCGGAGCTCAGTGCAGAGCGCCAGCGGTCGATCGATTGGTCTTGATCGTCGGGGTGTACGACGTCGGCCCAGCTGGTGTCCCCGTCCGCGCCCTCGGGGCGGCCCGTGAACTCGTACCAACGGCGATTGTAGTAGTCGAAGTGCCCGCTCGGCGTCGCACCCCACACGATCTGCGGCATCGCGTCCGCCAGTTCGCGAAATTGCCGCTCGCCATCGCGCAGGGACTGCTCCGTCAACTTGCGCTGAGTGATGTCGGTGTGGATGCCGGCCCACTCGCGCAACGCTCCGTCGTCCGTGAATACCGGCACCGCGCGCACGGAAAAGTAACGATACTCGCCGTCGCGCCCGCGTAACCGATGCTCGAATTCGGCCGCGCCCCGCGCCGTCACGGCCCGCTGCCAGAGCGAGCGGGTGGCTTCGCGGTCGTCGGGGTGCACCGCGTCGAGCCAGCCTTCACCCTGATAGTGTCCGGGCGATTGCGCCGTGTACGCCGCCCAACTCGGCTGCTCACCGACCATGCAGCCGCTGGCGTCGGCGGTCCAGATCACTTGCGCGATGGCCAAGACCAGCGATTGATAGCGGTCGAGGTGATCGCGCAGGACCTTCGCCGCATCGCCGCTGCGCTCGATCGCCTCGCGCTCCAACTGCGCAATGCGCAACTTCCCAGTCGCGAGCTCTGCACCGGGCGCTTCCAGCAGGCTCATCGCGCCTGCCCGGTCATCATCCGAGAATCCAAATGGGTGAGGTATGCGTTCGGGCGCGCCAAGAGAACCTCCGAGTCATCGACATTAGCGCAGCTATGGCGCGCTTGACCACCATCCAATACCTAGACGGTCGCCACGCAGTATAGGTTAAGGGCCCGGCCCTTTGGAGCAATTCCAACCCCGCTATCTCGCTAGAATACGGGAATATCCGCAGCCGACTCGGGATCTCGTGGTCGAAGGGAAGACGGGCAAACGCGGGGGCTAGCTTCCCTAAACAATCGGCACGAACGGCCGCAACTTGTAGTCGTGAGTGGATCTCAGAACCGGCGCGTCCTTTTCGTTGACGACGAAAAAGGGGTACTCGAAGGCCTCGCCCGCCTGCTGCACAAGGACTTCGAGGTCGCCACGGTGGAGAGTGGCCTGCGCGCCCTCGGTCGTATTCGCAGCGCCACTGAGCCGTTTGCGGTCGTGGTCTCTGACGAGCGAATGCCGGTCCTGAACGGCGCCGGGTTCCTGGCGCGAGCCAAGCAACTTGCACCAGATTCGGTCCGCATGCTCCTGACCGGCCAAGCGAGCGTGCAGTCGGCCATCGACGCCGTCAACGATGGCAACATTTTTCGGTTCTTGTGCAAGCCGTGCCCCCCGCCGGTCCTACGCGCTGCGCTCGAGGCTGGAGTCGAGCAACACAACCTGGTGGTTTCTCAGAGAGAGGTGATGGAGCGCACACTGCCAGCGGTGGTCCGGACGCTGGCTGACGTCCTTTCGCTTGCAGCTCCGGACCTCTTCAACCGCGCCAGCGTCGTCAAGCAATACGTGAGTCACGTGGTACGCCAGCTGGCGCTGCCTGGAGGGTGGCAAATCGAGGTGGCCGCGTCGCTGCATACGTTGGGCTTGCTGGCGCTGCCAGGGGACCTGGCGCAGCGCGCCGTCGGCGGCCTGAGCTTGACGGCGGAGCAGCGCAAGCAAGTCGCGACGCACCCCGAAACCGGCGAACGAATCCTGGCTGCCATTCCGCGTCTCGAGGACGTCGCGGCGATCGTGGCGCAGCAAATGCTCGAAGCCCCCACCGGCTCTCCGCTGGTCGTGACAGGCGCCCGGCTGCTGCGCGTAGCCAGCCGGCTCGAGGCGCGCGTCGCGAGCGGGCATAGTCTGGCCGAAGCACTGGATTGGCTGTGGGCGCACACTGCCGACGAAGATCACGTTTATGTCGAAGCGCTGCGCTCGTTCAGCACCGACACTGAGCGGATGATTCTGCGAGAGCTGCGCGCTCGAGAGCTCCTGCCGCACATGATCTTGGCGGAGGACGTGAGGACACGAGCCGGCGCGCTCGTGGTAGCAGGCGGGCGCGAGCTCACTACGTTGCTGATCGAGCAACTCAAGCAGTTCGCGATCGCGCACACCTTAGAAGAGCCAGTCCGCGTGCGAGTACCGGTGCTTAGCGACCCAGCCGAGGGATCCCTGCCCGCCGCCGAGCCCTGAGGATTCATCACATCTTTGGCTGCCGCGCCGCAGCCCCCTCGCAGAAGCTACCGTGGCACAAACAGGCAGAATCACACGAGCGAGATTTTTTCACAGGGAGATCGCGAGATCAGGAGTTTTTTGGGGGGGCCGCTGCGCCTGCGGCGCACATCGCCTCGGCATGGCGGCGCGGCAGCAAGGGCTCCTGAGAAGATTCTGAGGAAGCTCAAAGGCGACAGCGCGAACCCCAAGATCACGCTCTGCTCGACCTCCCGATCTCGCGATCTAGGAAGAAACTGGCGGCGACGCGCCCCAGCGATACCCGTTTCGTCCCATCAGGGCGGCGGCCGTGCCGTCATCAGGG
>JBBRMI010000088.1:0-29561 GCA_038230915.1 Polyangiales bacterium | reverse complement strand
ATGCAAACCCTCCTCACCTACGAGGTCGGCTACGTCGCCGGCCTCGAGGCCCGAAAGGGTCACTAAACTTGTGCGGTATCGACAGACGGGCACGGGCACGGGCACGGGCACGCGAGAGCAAAGCGAATTCAGGGACAGACCTTAGCTGGCGGCGCGCTCGCGATCGAGCACGTCCAGCTCCAGCTCGCCATTGTCGACGTGGGCCAGCAATACGCTGCCGCGCGGCAGCTCGCCACGCAAGATGCGTTCGGCCAGCGGCGCCTCGAGCAGCCGCGCGATCGTGCGCTTCATCGGGCGTGCGCCGAGTGTGGGCTCGAAGCCGCCGGCGTCCATCAAATGCTCGATCAGCTCCGGACCGTATTCGAACGTCACGCCGCGCTGCGCGAGCAGCGCCGTACGGAAGCCGTCGAGCAAACGCCGGGCAATTTCGCGCACCTCGTCGCGACCGAGCGGCGCGAACACCAACACCTCATCGATGCGGTTGTACAGCTCCGGGGCCAGCGCTGAACGCGCCGAGAGCAGGATTTTCCCTGTGATATCGTCGGCCGCAGCCGGCTCGCCGCCGCCGAAGCCGACGCGGCGCTTGGCGGCTTGGCCGAGCACCTCGGAGCCGAGATTCGACGTCATCAAGATCACCGTGTTGGTAAAATCGACCAGGCGTCCACGGCCGTCGGTCAGCCGCCCTTCGTCGAACACGCCCAGGAACATGGTCAAGACGTCGGGGTGCGCCTTCTCGAGCTCGTCGAGCAGGATGACTTGGTACGGCCGGCGGCGAACGGCTTCGGTCAATTGCCCGCCGGCTTCGTGCCCCACGTAGCCGGGCGGCGCACCGATCAACCGCGCCACCGCGTGCGGCTCGCTGAACTCGGACAGATCCAGCCGCGTCATCGCGCTCTCGCAGTGGAACAAGACCTCGGCGATCGCCTTGGCAGTCTCGGTCTTGCCGACGCCGGTCGGGCCGAGCAACAGGAAACTGCCAATCGGACGACGCGAGCCGAGCCCGGCTGCGTTGCGGCGCAGGATGCGTGCGATACGCCCGATCTGCGTAGCGTGGCCGACCACGCGATCGGCCAAGATTTCCTCGAGCCGCAACATGCGGTCGCCGTCGGATTCGAGCAACCGCTCGATCGGCATGTCCGAAAGCTCGGCCACCACTTCGGCCACCGCTTGCGATGAAACCTCGAGCTTGCCGCGGCGCCGCGTGCGCGCTCCGGCCAAATCCAGGATCGAAATCGCCTTGTCCGGCAGCGCGCGACCCGGCAAATAGCGAATCGACCAAGCCACGCCGAGCGCCAAGGCTTGCTTGTCGTAGCTGACGCGATGGTGCTGCTCGAGCCGCGGTCGGAGCGCGTCCAGAATCAAGTACGCATCCTCGCGCGACGGCTCCTCGACCTCCACGAGGCCGAAGCGCCGCGCGAGCGCCGCGTCGTGACCGATCGCCCTTTGGTACTCTTCGAGCGTGGTCGCGCCGATGCACGGCAGCTCGCCACGCGAGAGCGAAAGCTTCAGCTCGGAGGCGATCTCTTCGGCGGCTTCGCCCAAGAACAACTGGTGGATCTCGTCGAAGAACAAGACCACGCGACCGCGCGACGCCAGCACCTCTTTCCGGAGCTGGGCGATGCGCCCGGCCAGCGCGCCGCGCACCGCCGTGCCGGCGATCAACTCGCCGATCGGGATCTGGATCACGACGCGATCGTCGAGCGCCTGCACGTCACGCCCCTCGGCGATGCGCTGGGCCAACCCGCGCACCACGCTCGTCTTGCCGACGCCCGACACGCCGACCAAACAAGGATTGTTGCCTTCACGCTTGGCGAGCACGTCGAGCGTCTGCTCGATGACGTCGTCGCGACCAACGACCGGGTCGAGCTCACCGCGCAAAGCCGCTAAAGTCAGGTTCTTACCCAACTCGCACAGCAGCGGAAAGCGCTGCGGATCGAGCTGAAAACGCTGTTCTTGAGCGGAGGACGGGGCAGGCGCAGGCGTCGGCGCGGTCGAAGTAACGCGCGTGATGGTCAGGCCAGGTCGCGGTTCGCTCGGCGGTTGAGCTGCGGACGGCGCGGGCTCACGCACCTGCATCAACGGCACGGGCTCGGCCGTCGAGAGCCGCTTCTGTGGCGGGAACAACGGAACCTTGACCGCGCTCGTTTTGCGCGGGGACGGCGACGCCTCCGGTTCGAGCGGCGCCGCAATGAAGGGCAGCGGCACAGCGACCGCCTTCTGAACGGTCTGACGGCGGCGCCCGACCAGCCCCAACCCGACTTGCATCGTTTGTGCGCGGAGCCGGCTGGCGTCGACGCCCAGCGCCTCCAACGTGCGCCGCGCAACCGCTCGCGGCTCACCGAGTAGCGCCAGCAGCAAGTGCGGCGAAGCCGGCACGTTGGTGCCCATGCGCGCGCCGATCTCCTTGGCTCGCGTCAGCGCGGAGGCGATCGGCTCGGCCAGCTCGTCGCCAGCGAGGCCGCGCGCGGTTCGTAAGACATCATCCGCGGATAGCCGGCGCTCGCGCAGCAGCTCGGCCGTGCTGCTCGGCTCGGCTACAAGCGCGGCCAACAGGTGAGCGGTCGAGACTCGCTCCCCCAAGCTGCGCGCCAACTCCTCAGCCAGCTTGCGCAGGTCGCGCAGCTCGGGCTCGCTTCCAAAGACGGACATTCGAGACCACACTTCTGCCCGGATGTGCCACAACGGCCAACTTTCTGGCACCCCTACGCCAGGCCGCCAACTAGTTGGAAGGTATGAAGAAAAGCTGACGGCCCTCGGCGTCGAAAATCGTCGCGCGCTCGGGACCGCCGACGGCGATCCTGGGCTCACGAGCCGCGACCACCACGGCTTGGTTCTGCGTCACGACATGAACCCAGTCGTCAGCCCCGGTGGGCTCGTCCGCTGCCAGGACCACCCGCGAAACCAGCGCCAGGTCCTGATTGAGCAGCTCGAGCTCGAAACGCGGACCCGGTCCGGTGACCTCCACGGCCGCCAGCACGCGCCCCTCGTCTCCGGAAGCAGCTGCCACGACCTTGCCAGCCAGCCGCAGGCCAAAGAGGTGCTTGTAGCTCGGACTCACCAGCACCCGCGAGACAGTGCCGGCCTCTTCGACCCAGATGCTCTGGTCGAGTCGCCGCGCCGGCAGCACCCAGGTCGGCGGCGATCGTCCGGCCAGTGTGAAGCCAGGCAAGCGCAGTCCGCCCGGGCTGAACCGCTGGACGTGGCCAGCCAACTCACCGCTCGAGATGTTCGGCATCGGCGGAGTCAGGAAAAGCCAAACCCCCTCGCGGGTCGGACCCAGGACACCGCCGCCCCGCGCGGTCAGCTCCAGCGTTTGCTCCGGCAAAGGCACCATCTGCCGCGGCTCGGGGGCCATGCTGCGCGTCAGGCGATAACTGGCGAGCGTCGCCGTCGCGGCCGCACCGCCCACCCGAAGCCCATCGTCGAAGACCCAGAGTAAGTCGGCCTGCTGCGCGTCGGCGTAGAGGCGCACTCGTGGCAGCAGCATCGGCCTGGGCAACCGGGTCGGTCGCTTTTTGCCGGGCTCCCAACGCAGCATGGTACTCGCGCCGACGGCCAAGAGCGCGCCGTCAGCCAGCTCGAGCAAAGCGCGCGGCTCGTCGAGCGGCTCGGTCCCGAGCAGTCGAAAATCCACTGCATCGAACACACGCAGCGCATCCTTCGTGAGCTGACCAAAGACGCCCTTGCCGAAGGCGAGCGGGCAATCCCCGCTGCGAGCGGGCGGAACGAGCTTGTCGGCCTGAACCGTCTTCTCGAACACGACGACGTCGCTGCTGAGCGGCCGAGGCGGGCGCGCGCTGGGCAGCGTGCCGAGGGCGCTTCGGGCAAGCTCGATCGGTGGAGGCGACTCGTCAGGCCGCGATTTACAGGCGAAGAGCGCTATGGCTGCGCTGCAGCTGAGCAGGGGGACGGCGAGCCAAACGCGCATCGGCGCGGCCAGGCTAGCAGCGCTGCGTGCTAGGGTCGCGCCATGTCACGCTCGCACTTTTGGAGCGGCCCGCTCAGGCTGCTGCTCGTGCTCGCGCTCGGCAGCGCGGGTTGCGGAAAATTCCGCGAGATCAGCGCGTGTCGCGGCGTCGAGCGTGAGGTGAACACGGCCGTGACAGAGATTGAAGCGCTCGCTAAAGCCAAGCCAATCGACGAGCTGAAGATCGCCAAGCGCTACGCCACGCTCGCCCAGGCGCTGCAGCCACGCAGCGTCGGGGAGAAGCCGTTGGCGTTGGCGGTGCGCGACTACATCGTGGTTTTGCGCGCCACCGAGACCACGCTCAAAAGCCACGTCGAGGTCAGCAAGACACCGTACGGCAGGCCGAGCGAACCGCGGCATGAGCTGGAACGGTTAGTGAAGCGCGAGCACGCTGCAGCCGCCCGCCTTGAAGCTGAATGCCATAACTGAACGAGCGTGGTGCGCGGCGAGCGAACCGGTCAGTGCTTCTTCTTCGTCTTGGGCGGCTTGCCGACGTGGCGCTCGACCGGGCCGATGCTGATCTGGCCCCAGGCGTAGCCAACCCAACGCTTGAACGGTCCGGGATCGTCGCCGCCCAAGAGCCACAGCTCGCGCGGATTCTGCTCGATGTGCAGCGAACCGGGTACGATGCCGCTCTCGGCCCAACCGAGCAGATCGGGCGCGCCGAGGCCGAGCCGCACGAAGAGCAGCCCGCAAGCCGGCTGCTTGCCCAAACCGGCGCAGATCCGCGCGACGTGCAGATCCTCGTTGGCAATCGGGCGCCAGATCCAGAACATCTCCACGCGCGGCTCACCGAAGCGACGCAGGTGTGCCTCTGCCGGCTTCGGTAGCGCCGAAAGGAACGTACGCGCCAGCTCCTTGTCGACCACGCCTTTGGCTTCGAGCTTCGGCCCTCGGCGCACGTCGAGCACGACCTCGACCGCGCTCGGCGGCCCGGCGCAGCAACGAAATCCGATGCTCGCCGCGCTGATTGCCGCCGGCTTCGGCTCGGCGTTGGCGCAGCGCCCTGTCAGCTCACCGTTCGTGCTATTGCCGCCGCGCACCGCAAAAAACCCGGCTTCGGTCCCGCGCCCCCAAGCGCTGGCCGTCCACTCGAACGCGCCACCGTGCAAATCACGCACGCCGAACTCACTGCGGCACGCCACCCGCAACCCGCTCGGCTTGAGCACGGGCTCGGTGCCGGTGAAGCAGCGATCGGCATGGTAACCGTTGCCGTATTCGAATGTGGTGTTGCTCGGCCCTTTGCAGGCGCGCTCCCACTCGAGCTCGGCGCACAGCCGCTTGTCCTGCTCGGCGCACAGCTTGGCCGCGCCAGCGCGCGCGACGTTGGTGAGCGGGATCGCGCCTTCCTCGTTGGGGTACGGGTAAACGTCGATGTAGAAGCCCTTCAAGATCACTTGCTCGCCCGGCATTTCCTGATCGGCCAAGCGTGGCAACTGACCGGGCGGCGTCCCGGCGACCAGCGGTCCCGGCTCGATCCAGATCATGCCGCGGCGTGGCGTGGGCGGCGGAGTCGGGGCTACGATCGAAGAACGATGCGAACCGCTCGGCGCGGCGCTGGCGAGCGAGGGCTGCGCGCGCTTGCACGAAACAGCGCCGGTAAGCCCCAGCGCCACAGCGAACCCGGCCAAAGCCGTCGAGCTGAACGGCGAAACACGCACGTCGCTAGCCTTCGCCGCGCTCGCCTTGCTCGCGCAGGCCGAGCTCCTTCATCTTCAGCTGCAGCCCCTTGCGCGAGATTTTCAAGAGCCGCGCGGCGTGCGTGACGTTGCCGTTCGTCTGATCCAGCGCGCGCACGATCAGCTCGCGCTCGAGCCGGCTCATCGCCGCCTTGACCTGCTCCTTCAAGCCGTCCGACGGCCCCGACGATGTCGGCTCGCCGGACGGCGGCGGGAACGGCGTGGCCGACAGCGACTCGAACAGACCCGAAGTGCCGCGCACCTCGGCCGGCAAGTCGCCCAAGTGCAGCTCGTTCCCGTCGCAGAACAAGACGGCGCGCTCGATCACGTTCTCGAGCTCACGGATGTTGCCCGGCCACGGATACGAGGTGAGCCGTGCCAGCGCGGCCGCCTCGGCGCCGTCGATGTTCTTCTTCAGTCGCGCGTTGAACTTGCGGATGAAGTGCATCACCAGCAGCGGAATGTCGCTGGCGCGCTCGCGCAACGACGGCAACCGAATCGGCACGACGTTCAGCCGGTAGTACAGGTCCTCGCGAAAGCTGCCCTGCGCGATCTCTTTCTTGAGGTCGCTGTTGGTGGCGGCGATCAGCCGTACGTCGACGCGGATCGTGCGCACGCCACCGACGCGCTCGAATTCGCTCTCTTGCAGGGCACGCAACAACTTCACCTGCATCTCGACTGGAATCGAGCCGATTTCGTCTAGGAACAGCGTACCGGTGCTGGCCAGCTCGAAGCGCCCCGGCTTGGAGCCGACCGCGCCGGTGAACGCGCCGCGCTCGTAACCGAACAGCTCGCTCTCCATCAAGTCTTTGGGGATCGCCGCGCAGTTGACCTTGATGAACGACTTGTCGTGACGCGAGGAGCTTTCGTGCAAAGCGCGCGCAACCAGCTCCTTGCCGGTGCCGGACTCGCCAGTGATCAGCACCGTCGTCGGTGTATCGGCCACGCGATCGAGGACGGCGTACAGGTCCAGAATGCTCGAGCTTTGGCCGATGATGCCGTAGCGCGCGCCCTCGACCGGAATTTCGTGGAAGGGTCGGCTGGCCTCGGTTGCCGACAGATCGCGGGTACGCAGCGCTTTGGCGACGATCGTCCGCACCTCCACCTGATCGAACGGCTTGGTCAGGTAGTCGAACGCGCCGGTCTTGAGCGCCTCGACCGCGTTGTCGACGGTGCCGTGCGCCGTGATCATCACCACCGGCAGCTCGGCATCGATTTTCTGCGCGCGTCGCAGCAGCTCCATGCCGTCGATCCGCGGCATGCGCAAATCGGTGATCACCAAATCGATATGGTGCTCTTTGAGGATCGTCAGCGCTTGCTCGCCGTCCTCGGCGGTGTGCACGTCGTAGCCATCGCGCTCCAGCTGCGCGCTGAGCACGCGCCGGAGGTTCGGCTCGTCGTCAACGACCAGGATTTGCTTGTGCTCGGGCAGCATTTTCAGTGGAAACGGAGCCGGGCTCCGCGAGCCGTTTCAGTGGCAGCGCGAGCCCTTGAGCTTGGACGGCAAGAACGACGGGCAGTAGAAGAGCCCCACCTTGCCACCGCCGGGCGCGCCCGCCACCAATAGCTGACGATCGCCCAAATCAGGCAGGGCGATCGAACGGCCCAGCTGGTCATCGGGGTCGGCCGAGGACAAGAACGCGATGTCCTTGAAATCGTACAGGTGCTCCTTGGCGGTCTTGGGCGGATCCACGTCGTAGATGATCAGCGCGCCAGCGCGGCTGACGTGACGCACCGTCATGTTGGGCGCGCCGACCACGACTTCACCGTCACCGTCGCCGTCCAAGTCACCGACCGCCAACGCCGCGCCGAACTCGGACGAGTCACAGTCGGAGATGTTCTTGGTCGAACCGCAGGTGAAAGACGTGACCAGCGAGCCTGCCGGCAGCGCGCCGAGCGAACAGGTGGGGTCGAGCGTTGGCTCGAGCGTCGCTAACTTGGCCGCGTCGAAGACGTACACGATCGACGCGTCGGAGATGACGAGCTCGTCGTCCTTGTCGCCGGCGACTACCGGCCCGGCCGCGAGCGCGCGTCCGAAGCCCGGCGTGCCGCCCAAGCAGCCGATGTAGCTCGGCGTCACGCCGTCGGGCGCGAAGAACAGCCGCACGGCGCCCTGGTCCGGCTTGTCGACCTGGCTCGGCGTGCCGACCGCGAGCAGCCGTGCTTCCGCGCCAATTCGGGCCACCGCCAGCGTGCGCAAGACCGGTTTGTCCCAGCGGCCTTTGGAGTCGGCCGGGTTCGGGATGTCCAGGAAGACCTTGCTCAGCGACGGGTAGTACCAAACCGCGCTCTCTTCGTCGGCCGTCGCCAAGAAGGCCGGATCGGGGCCGTGATCGGCGCCGAAGCGGAACGGCGTCGCCTGCGCGTTGTTGATCGAAAATTCGAGCAGACTGCTGACGACCTTCGGGACGTCGAGCGCGTACTCGACGTCGTCTTTGCAGCGCACGGCCACGCCACGGTCGCCGGATGCGGTGCCGCCGCCGTCCACGAAGCACAGGTCGTGCACATCCTTGCCGCGGCCTTGGGCGCGAGCCAGCGCGACGGGCGAGCTCGAGAAATAACACGGCGCGTTGCTGCCCAAGCAATGTCCGGTGTCGCGCGCGTCGACCGTCGGCGTGTCCGACGTACCGAGCTCGAACTCGGCGCCGCCCGATTTCAGCGGCGCGCCGCCGACCAGCAACGTGACCGAGTCACCGACGGTGGCGGTCGCCAGACTGCTGCCGAAGCCGTCCGCGACGTCTTTTGGACTGTTGAGCAGCACAATCGGCGAATTTTGAACCACGTCGTCGAAGCGCGACCACGAGCAACCGACGCTGGCAGCGGCGACCAAGACTACGCAGGCACTGAGGCGCATCAAAATTTCCCTCCGATGAACAAGCCAGGCGCGTCTGGCCCGATCGCACCGACGCTGACTTTGGGTGGGGCCAATGCCGGACCTGGATCCCGCGGAGGCTTCTGCACCAAGCGCTCGCGCGGCGCACCGAACGGCAACAGCGCCACCGGCTGGTTCTTGCGCGGATCTTCGAACTCGACCGGCTTGTCGGTGCGAATCGACGATGGCGGCAGCGGGTCCTTGATGAAGTTGTACGTGGCCAAGATGCCGAGCACCCCGCCTACGGCGAAACCGCCGTCGGCGCCGACCGCGTACCAGCGACCCTTGTTGGCGCGCGAGTCGCTCGGCTCCAGCCGCCCGGTCGAGCCGTCAGCCTTCAGCTGATCGTAAATCTTGTTCGACTCGTTGCCGAAGTAAGCCGCAGCGCCGATGCACGCCGCGCCAATCACGGCCTGCGTCCAGGCAGCGCCGCGCGGGTACTTCGGGATCATCTTCACGTGGACCGGCAGAACTTGCCCGCGCGGCACGTTGACGACCGCTTCGAACGTCTTGCGACCGTCGGACAACACCGTCAGCTTGTGCGGACCGGACGGCGACTGCACATCGAGCGGGTCGGTGCCGGCCTTCCAAACACCCTTCGGCTGTTCGTCGATGCGCACCTTCACTTCGGGCGCGTTGGAGTCGACGCGCACGAAGCCGTAGTTCACGCGCACCATCGCGACTTCCATTTCCTTCTGCTCGCCGTGATTCACCATCACGGGCGCGAGCAGCGGCTCGAAGCCGGGCGCCTCGACCAACACCTCGTGCGGTCCGGCCGAAACCAGCTCACCGTGCGGGGTAGTGCCCCAAAAAGGCCGCTCCTTCTTCTTGTCGTCGAGCCAGACGTAGCCGCCCTTCACGTTCGCCGACACGCGCAAGAAGGCCATGAACTCGCCTTGCGAGAGGTTGGCCTTGAACTGGTAGACGTGACCCGGCGAGACGTCGATGTCGGACTGGCTCTCGTTGAAGTCGCGGAATTTCTCGACCACCACGTGGTACTTGCCAACCGACAGCGTGACGTTGGCGGGCGCGCGTGCGTTGGCGATTTCTTTCCAACCTGGGTTCTGGCCACCGAGCTTGAACGTCGCGGCGCCGTCGTCGATGCGCGAATAGAACCGCAACGGCGCGTCCGGCGGCTCGGTCTCGACGACTACGAGCGAGCGCATCGCGCTCGCGTCGTCGACCTGCTGCACAATCGGCAGGGCACCGCCGCTGCCACCCCCGCCAGTTCCACCACTGCCACCCGTCTCGACGGGCGTGATCGGTACGCCCTTGGCGGTCTCCAGCAACGCGATGCGCTGCTTCACCTTCTCGCTGTCCGGCGCGCTGGGATCGACCTTCAGATAGTCGCGGAACTTTCCAAGCGCGCGGTCGGTATCGCCGAGCTTCTGGTAGCAGACGCCGCCGTTGAACAAGAACGCGGAGTACGGGTACTGCTTGAAGCCACCTTCGAACACATCGGCGGCGCCCTGGTAATTGCCAGCAAGGTAGAGGCCCTGCCCCTTCTCCATCAGCTGGCGGATCGCTTCGAGCTTTTGCGAAGCACTGCGCGTTTGAGCGGCCACCGTGTGGGGCGAAGCGCTCAGCGTGTACAGCCCGAACCCGACCGAGAGCACGGCGAACGCGCGGCGCGCGAAGGAAGTCGATTTCACCGCGCGAAACTTCGCCACGATCGCGTCCGCGGCACAAGGCCTGGCCTTAGTCACCGGCCGATTGGCCGACAACTTGGCCCTTCGACAGCGAAACGTTGAGATCAGGGGAGCCCTGCTCCTATGCTACGCCGTCGCTGAATTTCCTTTCGACTCTTGGGACTCGCATGCTTAGAAACTTGAAGTCGCTGTTCGCCGCTCTCGCTCTTCTAATCGCACCCGCCATCGCCCACGCGGAGGAGCCAACCAAGAGCTACCCGGACTGCGGCCGCGAGCCGACCGACGCGGAAGTGGCCGCCGCAAAAGGCGCTTTCCAGGCCGGCAACGCCTCCTTCAACGAGGCCGACTACGCGCGTGCGCTCGACTACTGGGAAGACGCCTACCGGCGCGACTGCACCGCCAACCCGCTCTTGCTCAACCTGGCGCGAGCGTACGAGCTGGCCGGCCGCAAACGCCAAGCCGTGGTCGCACTGGAAACATTCGTGGCGCGCGAGCCGAATAGCGGCGAAAAAGATCAGATCAATCGCCGCGTCGAAGTGCTGAAGAAGAAGATCGCGGAGGAAGACGCAGCCGCGGCAGCAGCGCCACCGACTAGCGGCACCGCCGTGGCCCCGACCGTGACGGCTCCGCTCGCACCCGAGCCGGTCCAACGCGCCAAGGCTTCGCCGTGGCCGTTTGTAACGATGGGCGTCGGCGTCGTCGTGACGGGTGTCGGGGCGGCGAGTTATTTTGGGGCCAAGGCAAAGGCCGACGAGCTCGCCAAACAGTGCAAAGATTCGGTGCATCGCATCGACTGCCCCGCCAGCGTCAAGACCCAAGGCGACGCCAAAAACAAAGAGATGCGCACCGACAGCGTCGTGACCGGCGTAGGCGTTGCCGTGATCGTCGGCGGCGCGATTTGGTGGTTCTTGGACAAGAAGTCGGTCGACCGCGCCAACGCCAATCAAGGCACATGGCAGCGTCCGCTGGTGGCGCCGCTCGTCGGCCGGCAGCTCGCCGGTCTGAGCTTGAGCGGCGCCTTCTGAGTCGACCCGCTAGCGCGCGGGCTTTTCGGCAGGCGCGGGCGCAACGCTCGGCTGAGCCGCGGCGCTGGGCAGCGCCGTAGGCGACGTCATCGTCGGCAGAGTCGCGACGTTCGTCGACGCTTTACCGCTCCCCCAAGTGGGGGCAGCTGCTCGGCGGGGTCGCGGTGCTGCGTCATCTTCAGCAGCGTCTGGCTCGGGTGCGGGGGCCGCGACGCCGTCCGCCGCGCTCGGCATGCGCGGACCCGTGTAGCGAGCGCTCGTCGGGTCGGGCTCGAGCGGCGGCGGCGTCTCGCTCGAAGAACCGCCACAGCCGACAGCGGCCAATGACAGGAGGAGCGCCAGAACGGCGGAACGCATGCGCGGCCCATAACACGGGGCTCAATCTCCCGTAAACCTGCCGATGGCAAAGCAGCAGTCTTGATCCGTTGTCGGGGCCCTGCGCGAGGGCGGCCCCAGGAAGGGGTTCGGCGGCGGGACCGGGATGGGTCTCCTTGTGAAAAAATCTCTGCAACGGCCATCGTCGAAATCAGGCGACTGGTTCGCCGAAGCCTTGCGGGTCCGCGGTCGTACGGCTTTGCCCGGAGACGACACGGCAGTTTCTGCGATTCGAGCTGCAGCTTGGCAGCCAATGATGTGATGAATCCCCAGCGCGAGGTCGGGAGCCCTGCGCGACGAGAATTTGGGGGTTCGAGACAGGCGCGGGCAAGGCACGGTATAGAAGCCTCCAATCCATGATCGGTTGGCTGCGCGGTCGCGTCGTTGCGGAAGAGCCCAGCGGCTTGATTCTCGAGGTCGGCGGCGTCGGCTACGAGCTCACGGTCCCGGTCGGCACGCTCGGGCGCGCGCCGGGCGACCCGAAGGGCGAAATCGAGCTTTGGGTGCACACGCACGTGCGCGAAGACGCGCTCGAGCTGTTCGGCTTCGCCAGCGAGCTGGAGCGGCGCGTCTTTCGCTTGCTCGTTTCGGTGCCCAACGTGGGACCCAAAACGGCCATCGGCGTACTGGGTGCGTTGCCGATCGCCGACCTGTCGCGGGCAATTTCGCTGCGCGACCTGGGCCGACTCGGGAAGGTTCCAGGCATCGGCAAGAAGACGGCCGAACGGCTGGTCGTCGAGCTGGTCGACAAGCTTCCCGCGCTCGTGCCGCCCGAGGCGCTGGGCAAAGCCGCTGCCGGCAGGGCCACCGGCGCGGGCCCCGCGGTAGCGACAAGCCAGTTACTGCTCAAGGCGCTGGTCAACATGGGCTACCGGCCGGCTGAAGCCGAGCGCGCGGTCGAGCACCTCGGAAAACGCATCGACGTGGAGCCTTTGAGCGATCTCCTGCGTTCAGCGCTTGCGTTTCTGACCGCTTAACGCAAGGCTGAGCGGCCTTGACCCTAAGCGGCGGGCGTAGATAATCACGCGGTTACGAGGGTTTGAGGGTACAGTCCCTCACCCAACGGCAGTGGCCGGGTCTTCGGGAGCAACATAGTGATCACCTGCTCAAAGTGCGGCAAAGAGAACCAGGACCACTACAAGTTTTGCTTGGGCTGCGGCGCGGAGCTTCCGCGCGGGTCAGCGCAAGCCAAACAGTTTAGTTCCAACACGCCTCCTCAAGGCGTGCCGGCCATGGTGGCGCCGCCCGTTCCGGCACCCGCGCTCGCACCGGCTCCATCGCCGTTGGCGGCCACGCAAGCGGTCGCACGCCCGGCGTCAGTTCCAGCGCCGGCTGCAGTTGCCCCGTCCAGCCCGCCTGCGGGTGGCGTCGCTTGTCCGCAATGCGGACACCTCAACGCCGGCAATCGTTTTTGCGCCTCGTGCGGCTACAACCTGGGCGCGCTCTCGGGCGCGGCACCTTCGGTTCCAGCAGCGGCTGCCGCAGCACCGGCTCCGACAGCGGGCGGCATCATCCTCACCGCCCTCCGCGCCGACGGCAGCGAAGCCGGTACCTTCCGCATGCCGGACGCACCGGTCGTATCGGTCGGTCGCGACACCGGTTCCATCTTCGCGGGTGACAGCTACCTGTCGCCGCGCCACGCCACGTTCAGCAAGCGTAGCGGGCAGCTGTACATCAAGGATGAAGGCTCGCTCAACGGCGTCTATTTGAAGGTGCGCCCGAATGAGCCGTGTTTGCTCGAGTTCGGCGACGTCTTCCGCATCGGCCAAGAGATCATTCGCTTCGAAGAGCTGCGCGGCCAGGGCAAGTCGCCCGACGGCGTCGAGCGCTTCGGCAGCCCCGCCAAGGGCTACATCGGTCGGCTCGCGCTGGTGATCGGCCGCGACACGACCGGCAATTCGTTCCCGGTCCCCGAGCGCGGCGTGCACTGCGGTCGTGAACGCGGCGACATCTTGTTCTCGGAAGACGGCTACGTCTCCGGCCTGCACTGCCGCATCGCGCGCGCCCCCGACGGCCGCGTGTACTTGACGGACATCGGTAGCTCGAACGGTACCTTCATTCGGCTGCGGGCCGAGCGCGCAGTGGCCGGCACCGACATCCTGCTGATGGGCCAGCAGCTGTTCCGCATCGACGCCTGATTCGCGGCCGATGACGGAGACGATTCGCGTCGTGGCGGCTGTGATCGCGAAAGATGGCCGTTATCTCGTGACGCAACGCCGCCCGACGGCGGTGTTGCCGCTGCTGTGGGAGTTTCCCGGCGGTAAAGTCGAAGCCGGCGAGACCGATCTGCAAGCGTTGAAGCGCGAGGTTCAGCATCGCGTCGGCGTCGACATCGAGCCCGGCGCGCAGATCAGCAGCGTGGCGCACGCTTACGAACACTACACGGTCGAGCTGCACCTCTACGACTGTCGTGTGACGCGCGGCGAACCCGCGGCCGTCAACGTCCACCAATTCCGCTGGGTCGAGAGCGAAGACTTCGATCGGCTGCCGTTCACGCCCGCCGACGAAGCCTCGATGACGAAGCTGCTGGGTCTTTGAGCTAGGCCCTGCCATCGCCGCCCAGCTGGGCGGCCCACGTCCCACGGACCCAGCGCCCAATCCGTAACGACTCGAGATTTTCTCACAGGGAGTCGGAGATGGCGGAGGTTTTGCTGTTCGAGCCGCACCACGCCGCACGCCGACTGCGCAGGATCCATTCGACATCGTCGGTCTCGAACCCCAAAGATCTCGCTCCCGATCTCACGATCTAGGAAGAAACTGGCGGCGACGCGCCCCAGCGATACCCGTTTCGTCCCATCAGGGCGGCGGCCGTGCCGCCATCCGGGACTCCCTGTGAAAAAATCTCGGGCCGCTAGCAACCGGACAGTTCGCGCGGCCGATGGGGCGCATGCAGCTTTTGGCGCGGGTGGTTTCGGGGTTGCTGGATGCTTTGGCGCCGCCGCGTTGTGCCGCGTGCGACGCGCCGTGTGTGGCGGCGTTTTGCGACAAATGCGGCGCGGTTTCGCCCGCCACAGCAGCGTCTGAGCTCGACGGCGTGCCGCTGCTCGTCGCCGGCGACTACGCGCCCCCGCTCTCGACCGCGATCGCGCGCTTCAAGTACGAGGGTCGAGCCGAGCTGTCTCGCTGCCTGGCGTCGCTGGTCTTGCCGGCGCTCGAACAATGGGGGCTGCCCCGCGACACCGCGTTCGTGCCGGTGCCGCTGCATCCACGGCGGCTGGTCGAGCGCGGCTACAACCAGGCGGGGCTGCTGGCGCAAGAGCTTGCACGCAGCAGTCGCTTGGCTTGCGAGCCGCGCGTGCTGCGTAGAGCACGCGAGACCGAGCGTCAGGTGGGCAAATCGCGCGCCGGGCGTCTGACGAATGCAAACGGCGCCTTCGAGCTGCGTCACCAGCCTGTGGCCGCGAACATCGTGCTGGTGGATGACGTCGTCACGACTGGCTCCACGGTGCGTGCGTGTGCGCAAGCGCTCGCTCAGGGTGGGGCAACGCTGCTCGGGGTCGTGGCCCTAGCGCGCGCGTTGCCCGACCAGGCGGCGTATAGCCAACGTCGCTGATTTCCTTGTAGTGTTCGAGACGTGCGATGGCGTGTGCGGTGGCATACTCGCCGTAGCGCGGAGTCGTCTTTGACCGAGTCCCCGAAACCCCCGCCACGCCCAGCCCTGCGCCCCGCGAGCGCACCAGACGCCTCGACGGCGCCGGTCGCCGCGCCGTCGTCGCCGGGTGCCGCCAAGGCGGTCGCGCCGAAATCGATCGGCCCGCCTCCGCCGCCAATCCGCGGCGCACCCAAGCCCGCGACCAACGCCGGCATCGCACCTGCCCCGAGCGCACCTCTAGCAGCAACGGCGACGCCTCTGGCCACGCCGCCCGCGCGAGCCGGAACCGGCACGGCGCCGCTACCCGCCGCAGTCGTGAACCCACCGTCGTCCGCGACAGCCACCAGCGGCTCGCCGCTCTCGCGTGAACCGGCGCGCGACACGCTCGCACCGTCGAGCTTCGGCGTGCTGGGCAACACCAACAAACCCGCCCCCGCGCTCGCACCAACCGCCATGCGCGGCGCGCGCCCGCCGATGAACACACTCGGCGAGTTCGAAGGCGCCACCGCCACCGCGACGCTGCGTCCGCCGGGCGCCGTACCGCCTCCGCCGCGCGCGTTGCCGATGCCGACGCCGTCGCTCGACGCCGCCGGGCTCGACCGCGGGTCATCGCTCGAGCGGCCATTGCCAAGCGGTGACGTGCCTTTCCTGGCGTTGGCCGGCGACCTGCCGGCTTCACCGAAAACGCCCTGGCCACACGTCGCGCCAGCACCCAGCGCCGACAGCGCGACCATGGTGAGCGCGCGCGCCCAGCGGCCGTTCGAGCCCAAGCCAGCCGCCGTAACGTCGCTCGAATCGACGCTCGACGTGAGCGGCAGCGCCTCCCAGAAGGCCACGCAAGACGCGCTGATCGAGCAGACGCGCATTTCCGAAGGCGCCGCCGCGAAACCGCCTGAGCCTGCGCCCACGGCCGCCGCTGTGCCGGCGCCTGGTCTGTTCATCGCCGATGAGCCGCTTGAGCCCCGAGCCAAGCTGCCGTCGATCGTCACCGAGCAACGCGAGCTGTTGACGCGCATGCGCGTCGTCGTGCTCGTGCTCGGGGGTCTGCTGTTGATGGCCGCCGGTGCGCTGGTGGTGATGGCGTTCCGCCGCTCCGAAGCCACGGCGACGCGCGCCCCGGCGACGTCGGCAAGCACCTTGGTTACACTACCCCACTGCACCCTGACTGCGCCACCGAGCCGGATCTCGCCGATCGAACGGACGGTGCCGATCAGCGCGCTCGCGCTCGACGACGGCACGATCGCGCTCGCTATCGCCGACACGAGGAACACCGCCGCCGGCTGGATTTACGATCCGCTGAGGGGCGAGGCCAAACGCAAGTTGGACGCTCTGACCGGCAGCGGCGAGGTGAGCCACGTCACGGCGACCGATCCGCTGCGCGTCGACCGCGCCAGCCCAGATTTCGCGTTCGCGCAGACGGTGGCGCCAGGGCTCGCGCTCGGCGTCGGCCCCGCGGCGCTGCTGCGGCGCGGCGACGACGGCGCCACCGGCGTCGTCTGGCCGCTAGCGACGGGCGTGCGCGTGACGCCGCCGCGCGTGGTTTCGAACCAGAGCGGACACTTCGTCGCGTTCCGCCAAGGCGGCGCAGACGGCCAAATCATGACCGGCTGGCTACGTCCCGATGGCACCGCGGCCGGAGACGCCATTGCCGTCGACGGCGCGCCGAAGAGTCTCGGTACGCCCAACGTGGCGCTCATCGGCCAGCAAGCGCTGGTGTTGTTCTCGGCCCGCGCCGATAAATCCGAGCCATACCGGGTTTATGTAGCGGTAGCGGTTCTGGGCCAAAAGCCGAGCCCGCTGCGCGCGCTCGAGCTCTCCGCCGACGGCAGCGGCGCGATCGCTCCTTCGCTCGCCACGTTGCCGGGCGAGCGTTACCTCGCGCAATGGACCGACGGCAGCGTGGGTCAGTATCAAGTTCACGTGCGCATCCTCGACAGCACGCTGAGGCCGCTTGGAGAAGCCTTGCTCGTCTCGGGTAAAGGCGCCAACGCCGGACAAGGCACGATCGTGACCACGAACAACGCGACCGTCTCGTTCTTCATTCAAACCACGGCAGGTCATGACGAGCTGTGGGGAGCAACGCTATCGTGTCACTGAAGAGCGCCCTCCGCCTCACCCTCACGCTCACCCTGGTTTCGGGCTGCAGCCTGTTCGAGCCCAAGGGACCCTCGGACGTCGCGCGCGGCGAGTACTACGCCGCCGGCAAGCCCGAGTTCGACAGCTTCTTCATCGGGCTGCACCAAAAACAGGTCGAGCTGTTGGAGGCGCCAAACGAGCCGGCCACGGTGCGCAAGAACCTGGCCGAAGCCGTCGCGCTCACGCCCGACGCCTCCGACGACAGCTTGAAAGAGCGCTGGAACCAAGAGCTGAAGAAGCTCGCCAGCATTGGCCTGCGTCTGCGGCTCGAAGTGCCCGACCCCTCGGCCACTCTTGACGCTTCGGCCACGCTCTACGCGTCCGAAACCTCCACCTCGACGCCGCTTCGCACCACCCTGCCCCAAGAAGCCACACGGCTCGTGCGCTCGCGCAACCGCATGCTCGCAGCCAAGGCCGAGCTCGACAAGCTTGCGGTGAACGGCATCTCACTCGACGGCAGCGTCGACCAAGCGTTCCGCACCGACGGCCCCTGGAAGCGCGACGAAGTGCGCAAGAACCTGAGCGATGGTCAAAAGGTGATCACGCTCATGCAGTCGCGCGCCCAAGACGTCGCCGACCTCGATGCCAAGTTGCTCGCGCTCGTCGGCGCCGTCGCCACCACCGACGCCAACCTCGGCAAAACCCCTGCCTACGTCGCGCCCGCCGCCGAAGAACCCACGAAACGCGGCAAGCGCGCCCCCGCGCCCAAACCATCTGCCAGCACTCGACCCGTTCCCGCGAAGCTCGCCCCCACGTCCGCGGCGAAGCCCGCCCCCGCGGCGAAGCCCGCCCCCGCGGCGAAGCCCGCCCCCGCGACGAAGCCCGCGAAACCCCACGCAGGCGACGACGACGCTGCGCCGGCACCCAAGCCTACTCAAGGCAACGCGCCCGCCGAAATCGAACCGTGAATCTTCGGTCAGCGCGTCTCGCAACTGCCGACCGCTAACTCCAAACTGCCAACTTCAAAGCAAGCACTGCTCCAAGCGATTCGCGTCTTGCGCGCTCATCGCACAATCAAATCCTTTCCGTGACACACGCGCGCGACATTCGTGAAAGGCCGGATCGCGCTCGGCCTTTTTTCGCGCCTCCTGCTGCAGCCGCAGAATCTCGCCGGCGCTCGACTTGGGGCGGTCATCGCGCAGCAAGAGCTCGACGTAGTGATCGAGAAGGAGCTGACACTCGTTGGTGTCCAGCCGCTTGCCGCAGCCCGCGACGAGCAGGAGCAAGAGAGCGCTGCTCAGCGTCCGCCGCAGCCTCATCGGAAACAGCGGTCCGTGATCTCTTGAGCCTTCTTGGCCCCGCGCACGCACTGCATGGCGCGGTCGGTGATGCGACGCCCGACGCACGACTTGAGCTGTGATTCCTTGACCCAGCTGCGCGTGCGCTCGAGCTGCTCCTTCGCGGTGTCTGGATCGCGACCGGCGGGGCTGCTCGCCAGCTCCAGCTCGGTCACCCGATCGGCGATCTCTTCGCACTCTTGGGCCGTAGCCGGATGACCGCAACCGAGCGCCAGGGCACCCAGTGCGGGAAGCAACAACCAGCCGAGCGAAGCCTTACCGCGCACACGACCTTGGCCCGAGGCCGACCCGTTGCTGCGTGCCAAGTTCATTAGCCCCGAGCTTTTGGTCCGCTTCCACCGCTTTGGCAAGCGCATTTGAGCCGTTTCTAGCCGTTTTCACGCCGTTAAAAGCGTAAAAAAGCAACATCCAGACGGTCGAAGCGGTTCCCGAGCGTTCCACACGTTTCCGACCAAGGGGGAGGATGGGGGGTGAGACAGCTGACCCACCCTGACGACGCAGCCGGAATAGAGACCCGGCTGCGCCCTGAAACTCCGTGAACCAGAGGTTACCCTCACGGCGCTGGCAGCTTCACTTTGGCCAGTGCGAATCCGCCGGTCGAGCTGCCGAACCGGTACTCTTTGCCGAAGTCGACGCCATTCGAGAATTGGATAGCGAGGAGCATGGATTGGCCGTTGTCGACCAGCTGTGCACCGTGGGCTTGTATGGATAACAAAGACGGCGATGGGTGTGATTGCCTTTGGCTCATGCCCGATCAGATGCTCGGCGGCCCAGAGGTGCCGAGTGTAAGGTTACGAGCACGCAAACCCGCTGTTGTTTGACTGAGCCAAATTCCAGCGCCCCGGGTTGCAGTTGCCTTGCCGGGCATGGAGGCGTGCGCTGATGTGATGAGCGAGAACACCCCGCGACCACCCGTGCTTGAGCGCCTGCTGCGCATACCAGATGCGTGTTGCTGGTTTCTCGACCTTCTCGAGGAGCGCGAGCTGCTGATACCAGCTCAATTGTGCAAGCGGTGCTTGCACAATCTCCCGGTCGGGCCATGCGGCTGCAAACGCTATGCTACGACCGACCGGATTGCTGCAGTTGGAGGGGCGGCTGAACAGATGCTATCGTTCTCCGGATGAGCACGCTGGACCTCGTCTTCCAACGAGCGCCGGAGATCCGCAGCATCGCCGCAGCGCACGGGGCCAGCAACGTCCGCGTCGTCGGATCCGTCGCGCGCGGTACCGATCGTGCCGACAGCGACCTGGACCTGCTGGTGACCTTTGACCCCGGCGTCGGGCTGCTGCAGCACGCCAAGCTCGTCTTGGCGCTCGAACAGCTACTGGCCCGAAAAGTCGACGTGGCCAGCGAGCGCGGCGTCAGGCCGGCGGTGCGCCGGAATTTGGACGCGGACGCGAAGCCGCTGTGAGCTGGAGATCCTGGGCGAGGCGTGCAAATCGATCAGCGTCGACGTGCGCGCGCGGCATCCCGATGTGCCTTGGTCGGCGATCGTCGGCATGCGCAACGTGCTGGTACACGACTACTTTGGGATCGACCTTGCCGAGGTCTGGTCAACGGTCGAGCGGGATCTCGCGGTGCTGCGAGCTCAGCTGGAAGCCGCGCGCGCCGGGCTCGAAGACTCGCCACGGCGGTGACGTCGGGTGGCGGCGCCGGGGCTCCGCGTCAGCGAGGTTGGTCAAGGCCCTCCACGGGTGGGCACGCAGGAGGGACGACACCTGGTCAGCGGCTCCACTCGGCCCACTTCATCGAAAAATGCGCACGATCGCCGATTGGCTGCACGCCCCACCCCACCTGCCAACTCCACCGCAGCAAATAGATCCCAACGACCTATCGGAGTTGGACTTGGCACTGTGCCGCGGTTAATCTTCCTATCGTTGTGATCATGCCAGCGCGAAGGTTTGGGCGTAGTGGGCTGGTCGCGGCGTGGGTGCTGCTCTCGCTTAGTACGGCTTGCGGGCGCTTGAGTCGGGATTCTGGAACGGTGGCGGGCGGTGGAAGCGGGGCGACCGGAGGTGGCACGAACGAGAGCGGCGCGACAGCGGCAGGTGCGGTGACGATTGGCGGCGATACGAGCTCTCCCGAGGGCGGCTCGACAATCGCGGGCGGTCTGCCCAACGGCGGCGCTGCGCAGGATGCGCCCGATCCTTGTGACGCGGGCGATCCCGCGGCATGTCTCGAAGCCGTGACCGGTGTCCTCGACGAAGCCGGGAACTCCTTGCAGAGCTCGTGGTTCGTGACGCCCTGCATGTTGATCCGCGGGGACTACTGCGGCTGGGGGAGTCTCTGCCTGAACGATAACCACGTTCAGGACTACGCGACTTGGGGTGGACGTGCTCGCGAACGATTTCCAATCGGTGGAGTTAAGGGGCATCGCTACAAGGTCACGTTCAACTTCAATGCCGTGGCGGTGGCCAGGGTCTACGGGGGTGGCGTGCGCGACGAACAGAAGGCGATCGAGCGATCGGAGACTCAGGTCTACGACTCGTTCTATCGCGATGGCGCGCCCGACCACAGTCCGGGGGCCTTCGGTGGTGACGAGTGGCAACTGACCGTGCTGGACGATGCTGGTCGGGAGGACCGTCACTACTACATGAACTCGTTCCCCAGCGCGGACGGCAACGTGAGCTTCGAAGGGTCGTCGTATACCTTCCTAGTCAGTTACACCAAATCGATCGTCGTCGTCGGTGGCGGGGTGGTCGAGCTGTTGACTCACGATCCGAACTGCAATGCACCACGTAATTGCATCTGGGAAGGCCTTAGCTACGACAAGTGTCTCGCTGAACGCAACCTACCGAACGAGGACCCGAACACCAGCCTGCCCGCACAATATCCCCACCCGGTTACCGACAAGCCGGTCCTCACCGCGAGCTTGTTCGAATCCGGTGTGGTGTCGCAGCCATTGGTGGCGCCTGCCGGACACCTCACGGTCACAGCCGTAGAGCGCACCGAAGAGCTACCCACGAAGGACTACCCGTGATCACCCACCGTCGGCGGCGGGCCCGCCCTCCGATCAGATCTGAGCTGGCTACTTCGCTTCGAGGTGCGCCACGCCTTTTGCCTCGAGTGGCCGGAACCACTCACGCTTGAACTCCGCTGGCCACTTCTGTTCACGGTGGTCTTGGTTGCCACGACGATTTCGAGTGCCGCGCCTACCAAGGCATCGCCAATTAGACCAGCGAAACCCACCCGTTCGTGGCCACGGCGGTCTGTCGGCCCTGACGCGCTAGGACCGCGACGCGCCGGCCAACGCGAGGGCGAGCGCGACCGGCCACCCAAGCCAGAGCAGCACGAGCGCCACCGCCACCGCCAAGCGCTACCGGTGCGAGCGCGCGTGCGAGCGCGAGCCCGGCTCGCGAAAGCATCACGAATCGCCTTGGCTATTGCGCATGAGTCGCGGTCGGCGTCAGCAAGTGGTGGGGCGGCGGCGGTTCAGCGGGCTGGTAGCCCGGTCGAGGTTCGCATTTGCTGTGGTGAAGGTGGACGCCGACTTGCGGTCGAGCAGGCACGTGGACGCCTGGGGCGGGAGGGTGGACGCCTGCGCGGTGACGGGCCTTCAGCCCGGTGAACGTCGACGCCTGAGCGATCGCTGGGACTACATGTTCAGCAGGCGCAAGGTGGCGTCGTCGCGCTGGCTATTGAAGTGTCTTCGCAGTGCTCGCTCGAAGACGTCGCCGGGCGAAACTACGTCGAACAGCGTTACGCATGATCGAAACTTCAGGTCGTCAGGACTTCCCAGGATGGCGTGGACGCTCCGGTCAGTGGCGGTGACTAGCTCGGTATGGCGGCGCAGACGTGGCCCCAGCGTCGCATGTGGCAAGTAACTCCGCGCCTCGTCGATGTCGCTGAGCGCGTAGTGCTTGGACGTCGAGCTTGCGCCATTCGGCCCCCTTGCGACCGCGCAGCACGCTACAAGGCTGGTCAACCCGCGGAGAGGTGAAGATGCGAAATGCGCGAAAAATTCTCGCAGCACTTCGCGATGGCCTTCACCGGCTTCGCGACGGGTCTACGTCCGTCGTCGTTACGCCCGCTTCGGCGGATAGGGCTGACGCCGGACGTGCTGTGGGAGCAGGGCAAGCTCCTGGTGCGCCGTTCGCACACCCGAGGCGATGTCGAGATGATCGGCACCAAGACGGGTGGCGACGACCAGATCAGCGTGCCGCCGGAGCTCATTGCTGTGCTCCGCTGGCACGTTGAGACGCAGCTACGGCCCGGGCCCCAAAGGGAGTCCGAGCTGCTGTTCCCGTCGGAAGTGGGCGGCTACCGGAGCCCGAGGAGCCTGGACAAGCCGTTCGCCACGCCGCGAAGGCCGAAATCTGGACGCCTGTGCAGGTGCTGCTAAATTGCTTGGGAATGACGCAGAAGCGTCCCGCCGCTGCCGCCGTCGTCGCCGTGACGCCGGAGCTCCTCCTGCGTAAAGCCACGCTGGCGCGTACGTCGATCACCCGCGCCAAGTACGCGCAGCGCGGCTTAGCCCACGGCAGCCCGCTCGACCACACGACCCGCGTCCTCTTGCTCCGGCAGCTCTACCTGTCGCACATGGAGGGGCGGCGCTTCGCGGACGCCCTGGCCATCGCCGAACTGATGCTGCAGACGTCGGTCATGCTCGACGTCGCGCGCCAAGACGCCGCGCGCGCCTGTTTGGGCCTCGGTGACCGCGAAAAAGCCATCGAGCACCTGCGCATCGGCAGCCGCGTCAGTCCGCCTGCCCGCCGCGCTTTCCACCTTTGGACGCTCGGCAGCGTGCTGTACCTCGAGGGACGCTACCAAGACGCCTGCGGGGCGCTGTCGCGAGCGGCGCGCTGGGGCACGCGCGACAAGCCGCTCTACCTGGCCGGCCTCGGTCTCGCGCTGTTGGCCTCCGGTGAAGAGGTGTCGGACTTGGCCGAGCTGCGCGAACGGCTGTCCGACGCCCCGTGCGGCCAAGGCTACGGCCAGTTCGTCCTCGGTGAGCTGTGTTACGCGCTCGAAGACTGGGCGGGCGCCGTGCGCTACCTGCGCGCCTTCTTGCAACGAGTCACCGGCGGCCGCGTAGCCTTACAAGTCTCGCTTTCAGGCGAAATCACCCGGGCGCGGCGGCTGGTCCGTCGCGCTTCGCAGAAGCTCAGGTAAGGTTGGCCGTGGCCTCGCGTTTCCGTCGGCTGTCTCTGCTCCTCATCGCGTTCGGGCTGTGTTTGCCAGCTACGGCATACGCCGCGCCCAGCACTAGCGATTTTACGCGCGCGCTGGCTAAGGGCCCGCTCTACGCGGCGCTGGTGGCGCTCGGCGGTGGGCTGGCGGTCAGCCTCACGCCGTGCGTCTACCCGATGGTGGCAGTGACGGTCAGCATCTTCGGCGCCAAGCAAACCAAGCGCCGCTCCGAAGGGGTCTTGCTGTCGCTGGCGTTCGTGCTCGGCATCTGCGGCATGTTCGTGCCGATGGGCGTCGTGGCCGGCATGACCGGCAGCTTCTTCAGCGCCGTCCTGCAAAACCGCTGGGTCGTGGTCGGCATCTCCGGCGTGTTCTTGCTGATGGCCGCATCCATGTTCGGAGCGTTCGAGCTGACCCTGCCCTCCGCGCTCAACAACAAGCTCGCGGAGATGGGCGGCATTGGCTACAAGGGCGCGTTTTTGCTCGGATTGGTGTGCGGGCTGATCGCCTCGCCCTGCACAGGACCGGTATTGACCGGCATTTTGGCGTGGATTGCCAGCACGCAGAGCCCAGGGCTCGGCGCACTGGCGATGGGCGCATTTTCGATCGGGCTGGGCGCGCCGTTCTTCTTGGTCGGCGCGTTTGCCGTGCAGCTGCCCAAGAGCGGCCGCTGGATGGTGCACATCAAGAGCATCCTCGGCATCGTGCTCGTGGTAGTGGCGCTGTACTTCCTCAACAACTCGTTTGGCTTCGCCAACCGCTTCGTGTCGGGCTCGGCCGTGTTCATCGGGGTGGCCGTCGGCTGCATCCTGACGGGCCTGCTGCTCGGCGCCGTACATCGCGAATTTGGCGAGCCGGGCAGCGGGGTCAAAATCGCCAAAGGTCTGGGCATCGTGCTCGCCAGCGCCGGCGGGCTGTTCGCCCTGCTCGGCATCATCAAGCCGGCAGAGTCGTTCGCTTCACTAACTTGGGTGCACCAAGACATCGAAGGCGCCCTGGCGCGCGCCGCCGCCGACCAGCGGCCGCTGGTCGTCGACTTTACCGCGGCCTGGTGCGGCGCCTGTAAAGAGCTGGATAAGAAGACCTTTGCGGAGCCGCGCGTGGGTCACGAGCTGAGCCGGTTCGTCGCGGTCAAGGTCGACGCCACCAACAACGACGACCCCAAGGTTGAAGCCATGCTGGCGCGCTTCAAGGTCGTCGGCCTACCCACGGTGGTGCTGTTCGACTCGCGTGGCAAAGAGGCAGCCCGCTTCAACGATTTCGTCTCGCCCGATGAGTTCCTGAAGTCGGTTCAGGCCGTCGATTGACGCACCTGCAGCCGTGGCGCTAGCGCGACGGTGGGGCAGAACGCGGCGCGGTTATTTGGTTTTTGCGCGCGGCGTTTCAACCGGCTCCGTGATGGCGAAGGTACCGGAGCGCGGGAGCCGGAGCCCCCCCAGCCGCTCGATCGCGCGCACCAGCTCGTCACGAGGCACGGGCTTGTTGAGGATGCGGGGCATGCTCTGCAAACGCTCGCGGCGCGCCACCGCCGAGCACAGCAGCGACGCGCCATAGCCGTCGCCGCTGAGGAACAGCACCCGCTCAGCCAGGTGCGGAAAGCGTTCGCGGATCTTCACGTACAGCTCCGGGCCGCTCATGCCAGGCATCGAAACGTCGGACACGACCAGATCAAAGTGCGTGCCCTCGGCCAATTTTGCCAGCGCTTCCGCGGCGCTTCCGACCGTCACCACGTCGAGCTCGCGCAGCATGCTGGCCGTCGCCCGCAGCACCAACGTCTGGTCGTCGACCAACAGCACCCGTAGCCGCCGGCGTTGGGCCACCGGCTCGCCCATGGTGTCGTCCCACGTGTCGGCAAAGGGCAGCCGTTCATTGCAGGCCGGACAGCGCCATTGTGGCTCGCTGCCCGCGTCGCCAAGCCGCGCCGACCAACCGTGGCGGGCGAGCAACACGAAGCCCCATTCGACCGCGGCCGTCGACTCACCGCAGTCCGAGCACACGACCATGGAGCTTGTCATGCGCAGCGAGCTTGCAAGCTTTGCGCCGGTGTTTGAAAGCCGATTCGATGCCTCAATTGAGTCGATGTCGGATGGGGCGAATTAGGCCTTCACCCAGCGTTCGAGCGCGGCGAGCGCGCTGCCGACGTTGGGTCTCGCCTCGCCGAAGGCGAGCCACGGATCGTCAATCTCATTCGCCCGCGTGGGGACGGTCACAATCGTGAAACGTGACGGGTCGAGTCCGGCGTGCAGCTCTTCCCAAGCCAGCGGCGTCGACACCGTGGCGCCGGGGTGAGCGCGCACCGAATACGGCGCCACGATCGTGCGCGACGTGCCGGTTTGCCCCGTGTCGACATAGACACGGTCACCGCGCTTGTCGACCTTGCGCTCCATCGTCGCGATCTGCGGATGGCGCGCGGTCACGATTCGCCCGAGCAGCTCGACCAGCAATTTCGCCGCCTCGAACGGAATGCCGTCGCCGAGCGGCACCAGCACGTGCAGCCCGCGTTGGCCAGAAGTCTTCGGAAAGCCCGGCAACCCGGCGTCGTCCAGCACCTCACGCAGCGTGAGCCCGAGCCGCACGGCATCAGCGAACGGCCGCTCGCCGAGATCGAAGTCGACGGTCAAGAAATCACAGGTACCGAGCGACTCTTCACGGCACGCCAGCACATGCAGCGGAATGCAACCAAGGTTCGCCAGGTAAACGAGCCCGTCGTCGTCGTCGACCAAGAACACGTGCTTCGGCGTGCGATCGACCTCGTCGGTGTCCGAGATGTCGAGCCGACGCATCCAGCTCGGCGTCCCCTCCGGCACGTTCCACTGATAAAAGCTCTTGCCGTTGATACCGTCGGGGTGCCGCACCAACACCAGCGGGCGGCCGCGCAGGAACGGCAACATGCGCGGCGCAATGCTGGCGTAGTAACTGACCAAATCCCCCTTGGTGTAGCTGGAGTCGGGCCAAAATACTTTGTCGGGGTTGGTCACCAGCACCCGCCCGCTACCGAACGTCACGCCCGCAGTCGGCTCGGCCTCACGCACCGGCGCTGGCGGCGACGCGTGGCACGCCTTCGGGTCGACGTCGGGGCGCAGGCCGAGGAACACCGGCGCGCGCAGCCGGCCCTCCTCGGTGAAGCCCTGGTAGCGCACCTGCACGACCAGCTCCGGCCGCACCCAGCTCGCCCTTTCTGTGCCGGGATCTTCCGGCACGTCGCCGTGGCCCGGGTACATCGGCTGTTCGAGCCCGGGCAGCTCCTTCAAGAGCAGGCGTATCGTGGCGTCCGAGAGCCCACTGCCGACGCGACCACGGTACTGCAGCTGGCCCTGCACATACACGCCGAGGCACAGCGCGCCCAAGCTCTTGCGCGAACCCGTGCCCGTCACGTAGCCGAGCACGAGAAAGTCATCGTCGCGCTCGCATTTTATCTTCACCCAATCCGTCGTGCGTCGCGGCCCGACTCGATACGGCGATTGCTTCTTCTTGGCCACGACGCCCTCGAGCCGCTCACGCTTGCAAAACTCGTACAGCGCCGAGCCGTCGTCGTCGATGTGATCGAGCACGCGCACCAGCCCGCGCCCACGCACGAGCTGCGACAAGATCCGTTTTCGCTCGACCAGCGGCAGCCCGGTCAAGTCGCGACCCGCCATCGCCAAGAGATCGAACACCAAGTACACGACCGGCACATTCGAGCGCGCGTGCTCGATGTCGAGCGGTCGCTGGGCGTGGATGCGCGGCGCCAGTCGCTCGAAGCTGGGCTTACCCTCGGCGTCGAACGTCACGATTTCGCCATCGAGCAGCGCATCGTCGATCGGCAAGAGCGAAAGCGCGCGGGCGATTTCGGCGTAGCTGGCCGTCGCCGCGCGCCCGTTGCGATAACGCAGTGCCACCTGCGGCCCACGCTTGTCGGCGACGATTCGCACGCCATCCAGCTTCAGCTCATACAATCGCTCCGCATCCGTCAACGCCGCGCCTTCGAGCGCGCACAGCATCGGCGTTAGGCCCTGCGCCAGGACGGCTTTTTGGGGGGCGGACGCAACCAGCTCCGTCAGCTGCGCCGCTAGCGCGGCCTTGTTCAGGTTCTCTTCGCCGGTCAGCCCCGAAAGCACGCCGCGCGGATCCTTCTGGATGACGTCGACTTCGGTGGCGAACGCGTCTTGCTTTTTGATCAGCAGCCACTCGGTCTGCTGCCCGTCGCCCACCTCCAGCTTCTTGCCGCCGCGCCCGCTGGTGCGAATCAACGCGAAGGTTCCGCGCAGCTTGAAGCCCGAAAGCTCGAATTTCAGATCGCCACGCTCGAGGCCTTCTTCCGCCGAGGTCTCGAGGTAGCGAATCCGCCCGACGTCCCAGACGGTCATCGATCCTGCGCCGTAGTTGCCTTCCGGAATCACGGCTTCGAAGTCGAGGTACTCGAGCGGGTGATTCTCGGTGTGCACCGCCAGGCGCTTTTCGAGCGGCTTCTGGCTGGGACCGCGCGGTACCGCGAAGCTCTGCAGCGTGCCCGAGCATTCGATGCGCAGATCGTAGTGTTCGCGTCGCGCTTGGTGCAGGTGCACCACGAACCGACCCGCGCGAGTCGAACGCGCGCTGCCCTTGCGTTCAGCACTGAACGGCTCGGTGGTTTGAGCCGGGTCGCGCTTACTTCGATAACGCTTGAGCTCGTTCGGATCGGAGGCAACCGCCCGTTTCGGGTCTGCATCGTCACGTCCGACCGGGGTCGCCCCCCCGCCAGACGAGACAGATTCACCCGAACTTTTCTTCAAGTCGCGCTCCTTCCGCTAGCATAGTGCAATGCCTGCTCGCGCTGTGCTCTCCGGCACGATTTCCTTCGGATTAGTGTCGATTCCGGTCAAGTTCTTCACCGCTGCATCGTCTGAGCAGGTGAGCTTCAACATGCTGCACAAGAAATGTGGCGGCCGTTTGAAGATGCAATTCGTTTGCCCGACCGACAACAACGAGGTCGTCGAGCGCTCGGACACCGTCAAAGGCTACGAGTACAGCAAGGGCCAGTACGTCCAGTTCACGGAAGAGGAACTGAAGGCGCTCGAGGCCGAGCGCGGCGGCACCATCGAAATCACCGAGTTCGTGCCGGTGACGAGCGTCGACTTCGTTCAGGTGGAGAAGAGCTACTACCTGGGCCCCGACAAGGGCGGCGACAAGGCGTACCGCCTGCTGGGCGAGGCCATGACGGCCAAAGGTCGCGTCGCGGTTGGGCGCTGGTCGGCGCGCGGCAAAGAGCAGGTCGTGCTGGTGCGCCCGTACGGCAAGGACGGCCTGGTGATTCACCAGCTGTACTATTCGAACGAGGTCCGCGCGTTCAGCGAGATCGACACTGGCGCCACCTTCACCTTCAGCGACAAAGAGCACGAGCTGGCGGAAAAGCTGATTGAAGAGCTGGGCACCGACTCGTTCGACGCCGCCAAGTACACCGACTCGTTCAGCGAGCGCGTGAAGGGCGCGGTCGACCAAAAAGTCGCCGGCCAAGAAATCACCATCGCCCCCGAAGCCCCCAAAGCTCAAATCATCGACCTTTTCGAAGCCCTCAAAAAGAGCTTGGCCGACGTGAAGGAAAAGGGCGGCCCGCTCGCCGGCCCCAAAAAAGCCGAGGCCCCGGTCGAAGAAGCCCCCGCCAAGAAAACACGCGCCAAAAAAGCGCAATAGGCGACTCGAGCCGCGAGCGCGAAACAACAGGAAGGCGGTAGGAAGGCGGCTGAGCATTGGTTCCATCTCAGGATTGCCCGGGAATTTCTGCTGGTGGCACGCGTTGACCGCGGATGGACAGTACGCATGACTGGGCTTTGGAGGAATTTGGACGCGTTGAGCTAGGTGACCGGCGGCGAGAAGACCGCT
>JBBRMI010000087.1:0-29577 GCA_038230915.1 Polyangiales bacterium | reverse complement strand
CGAGAGCGCGCCGCCTTCATTGAGTTGCTCCGCCCGCTCAACGCTCGCAAACTGTCACTCCCAGGCGACCCGGCCCGCAGGGCGCTCCGCTTCAAGCTCCAACTCGAAGGAGACGAGGCGCTGTGAACTCTGGGGCTCGCGGCGCGCGGCATCAGTGTGCCCGAGAGTACGCACTTCGTTGGCGCGCTCCACAACACAACCACGGATGACGTAACCCTATTCGACGTGGACGAGGTTCCCGGCTCGCACGCGCAGGACTTAACGGCATTAACGGCTTGGCTGGCTGCTGCTGGCCTTCGCGCGCGCGAAGAACGCGCCTCATTGCTAGGCCTAACTGGGCTACAGCAGCAGGCGTTGCACGCGTCCGTGCGAGCTCGGGCAAACAATTGGGCAGAAGTGCGACCGGAGTGGGGTCTAGCCAACAACGCCGCTTTCATCGTTGCGCCCCGGGAGCACAGCCGACACCTCAACCTTTCGGGTCGTTCTTTTCTTCATGACTACCGTTTCGAGGAAGATACGGACTTCGCCATCCTCGAGCTTGTCATGACGGCACCGATGGTGGTGGCGCACTGGATCAACCTGCAATACTACGCTTCGACCGTCGACAATGCGCGCTACGGCAGTGGTAACAAGGTTTTGCACAACGTGGTTGGCGGACATCTGGGAGTCTTCGAGGGCAACGGCGGCGATCTGCGGATTGGTCTGCCGCTGCAATCGCTGCACGACGGCGAACGCTGGGTGCACACACCATTGCGGCTCAGCGTGTTTATCGAGGCGCCCGGATTTGCGATTGAGGCCGTGCTCGGAAAACACGAGAAAGTGAGGGCGCTCGTCGACAACGGCTGGCTCGATCTATTTCGGATCGACGCCGCAGCCCGAGAAGTACAGGCATATCGCGACCGGAAGTGGGTGACCGTAAGTACCAACTCGCCCAGAGTTTTCGCGAAAAACTGACGGCCCCACGCGGCCCGCACCCAAGCAAAGAGCGCCACACGTGACCGCCAATGCCATGAGCCATCTCGAGTATCTCGAAGCGGAAGCGATCTACATTCTGCGCGAGACCCGAGCTCAATTCGAAAGCCCAACTCTGCTGTTTTCCGGCGGCAAGGACTCGGTCGTTCTCGCTCACCTAGCGGAGAAAGCCTTCAGGCCGTCCCCACTCCCGTTTACGTTCTTGCACATTGACACGGGTCATAATTTTCCCGAGACGCTTGCATTTCGAGACGACTATGCGGAACGGTCACGGGCGCGGCTGATCGTGCGCTCCGTCGAAGACTCGATCCGTCGCGGGACGGCCACGGACGAAAGAGGAAAGTACCCCAGTCGAAACCGCCAGCAAGCCGTCACGCTGGTCGAGGCCATCGCTGAACTGAAGCTCGATGCCTGCATCGGTGGTGGGCGCCGCGATGAAGAGAAGGCACGCGCAAAGGAGCGCGTCTTTTCGGTGCGCAACGACTTCGGTCAATGGGAGCCACGCCTGCAGCGGCCGGAGCTGTGGAACATCCTGAACGGTCGGATTCACGCGGGCGAAAACGTGCGTGTGTTCCCGCTCAGCAATTGGACGGAGCTCGACGTGTGGCGATACATTCAGGCGGAAGGCATCCTGCTGCCGAACCTCTATTTCGCCCATGACCGCGATTGCATCGTGCGCGACGGCTTGCTCTTCCCAGTCTCGCCGTTCATTCGCCTCGACCCAAGCGATGACGTGAAACGAACGCGGGTACGCTTCCGCACGATTGGCGACATGACTTGTACCGCCGCCTTCCAATCGGCAGTCAGTGACGTGATCGGAATCATCGACGAGCTGCGCGCCAGTGACCTCACCGAGCGCGGCTCGCGCATAGACGATCAACGGTCGGAAGCAGCCATGGAAGATAGAAAGCGCGAAGGTTACTTCTGAGATGCCAGTCTTGAGATTCATTACCGCCGGTAGTGTCGACGACGGCAAAAGCACGCTGATCGGGCGCCTGCTCTACGACAGCAAGAGTCTACTTCGAGACCAGGTTGCGGCGCTCGAGCGGGTCAGTACCCGAACGGGCGGCAAGCTCAATCTCGCACTGCTGACCGACGGCCTGCGAGCAGAGCGGGAACAGGGCATCACCATCGACGTCGCTTACAAGTACTTTGCTACCCCACGCCGCAGTTTTCGCATTGCCGACACACCCGGGCACGTGCAGTACACCCGCAACATGGTGACAGCTGCGTCCACCGCCGATCTCGCGATTGTCCTGGTTGACGCTCGACACGGTGTGCTCGAACAGACGAGGCGACATGCTTATCTGGCGACGTTCCTGCGCATCCCGCACATCGTGCTAGCCGTGAACAAGATGGATGCAGTCGGATGGTCGCCGGAGATCTTCGAGCGCACCAAGAGCGAGTTCCGGTCGTTCTTGAGCGACAGCCATCGCGCGCGCGTTCAGGCGATCCCGATGAGTGCCCTGGAGGGAGACAACGTGGTGAACGCCTCCACCAAAACCCCATTCTACGAAGGGCCACCGTTGCTCCGCTATCTGGAAGAAGTCGAGCTCCCGAAAACAACAGAGCCGGAGCGTGCCCGCTTGCCCGTGCAAATCGTGCTGCGTCCTACCGACCCATCGCTGCAGGACTACCGCGCATTTGCCGGTTCAGTGAGCTCCGGAGCATTCCGCCCGGGCGATGAGGTGATCGCCCTGCCGTCCGGAGTGCGCTCCGTGGTGGAGTCGGTAGACCAGAGCGGCGCGCCGGTCTTGGCAGCGTACGCGCCTAGCGCGGTCGCCCTTCGCTTGCGGGATGACGTAGATGTGGGTCGCGGCGAGCTCATTTGCTCAGCGCTCCACCCACCGCGCGTGTCCAACGAGGTGACCGCCCGGGTTTGTTGGATGACCGAAAAATCACTGATAAGCGGCACGCGCCTGCTTGTCCGGCACACGACGGCAACGGTGGTCGGCGTCGTCGCAGGTCTCGACGCCCTGCTGGACGTTCATTCGTTCGTTGATACTCCGAATCCGAAGGCGCTTGCGCTGAACGACATCGGCCTGGTACGCATCAAGCTGGCCCGACCAATCCCTTACGAGACCTACGAGCAGGACCGCACTCTCGGTTCCTTCGTGTTGGTCGACGAAGCGACGAACAACACGGTCGGCGCCGGAGTGATCATGTAGGTGTCTAGGCGGCCTTTCGCCCCGCAGCGCTCGGCCTGCTAGCTGGCTGCGTGCTGCTTGGGCGTCGCGCGCGACGCTGAAACGCCGCTGCGCATTGCGGCACTTTGCAACCCCCACCGAACCGTACAACGATGCGGACATGATGCGATCGGCTTCTTGGGCATGGTTGACGCTGGGGACGACGGTGGTGCTGGTCGCTGCGTGCTCGTCGAGCGACACGAAGAAAACGGCCGGCCATGTCACACCGGATGCCGGAGCGAGCGCGGGTGGAGGCACCCCTAACGGTGGCGTGCCCGACGCTAACGCGAGTGGTGGCGCGAGCCAGGCCACCGCGGGCGCCGGCGGCGCGGGTGAAGCTGTCGGCGGCGAGGGCGCGACCAGCATGACCGACGGCTGGCTGAGCGGCACGCGCCTGCGCGCGGTGCTCGACGTAGCGGGCGACGCGAAGTTGTTCAAGCTCTGGCACGATCGAGACCTCGACGTTGACTGCGCGTTCGCGCCCGACGCGGATGGCGTCGAACGCTGTTTGCCAATATCGGATCACGGCTATTCGAGGTACAGCGACGTCAAGTGTACTAAGCCGGTCGCCGTGTTCGAGGCCAACGACGCAATTGTCCCATTCGCGATCGAGCCGTTTCACCCGCACGACTGCGACCACGGATTCGCCTACCTCAAAGTTGGCGCGGACGCCGCTGGCGTCACCAATCTGTACGACTTTGCGAACGGCGACTGCGCTGCTAACGGCAGCGTCGGCGCCACGCAAATCGTCAAGCAGCTGGGCGCGGTCGTCCCAGCGTCAATGTTCGTGGCCACTACCAAAACGCTTCGCGAAGCGCGAGATTCACGGCTCTCCGCCAACGTGCGCGTCGCCGAAGATGGCGCGCGCGAGGTGATCAACCATTTCGACCTCGTGCGCGGAGTCGACTGCCGGCCGACCACACGTGACAACGTGGGCTACGCCTGTGTGCCCCAGAACCTCGCTTTCATCGAAGTGTTCTTCTCCGACGATAAGTGCAAAGTGCCGGCCGCCTACCACCCGGCCTGCGGCGGCGACCCGGCGATCCTGATTGATTCTTCACCCCAAAACACCGGCCAGTACTTCGAGGTCGGCGCACCCGTCGCCATGCCGCTGTTTCTGAAGTACTCGACCACTTGCCAGCCCAACACCGCGATCCGCGAGCCGGGCGCTGGCTACTACGCCGTTGGCAAAGAAGCCCCCTGGTCTGGCTTTGCCCAGCTGAGCTCGAAGAACGAAGGCACGGCCTCGGTCGCGATCAACGTGCTGCGCGGCGCGAGCGACGAGCTGGTGGCGCGGCAAAGTTTCTTCGATAGCAGCCGAAGCGTGAATTGTAGCGTCGGGCAAGCGGCAGATTTGCAGCCGCGTTGCCTGCCGCGCACGGACGGTGCCTCAGTCAACGTGTTCGCCGACGCGAAGTGCAGCTCGGGGTTGTATGAAATCAAGGCGGGCGACCCCTTGCCCGGCGGGCTCGATTTCTTGACCGCGAACGCTCCAGGTGGCGGCACCGCCGTGTTCAAGATCGGAGCCAAGGTTGGCCTGCCAGCCCAAGCCTGGCAGATGAGCGGGCTGAATTGCCAGCTGCGCAGTGTGTTCGCCGGTATGGACTACTACTCGATGACGAGCATCCCGCCGTCCGCGCTTCCACTGGTGAAGCGCGAAGTAGAGTGACGAACTAAGGTCGGTACCGCTCGCCGCTTGCCGTGAGTGGGGCACCGGTACCAGTCCTACCGCCCCACACGACGAACTCAGTTCCGGTCCACACGCCGACGCCCCAAAGATGCGAGTTGCCTGACGGCCAGGCACCAATCGCGCTCCATGAGTTCGCCGTCGAGCTGTAGGTGGCGCCATCGGTGAAAAATGTGGTCGCAGTCGAGCCCATGCCACCGAGCATCAGCGTGACTCCCGGCTTGACACGGGCGCTCCAGCCCGTCTGTCGATTCGGCGCCCAGCGAAGTGCCGGCTGGCTGGTGTTCGTCATTGATGACCAGGCGTCAGCGTTCGGCTCGTAGCGGCGGCCGTCATTCTTGAGGCCCCCGTCAGAGCCGCTCCACACGGATAGATAAGTGCCGTCCCAGGTGCCAAACGCCCCGTACCGCGCGTTGGGGCCGTCCTGTACACGGGTCCAAGTGTTCGCGGCCGGATTGTAGGTATAAGTGGCCTGCGATGCGCCCCCGCCGGTTAGTCCTCCGTAGTGGATCAACAGCGAACCGCTCCAGCCAACAGTTGGATCGGTGCGACCAGACGGTCGGTTAGTCGTGGTCGTTGAGTACCACTTGTCGTTGATTGGATCGTACAGACTCAGTGTCGACGAACGCGTTCCAAACTTATCTACGCCACCGTAAAAGAGCACGCGCGAACCGGTCCAGAAGCCATACGAACTACGCAGTCCCGCGGGCGCGCCGACCGCCGTGATCGTCTGCCAGGTGCCCGCGACCGGGTCGTAGCGCCCGCCGCTCGTTAGATCGGTGGTTCCGGCGGCGTTACCGCCACCCCAGACCACCACCACCGAGCCCGTCCAGACTGCCGTCGCAAGCACGCGAGCCGAGGGCGGCGATCCCGCTGTCCCCAGCACCGACCACGAGTCGGCATCGGGGTCGTAAATTGCGCCATCGGAAAGATCGGCGTTGGTAGCGCTGGAGCCGCCCCACACGAACACCTTCGAACCAACGGCGGCGTAGGCCGCCTTTTCGCGAGCGACAAAGCCGATCGGCGCACTGCCGACCGCAACCCACTTGGGCGTGCACGCAGAGACCGAGCAGGTGCGATTGGGGCCGCAGCTGTTCCCACAACCACCGCAGTTTGCGGCGTCGGTCGTCGGGTTCACACATTTGGAGTTGCACGCGATTTGCGGCGGTGTGCAAACCAGAGTGACGCATTGGTTGCCAGTGCAGATCTTCCCGAGCGCGCAGTCCGAGTCGCCGCAGCAGGCGAAACAACCTGTCCCAGCGCAGCAGAGGCCGCCGCTCGCGCAGGAACCGCTCGAGCTGCACACGCCACCGCTACACGTGTCTGCCGTGCACGAGTTGCCGTCGCTGCATTGCGCGCTGTTACAACATTGTGCGCAGCTGGAGCCGCAGTCGTTAGGGGTCGTGGGCGCACACGCGCAGCTGCCTGCGCTGCAAAGCGCGCCGCTCTTACAGGCGGTGGCACAGTTGCCACAATGCAGTCCATCGGTATCGGTGTCTACCTCGCAATCGCTTGGATTACCGTCGCAGTCGGCGAAGCCGGTCAAGCACTTCGGCTTACCGGCGGCGCAAAGTTGATTGGCGCCAACGGCCTTGCCGCAGCTACCGCAGTTCTGCTGATCGGTTTGCGTATCGACGCAAGACGCGCCGCATTTCGTCAGGCCGCCGCAGCCGACGTTGCATGCAACGCCATCGCAAGCGGGCGTCTGGGGCGGGCAGACCGAAGCACAGCTGCCGCAGTGCTTCGGATCTGTCGTGGGCGTTTCGCAGCCAGGTACCGCCCCGTCGCAGTCGAGGTAGCCGGACATGCAGCCGCACTGGCCAGCCGCGACGCACATGCCGTGCTGGCCGCAGTCCAAGCTGCACGACCCGCATGAGGCGGTGCCGGTGAGCGACGCTTCGCAGCCATCGCTCGCTAGCTGGTTGCAGTCGGCGAATCCGTCGGCGCAAGCGCAGGCTCCGGCGACACACCCTTGATTGACGCCGCAAGCCTTGCCGCAGCCACCACAGCTAGCGGCATCTGACGAAGTGTCGGTCTCGCAGCCGTTGTTGGGGTTGCCATCGCAATCGGCGGTTCCCCGCGGACACACGCAGTTGCCACCGACGCATTCGAGCTGAAAGCCGCATGCGATACCGCAGTTGCCGCAGTTCTTTGGATCGATGCCTGGGTTTACTTCGCAGCCATCCACGACGTTGCGGTTGCAATCGATGAAACCCTGCGCGCACGTATTGGTGCAGGACGCGCGGTCGCACGTCGTTCCCGGACATTGATGGCCGCAGCTACGACAGTTTTGCGAGTCGAATCGAAGATCGACGCAGTCACCTTCGCAACAGGTTTCGTCGAGCTGACAGGCGCATGGGCCCGCGCCAGCGGCGCCGCCGGCACCGGAAGCGCTCTCACCGCTCGCCCCCACAGTACCACCGGAGGCCGAACTGCCCCCGGTGGCCGAACTGCCACCGCCAGGAGTGCTGGCGCCGGCCTCGCCGGAAAGTCCATTCGCCGAGCCGCCACTCGCGTCGCTGGCGCCGGCTGCGGTCACCCCTCCGCTGCCCGACCCGCCCTTGGTATTGCTACTACTTCCTCCAGCCGACGACCCGAGTGTGAAGTTGTCGTCGAGAGCAGCGGGACAACCAGCGGCACACAGACCGATCCCGGCCAGCAAAACCGCCTGCCGCAGCCATCGCAGGACGCTCAAAACGCCCCCTTGACGGCCACGCCGTCGCTACCGACCCAAAGCCGTGCCGATGGCGAGGACTGGCTGCGGGCTGAAGGGGCAGTCAGAAAGAAGGTGACGCCAGCCGCCAATCCTACCCCGCCGACGACGTAGCCGACCGTGGACAGGGTGCGTAGCGACCGGAACGATTGGACGGCGTCCCATCCTGCGCTGCCGTCGACGCACATTCGGTGCGGGCACGCGGCCTCGGCTTTCGAATATTTGCCGCTTGCCACCAATCCGGCAATGACTCCGGTGGCGACGCCGGCAACGCCGACTCCGGCCGAGATCATGGCTGCAGGGCGCTGCCAAGAGCGCGCTGGCTTGTCCGCCTGCTCGCCGCTCTGAGCGATGGCCATTGGCGCCGGTAGCTTTGAAGCCGTGCCCGCAACCGGAACAGGCGACTCAGCGGTTGCTAGCGGGATGTCGATCTCCACGCGTTTCTGTTGCTTTTCGGCGATCGAGAAGGCAACCACAACTGGCGAGCCATGGCTCGGCGTCGCCGTGAGCTTGTGCTCGCCGGGATCAATCGGCGTGGCCACTCCGAGCAAGGCGCTCTTGAGCTCGACGCCATCCAACGCGATGCTCAAGCCCTGGCCCTGTGCGCCCGGGCCGGTGGCTACGATGGTGACGTTGGGCACTCGCACCTGGAGCAGGCCGAGCTCTTTCTCAGCCTCGCGGACGGCTTTCCGAAATGCTTCCGGCGACTCCGCGTCCAGACTCGTCCGCACGGCGCGCATGTAGCCCTCTTCGGCTTCGACGAGGCGCCCCAGCTTGACCAACGCTCGCGCTTCGAAAACGGCGATCGTCGGCGCCGGCACGAGCGTGTACGCGCGATGGAACAAGTCGCGCGCATTCTCGTAATCGCGCCGCTCGAATGCGTCCTTGGCTTGACCCGCCAAACTGCGGGCCGCATTGCGAGTGCCGTCATCGACCACCTGACCGAATGCGGCAGTTGATGACAGGAGAACCAAGACCGCTAGCACTTCGCCGACGCGCGCAGCTTTCAAAACCCGAACTCCGTGTTGAGACCCTTGCGCGTCGAAGCCTTCCGCGGCAGGCTCACAGTAGCGGCTCGTGAAGCACTATTTGCAGGAAGGGCAGGGCGAACCGCGGCGGTCGGCGCGGACGGCGTTGGCTCGGCGGACGGCGTTGGCGCTGGGGCAGGCGGCACGTCTGGCGGGGTCAGGGGCTGAAGAGCGGGTACGACATCGACCACCCCCTCCGCTACGGCCGGGGCCTGGTGTTCTTCAGGGGCGAGCGCTGCCCGCGGCGGATTGTCTGGGGCGGTGTGCTGCCCCGACCTTCGCCCGATCTGAATGACTACCAGCGAAAGAACGGCGGCAACGACCACGCCCACTAAGATGCCGGTTAACCACGGTCGTCGTTGGCGAGGGCGGGGGATGGGGCGAGTCAGCGAACCGGAAAGCGTTGGGATGTCGACCTGCAAGTTGCTCAACGCCGCCGAAGGCACAGCCCCCTCAAGTGCGATAACGGGCGGCGGCAGCGTAGGCGCGTCAGGCGGCTCGGACGTGACCAGGATCTGTAAGCCCGTGACGCCGCTTTCCAGCCACCCATGGCGCAGTGAACGCGAGGCGGCGTCAACTCGGACACCGCGTTCGAATAGCCACAGAGCCAGCGCCTCGCCTAGCTCCCACATCGAGCCCCAACGTTGTCCGGGGTCCTTTTTCAAGCAGCGCTCGATGATCGTCCAGAACTGAGCGTCGCCCGCCGCAAGTTCTGTCGTCGGGCGCGGCGCGTTGCGCAAGATGCTTCGGATGAGCGCGTTGTAGTTATTGGCTTCGAACGGCGGCGTACCCGTTACCAGCTCGTAGAGCAGTACGCCGACCGACCAGATGTCGGACCTGAAATCCACGTCGTCGAGTCCCTCGGCCTGTTCGGGTGACAGGTACTGCGGACTGCCCATGACGGCGCCCACCTGGGTGAGTCGCGAGGAGGTATCGAGGCGATTCAGCTTCGCGATGCCGAAGTCTAGAACTTTGGGCTGAACACGACCTTGGCCGTCCGTGGCGATGAAGATGTTCTCCGGCTTGATGTCCCGATGGACGATGCCTTTCTCGTGTGCCACCGCCAGGCCATCGATGATCGGTAGCAACAAAGCCGCGGCGCGCTCCGCGGGGATTCGCTGCTCCCTAACCAGCATTGAGTGCAGCTCTTCGCCCTGGAGCAGTTCCATCGCCAAGAACGGCGCACCGCGCTCGCTCGTGCCGAAGTCGATCACTCGCACCATGGCCGGATGGCCCAACTGCGCGGCGGTGCGAGCTTCACGCGCCATCCGTTCGACTGCCTCCGTGCCAGCGATCTCACGGCGGAGCATCTTCAGCGCCACGTCCACGTCCAAGGCGTTGGAATGCGCCACCCAGACGACGCCCATCCCGCCCTCGCCCAGCTTGCGGCGCAAGACATAGCGGCCCGCAATCACATCGCCCGTCTGGTGATCGGCGGCGACGACGGAAGCGGGGGTGGATGGCATGCGGACGGGCCGTAGCGAACGAGGCGCGACGGCTAAGCAAAACACAAACCTAGCATGCGCCGCCCGCCCGCCCTCCGCGAATTGGCTTGCGTGACCTAGCGAGAACGTGGACTCGGTCGCTTGAGCTTCGATTGGGGCGTGCTGCCCCGCCCGCGAATCAGCATCGAGGAATGTTCGACAGACGGGGGATGGGAGGGCGCGTTCCTACGGCTTGGTTTGCGCGGGACGCTTACTTGGCTTCCGCGGGGGTCGGCGCGGCGGCGGGCCCGGCGGACCTGCCCGCCCCGCCGGGGCTGGCGGCGCGATCTCGGCTCCGTCGGGAAGAGCGAGGGGCCACGCGACGGTCGGTGGGGGCGCCGCGGGGCGTGCCAACAAGTAACCCTGAGCGTAATCTACCCCCAGATCACGCACGCATTTCAGCTCGTCGAGCGTTTCGATGCCCTCGGCGACGACTCGCGCCCCCAGTTCCCTACACAGATTGGCCATGTGTCGGACGACGACCTGCTTGCGGGGCTGAGCATGAATGTCGCGGATGAGCGCCAGATCGAGCTTCACGACGGCCGGCTCCAACTGAACGACTCGCTCCAAATTCGAGTAACCCGCTCCAAAATCGTCGACCACGAGGCGCGCCCCGGTGCGTTTGCAGAGCTCCTTCAGGACGCTGATGCACAGATCAAAATGGGTAAACGCCGCTGATTCGGTGATCTCGAGGAACACGAGCTGAGCATGGAAGCACAGCGGATCATCGGGGCGAACCAGCCACCGTGAGCTGAGCTCCTCCGGATGCAGGTTGACGAAGAGCGGCACGTCTCCGCACGTGGCAAACGCCACTTCCCGAATCAGTCGGCCAAGGCGGCCGCAGCCGTTTTCCTGCACCGCATGCTCGAACAGAATGGGAGGGGAGGGATACTCGGGACGCCGACAACGCACCAGCGCCTCTTGCGCGAACGTCGTCCCGGTGCGCACGTCGACGATCGGCTGAAAGACAACGCCCAGGTCAGAAACCGTGATGGTCCTTACTCCGCCGGTGTCGGCGCCCGAGGCGCCCATGTGTGTCCAGCTCAGCTTTTCCATGCCGTGGGCAGGCCGATGCTGCCCTGATCACTCCAACGGCCGACCTCGATCATCCTTAAAGGGCCCGCCTGACGAAAATCGTCAATGTGGTTCCGTGTAGGCGCAACTCGCGCAGCGCATCGTCGGTGCCGCGGTGCCGAGGGAACTTTTGTCAGCGCACGAGCGTCTACTACCGGATGGGCGAACGCGTGTGGTCCAGACCCACCTTTTGGCAAGGTTGGGCAGCTGTTGCGGGCCTTGGCGTTGCGATGTCGGGCTCATGGTTACTTCAGAGCCCGAGCCCGCCCGTGGTTCGCGGGAGTGCGCCGCAGCAAAAGCCGCACCCGACGGCGCCGTCTCCCGTCTACGGAACACTGCTCGCGCAGCCGCAGTCCGTCGATCCGCTATTGGAGCGACTCGCCGCCGCAGAGACCGGCGCCGAGAGGTGCAGCTTGCTCGGCCAGCTCGAACCTGGGGAAGATCCGCAGATAGCTGATGCGATCACCGGGGTGTTGGAGCGCACGCAGCTGGTGTCGGTGCGGGTCTGCGCGACGCAAGCGCTGGGCGCGCAACACTCTCCTGTCGCACACAGTTGGCTCGTGGACTTGGCCAATGACCCGGAACCGGACGTGCACGGCGCCGCGCTCGACATCCTAGCCGCTAGCGACGACGCCCACGATCAGGCAGCCGTCGTCGAAGCGACGCACGACGACGATCCTGAGGTTCGGGTGAGCGCGGCGATGGCTTTGCTCAAGGTCGGGCGCGCGCAAGCCTTTGCGGCGCTGGCCGCGGTGCTGCCGAGCGTCGAAGACCGGACGACGCTCGGGTCCGTGATCAGCGCGTTGGGCCAATCAAATGACGCGCGCGCATTGCCGGTGCTCGATTCATTGTTCAGGAACGCGGACAGTGAGAGCCATATGGCGGCGCTGGCTGCGCTTTCCGAGCTCGAGCTGCCCGGGGTGGAAGAGCGGCTGTGGCAATTGCTCGATTTGGGCTCCATGCAAGAGTTCGGGGTCGCGGTCGAACGCCTCAAGTTCTTCGCACCGGCTGCGCTGGCGCTCAAACTGCGAGCCTTGGTCCGCTCGGGAAATCCAGCGCGAAGTAGGTGGGCGTTCGGTCAACTGCTCAACCGGGACATTCCGGACCGGGCGGCGTTGATGGCCGACACCCTGCGCTCCGGTGACTCCGCAATGAAGAGCCTCGTGGTGCGACAATTGAGCGTGCAGCCTGATGCGTCGTTCGAATCCGAGCTGATCGCCCTCGCTCACGGCGACGACCGGGAGTTGAGCACCGCGGCGTTCTACGCCCTCGCTGGACTCGACACGCCCGGCGCTCAAGCCGAGATTGGACGGCTCAACGACAAGCCCGGCAAGCATGGTCTCAAGCATCGGCTGGCCAAAAACCCCGAGGGTAGCGAGGAACAGGTTCGCGCGCAGTTCATCGGGCTGTTGGAAAGTCAAGAGGCAGACGCGGCAACGGCGCTGCCCCGGCTCGCAGCCGACCACGCGGCGCGGGCGCAAGAAGCCGCATGCCGTTACATCGAGACGCACCAGGATGCGAACAGCTTGGCGAGCTTCGTCGCGCTGGCGACGTCCGACAGCGTGCAAAAGCTGCTCGAGCACGCCGCCCGCTTCGATCCGGAGCAACAGCGGGTCGTGATTCAGGCGCTCGCGCAACGCGGGGAGCCGCGGTTTTCAGGCGCGCTGCGCGCGGCATTGCACGATCAGGACCCCGACACGCGTGGCAACGCGCTGCGCGGCTTAATCGCACTTGGGGACGAAGTCGGCAGCGCCGAGCTGCCGCGCTGGAGTCGGGGCAGCGAAGCCGGCGATCGTGCGCTCGCCGCTGAGCTACTGGGTACGAGCGCGACGCCCGATGCCAACGCAGAGCTGCAAGCACTGGCACAAGACTCGGATCCGCTGGTCGTGAGCAACGCACTGCACTCCCTGCAGCGCCAAACCCCAGAGCTGGTAGAACGCCTTGCCGAGCGGGCGTTCCGCGCTGCGGCGCCCGAGGACCGCTCGACCCTCCTGAGCTCGCTCAGTGATCTCGGGGGTAGCGTGACGCGGCCGCTCGGCGACCTAGCGCTCAGCGATGTCGACGACGCCACGGCAATTCAGGGGGTTCAATCTTTGACGAACTTGGCCGGTCCAGAAAGTGCGCGGCGCCTGCTTTTGCTCGTGAACGACGCGCAACGTTCGCAGGCGGTACGGCAAGAGGCCGCCGCCGGGCTACGCCAACTGGGTGGTCCCTTGGCCCGCGCGAACCGAGCGCTGCTCGACTCACTGAGCCCCCCCGAGGATTCCGGAGCGATCTCATGCGACCTGGGCTATTGAACGAAAGTGTCACCCGAACGCGCTTTTGGCGCGCCATTGCACTAGGCCTCAGCACCCTCGCTATCGGGCTATCGGGCTATCGCGGGCTGATGCGGCAAACGGCGCTCGGCGCTAGCGCACCCGCCGTTGAGCGCGCGTCCCGGGCCGCGCTCGACCCTCCCTCGCTGCCTGAACCGCCGACTGCGTTGTCGTACCAAGAAGTGACTCAGCTTGCCGCAACGCGCGACCCGGCGGTGCTGGCGCGGCTCTTCGCCCTCGCCGAGCAAGGGCAGCCACAGGTGTCGAGCGCAGCGTACGAGGGGATCGGCCATTTTGGTGGCGACCGGGCGCTTCGCTTCCTGAGCCAGCGCCTGAGTAGCGCTAACGATAGCGACCTGTCCGACGTGGTCAACGCTCTGACCACGATGGGTGGGCCCGAGGCCCGCGCACTATTGCGAGCCGCGACCCACTCGCGAAGGACCGCCGTTCGCGACGCCGCGTTCGCGGCCTTGGTCAACGTCGACACGGCCGACATCCGGGACTTCATGCTCAGCGCGTTGAACGAGACCGAGCCGACGGCCGCCGTGAGCTATTTCTTGGATTGTCGCGAACCACGAGCTTTGCCCGCCTTAGAACGCCTCGTGCGCAGCTCGGTCCAGGAGCTGAGCCGCGTGGCGCTCGACGCGCTGTTGGCCCAGGGCTTGAGCGCTGAGGGTGCGGTTACTCGGCTGTTGCAAGGGGACACCGAGCTGGCGGACGCGCTGCTTGCCAATCCGCCTCACACACCCGGGGCGCTCCGGTCACTGCGGACGGCTGCCATCGTTCGTCTGCACGCAGGCGCGATCAGTAGCGGCCCGGTCTTCGACTTCTTAGAGCGAGATCTGAGTGACGACTCGCGCGACGCTCTGGTGTTTGCTGCGCGCGACCCAGCAAGCGCTGACGCGGCGTGCAACGCCTTGGCACGACGCGGCGACGCCTCGTCGCTGACGAGCTTGAGTCAATTGGCCAATGCTAGCGATCCCGACCTCGCCGCGCGCGCCAGCTGCGCCCTGGCTTCGGATCCCGATTCGCGTTCTCGCGTGCCGCTTGAGCGAGCCATGCGCGGCAACGAGCACAGCGTCGCCGCGCGAGCGCTCGTGCACATCAACGCGCCGGGCGCGCGCGCCATTTGACGCCCGATGTGCGCGAGTGTTGGCCGGACGCGGGCCTCCCCCGGGCAGACAAACGAGCCGGCGCGCTAATAGCGCTCGATATTGTTTGAGCTCCAAGGCTCAGCTGCTAAGTTGATGCTCGGTATGTTGCGCGCGAAAGGCCTCGGTTCGAGGCGTCGTCTCCCTCTATCTGCCCTGTGCAGCGTTGTAATCGCCAGCGCGGGTTGTGGACACTCCGGCTCGCAGGCGCCGGCAAGGACCAAGTACGTGGCGACGGCCGCACGCTCCGCGCTGACCAGGCGCAAACCACCGCTTGTCCGCGCCACGCAGCTCGACGGTCAAAAATTTCCCGATCACGTGCTTGCGGTCACGTGGGACGACGGACCCGACAAGCACACGGTGGAGCTGGCGCGCTTCTTGAGTAGCAAGCACGTGTCGGGCACGTTCTTCGTGGTGAACAGCTGGCAGAAGGGCCTGTCGGACGAGCCCGGCACCGGCAAGGGCGCGTTCGAGACCGGCTTTGCGCACCTGCCGGTGCTCGAAGATCTGGTCAGGCTCGGGCAGCGCGTCGCCAACCACACGCTGAATCACGTACTGCTGCCGAGCGTCGAGCCTGAGCTCGCCCAACGACAGCTCGCGCAAAATCAGCATCAAATTGACGCTTTCTTGCCGGCCGAAGTGCGCTTCTTTCGGGCGCCCGCCGGCGCTTGGAACGCCGACGTCGCGCGGCTCGCGAGCCAGGATCCGTACCTCGGTCAGCTGATTGGACCGATCCGGTGGGACATCGATCGCAAGGACTGGGAGAGCTCGGTCGAGTGTCAATCGAAGGTTCCTGCGCGCGACTGCGAGTCGGGGCACGACGGGCTGCGCCTCAAGCCGCGAGTGACCGCGCGGCGCTATCTCGAGACCATCGAGCGGCAGCGACACGGCATCGTGCTCCTTCACGACAGGGTGGGCGACGTCGGCTCCGAGTACGCGCTCGACGTGGCGCGCGCGCTCGTGCCCGAGCTCATCGCTCGCGGCTACGTGTTCGCGGCTCCGGTGCTCGGATTCTCGCAGCCGGTCGAGCGTGCGTCTGCGGCGGCTCGAGACGCACTCGCTGCGCTCGCTCTCGCCGACCTCGAGCTGATCGACAGCGACGGCGACGGCCGCGCCGACCTGTGCGGCCGTGCCGCCGGGCAGCGCTACTGCCTGCGCTCGCAAGAGACTCCGGGCGGCGAGGCCGGTCAGACTCCGAAAGCTTTTTTCAATGTGCCCGTGGCCGTAGCCTCGACCGCGCCCCCGCGAAAGCTGCCGCGCAGTTGGAATGCGAGGCGGGGCGCGCTGGCCGACATCGACGGCGACGGGCACGCCGATGCTTGCTGGTCGAGCGCGGACGGCGTGCGCTGCGCGCTCTGGCGCGCCGGAGCGTTGGCCCAGCCCAGGCTCTGGCTCACCAGCTCGGGGCAGAAGCTGCTGTTTGGTGATCTCAACGGTGACCGTCGCGCCGACGTCTGCTTCGAGTCTGCGGAAGGCGTCTCCTGCGCGTTCTCCACGGGTTCGGCGTTTACGGCTTCGACGTCGTGGCTTTCGGCGACCGCCTTCGACGCCGGCAGCCGCCTCGCCCTCGGTGACATCAACGGTGACGGGCGCGCCGACTTGTGCGGCGTGCACGGCGGACAAGTCAGCTGCGGGCTCACGCCGTGAGCGCGCCAACCGGCTCGAGCTTTGACAGCCGCGCGCCGCGCAGGCAGATGCGATTCGCAAGGCCAAAATGACGGTCGCCTTTCTGATGCCGACATTCAACGAGGGCGCGCGGCTGTCGCGCATGCTCGGCGCGCTCGAAGCTGCCTCGGCTCGGCTCGGCGGCGTCACCGTCTTTTTGGTGGACGACGGTGGCGAGCCGGCGATTGACGCCGGCATGTTGCCGGGCTCGGGCGGGGAGTTTCACGTCGTATTGGCGCGACACGCCGTCAATCTGGGCCAGGGCGCCGCGCTCGAGACCGCGCGCCAGCTCGCGCTGCGAGGCGGTAACTTCAGCGCGTACGTCACCATGGACGCCGACGGCCAGCACGACGTCGAGGGCGCGCTGGCGGTGGTCTCGGCGATCGCGCGCGGGGCCGACGTGGCGCTCGGCAGCCGATTCTTGGGCGGCTCGCTCGTGCCGCGCGGGCGGCGCGCCCTCTTGTTCCTGGCGCGCCTGTTCGAATGGGCGCTGACCGGCAAGCGCCTGGGCGACGCGCACAATGGGCTGCGCGCCTTCAATCGCCGCGCGCTCGACGCCATTCGCATTCGTCACAATCGCATGGCCCACGCTACCGAAATCACCCAACGCGTGCTCGACTCCGCCAAGTGGTCGGTGGTCGAAGTGCCGGTCAAAGTCAGCTACACCTCAGAAAGCGTGCGCAAGGGCCAGCGCGCTATGGCGGCGCTCGAAATCCTCCACGACCTGCTCTCCGATTACCTGTTCAGAGATTCCGCATGACCCTTGCAAGTTGGGCGCTGCTGGCGTTGGTTCTGGGGCTCGTGATTTTCGACACGGTCACGTACCGGGCCAAGAACCGGCGCCCGCTGCTGCTCGAAGTCGTGGTGTTTCTCGCCGGCGCATTTTTCGTGGCCTTTCCTGGCCGCGCCACCGCGCTGGCGCATGCCGCCGGCATCGGGCGCGGCGTCGATTTTCTGATCTATCCGATCGTGATTTGGCTAACGCGCGAGTCGTTGCTCACCCGGCGCCGGCGCCAAGAAGACAGCGAGAGAATCACCGAGCTGACGCGCGCCCTGGCTCTTCACGGCGCCGACTACCGCGGCGCTCCGCGACCGACGTCGAGCGATTGAGCCGCCGGCGGGGTGGCTCAATCGAGCGGGCGGTAGGCACCGCAACTTGCCAGGTCTTCGGTGAGCTTGAGCTGGTAGTGCCGCGGCGGATGGAAAAGCGCAGCCCAAGCGAAGGCGCCCGGCTGCCGATGCGCGCACACTTTCTCGCCCGGCTTGATGCGCGATAGCACCGCTGGGTCGACGAGTTGCGTCAGGAGCCCCGGCAGCCCAATGCCCGCGGGGTAAGCGTAAACGCCGCCCGTGGACCAGAGTACCGCGCCCAGCGCGAGCGCGCCGATCAGGCCTAGCGCGCGTTCCGCCATCGCCGAGTGCCGCCGTGCGAGCCACAAGTTGACGCACACGAGCGTCATCATCCAAAACAGGTAGTAACGAAGCTCGTGTGACTGCGGGAGCACGCTCGTGAGCGCCGTGACTAGCACGAAACCGAGTGCCACCGCGCGCGCGGGCCGCGCGCGACCGAGCAGCGCCAAGCCACAGAGCGCAAGCAGCTGAAATAGCGCGTACACCCCGAAAAAGCCGCCCAACCGATAGCCCGGAGCATCGGGCGGCGTCCACTGATCGATCGACCAGCGTCGATGCGACGCCAGCGGCGAAAGGCCCAGCTCGAGCACGGACGCAGCAAAGCGCGCCGGCTGAGGTACGTGCTGGAGCCAGCGCGGCGCCGCGTGATACGGCGGCTCGTAGCCCGGCAGGGTCACGCCGAGCAGCGTCAACTGCTCCGGGTAGAACGGATTACTGAACCGTGCAGAGTTTTTGAGGGGTATCGCGAAGACCACCAGCAGCGAAAGCGTTACGAGCGCTGCAGCGCCGAGCCCGCGCCGCCACGAACGCCCGACCGCTGTGCGGAGCGTCGGCCAGATGCGAAGCCCGAGCACCATCAAGGCGACGAGCACCACGGGCGCGAGCAAGAGCTTGACGTTCGCCGCAACCGCGGCTGAAAGAACCGCTAAAACCAGAGTCGCGCGGCTTGGCGGAGCTGGCTTGGCGTAGGCCTCGAGTAGCACCAGGAGCAGCGCGGTCGTCGCCGTGTTGCCGAGCAAATCGACATAGCACGAGGTGGCGTGGATCAGCACGAGCGGCACGGCGAACAGCGACAGACAAGCGGCGCAGAAGCTCACGCCGAAGCGTCGCCGCAGAAAGAGCGCCAAGAGCGGCACGCAAGCCAGCGCGGGCAAATTGACTGCTTGAATGCGGCCGGTCATGCGCCAGAGCAGCCCTTCGATGAGCTCGCCGAACAGCGGGAAGCCATCGTAAACCGCTTGTGTGCGCGGGCCGAAGACGAACGAATCGGACCCGACCAGACCGGAGACCTTCGCCGCGAACGGCAGGTGGTAGTACCAGGCGTCCCAGTCGCGACAGACGTCGTGTAGCGCGGCCCACGTCAACGAGAGCAAGAGCGGCACGCACAGCGCAGTCAGAAGCGCATCAGCCCCCGTGCTGGCTGCTTTGTTCGTCCGCGCCATCAAGCGGCCACTCCATACCCCGACAGAGGAGCCGACTCTCGCCCAATCCGCAAGACCGGTTCGCGGCGGAAATATCAACGATCGCCGTGCACAGGTCGCCTGCGCCGCCGCACTTGACGGTCATCGTTTGCGCTTGCGACCTCGCCGACGACCTGTCAAAGCACGCCCCGGGCGCGCGCCGCTCGAACCTCGCGAGTGCGATGCACGAACAGAACTGCGCCAGCGCGCGGCGGCTCCAGCTTCACCCAACCTGGCTCGTCAAACAGCTTAGCCTGGCGTTCGCGTACCCACAGCAGGTAACGAGATGGTTCGCGTGCTGCAACCCGCGCGTCGGTCACAGACAAAACAGGAGGCGCCATCGGGTCACAGTGGGCGGCCGCGCCGGCTCGGTGTCAACAAAGAGCGGAACGGCCGAGCCGGTCTTTCGGCCAGTCTTTGCGTGGAGTTCGACAAATATGAAAGTTGCTTGTCCTGTACAACTCTTGACGCCGGGTCTGGCAGTGGCAATCGATGCCGCATGCTGCTTGGAACTCTGCGTGGCGCGGATGGCGCTGAGATTGAAATCACTATCACCTCCGCGATCACGGTCAACCTTACCGGCGACTGGTTGTACTTTGCCGGGACGGTCAGCCTGGGCGATAGCGGGCAGCTTTTAATGCGAGGCGACCGAACGTTTGCGCTGAGTGTTGCCGGCATCGACTACGAGGCTGTGATCGAAGATCCGCCAGCGGGCTCCACCATTCCCGCGGTCGGTCCGGTCGTCGTTGGCGGTCGCTTTCGGCCCACGTCGGCGAGCACGCTCACCTGAGCTAACCAGGCCCAGGCTTGCAGCCGCTGTGGGCACGTGGCGGAAGTCAGTCCGCCTTACTCTTCGCAGCCTTGCCGAGGTCGGCGTCGGTGGCCGTGAACAGTACCCACTGCAGGTCGGCGACTCGGCTGGCCAGCTCGTCGAAGGAGCGTACCTGGCCCATAACCGGATCGGCGACGTCCACCCCGGTGAACAAGGCTGGCAGCTGAGCGGGTGCATCGGCCGCGCGATTGCGGATGTGCAAGAAAGCAGTGCCGGTCTCAGCCGTGTGGCACCCATTCACGAGCCCGCCGCCAACGTTTTTTTCAGCAGGCCCTTGACAGATTTGGCGCAAATATTTAATACAAAAACCAGGTCATCGAGCTCGAACCAAGGAGGTACAACAGCCTGCCCCCGCCCAATAAGCTGTCCCCAGTACCGTTCGAATCCCGAAGCATTCGAGGAGTAAATCCCATCTACGAGCGAAGTCAGTAGACGACCTAAACGACTACGAAAACATAGCCCCGTCTGAATCTAAGAGCGCATACCGCGCGTTACGGGGCGGCACCACGCGTCGGTGCCGCCCCGTACTCTTATCGATCTAACAGCCACGGGGCAGCTTCGGCGTCGCTGCAACTTTGCGGCGATCGAGGCGTGGGGGCGGCTTCATTTCGTAATACGACGCCATCGCGCGGTGCGATCAGTTATCGACCCAGTCCGCGTCGACCGCAGAGCTCGGCGATCCTCCCATCGCCGTCAGACTTGGTGCTCTGCGGCCGCACGCCCGTCGAGCTCGCTTGGCGTGAGGAAGTCGCGGAGTCGAAGAGAGGGCTGCGTGATCGTGCGACGGACGACGATCGGAAGTGACGCGGGGAGGCCGAAAGGAAGCAGCGCGGCGAAACGCCTCGCGTTGCGCCACCGGCACGCCTCAAATGCCCTGAGAAACGCTGGTTTTCTAGGCTTGGCGCGAGATGACCAGTACGGCCTAGCATTTGCACACACCTGCGCGACTCTCACAAAGGCAAATCAATGAATAGCGTCATCTACATCGTCGGTCTCGTCGTGGTTGTTCTCGCTGTGCTCGCGTTCTTCGGTTTCCGCTGAGGCCGCGCGACTCGCGTGGCCCGCGCCAGCGTAGGCGCGAGCTAACTGCACACCTAGCAGGCGGCGGGCGAATTCGGCCGGCGGCGCGACCGCGCGCCGCGTTCTCCCGCTATTCCGTCGGACACTCGTAACCAGGGGCACGCATCTTGTGGGCAATTGATCATGACTGACTCGACGCTTTCCGATACTTCAACGTCATCCCCCAAAACGCCGGTAGCTGACGAGGCAATTCCCGCTCTTGCACCCAGCGCCGAGCTACCCGTGGGTGGTGGTGTCGCGGAACCAGCCGCGGCCGCGCCCGCGCCCCAAGCGCGCGCCAAAACCAAGGGTGTGGCGGACCTCGTCTTCGTCGTCGACGTGACCGGTAGTATGGCGCCTTGCATCGATGCGCTGCGTAAGAACATCGAGGCGTTCATCGACTCCTTGAGCCACGGCGACGGCAACAACGTTGCGCCCGTGCGGGATTGGCGCGGCAAAGTGGTCGGCTATCGAGATATCGAGTCTGCGGAGAGCGAAGGCTTGCCTTGGATCGTGGAAAATCCCTTCGTGCGCGATGTCGGGGCGCTCAAGGCGCAACTGGCAGCGCTGAACGCTGAGGGCGGCGGAGACGAACCGGAGTCGCTGCTCGATACCCTGTTCAAGGTCGCATCGATGCCGGCGATTCCGAAAGGCTCGCAGAGCGAGGACCCGGAAAAGTGGCGCTACCGGAGTGACGCCGCGCGCGTGGTCATCGTGTTCACCGACGCCTCGTTCAAAGAGACGATGAGCCTGCCCGAAGCCAAGGGCGGCTCGCTTCAGGACGTGGCCAACGTGATCATGGCCAATCGCATCATTTTGAGTCTGTTCGCGCCCAACTTCGAGGGGTACGACCGGCTCAGTCAAATCGACAAGTCCGAATGGGAAGTGGTGGAGTTCGACGGTTTGAATCCGCAACAGGCGCTCCAGAAATTCACCTCGGATCCGGTCAACTTCCGAACCACTCTCCAGCAGCTGGCAGCCAGTGTGTCTCGCTCGGCTGAAACCGTGGCCCTGTAACGCGCCGCACCTTCTGTGAGCGTTCGCGATGGCCAAAAAGCTCAAGCTGGGTGACACCATTCGTGGCTACCGCATCACGAAGGTGTTCGGCCCAGGCATGATGGCCATCTCGTATGCGGCGCAAGCAGCGACGGGCCAAAAGGTTTTCTTCAAGCAGTACAAGTCGCCGGCACCGACGGTGGTCTGGTACCCGGCCTTCGTCGCCTATCAGAAAGAGCTCTCGGCTCGAGTACGCAGCGGTCCGGCCGCGCATTTCGCTGTTCGACAGGTCGACGCGTTCGAGGAACGCTGGGGTGGGCCTTGCTACTTCCAGGCCTTCGAGTTCGTCGAAAACGGCGCCGACCTGCAGCAAATGCTGGATAGAGAACGCGAGCGCCACCGACTGACGAAGTTGGCCCCGGCGCTCGAGCCTGCCGTCTGGGCACGCCACGTGACGTGGGCAAAAGTCCTCACGGCAGCCATCGCCGCCTTGCACGAATCGCGCGTCGTGCATGCGGACTTGAAGCCCGCCAATGCCTATCTGGTCGAAGATGCATCGATCGGCACCGGTTACCAGCTCAAGCTCATCGATATGGATTTCTCGCTGCTCGCGGATCGGCGAGCACCTTGGCACGGCTTTCAGGGATACGTTGGGACAGACAATTATCGGTCACCCGAGCACATGACGCGCGGGTCCGTGCCAGTTCCGGCTTCCGACGTGTTCACGTGCGGCCTCATGCTCTACGAGCTGCTGGCCGGCGAGCACCCGTATTGGAGAGACGACCCGACCGAATACGCCGCGCTCGTCAAAGCTTACGCCGCCAAGGCCCCGGCCCTGTTGCGCGCGATGCCCACGCCGGCAAGCAACGCTGAGGTGAGCGCCGTGCTCCGCCGTTGCCTCTCGCCTGATCCCGCTGCCAGACCGACTGCCGCCGAGTTGCGCGATATGCTCAGCGGGCGCGGCCTCAAGTCTGAGCTACCGAAAAAGCCTGCCGCAAGCTCTGGGGAACCCCTGGCTTCCGAACGAATCGAGCTGTTCGCAGCTGATGGTCGCTCCGTGCGCATCGGTGTCCGGACCGAGCTGGGTAAGTCGCTGGTGCGGCCGCTGGGTCCCGACGGCGATTTCTGGGACAACCGCCAATGCGTGATCGAGCGAAGCGCGGGCCAGCACTGGGTCGTGTCGCCGATCGAGGGCACGACCAACGAGACCCTGTTGAATGGTAAAACGCTGACTGCGCCGCAAGCGCTTCGCCACGGCGACCTAATAGCGGTCGGGCGGCAATCGAAGGGCCTGATCAAGCTGCCGCTGACCGCTCGGGCGGGGTGATGGCGCAAGAGGTCCCCGAAGAGCCGGCCGCCGCCTGCGACCCGCCGCCAGCGCCCATTCCGGTGGCGACGCCCGTGGTGGAGGTCCGAGATCTGGATTGGTTAGCCATCCGCGAGGCAGCTAGCGGGCCCGCCATTCGCGCGCGGATGCCCACCATCGTCGAGAAAATGGAAACGCTACTCGATCGCGTGGACGGTCCTGGCCTCATGTTCGATGCCGACAGAACGCATGCGGCCGACCGAGCGATCCGGATAGCCGCGCCGAACGACGCCAGCTCCTTGTGGATCATTGGTGACCTGCATGGTGATCTGTTGGCACTCGAAGCAGCTTTGGCCCAGCTACGTCGCTGCGCGCAGGCGGAAGCCGGCGCCGCGCCGCGCATGATTTTTTTGGGCGACTTCATCGACGACGAAGGCCTCGCTCTCGAAGTACTGCTCAGGTTGTTCGAGCTGATCGTCGAGGCTCCCGAGCGCGTGTGCGTCATCGCCGGCAATCATGACGAAGCACTCTCTTACGACGGCCAGTGCTTCGCCTCTGGGGTCGTGCCTTGCGACTTCTCCGATTTTTTGAATGCAAACCTCGCCAATGAATGGATCGAGCGCACCGGTAAGCTGGCAATCCGGCTGACCGCGCATGCGGCGCGCGCGCTGTTCTTCCCCGACGGGCTGTTCGTAGCGCACGGCGGCTTCCCGCTGTCGGACTTGCACACCGCCCTGAGCGAGACCGGTGATTGGAACGATCCGAAATGCCTTTCGGACTTCGTGTGGGCCCGAGCGCACCCCAAGGCCCGCAAAAAGATGCCGAACCGCGTTTCACGGGGCAGTCAATTCGGTTATGAAGACTTCGCCGACTTCTGCGCCCTCAGCTCCCGACTCGGACGACCGGTAACTCATTTCGTTCGCGGCCATGACCACGTCGAAGACCGGTACGCCATCTATCCCGCCTATCAGGCGCACCCTGTTCTAACCACGGTGGCACTGTCACGTCGGTTGCCGCGTGAGCAATTTGGACCCTACGAGCGCGTGCCGACGATGGCGCGAGTCCGACCCGACACTTTGCCGGACGTGTTCCGGCTCTTCCTGCCGTGCGAGCTCATCAACGAAGTGTTTCCGCAGCCGCAATCCGATGACGCCGGCTCTCACGGCGGTGAGGACGCGCTCACATGAGCGTGGTCCTGCGTTGTCCGAGCTGCGGCACGACTCGCGCGACGCCTGGTGAATGCGAAGCGTGCCACGAAACTCAGGTCAAGTATTTTTGCACGAACCATACGCCCGGCGTGTGGCTAGAAACCCGCACGTGCCCGAAGTGCGGCGCGGGGCTCGGCTACACGTCTGGCCGACCTCCGGCACCGGTGCCGACCGTGGCCCGGACACCCCCAGCTGCGCCTGCGCGCCGCCCCGTGCCTGCACCTGAGCCTCGGCCTGCACGTACACGTGCACCTGCACCCGACCCTGCACCCGAATCTAGACGCGCACCCGCAACCCCGCCTTCGCGGGCTGTCGACGAAGACCACGAGGCGCCTCCCGCCGCGGGTCTCGCGTCGTGGCAGAACATCCTCGGCGCTTTGATCCGCGCGCGCTACCTGCCGACCGCACCGGAGGGTCACGCGAGGCCGGCGGTCGGACGAGGCCTGGGCGGCTGCCTGATGCGTTTGGCGCTGATCGTTCTGGTTCTATTCGTGGCGCTCGTCATCGCCGTATTCGTGTTTGGCCGCGCGCTCTTCCAGGGGCTCCAGCCGTAGCCCGGCTCGCGCGTTCCTGGGGCGATTCGGCACGCCTGGGCGCGCTTCGCCACGCTCAGCAGCGCCGTAGTGGCCCCCGGCGCTTGTTATTTGGCGCGAGCGCGGCGATTTTTTCAGCGTCGGGAAAATTCGGGTTGGCCCGAGACTTGCGAAGGCTCATCGCACAGCCGAGTCGGCTGCGGATCACAAGGAGGCTAATATGGGCATCGTTCTATTTCTCGTTTTTGGTTTGGTTGTTGGTTTTATTGCCCGCGCCGTCATGCCGGGTACTCAGAAGATGAGTCTGGTCGCGACGATGGTGCTCGGGGTCATCGGCTCCTTCATTGGCGGTTTCATCGGCGCTCTTTTTACCCACGCTCAGGTGCTGGACTTCAACACGGCCGGGTTGATCGGCAGCGTCGTTGGAGCGTTGCTCGCCATGGTCATCGCTGGCAGCAGCTTCAGCCGCCGTGTCCATGGCTGACGAAACCTCCGCTCACCGCCCCTTGCCAGATCGCAATCAGTGAGGGAGCGGTGAGCGTCGCGACATTCAACGGCTTGCCGCACCCCAGCGATCACGCGCCGACATGGTGGTGCTCGACAATCCGGCACGCTAGCCACACACATCGTCCCCGCCGTAGCGACGCCGTTTGCGCCAGCCAGCGCATTTTACCCCACCCACTCCGACCATAGGTCGCGTTGGTGGCGTCCAGGTCTGCTGCAGGAGAGCGTGGTGGATTCAAGGCACACCCGCCACCATCACCGGGAATGCCGCCCGCCGGCGGGCACGACGTGGTCGTGGCCAGCTCGGATCGAAGCTTGCAAACGTGCCGGGCCATACAGCGGAGCGAGCTAATGCCCACATCAGCCCTCGGTTCATCGGCGCCGGCCACCTGCGAATCCTCAGCCGAAGGGCCGTTGGAGGCCCCGCCCGTACTGCGGCTCATGAAGGTCGCAAAAGTCTTGAGAGACTTGCAGGCGGACGCGATCGTCGAGGAGGGCGCAATCACTCTCGAGGTAGACGAGTCACTGCACATCGCCGCCGATGAGGACCTCTTGACAGCCGCCCTCGGGAGCCTGCTGCACCAGGCAATAAAAGTGTCGCGCAGCCCTGCGCGTATTGTCTTGCGTGCGCGCGCTGAAGACGACGGGGTGGTCGTAGAGCTTGAAAACGACTGCGCGGGCCTGCCGCCTGCCTCATGGGAATCGCTGTTCGAGTCGGCGGATGAGAACCACCGTTCTCCGGGCCTTGCACTTTCGAAGCGCATCATTGAGCGTTTGGGGGGCTCAATTCGGCTCAACAGCGAGCCCGGCGGTAGCTGTGCCGTTCTGCTCTCATTCCCGCTGGTCAAGTATCCGACCAACGCGGCGCACGCCCTAGCGTCTCGGGGGTCGCGCGCTTGACAGCTGTACCGCTACCCTATCCGCCTCGTCCTGGTTTTTCTCGGCGACAGTCATTCGTGTAAAAACGGGGCAAAAGTCCATGAGCAGACCCAAGCGAAAAACGGTCAAGACCCGGCGTTCACCCACTGCGCTTCAGAAGGCACTCACCGGTATTGAGGGACTCGACAGCATCACCCACGGTGGTCTGCCCCGCGGCCGCCCGACGTTGATTTGCGGCGGCCCGGGCTGCGGCAAGACTCTGTTTGGTCTGCAGTTCATCTTCAATGGTGTAGCTATGGGCGAGCCCGGCGTGGTCATCACGTTCGAAGAAACGGCGGACGACCTCGCCAAAAATGTGGCATCGCTCGGCGTGGATTTGGACCGCCTGGTGCGAACCAAGAAGCTTGCCATTGACCACATCAAGATCGACCGCAGCGAAATATTGGAGACGGGCGGCTATGACTTGTCGGGGCTATTCGTGCGCGTCGCGCAGGCGGTCGAGTCCGTCGGCGCGAAACGAATTTTACTCGACACCCCAGAAGTGCTGTTCGCTGGTTTTTCGAATTTGGGCGTACTGCGTTCCGAGCTGGAGCGGCTGTTTCGCTGGCTAAAGGAAAAACGTCTGACCGCGGTGATTACCGGCGAGCGCGGTGATGCCAGCCTGACCCGCAGTGGCCTCGAAGAATACGTGTCGGACTGCGTCATCGCCCTCGACCATCGGGTGAGCGCCTACGAGACGACCCGGCGAGTGCGGGTCGTGAAATATCGCGGTTCGACGCACGGCACGAACGAGTACCCCTTCCTGATCGGCGAACGCGGCATTTCGGTTCTGCCGATCACCAGCGTGGGGCTCGACTACACCGTGTCGACCGGACGGGTGCCGACGGGGGTCGTGTCTTTGGACGAGATGCTGGGCGGCAAGGGGTATTTCCGCGGTAGCAGCGTCTTGGTCTCGGGCACCGCCGGCACCGGCAAAAGCAGCCTGGCGGCGTCCTTTGCTCGGGCTAGCTGCACCCGCAACGAACGCTGTCTCTACTTCGCGCTCGAAGAGCCAGCAGGGCAAGTCGTGCGTAACATGCGTTCGATCGGCATCGAGCTTCAGCCCCTGATCGATAGCGGCATGCTCGAAATCACCGCGTCACGACCGACCGTGTTCGGGCTCGAGCAACACCTGGTCAGCATGCACGCCGCGATCGAACGGATCAAGCCGCGCGCCGTGATCGTCGACCCGATCTCGAGCCTGCTTGGTGCAGGAAATTTGCATGAAGTGAAGTCGATCTTGGTGCGGCTGTTCGACTACTTGAAGCTCAAGGGAATCACCGGCCTCTTCTCCTACCTGTCCGGGCCCAAGGGACTCGAAGAGACGGAACTGGGCGTCTCTTCCCTGATCGATACGTGGATCGAGCTGCGTGACTTGGAGCAGGCGGGTGAGCGGAACCGAGCCCTGTATATTCTGAAATCGCGCGGGATGGCACACTCGAATCAGGTCCGCGAGTTCCTGATTTCGAGCAAGGGGCTCGGACTGGTGGATCCGGTCGTCGGACCGCAGGGGGTGGTGGTGGGCTCGGCCCGGGTCACGCAGGCCGCCGATCTCCGCGCTACCAACCTGCTGCGCGAGCAAACCGCCCAACGCAAGCAGCGCGAGCTCGAGCGTCGGCGCCGAAGTGTCACCGCCCAAATCGAGGCGCTGCGCGCCGAGCTGGCCTCCGCGGACGACGATGCGAAGCGTGAGACTCTCGCCATCGAGCAGCAGGAGCAGCACGCGCGGGCTCATCGCCAGACCGTGCGCCAAACCAACCTAGGCGGGCGCCGCTCGACGGAGAAACCGCTGTGAAGAAGCCGTCGAAAAAGTTAGTCGCGAAAAAATCGACCCCGAAAAAGAAGCCTGTCGGACGCAGCACCGCGAAAAAATCACGAGCGCCCAAAGACGACTGGTGGGAGCTCAGGCTCTACGTCGCTGGGCAAACTCCGCTGGGTGTCCAAGCCTTCGAGAACCTGCAGCGAATTTGTGAAGAGCATCTCCAGGGGAGGTACCGGATCGAAGTGATCGATTTGTTGGTGAATCCCACGCTCGCTCGCGGCGACCAAATCTTGGCGGTGCCCACGCTGGTGCGACAGCTGCCCGCGCCGATGAAGAAGATCATCGGAGATTTTTCGAATGCCGAGCGCGTGGTGGTCGGCCTCAACCTGCGGCCTTTGAAACGCTGAGCAACTCGTGCCGAAGCGAACGCAACCCCCCAAGTCCGTGGTCAGCGATCGCCTTCGGGCCTTCCAGGCCGCTGCAAGCGCTAACGCCGCTGCACGCTACGAGCTCGTGCTGTATATCGCCGGGACGACGCCGCAATCATCGACCGCATTGGAGACGCTCGCCGCGGTGTGTGCCGAGCGGATCGCTGGGCGGTACGATCTCGCGGTCGTCGATGTCTATCAAGAGCCGGCACGCGCCAGACTCGATCAAATCATCGCCGTACCGACGCTGGTCAAAAAACGGCCGCTGCCACTGCGGCGGCTGATCGGTGACCTCTCCGATCGAAGCAAACTGCTGCTCGGTTTAGGCCTGAGCCCCGACGCATCGGACGAAAATGGCCGATAAGCCCGCCAAGAAGCCCGACAAAGCTGAAGCGAAGCTTCGGCAGCGCCTCGCCGACGTCGAGCAAAAGCTGGACGAAGCCGAGCAGACAATCGAAGCCATTCGCTCGGGCAAGGTGGACGCGCTCGTCGTCAGTAGTCCCGAGGGCGAGCGAGTTTTTACCCTGCAGGGGGCAGACCATCGCTACCGTCAAATCGTCGAAGGCATGACCGAGGGCGCGGTGATCGTCAGCGCGCAAGGTACGGTGTTGTACGCCAACGCCGCGTTTGCGCAGCTGGTCGGGGTGGCCTTGGACCATGTCTTCGGCTCTCCGCTATCTGCCTATGTCGACCCAGCTGCGATGGCTAGCGTCGGTCGCTTGCTTCGCGCCGCGCGGTCGAAGACGGCCACCGCCAAGTCCTCACTGCTGGCGCGAGGCGAGCAACGCGTACCCGTCCACCTGTCGGCGGCGCCGGACGCTGGGTCCGATCAGGATGGCGTGTGCGTGATCGTGACCGACTTGACCCACGCCATGCAGGAGACGGAGCGCCAGCACGCCGACGAGTTCCGGCAGATCGTCGACAACGTCCCCGAGCTGGCGTGGCACGCTCTCCCCGACGGTCACATCGATTTTTACAATCAACGCTGGTACGAATACACCGGGACCACGTTCGAACAGATGGAAGGTTGGGGGTGGAAGTCGGTCCACCATCCTGATCATGTGAACGCGGTCGTCGAGCGCTGGGGTGAATCGATCGAGACCGGCGAGCCGTTCGAGATGGAATTCCCTCTTCGCGGCGCCGACGGCATTTATCGCTGGTTTCT
>JBBRMI010000086.1:0-30463 GCA_038230915.1 Polyangiales bacterium | reverse complement strand
GCTGCCAGGGCGACCTTGGCCTTGAGCGCTGCGCTATGTCGGGTGCGGGTGCTTTTCATCGTCTTCTGCTCCTGTTTCGTCAGGAGCAGGCGCCGTCTATCACCACCTTAGCTGCTGGCCCAAATTTTGGGGTCCACTTCACACCACGGGCTCCGTCACCTGCCTGGCATACGGGACGAGCGAGACGGGGGCGTACTACTATTCGAACTCCAAGTCGACCGACTACGCCGGCACCGGCACGTCGACGTTGACGATCGCCCCTGCGGGTCAGCCATGGGGTGGGACGCTTGGCAACGGAACCGCCAACGTGGCGATCCGAAGCCTGATCTACACCTGCTGGTTGCCCGGCAACTATTCGTACGTGATCGCGTACCGGACTTCGGTTTGCGTCAACAACAGCACTTGCTCGTGAGCCACCGCATGAACCTACGCAAATCCCTGGCGTGTCTCGCCCTACTGACGGTGTCCGGGGCGGTCTCGGTGACGGCGGACGCAGCCGTCTCCTCCTACGCCTACGTTCAAGTGAACGGGGTTGAGTGCAACCCCGTTTCGCAGCTGGATGCGGACAACCTGACCTTTGGTTGGGGGGGCGTGCGCAATCCGGGCGGGATCTCCGAGGTGACGGTAATTTGCCCAGTCACACGCGCCTCCGTCGAGTCGTACGCATTGGAAGCCTCGCTGCCGATCTTCAAGCCCAGCGAGGAGGTGTACGTCTACTTCAGCGGGACGACCAGTATCTCGTGCAGCTTCAACAAGTACACGAGCACTGGCAGCTATTACGTGAAGTCGATGACCCTGGACACCTTAACCCCAGCGGCCAAGCGCATGCGCGCGAGCGTCGGGTCGGACGACCTGTCCGGCACGCTGCGTGAATACGTGAGGTGCGATCTAACCCCGGGTGTCACCCTGCGCGGCCTCTCGTCGAATCAGTTTCTAAAGCAGGGCGATGGGGGCATGGCCAACGGGACTATCACCCCGTTCCCGCCGTGAGCTTGTTGCGCGCTCGTGGCATTGGTCGCTGGCTGGGCTTGGCAGCTGTGCTGATCGCGTTGTGCGGGGCGGCCGGCTACTGGCTGACCCGCACACCCTCGGCCGTCCTGCGTGGAAGCCAAGCCACCGCCAGCGTCCAAAAAGCCCGACCGGCTGCGGTCGTTGCGCTCGTCCCATCGGTCAAGGCGGAGCTCGTCACTGTCAGCGCGCCAGCGGGGCCTGCGCAGCCGCCTCAACTAACGCCGGCTTCGGAACTCGATGCTCTGATGGTGCCCGTGACCGCCTCCGGCCTGGACGCCGCACTAGCGAGAGCCGCGAGCGAGCAAGGCCAGGCGCTGCTGAGCAGCTCCCCGAAGGCGAAGCAGGTCCACCTCGACGAAATCGAATGTTACCACGACGGGTGTGCGCTAACGCTCGTCTCGAACGATCAACGCTTGCTGGTCGAGACCGGCGATCGCTACGTGGAATCGGCGAAATTCATGGCGTGGGGCGGCGCCAAGTTCCGCAGCGGCGTGATCGACCGAGGCAATCAGCGCTTCGAGATTACCTGGATCCTGTACGGCGGCGACGCGCGCCCCGACTCTTCGGCCGCGCTGCCGTAATCCAAGCGCAGTCCCACCCTCACAGAAGGCCAGGCGCGGGCGTCGGTGGCAGTCGCAAGACCACCGATCAGAGCGCCGCTTCCAGCGCTGAACGATAACACCCCGGAGTTATGCGTGACGTACAGAGTTCGATCGGGGCCCCAGGCCATTTGGATGACACGGTTCGGCGCGCGGTCATTTGGGCCCGCAGCGCGAGCGACTCGAAGTAGCTAGTTGGCTAGGCGGCCGGCGGCCCAGTGAATGATGGCTCCGGAAACCAAGCCGTCACACAAGACGTGAAGCTGTTTCATTCATCTGATGAAGGGGGACTCTTCACCCGCCGGGCGTAGTCTGGTTCGTGGGCGCTCATCTGGGAATAGGCGGCGAGGCGATCTACAACGCGAGCCACATGTTTCGATCCATTTCGACGAGTGGGCGGGCGTTGGCGGTGCTGTTGGTGGCGCTGCTCGTCGGCGGGTGCGCTGGCACCACCCAGAACGTTCGTTCGCTTCACCGCTACGCGAGCGAGAAGCCAACCTTCGTGCTCACCGAAGACCGCGTGAAGGACGTCGAGATTGCGCTGCGGTTGGTGCACCGGATGTTGGTGGATACGACCTACCAGCCGGGCGCCCCATGGATCGCCGCCTTGCCGCTCACACAGGGCGAGGCCCAAAAACTGGAGCGCGCGATTCGCGCGGCGCCCGATAGCCCGTACCAGGATCCGAGCTACGAGGTGCCGCTGATCACGCTGTACTGCCGCCATTTGGAACAGGTGTTGCCGCCACCAACCGCGGGCGCGCCCGCGGCCTCGGGCTCGCTGCTCTCCCAGATCGCGAGTAGCTCGGACCAGCTGGCCGATCTGGCCACCCAGCTCGAAGGTTATCGGCGCTTGGCGCAAGGGCAGTTCGACGCCGAGCACCGGCGTGACGAGCTCAAGTCGCAAGCTTCCCAGCCAAGCAACGACGCCGCGCCGCCCCAGCTGGCGGATGCCGACGCAGCAGTCGAGCGCGCTCAGACCGCCAAGGCGTCGGCGAAAGCCCAGCTGCTGAGCAAGATTGACCAAGCATTTGCGCGCGTTGATCCGCAGGCCGAGCGCGAGGTCCACGATTATTTGACGATCACTTCGGTGGCAGCGCGCCTGCTATCCGAGACAATCACGATGGTGCCGATCGTTTCGGCACAATTGGTGCGCGCCGGTGCCGACCTGCCGCAGCAGGGCCTCGTGGACGGGGCTCGCGGTGTCGCGGCCGCCGCCCGAACGCCCGAGGAGCTGGCGCAGATCGGTCGCGACCTCGCCGCGGATTCGGAGATCATCGAGCCGCTAGCGCGCGCGCTAGCTCGGCTCGAGCACCTCGATCTCGAGATGAGCCCTGGTTACCTATTTCGCGAGCAGGCGCTGGCGCAGGTGGCGGGCTTGGTACAAGACGCGGTGCACCTGCAGGCGGTAGCCGGGGGCGAAGCGTTGTTTTACAGCAACCTCGGGAGCGACGAGCAGCGGCGCACCGGCAACGGCGGCAGCGTGAGCTTGACGGGGCGAACGCACCATCTCGACTACCATGTCGAACCGATCGTACTGGCGTCGTTGAGCGCTTCGGCGAAGTTCGATCTGGCGAATGTGTCGAACCTGCTCGGCGTTGACTTGGGCTACGCGACCAACCGCGTGTACAAGAGCGGCGGCTCGCTCGAGACGTCGTCGCTGGCGCACGAGCTTGGTGCGACTGGCTTCGCCAGCGATGCGTTGAGCCTGGGATTGTCGCTCTTTACGCTCAAATCGCGCGCCAAGATCGCGAATTTCACGAACGGCAAGGTGCAAGACGTTCAGATCGCCGACGGCGTCGTGCAGAGCGAGGCGCCGCTGCGCTTTCGCATGACGCAAATCGACCTGGGCTATGGCTTCGGCCAACACGACTCGCTGCACTTGGACGAGGCCGTTTTGGGCTTGCGTTATTTCGACTACTCCGTGCCGCGAATTCTGTACGATTTACGCAACAACACGCCGAACGCCGATACGGCGAACTACGTTTTTACGCGCGAGAGCCCGGCCCAAGCCGTTCGCTCGCACTATTTTTTAGCCGGCTTTTCCTCACGCTTTGCGCTTGGTTCGGACCAGGCCTTGACCGGTTTTGCCGACTTCGATCTACACCTGGGTTTCGGTGTCACTAATTTCTACTTCTTGCGCGACCAAGCGGGCGACAACGCCGAAGCGAATCGTGAACACGGCAGCAGCACCGACGCGGTGTACAACTTCAGCGGCGGTTTGGGCGTCAACTGGCAGCTCGCCCCCAAAGCGTCGCGGCTGCGAATGTTCCTGAGCGCCGTGTACCGCGCGGAGGTGCTCGGGACGTGGCCTGGCTATTTCTCGTCCGGTGCGCGCCGGGTCGACAGCGGCGCGTTAGACGTGTTTCACGGCCCATTCGTGTCGTTCGTGGCGTCGTTGTAACGGTCGGTGCGCGAACGACCCGGCACGAGGCCCGCCTCGCGCCGCGCGGCGATGGCGCCGAGCGCAATGCAGTCGGATGCCCTCTCGAAACGTTTATGCGTGCAAACGTTTCAATCCAATCATTGAACCGTTACCACGCCTTTGATGCCGGAGAGACAATGCGTATTGCGAGTGTCGAGATAGCCGAAAGTCCCGGCATGGATAAACGTGTATGAGAAGGGCATGAGGGGGTACGGGCTGGGTGCGCTAGGCCGCCAGCAGCTCGCGCTCGAGCGCGCCCAAGAGCGAGAGCGCTTGTTCGGCTGTGGGTAGGCCGACGTTGGTAGAGAGCGCGGCATCGAGCGGCGCTTCGAGCTCGCTGCGAAGCTGGGTCAAGGCGCGGCGCTTTTCGCTCGCGACCTGAGCGCGCTCGGCGTCGCTCAAACGCGAATCGAGCCAGGCGCCGATGTCGAACGCCAGCGCGGCGTGATCGGCTTCGTCGCGGGCAATCGCCGCAAAAATCTGCGCCACGCCTGCGTCGGCGGCGTGAGCGGCCTGCCAGGCCGCTACGGTGGCACCGTAAAGCTCGCGCACCTCGCCCTCGCGCGCATTTTCGAGCGCCAACTCGAAAACAGAACGCAAGCCGCATTGCGGCACCCTGACCGGCCCCGGCGCACCGCCAAACCTTTGGGACAGCGTGGTGACGGCGCGCGCATGCCGCGCTTCGTCGTCCGCTGCCGCTCGACAGCGCTGCCGCAGCTCAAGCGGTGCGCCATGCGCCTCGAGCTCTTGCTCCAGCAGCGTGAACGCCACGACCGAGGCCAGCTCGAGCTGCGCGATTCGCGCCAGGCAGTCCCCTGCCGGACGCGCCGCGCCCCGCCCTGCGCCGGCGCGCATGCCCGGCGGGCGCCGCCCGGCGCAAGCCTGGCTCACCCGCGGCTTGCCGACGTCTGTCTGCGAGAGGGTCGCATCGGTCGCGACGTGCACGTCTATGGGCTGAACGGTGACGGGGCAATCGCTGAGCGCCCTGCTCGAGTGCGCGAGGTAGCCGTCTTCGACCACCAGGATGTCAGAACAACTCACGGGTCGATCCGCCGCCCAAAGCACGACTGCTGCCTCGTTGGCGGTGTCGATGGGTCCGAGCACGTTCTTGAGCTCCGCCAAGCTGCCAATGCTCCCGACCGTGTCGCCAGCCGTGTAGAGGAAGTAGTCTTTGACTGTGATCTGCCCGCTCTTGTTGAAGCCCTGCTCGGGCTCGCTAGCGCCGAGGAGCGCGGCGCAGTCCTCGGGAACCGTCGCCCCGCTGCAGGCTTTGCCGCTGGACTCCGCCAGCACCGCTTGCCCCAGCTCACCCACGGGGCCGGTACGCTGGTACAGACCCACGTAATCGGGCGAGAGCTCGGTATTCCAGCCGGATACCAAGCTCGGCTGCCGCTGGTCCGTGCAGACGACGTTGGCCGGCACGCCGTCCGGCGGCGCGACGGAATTCCCACCGCAGCCGGCTGCCCCACAGGCCGCCACGAGCGCGGCCAACCTGGCGTGAAGAAAAGCTCCCGAAGTTAGTCGCGGCATCACCTTGGCCTCAAGGGTGAGCCTAGCACGCCACTAGGGCACGACTTCCGACGCAGCCAGCAAGCGTGGTTCGATTGCCTGAATCACTTCTAGCCGGCGCTACGGAGGAACGCAGATCGCTGGCAAGTCACTGCTGAACACGGCGAGATCTAAGCACTTCCAAGCACCTGGGCAGATACTGGGATCTTCCAAGCAGCCGGTTCGCGTGCACACGCCAGCCGATGCACCAGGATTGACAGCGCAAAAATCGACTTCGCAGTGGCAGTCGGCATTGGTCGCGCAGGCGTCACCGAACGCGGATGCCTGCGCGCACGAGAGCGAGCCCGGGTCGCCCGCAGCGCCCGCGTCGTCGGAGCCACCGGGGCTGGTCGAGGGCGAGCCCGAAGCCCCGCCCGTCGAACCGACTACGCAGAAACCGTTTCGGTCGGTGGTCTGGTTGTCGTCACAGGGCGTCACGGAGCAACCGAAAAAGAACGCAAAAAATCCAACCATGGAAACTTTCATACGTTCCCCCACGAAGCAGGCGCCAAACCTCGGGCCGAAACCACGCCCGCATTCTTGACCCAGGCAACGACGCGCACGTCGGGCCTGAGTAACTCCGGCGAGACGTAGCCAATCGCCGTGGGCAAGCTGGCGACGACATTCAGCAGGACGTTGGCATTCGGGGCGGTACGCGGTGGCGGCGCCCCGCCGCGGATCTTGCGATCGATCCAGTAACGGGCAGTCGCTGCCGGCGAGAGTTTCAGCACCGCCTGGTCGAACTCCGTTCTTTCAGTACTCCCCGGGACCAGGTTGAAAGCAACGATCGGATCCCCATTTGACCAGTAGCGCCGAGCGGTGCGAAAGATTGCCTCAACTTCGGCAGCGGCTAGCGGTTCGCGGTTTCGGCCGTGGACGATGATCGCCAAATCTGCGTCGCGCGCGAACGCAGGAGCTGCGACGCCCATCGTCAGGATCGATGCGCCAAGCTCGATGAAGCGGCGTCGTGGATAGCCTTGGTGCGCCATCAGAACGCCACCACCAAGCGCGTGGCAAGGAAGTTCAAGTGCTCGTGGCTCAGGTCGCGTCCGAGGTTGTCGAAGTCGAACTGCTTAGTGTACGAGTACTGGAGCTTCAGTTGAGAGGAGTCCGTGAAATGGAGGTTGAGACCGACTGAAGGCGTGATGATGCCTTGTGAGACGGGGAGCATATTGCGGTCGAACTCCGCGTAGAGGTACGGTTCGATTCCGGCAAGGCCAGTGTCGTAAGCCAGCAAGGCATACGTTCCCCAAAAAATCCGACTCGGAAAGTACGCGCCGGGATACCAACCGGGCTCGTGCTTGCCTTGTTCGTACACCCGCCGGTTCAGTGCGAATTCCGTTCTGAATCGCAGTCGCCGCGCATCGAGCGCGAAGTCACCGCCGACTCCCAACTCCTTGTAGGCTGCCACCTCGTCGTGCGTGAACAGCGGCGGATCGAACTTAACTAGTCGTGCCTGTTGGTCGCTGTAGCGACCGTAGAAGCTCGAAGCCCCGACCGTGATACTGAGCGGCGTCGTGCGACTGAGCGCTAGCCGACCTCCGACCATCTTGTCTTCGGTGGGGTCGAGTTGCCCCGGAGTACGACCGTTGGACACGTAAGCGTGGTAATCGATGTCCCATGCTCCAGTGCTGAGTGTTCCGTTGACATCGACGCCCAGCTGTCGCGCCGGAAACGCTTCGAACACCACGAACTGCGGCACGTTCAGCGAAATCAGCGTGGGCGTACCGTGGTCGACGTTCCAGATACCGTAGGGCGTGAACCAATAGCCACCGCGAACACGCAGCCAATCGGCCCACGAGTACTCGATTTGCGCCCGCTCGAGGATGATCGCGCCCCAGCGTGTCTGCGCAAATCCTCCGCTAGCGCTGTTCACGTCGAAGATCTGATTGTTCGTTCGCTGGAAAGCGCGCCCCGGCTGCGCCTGCGTGAACTCGCCGTGCGGATAGCCGGTAAAGCGGATCTCCGTCAGCGCGCGCCAGCGGTCATTGGGACGAGCGTCGAGATAGAGGTTCACGTTGCCGAGCACGAACGTCGACGACGTCGACTCGATCACCGTGTTCAAACCCGAGCTGCTCGGAAACCACGACTTTTGAAGACCGAAATCGACGAACCCGTACAGGCGTAAGCGTTCCTCGGACTGCGCCAGCTCGGCGGCGGTTTGCGCTTCGAGCAGCGCCTTTTTGTCGGCGTCTGCCCTCAGCGAAGTCAACGCGGCGGCCTGTGCGTCGCTGGCAGCCTTTTGCCGCGCAAGCTCCTCGCGCAACGCTTGAAGCTCCGCGCGTTCGGTTGAGGGAAGCGAAGCGTTCGGCGTTGGATCGCCGCCCGCCGCCGCCGGGAGCGGCCGAGAGGAATCTTGGCCGAACGCGATCGAGCTAGAGGTGGTGATGACCACTGAGCTCACGAACCAACCAAGCAGCAGTGGCGCCGAGCCGTTGAGGGTACCAGAACCGAACAAGGTCGCTCCCGGACGGTTCGAACGGCCAGTCGCAGGCCAACTTTAGCCCTGCTTTCATCGCATTCCGCAACCAGCAGGGAACAACGGGAAGGGCGAGACCTCAGATTTGGGGTGAGTGGTACGGGCAAGCTCGCCCCCGGGGGGCAGCGATGGGGCCGCAAGCGCCTGCTCAACAAACAGAGCCTTCCCGCCTTTCCCAACTTTAACCCCTTCTCGAGGAGTTGCTTGTCGGGTGAGCTGCGCTTGCGCTGTCGTGGTCGACGTTTAGTGACATGCCCGGGGCGCCCGACTAGTTTTCGGCAAGTGTACGACGTTGAGGCAAACAGCGCGTGTCGCGCGTTCTAGTTACGGGTGCGCTCGGCAACGTCGGTCGCGAAGTCGTCTCGGCTTGCGTTGCTCGCGGGCTCGTCGTGCGCGCAGCCGGTCGCAGCGTGTCGAAGCTGCTCGAGAAGTTCCCCCACGGCGAAGCTGCTCGCTTCGATTTCGTCGACCGAGCTACGTGGCCCGAGGCACTCGCCGGGGTGGACTACATCTTCCTGTTGCGACCGCCGCCGCTCGGCGACATGGACGTCACGCTCAATCCGTTCGTGACAGCGGCGTTCGGTGCGGGTGTACGGCACGTCGTGTTTCTGTCGGTGGCGGGCGCCGACCGAATGAAGTGGGTGCCGCATCGCAAAGTCGAGCTCCACCTTCAAGCGCAGTGCGCCGATTGGACTGTGCTACGGCCCGGATTCTTTGCTCAGAACCTCGGTGACGCCTACCGGCGGGACATCGTGGAGGACGACCGGCTGTATGTTCCGGCGAGCCAGGGCCGCGTCGCGTTCTTGGACGTGCGTGACGTCGGCGCGGTTGCAGCCAAAATCTTCGATAACCCTGAGCCATTCCGCGGGAAGGCGCTCACACTCACGGGCCCTGACGCAGTTACGTTCGAGCAAGTGGCCGTGCTGCTCGGTCAGGTGCTCGGTAGAGCGATCCACTACGAGGCTGCCAGCATCCCTGGGTATGTTTGGCACCTGCGCCGCCAGCGCGCCATGCCTTGGATGCAGATCGCGGTGCAGACAATTCTTCACGTCGGGCTCCGCAACGGCGACGCCGAACGGGTCGAGCACACGGTCGAGGAATTGCTCGGACGGCCGGCGCACCGGTTACGCGAATACGTCGAGCGATCCGCCGCTACCTGGCTGCACGTCTGAGCGCCTCACCCCGGTGCGCACGCTACAATGTTTCGCGCCGGGCAAAGCCGTGTATTTGGAAGATAGAATCGATAAGTAATGGGCAAGATCTCGCGGCTGCGATGAGCGAATCTCACTGGGTCCACAGGAGGACCTGCCATGCGCCGAATCGCGCTTCCGATCGCCATTTGTTTGTTGGCTTCTTACGGCTGCGCCGCCAGTGAGGACTCAATCCCCGCTGCCAGCGCGGGTAACACCTCGCACGGCGGTACGCCCGCAATCGGCGGGCCAGCGCCTGGCGCCAGCGGTTCTGGCGTCACCAGCGCCGGCACTACTCCCGGTACGGGCGGAGTCTCGTCGCCGGGCGGAACCACCAGCACCGGTACCGCGGGCACCACGCTCACTACCGGCACAGCGGGCAGCCCGCCCGGCACGGCGGGTTCTGGCACGGGCGGTACGCCGCCGGCTTCCGCCACCTGCTCGATGTCGGCTACTGCCACCGGCACCCCGCCACTGATCGACGACTTCGAGGACGGCAATTCGGACGTGAGCGCTATCGATGGTCGCGTTGGCGGCTGGTTCCTCGCTACCGACGGCACCGGCTCGACGACACCAGCGGCGCCGGTCGCGCCGAAGCCCGCGACCGGCGGCATGCCCGGCAATGCGCTGCACGTCAGCGGTACCGGACTGACGAGCTGGGGCGCCTCGCTCTCGGCTTCGATCACGCCCGCGATGGGCTGCTACGACGCCAGCAAGTTCACCGGCATCACGGTGATGCTCAAGGGCACCGGCTCGATTTGGATCAGCGTCTTGACGGCAGCTGTGCGCGGCGCGCCCGAAGGCCAACGCAACCACTACAAGAAACAGGTCACGCTCAGCGCGGACTGGACGCCAGTGACGATCGCCTTCAGCGAGCTCACGCAGCCGGGCGGCTGGGGCATGATCGTGCCGTTCGACGCCACCAAAGTCTACGGCATCGACTTCGGCCCCGCCACGGCGCCGCCGACACCGACTGCGTTCGACTTCTCGATCGACAACCTCAGTTTCAAGATGTGAGCCACGGTTCACGGTTTCGCGAGGGGTAGCGCGCATTCGGCGCTACCCACGCTTAGCCGTTCGTGCACGCCGCTACAGCTCTGGCTCGGATCGTCGTTGATGCCGGACACGATCGCGCCGCACGGAAAGGCGCCGGTCACCGGATCCCACAGCTGCTGGTGCGTCAGCGTGCCGTCGACGTAGCGGTAAACCACGTTGGCACCGACGTCGCCGTCTGCGCCGGCCGCGCCGCGCAGCGGATTTTGCGGCCCCAAATACGCCACGCATGCGTCTTCGCTCGACGCCACGACCGGCAGCATCACGCGCTGGTCATTGGGCGAAAACTCGATCGCTTCCGTCCCCGGCGCCTGCGCCGCACAGTGATCGAACGACCACTCGAGGGCATTGGTCGCCCAAAACGCCACGCCCGTGTAGCCGCGCACCACCGCCCGCGCTGCGCTGGCCGAAAACGGCAAGCCTGCGTTACCGGGCCCGCGCTTCAGGACCACGCCGTTGGTGACGTCGATCAAGGTCACGTTGTCGACGCGCGTACCCGGCGCGGCGTCGACCGAGACGCCGGTCACGGCATCGAGCGCCACGCCGTTGACGATCAGCGTATCGGCGACGATGCGCTCCGGCACCGTGCACGGATTGGCCTCGTTGCAGCGCGTCTCGATGCGGAAGCCAGCGCCGAGCGAATCACGTACGATGTTGCCGTAGAGCCGCGCGCCGCTCACCGGATACGGCGACGGATCGGTGTACACGGAGCCAATCGCGCGCCCCACGACGCTGAACCCCGTGCCGACGACCTCGACCACGTTGTTCTCGAGCAACGCGAGCGAGGACTCCTCGACTTGAATCGCGACTTCGCCACGCGTCGGGTCATCATTGGCGACCGTGTTGCCCTGGCTTACGGCGTAACGCGAGTGGAAATAGTTGCGCCGAAACGTGACGTTTTGGCTGCGCACGGCCTCGAATGCGTTGTGATAGAAATCGTACGTCTCGCACTCTTCGACCAGGACGCGCTCCGCCTCCAGCACGCGTAAAATGTGGGTATGGCGGGCGTGGTTGGAGCGTTCGAGCAAGAGCCGGCGCAGCGTGAGGTCGTGGCCGCCGTGGAGCAGCGCGACGCTGCCGACGTCGACGCCCTTGGCGACGTTTGGGTTGTGCTCGTTCATCAGCACTAAGCCTTCGATCACCCAATTCGAACAGCCCCACAGCTCGAGCGGCACCGCCGCGCCGTCGCCGTGGAGCAGGGCGCCGCGCTCGTTCTCTGCCCGCACCGTGATCGGCGCGTCGGGCCGGCCGCGGCGTGCCGCACCGACGCAGTCGACGCTGAGCAAGCCGGTGGTCTCGAGGCGATAGTCGCCGTCCAGCAGCTCGAGCGTCTGACCGGGCAGCAACGACTCTGTTGCGTGCTGCAGCGTCTTCCACGGCTTGTTGCGCGAGCCCGGGTTCAGATCGTCCCCGTCGGGAGCCGCGTAGAAGATAGTCTGACGATCCGAGCCGATCGGCACGTCGAGCGTGCCGATTTGGCAGCCGGAGACGAACAGCGCGCTCGCCAGGCCGAGCAGCGACCGCGTGCGTTGGCTCACGCTACTTGCAGGCGGATTGGACGCGGGCTGCCGCGGGCGAGCTCGGGTACCGCTGCACGAAGCGCGTCGCGGCGGAGCGCGCTTTATCCACGCGACCGGCTGAGCAGAGCGCAAAAACTCGGGCGGCATCGGCTTCAGCACGCAGCATACCGGTCGGGAAGCGACGATCGTAGCTTTCGAGCTTACCGAGCGCGAGGTTCGCCTGGCCAGAGCGCAGCGCGCCCTGCACTTCAGCCAGCAACGCGGCTTCTTGTTCCAGGCGCAGGCCGTTCGATACCTTGGCCGCGCGCGCGGGCGGAGGGGAAACCCCGACTGACGGCGCCTCGGCCACTTGTAGGGGCGCGAGCGTCGGCGCACGATGAGGTACTGGCGCGAGACGCGGCGCCGGGGTGCGCGCAACCACGACCGGAACGGGCGGCGGTGCCTCGCTGCCTTGCAGCGCGAAAAAACCGGCGGCACCCGTCGCGATCGCGGCGGCCACCACGAGCCCCTTCACGTACGCACCCGCAGAAGCCACCTTGGCGGTAGCGGTGGTTCCGAACGCCGCGATCGCTCCCTCAGCAGCGATACGGGCCGCAACGGAGCCGTGAAGGCTCAAAACCTGAGCAGCAGACGGATCATCACCCGTGCGAGCAAGCTCGACGAGGCGATGCGCCTTGAGCTCGAGACCGGTCATTTCGGTACCTCCCCGACCAAGAGCAAGCCGCTGAGCTCGGCCTCGAACGCGCGGCGCGCAGCGCGCAGTCGTGAATAGGCCGTGTTGAGGTTGATCTCGAGCGCCTCAGCCGCTTCGGCGACGCTCGTTTGCTCCAGGTCGACCATGATCAAGAGGGCGCGCCTTTCGTCGTCGAGGCGCTCGAGCACTTGGTGCAGAAGACCGGTAGCTTGACGGTGCAGCGTGCGCTCGAACGGCCCTTCGTGAGCCGGAGCGGAGAGCGCCTGACCCAGCTCGTTCGGGATTGGCGTCTCGCGAGCTGCGACGCCGCGCGCCTTGCGCCGGTGCCGGGCCGCGACTCGAAGCACAATGCCGAAGATCCAAGTTCGCAAACTGGAGCGACCTTCGAACTCGGGCAGCCTGCGGTGAACAACGAGAAAAACATCCTGCGCAGCGTCTTCCAGCGCGGCCTCGGGTACACCGAGGCGACGTAGGTTGCGCCAGACCAACTTGGCGCAGCTTTCATACACCTCCGCGAAGGCGGGCGGTGCAGCAGGCCGCGTCTCGAACGATCCAACGCTTTCCGATTGGGACAAGGCTCGCGGGGCCACTACCGAGAAAAGCGGGAGCGGCTTCGCTTGTAGAGTATCAGTGCAGGCGTCCAAGTGATTCCGTGATCTGACGGAAAGCTGTCGGTAAGGATTTTCTCAAGGAGTTCAAAATTCCACCGAAAGCCCGGTGCGGGCAAACGGGGAAACCAGAGGAATTTCGAACACATTGCCCACTCCGAGCAGGACGAATGTGGGACGGAACGGGCGAACCGCGACCCCGGCGTCGAGCGTCGCTGAAAGCCACGAGGTGGCGCGCAAACGGCCGCGCAGGGTACCCACACCGGCTCCTAACAGCACGCCGCCCTGGTCGGGATTGCTGACTCCGAACGCGGTGGCGCTTAGGTACTCAAGCCGGAAGCCGGGGCAAAGCTCGACCGCGCCGAGCTGAAACGGCAGCGCGGCAAAGCAACCGAGCAGCTCGCCGCTGGAGAGCCGCAGCTCGGCCCCGACCTTGGGGCGATCCGCGCGCGTGACGTCGCGTGATTGGTACACGCCACCGGCCAGCTCCAAGCTAAACCTGCCATGGCGAACGCCCACACCGGCAGATGTGAACGCCGACGGCTCCGACAACAGCTCGAACAACACGCCGACCGAGCCGTGCAGGTATGGAAACGTTTCGCGCTTGGGGCCAACGCGCTTGGGGCCAACGCGCTTGGGGAGGGGCCGCCGTTTACGCGGTGACTTGGCCTTCGGCTTGGGGACGGGCTCTGGCGGCGGCTCCGCGTCGAGGCTCGCGTCGGGATCGAGCGACAGTGCGATCACGACCGAGCTAGCCAGCGCGATCGCGTCGCACGACTCACCTTCGAGGCGTTTGGTACCGCCACCGGCGGCGGTCGAGGTCTCGAGCTCCGCCACGTAGCGCGAGCCTTTTTCGTGCCGAACCGTCACGGACACTTTGACGTCAGCGGCGAGCGCGCGCTGGCTACCGCCCAACAAACGCGTGACCTTGGCGCGCACGGCGTCGCCGCGATCGCAATCGTCGGGCCCTTTCCAATCGATCGAAAGCGCACGCGGCGCCTCGCTCGGTCCCGCCGTGGTGGGCGCGTCTGGCTGCGCCAAAGCCGCACTTTCGGCCACGACGAAGCCGAACGCCACCAGGGCATAGCGCCACGCGAGGGATGCAACGGACCGAGCCACGTGGCTAAGGCTTATCCTATGCCGCCCGAAATCGGGAACGGATTGTGAGGCCCAGGTCCTCCGCCCGTCAAACCGCGCGCTCGAGAGCGTGGCGCGCGAGCTTCGGATACGGCGTGTTTCGAGGGATGCCAAGCGTGCGCGAGACAACGCTCACGTTCCAGCCCGCGACCAAGATTGAAACTTTTTCGGTCTCGCGGTCGCGGCGCACGCGAGCAGGCTGCCGCGGTGAGCACAGTTTCCGACCGGCTGCCCACGCCGACGTTCAGCGCGCGACGGGCAATCGCCGGCTGCGAAATTCGATCGGCTGGCGTTGGCGATCGACAACGCTGCCGGTGCCTTCGTCGGCCGTGAGCGCGGCGGCGCGCGGCGCTTCGGTGTCCCAAGCCGCGAAGCTCTCGGGCAGGCTCCCGGGCAGCGCTGGTTGCTCGGTGCGCTCGAGCAGCTGAAAGTCGTGCTTGCCGATCAAGTTGAGCGGCAGATTACGCTCGGGGCCGCGCTCCGCGAACCAGCCGCGCGCCCGCTGCACGTTGCTGATTAACACCTGGTGCTGGGGATCGGTCTTGGCCGCGGTCAGGAAATGCTGCTGCATGGCTGGGATGTCGCCTTTTTGGTGCGCGATACACGCCAAGTAGTTGTAGGCGAGTCCGGGCGTCGGGTGGCCCAAATCCAGGGCCTTTTGCACATGCTGCGCGGCCAGCTCGAGCTCACCGTCAGCGTAGTAGCCGCCCGCGACATCGAGGTGCGCGGGCGCGTGATCGCCGAGGCGACTGAGGATCCCCCGCGAATCTTCGGTCGTCTGCTCGTAGCCATCGCGCAGGCCCTTGTTTTCGGCGAACCAGCCGTTCAAGAGCGCGGTCGTATCTTCCGAGGCGTCGAACGGCACCTTCAGCTCTTGGAAATCTTCGGTGAAGTAACGTTCGCGATCGAGCCAACCGGCTTTCTCGGCGTCCTGGAAATCATGCGTGCCGGGGAACACCGAGAGGCACGAGAATATGTATTGGTGCGGCTTGGCGCGCGCCAAAAAATCGAGCGTCTCGCGGAAGGTTTGCGCGGTCTCGCCGCGGTTGCCGAGCATCATGTAGAAGCGCACGTGCACGCCGTATTTTTTTGCCATATCGGCGGCTGCCACGATTTCGTCGATCGTGATCTTCTTGTCGATGTTCTTGAGGATGCTGGGCGAGCCGGTCTCGACGCCTAGGCTGAGCCGCTGACAGCCGGCTTGGCGCATTTCGTACAACAGCTCTTCGTTGAGCACGTCGACGCGCGTGTCGCAGCTCCACAAGAACTTGAGCTTGCGATCGCGAATCCCGCGACACAGCTCGAGCACGCGCTTCTTGTTGGTGGTGAAGGTGTCGTCTTTGATCTGCAGCATCTTCACGCGCGCGCGTGACGTGGCGTGCTCCAGCGCGTCGAGCACGTACGGTACCGATTGGCCGCGAAAACCGCGCCCCCAGCTGCTTTCGGCGCCGCAGAACGTGCACGCCCACGGGCAGCCGCGCGAGGTCATGAAGATGTGCGTGTCGAAGTAGGCGTGCGGTGACGCCAGCGTATCGAGGTCGCGAATCGAATCGCGCGACGACGCTTGGACGATGTCGCTGCCCTCACGGTACCAAGTGCCGGCGACGCCCTTGACCGAGTGGCCCTGCGCCAGCCGCTCCACGATTTCCATGAAGCTTAATTCGCTCTCACCCACGCACAAGGTGTCGATCTCGGGGTAGTGGCGCATCACTTCGCGCGGCAACGGCGTGGCGTGCGGCCCGCCGACGACGATGTGCGCCCGCGGGTGCCGCTTTCTGATCTCTTTGACGGTGACGCCGACGCCGCGGCGATTCGCTGTCCAGCACGACAGCGCGAACACGTCAGCATCGAGCGCGCCCACGACCTCTTCGACGCGACTCCAGGCAAAGCCTGACAGGTTGAAGACTTTGACTTGGTGCCCGGCGCGCAAAGCCTGGGCGCCCAAGCTGAGCAACCCGTACGGCGTCTGGAAAAAATCGGCGTCGAGGTCACCCTCCTGGTAGTCGGAGGGCGGGCCGCCATCGCGTGGCGCTAGCCGCGCCTCACCTGGAGCGGGAATTTTCCAGGGCGGCGGGTACAAGAGCGCGATCCGCATCCGGTCGCCACTCTCGCACCGCCTTGAAGCCGAGGCAAATGCGGGCCCTTACTGCACCACTACGCGACGCTTGCAGGTCGGCGTGCAGCTCAGGCTGCCGGTCGGGCCGTCATCGCACTGCTCGGTGCCTTGCGTCTTCCGGTCGCCGCAGCGCGGCGCGAAGGTGCAGTCGGCGTTGCAGGTGCCGTAGTCGCCGGTGTTGGCGGCGGTGCCCAAGTCGCATTGCTCGCTGCCGTTGCGGGTGCCGTCGCCGCAGTAGGGTGCCGGCTGGCAATCGTAACCACAGCCGCCCTTTTGGGCCGCGTAGGCTACGTTGGCGACACCGTCGTCGCACAGCTCGGGGCCCTGCACGTCGCCGTCACCACAGTACGGGCCGAAGTCGCATTTGGTGGTGCAGCCATCGTACGCGGTGTCGCTGTTGTTGGCGCCGGCGTCGCACAGCTCGTGCGCGGCTTGCACGGCGCCGTCGCCGCACTTCGGCGGCAACATGCAATCCATGCCGCACGACGACGCCGTGTACATGTAGTCGTCGTCGTTGAAGCCGTTGTCGCACAGCTCGCCGTTTGCAGCTTGCAAGGTGGCGTCGCCGCAGTGCGGTCCGAGCGCGCATTTCTTGCTGCAACCGTCGTAGGTAGCGTCGTTGTTGTTGAGCCCGTCGTCGCACTCTTCGTACGGCTTGTCGATGTTGGCGTCGCCACAATGCGGGCCGGTCATGCACATATTGGTGCAGCCGCCGTAGGCGTTCGAAGCGAACTGGCCGTAGTCGCACTGCTCGCCCAAGTTGGACTGAAGCTTGCCGTCGCCGCAGCCCGGAATGTCCTTGCAATTGGCGTCGCAACCCGACCCGGCTTGTCCGTTCAAGGCGCCCTTGTCGCACTCTTCGCTGAGGTCGTTCGGAATGCCATCGCCGCAATGCGGGCCCGGCTTGCAATCGTAACCGCACGAAGCAGATCCGTAGGTCTTGCCGTTGTTGGCGCCCAAATCGCAGACTTCAGCGCCGTTGACGCTGCCGTCGCCGCAGTAGCCGCCCAACTTGCACGACGCCGTGCAGCCGCCGTAGGCGCCGGTGTTTTTCGCCGTACCCAAGTCGCACAGCTCGCCTTGACCGGCTTGTAACGTGCCGTCGCCGCAGTTCGCCGGAGCTTTGCAGCCGGGTGCGCAGGCGCCGCCGGTGGGCGGATTCTTGTAAAGCGTGATGTTGCTACCGTCGTCGCAGGCCTCGGACGCCAGCGGGCCGGCAATGCTCTGCTGCACGCCGTCGCCGCAGTAGTTGCGTGCGGTGCACGACGTATTGCAGGCGCCAGCCTTCGTGTCGGAGTTATTCACGCCGTCGTCGCAGTACTCTTGGCCCACGACCATGCCGTCACCGCAGTGCGGACCGCAGGACGAGCGGGGCGCCAAGAAATTGGCCAGCGTGAGCTTGAAGTTCGAACCGCTGCTGTGACGCTCGGCGTGGAACAGCACGATTTCGTACACGCCGCCGCGAGTCAGGTTGAAGCGCTGGTCCGTGCCATCGGCTTTTTCGGCCGGGGTAAGGCAGCCACCCACGACCGTCGGATCAGGTAGCGAAGCGAGCGAGCAGTTGCTGTCCTCGGCCGCGACGCCGTTGCCGTCGTCACCGAGCACGACTTGGCTGCTCAGCGCCGAGTGCAGGCCGCCCAAGTCGACCGCTAACTTGCCGTTGACGTAGACCCAGACGTCGTCGTCGCCGGTGAACGAGAGCCGCTCGGTGCCGTTGCCTTGGTACTGGAAGAAGTAACGCAGCTCGCTGGTGAAGCCGTAGTCGCGCGCCAGGCAGGTGGCGTCGCAGCCGTTGCAGTTGTTTTTCTCGTTCAAAACGCCGCCGCCGCAGGCCGGCACTTCGTTGCCGATGTTGCCGAGGCCCTCGGCGGGCGCGATCGGGAAGAAGGCGCCGTTGGAGTCGTAGGTGTAGATCTGCGAGCCGGCCGGCGTCGCCTTCAGCGTCAGCGTCTTCGGCAGCTTCGCCGGCATCTGGGCGGCCAGGGCCGCAGGCGTGAGCGGGTCCATCTTGATGATGCCATTGTAACCAACCACGTTGTTCGGATTGCTGTCGCGGTACCAGAGGCTGAAGGTGTCAGCGCTAAAGATGCCGGTGCCGGTGCCGTTGCCGGCGTTGTCCTGCTGTCCGGTGCGGATCAGCACGGGTTTACCTTCGGTGTCCAGGCGACCGCAGGTAGCGGCGTTCGCGCTGGTGCACGCGGCGCCCGTGATACCCGGCACTTGGCTGTACGTATTGTACTGAAAGTCGGGGTGACCGCCGACCGCGGTCGAGTTCGCCGACAGAAAATCGCGATAGTTCATGACCATCTGCAGCGAGGCGGGCGGCGTGACCGGGTTGACGGCGCAGTCCCAGCCCGGCGTTATCGTGCAGTCGTGCTCGCAGCCGTCACCATCGGTGTTGTTGCCGTCGTCGCAGACTTCGCCCTGGGCGGTGAGCACGAGACCGTCGCCGCAGTAGACGTTGACCTTCGGGTCGTCCTTCTTCGGATCGGGATCCCCGGGTTTGGTGGCTGGCGTGACGGTGGGTTCGGGCTGACAGGTCGGGCCGCAGCCGTCGCCGGCCACCGGGATGCAAGTGCCACCGCCGGTGCAGGTTGCATTCGCTTTGCACGGAGTACCGACCTTGCTACCGCCGACACAGGTTCCGCCGTCATCGCAACCCTCGCCCGCGTTTACGTTGCCATCGCCGCACACGGCCGCCACGCACTTGGCGCCCGGCGTTGGACAACTGAAACCCGCTTCGACCTTGCAGCCAGTATTGCAGCCGTCGCCGCTGACTTTGTTGCCGTCGTCACACTCTTCGATGCCGACCTTTTTGCCGTCGCCGCACTTCGGCAGGCACGCAGCGCCGGGCGTTGGGCACGACCAACCAACCCCGATCGCGCAACCCGAGCAGCCGTCTTGGGTGGCCGTGTTGGTGCCGTCATCGCACTGCTCACCCGGCTCAACCACGCTGTTGCCGCACACCGGCTTGACGCACGTCGACGGACCGAGACCGACACAAGTCCAACCAGCCTCGACTTTGCAGGTGGCGCTGCAGCCGTTGCCGACGTTGGGCGGATCGCACGCTTCGCCCTGCGCGATTTGCACAATGCTGTCACCGCAGAACGGGTTCTTGAAGCAAAACCCGGGTTGGGGACAAGTCCAGCCGCTCTCGACCTGGCACGTGGCCGAGCAGCCGTTGCCAACGTCGGGCGGTTCGCAACCCTCGCCGTCTTCGATCGTGCCGTCATTGCAAACGGCCGGCGTGGTCTGCAGGTTGAAGCTCTTGCAGCCCGCTTTGCAGCCATTCACGCCGGGCGGATCGCAAACTTCACCCGGCTCTACCACGCCGTTGCCGCAGGTGATGCTGGATGTGCAGGTGCTGGGTTGGCCGGTGCAGCTATAAAACGGCTCTTTCGCGCAGCCGCCTGAGCAGCCGTCGCCGCCGTCACGATTGCCGTCGTCGCACCCTTCGCCGGTGACGACGACGCCGTCGCCGCAGATCGCCTGGCAGCCGCTCGCGTTGCAGCGGAAGCCGGCTTCGATTTGGCACGTGACCCCGCAGCCGTCGCCCGCCACTGGCGTCCCGGGCGCGTCTCCCGTGCCCGGCCCGTCGTCACATTGCTCGCCCGGATCGACGACTGCATTGCCGCACACGACCGCTTTGCAAGCTACGCCCGGCGTCGGACAGTAGAAGCGAGGTTCGAGTTGGCACTTGTCGTCACAGCCGTCGTTCGGCGTGGCGTTCATGTCGTCGCACTCTTCGCCGCGCTCACGCACGCCGTTGCCGCACACCGGAATCGTCACGCAAGCCGTTCCAGGGCGCACGCAGGCAAAGCCGTCCTCGACCGTCGAGCAGTCGGCTGAGCAGCCGTCACCATCCTTGGTGTTCTTGTCGTCGCATGCCTCGTCGCCCTCGAGCACGCCGTCGCCACAGATCACGACCTTGACGCAGTCTTGGCCGACGGTGGAGCAATCGTAGTTGCTGTCGACGGTCGTGCAGTCACCCGAGCAGCCATCGCCATCGGCCGTGTTGCCGTCGTCACAGAACTCGCCCGGCTCCAGCTCGGAGTTGCCGCATACGTATTTTGTCGGCTGGTCGGAGCCGCCGCCCTCGTTGCCGTTGTCACCCCCGGTGTTGATCATCACCTTGCCGGCGTTACCGGACGAGTCGGTGCCGCCATTCGCGGTGCCACCATTGGTACCTTTGTCGTTGTTACTGACCGTTGGGTTGCCACCGCAACCGGTTTGGATAGCCAGCCAAACACCGCAAACACCGAGCACACGCACAGGGGAAGACCAGCTCATGCAGCGACCTCGCAAGCTATTGAGAACGGAACGAACAGACAACGTGGCGGGCTACCCCCGGGGCGAGCAGCGCTCACGATAGAGACACGACAAGATGACATGTGTAGCCCGTGCCCGCCGAGATTCTCAATCGAAATGAGCCGTGTCGGTTTCCGTCGCTCAGTCCTCGTGTCGGTTTAGGTCGCTCCTCGCGCTTCGCGCTCCTCGCTCCCTCGCCTACACCTCAGTTTAGGTCGCTGCTTGCGCTGCGCGCTTCTCGCTCCGTGGCCTACATCTCGGTTTACGTCGCTCCTCACGCTTCGCGCTCCGTGGCCTACATCGCCGCTGGCCGAGCTTCGAGCTGGGAGCTTCGAGCTGGGAGCTCGACTGGGCGAGCTTGGGCGGGTGAGCTTGGGCGGGCGAGCTTGGGCGGGCGAGTTGGGGCGCGGAGCAGGTCAAGCGGTTGACGAGGTTTCGCGGCGCCGCCGCACCCGTTTTGGGTGATGCCGGTGGCTGAAACGAGGTGAGCCAACCACCTTGTCGCCGCCGCGGCTCGACTCGATATTCCAGTGCGGCTGGCGGTCCACGGTTCGTCGCTGACGCTCGGGGAGGCCCCTAACCTCGTCACGCGTGAGTGAGCGCCAGGGGTAAACGATCACGGGCGGGATCCCGTGCCGATGCCCGTGCCGATGCCCATGCCCATGCCCATGCCCATGCCCATGCCCATGCCCATGCCCATGCCCATGCCCATGCCCATGCCGATCCATGCCCGTGCCCATGCCCGTGCCCATGCCCCTGCCCGACGGTTGATGCATTGGCGCTTCGTGGCGTTCCTATTTTGCTAGGCCTTGCCTGCGCGCGCAGCTGCGCGCGGCGCGCGCGGGCCAAAGGCCCGCGCCAGGAACCTTGGCCTCCAAAAACTGGACCGGGCGGAACCTCACGCTTTCGCGCACGGGCAGACGCCCTAAGGCACGTAGCGGTAGGTCGCGGCGAGGAACGGCAGGATGCTGCTCGGTTTTTCGTGGGCTTTGCCAGCCTTGATGAGTCCGAGGTCGACGCCCCACGCGCGACCCGAGAGCCGTACGCCGATGCCGCCGAGCAGGCCGTTGGCCTGGCCGGCCACCTCCCCGAGCGGGATCAGCGTGTCGACTTCGGCGATCAGCGAGACGATTTTGCCGGCGCGGTAGCTCACGCCAGCGCCGTTGAACAGCAACGACGCGGGCCCGATCAGCGCGATGTTGGTGCTCATACTGAAAGCGAGTCGACACTCCTCGGCGTCGGTGCAGAAGGTGGCGACACCGCCGGCGCGCCCCAGAAAGCCGCTGAACTCGTCCAAACCGACGATGCCCGACGCGGACCCGATCGCCGCCACCGAGACGTGCGGCTCGCGCAGCACGACGGTCTTGATGCTGATGTCTGCGGGGACCACCCTGTTGGGTCCGAGCGGCGGCGTGGCGGTGATTGAAATCTGTGTGTTATCGCTGAGCGAGTAGCCGAGCTGCCACAACACGATGTAGTAGCTGGTCGCGTAAAACGAGCCTTTCGGATTCGTCTCGGCGGTGGGCGCGAACAGCAAGCGATCGTGGTGCGCGTCGCGGGTGCGCGGCGCGCCGAGGCCGCGATGAATGCCCGCAACCGGGCCAGGCTCCAGCGCGGGGGCAGCGCTCGAAGCCGCGCCTTCGGGCTGATCCTTCACTCCGATTTCTGAAGCAGCAGGCGGAGGCGGGGCAGGTGCCGGCGCCGCCGTGGCTGCGGTTGACGGGGATGCGGCGGCGGGCAGTGACGCCGGTGGTGGCAACGGCGCGGCGGGCGGCTCGGCCGCACCGTTAACCGGCGTTGGGGGGGGAGTGTTAACCGGCGTTGGGGGTACGGGTGGCGCGGCGGGCAGTGGTGGCGCGGCTGGGGCGGAGGCCGGAACCGGCGCGGCGGCGGCAACTTCCGCCTTTCCGACGGGGACTTGTGCAGCGACCGGGCGGATAATCAGCGCGCTTTCGAGGCAGAGCACGGATACTGCAAGAAGCGAGACGTGAGTCTTCATGATCCCGAACGGCGCTGCGGCCAGCAAGCGATGTTATACGTGATGAGGGTCGTGGCCTTGCCAATCGTGTGCCAGGCGAAAAGGTCCCGCAGCTTTGCCGCGGTGGCTTTGCTTTGCGCAGTCGCTTGCGCCAGGACCGGGCTGTATCCGGGTGAGCTCGGGGACGGTGACCTCGGCGCCGGCGACACGAGTAACGGCGGCGGCAACACCAGCTCGACTGCTGGAGCGATGCACAGCGGCGGTGCGCCCAGCGGCGGTGGCAGGGCGACCGGCGGCGGCGGAGTACCAATGCAAACACAGCCAACGAGTGGCGCCGCGCCGATCACGACCGCCGGCGCTTCGACCACACCCGTTGGAACCGCCCCCGGCTGCATCGCGGTGGCCGAAACGTGCAACGGTCGCGACGACGACTGCGACGGCGCCGTCGACAACCTGCCGGCCGAAGCGTGCCCGGGCGGCGGCTTTCGATTCTGCATCGCAGGCCGACTGAGCGAATGCCCGCGGCGTTGCGAGCTCTGCGTGCCGGGCAGCGTGCGCGTTTGCGAGAATTCGTTCTGTTCGTTTTGGGGTGAGCAGGAATGTGCGGCCGACGGCCAAGGCTTCGGCAATTGCCGCGAGGCCGTGCCGCCACCCGAGTGTAAAGCCACTGCCAAGAAGTTCGAAAATTCGCGACAGCTGGAGCAGTGCTGCCTCGACAACGGCTACTGCTGTTTGGACGAGCATGATCTGAATGGCAACGGGAACCGCCGTGAGATGCTCGGAGCGTGCGGGGACGTCGTCTGCCAATGAGCTCGGTTTCTCGGCGCCTGCCAGCACTGCTCGCCGGCTCGGCATTGCTCGGGCTGTGCGGCTTGGCGCGGGCCGCGCCGTGCGGCCGTCCTGACGTTGATTTAACGTTTCCGCCGAACGACGCCAAGGGCGTGCCGGCCAATGCGCTGTTCGCCGCGCACTATGCGGCGCCCGCGCTATTCGCTGACGAGCCCGTCAGCATGACCGACGCCGCCGGCAACTCGATCGCGGTGACGGTGACGTACGACGACGCCGACTCGATGTTGCACGCGACGCCGGACCAGGCGCTCGCCGCTGGCACGTACGACATCGTTTGGCCGGGGTTGCGCGGTGTAAGCGGCAATGGCGGAGTCGGCCGAGGCAGCACCACGAGCGTTAGCGTCACGGCCACGACCGACATAGCGCCGCCGCTGTTCGCCGGCCTGTCCGACATCGAATGGGATCTTTCGCGCGAGCGCGATCCGTGCTTGGACAAGCTCGACGACCGCTTCGTGTTCAAGCTCAACGTCGGTAAAGGCTCCGACGATGCGCCGGTCGAGTTTCTGGCGCTGCGCGTATTTCAGACCAAAGACCCACTCTCGCCCGCGCAAACCGGGCCGAGTAACGCCGGGCTGCGGGCTTGGCCGAGTGACGGCAAGATCGCAGTGCGACGCCCGGTGACCCAAGCTGGCCAGACTTGCTTCGCCGCGATCGCTCAGGATTTACGGGGCATGGTCTCGGGCGGCGGCGAGCGTGAAGTCTGCGTGAAGACGCGGAAGCCGCCTTTCTTCGACGGTTGCACGGTTGTGGCGCCCGGGTCAGGCGCGCCGCTCCACAGCGCGTGCTGGGGCTTCGGGCTGTTCGGGCTCGGGCTCGGACTCGGGCTATTCAGGCGAGGACGAAGTGCGGATGCGCGCCAGCCTCGTGCTGATTGAGTTGCTGGCGCTCGGGGCGAGCGTCGGCTGCAAACAGACGGCGCGCCGCGCGTCAACGCCGGCTGCCCGAACGGTGACGACCAGCGCCCTAACGCCGTTGCTGGCGCCGCGAGCCGCCGGGCGCTTCAGGTGCGAAGCCGGCAAGTGCCGACAAGAGCAACCGCGCCTGCCCGATACTGGTGAATGGCGATGTGCGGATCGCGGGCACGTCGTTTGGTGCGCGGGTGGAGAGGCGGCCGCAGGCGTGGTGCAGGGGCCGCCCGTTGCGGGCTACCGATGCGGCGAGCGTTGGGGAAGCCCGGGCGAGCGCGTATGCATCGACGCGCATCCGGACTACCCCGAGGGCCAAGCCGAGAACGTTCGCTGCAGTTTCGATCAAGAGCGAGGCCTGGCGCGCGTCTGCCGACAGGGCGAGCCGTGGCGTGGCCCAGAGCTCGCGCTGGGCGCGTTGCCGGCGTGTTGGCTGGATCGGGATTGCCCATCAGGCGCGTGCGACCGCGGCGCGTGCACTTGCCAAGGCGACACGGCGTGTGGGCGCGGCCGTTGCGGGGGCGGCGTGTGCGTGGAGGGAAAGCCGTGAAAATGGCTGCATTTTTGGGATTGCTGCTGCTGAGCGGGTGCTACGTGCCGACAAAAAGAGTGACGCTGCGCATCGAGTTGCCGGCCGAGCTTGCCAGCCGCGTGAAGGACGTGACGGTCTTGCCGCGGATCGCCGAGCTCGGACGCGAAAATGGAGCCGGCGTCATCGCGCTCGAGCTGAAGCGCGAGTCCGGCAAGGTTCGGCTCGCCTTGCCCGGCGCATGCCCACTCGTGATCGATACGCGCGAGCTTTCGGGCAGCGCGCCGGTCGGATTTTCAATGCGGCCGCTGTTCGATGTCGGGCCGAGCGAGCGGGTCGTCGGTTTGGGGCAGAGCTTCGAGATGCGAGCCGTACCTGGTTGCGCCGAAGCGCAAGCAGTGCGCGCCACGTTCGCCGTATCGGGCGGAGCAGCGCTGGAAGGCGTGACGATCGCCGAGCACGGTCGCCGGCTGCAAGCGCGCACCCGCGCCACACCGAGTGTCAAGAGCGCCGCACACGGCGTGGTGCCGGTATCGGCGCGTGAGCAGCGCAAGTTGCGCAGCGAAATCTCGTTTCGGGTCGAGCTGCCAGGCGGCGAGCGCTTCGAGCAAAAGCTCGGCATCTCCGCGGCCGCGCGCAGTAGCGGGCTGTCCGACGTCGGCCTCTGGCACCCGGTACTTTTGTCGGGCAAAGGCTGGAGCTTGCGCGAAAAGCCGGCAGAATCGGCGGCGGCGCTGCGGCGCGTCGGCGAGCTGTTCGAGCTGTTGCCGGACGCGCTGGGTCGTTATCGCCTGACCGACGGGCAGGGCCGGGATTTGTCGATTCACAGCGGCCGCTACGATCAGCTGCCGCTCGATTGCGGCCGCTCGGCGTGCCACGCTCAGATCGCCCAGAGCACGCTGGATAGTCCGATGACACGCGTACTGGAGTCGGATCTGGGAGGGTGCCACGCCCTCACCGATCCGGCGTGCGCCAGCGCCTGCCACGCCACCGGCGAACCGGGCACGGCCGACGGCGGCTTCACGCATGTTGCGGCCGAGCTCGGTTTGCCCGCGCTCCCGGCCGAGCACGACGACTTACCGCGTGCGCTGCGCCGGCTCGGCGGCGTCGGCTGCATGGCTTGCCACGGCCCGACCAAGATCCCGGAGCCGAGTCAACGCTTCAAGCTGATGCAAAACGACGTCTGCGCGGTGTGTCACGACGCACCACCGCGCTACGGTCACGTGCAGGCGCTCGAGTCGTCGCGGATGGGTCACGCGGATAGCTCCCCCGCCACGCGCACTGATCCGGCCTGCGCGCGCTGCCACACCGGTTGGGGCGCGGTGGGTCGCCCTGCCCCACCTGCCGACGCGCAAGCGTCTGGCATCACGTGCGCTACCTGTCACGACGTGCATCCGCACGCCGCCAACCGGCCCGAAGCCAATGCCGCACCGAGCAGCGTCCCAAGCCATGCCGGATTACTTCGAGATTTTGCACTACCAGCCACGCTGCCGACGCCGCCGGCGTCGTTTCAAGGTGTCAGCAAAGTGTGCGTCTCCTGCCACGCCCCGAGCTCGAACACGCTGCGCCCCGAGGCCAGCGCGGCGGCGATCGTCGCTGGCCAGGGCGGTCTCGAGCCTGAAACGGGCGCGGCACTCACGCTCGCCTCGCCGCACGCGGTGCCTGCCAAGGGCTGCCTGAGCTGTCACGATTCGGGCCCCGACGAGCTGGTGCTCGGCAAGAGCCACGGCTTTCGCGCAACCGAGCAAGCTTGTGACCGCTGCCACCAAAGCGCACCGAAGCGCGACTCCTCGCTGGCCGCGCGCGCACGAGCACTGCTCGAACGGCTAGATCCTGCACACAGCTCGGGTGACGTCGGCAAGCCTTGGCACGCGAGCTACACGGTACTGTTGCCGACGCCCCAGCAAACCCGCGCGCTGCGCGACGTGCTGTTGGTGCTCGAAGATCCCGCAGCCGACGTGCATCACCCAAGCTACGCCCGGGCCCTGCTCGACGCCGCCGAACGCCTCGCTCCCCGAGCCAAACCATGAAGTACCTGCCACTCGCCCTGCTTTTGATCGCCACACCGGTGGCCGCCCTCGAGCCTGCTGTAGCTCCGCCTCCAGCACCTGAAGATGCGGTGCCTCGCCGGATCCGGCTTGCCTTGACCTCGACGTCCGCGTTCGGCGTCACCCACGCCAAGTTTTTCAACCAGCTACTGGGCGCACGCCTCGACTACCGCGTCAGCTCGCGCTTCGCCTTCGGCACAGCGTTGGCCTACGCCAACCTCAAAGGCAAAGATCGCCGAGTCCACAACGTGCTGCCCGAGGTGTTGAGCGAGTACCGCGTGCCGTTGCACAAAGAGCGCGTGGGCTTGCCGCTGCGCCTGGCCCTCGGCTACCTGCCGAAAAATGGCCCCACGCTGCGGCTTTCCATCGGCTTCGACTTTGCCCTGGGCGAGCGCGCTTCGTTAGAGCTTACGCCATTCGAGACGATGATCTGGGTCGACCGCGAGCGGCCTGAAGTGTCGCTCGACGGCGTGCTCGCACTGCGGGTCGCGTTTTGATTTTCAGCTAGCGGCGCTGGTCGGTTTGTTGGCCAGCTGCGTCGAAAGCTCACGTTCAGCCTGCTCGAATACCGCGCACAGCTCGGTGAACAGCACCTTGGCGTCGCCGTTACCTTCTTCGAGCGCATGACACAGCTGTGCCATGCGCGGGACGCCGACCGCCAAACAGCTGCCTTTCAGCTTATGCGCGGCCCCGTTCAGCGTCGCGACGTCGCCCGCTTCAACGGCCTTACCGATCGATACGATCTGCTCCGGCACGTATTTCAGGAACACCCTCGCGACGGCGTCGCTGCGCCGCACACTCGGCTCCAACGCCGGCGGTGCTGTGTCGGCCGCAGGTTGCGCCGCTTCGACCTTGATCGAGGCCAGGCGCTCGCCAGACTCGGGGTCGGAATGCGCCTTCGGCCACCAGCGCTCGATCACCTCACTCAAGATCGACGGGCTGATCGGCTTCGTGACGTAGTCATCCATGCCAGCCGCCAGCGCCTTCTGCCGTTCACCTTCGAACGCGTGCGCGGTCACCGCGATCACCGGAATGTGACGAGCACCTGCCTCGCGACGCCGAATCTCACGCGCGGCGCCGTAGCCATCTAGCTCCGGCATCTGACAATCCATCAGCACGAGCGGATACGACTCTTGCTCGAGCGCCGTCAGGGCCTGGGCGCCGTTTTCGACCACGTAAGCTTCGTAGCCCAGGTCCGACAGCACCTCGCGGATCACTTCTTGGTTGATCGGATTGTCCTCGGCGACCAAGATCTTGCGCGAAGCGCCGGTCTTCGACGAAGGCGCCAGCGCCAACGGGCGCGTGCTCAACGTCGGCAACGCCAGGCTGCCAGTCGACTCCAAGCGCCGCAACGGCAGCACGAACCAGAAGGTGCTGCCTCGGCCGGCCTCGCTGGTGACGCCGATGCGCCCCTTCATCAACACCACCAGCTGCTTGCAAATCGCCAGGCCCAAGCCGGTACCGCCGTGCTTGCGGGTGAGCGAGCCGTCGACCTGTGAAAACGCTTCGAACAGCTTGCCCTGCACCGCCGGCTCGATACCAATGCCGGTGTCGATGACCTCGAAGCGCAGCTGAAACACCTGACCCTGGTTCTCTTCGACCGAGGCACGCACGGTGATGCTGCCGCGCTCGGTGAACTTCACGGCGTTGCCGACCAGGTTGGACAGCACCTGGCGCACGCGCTCGGTGTCAGCCTCGACCTGCGACGGCACGTCGGCTTCGACCTTAGCCTCGATCTGCACGCCGCGCAGCTCGACGCGCGCCGCGAACAGCTCGGTCACCTCGTCGACCAGCGCGCGTACGCGACAATTCTCCTCGCGCAGCTCCATCTTGCCGGCCTCGATCTTGGAGAAGTCCAAGATGTCGTTCAGCACCGACATCAAGCCGCCAGCTGAGGTTTGCAGCGTGCTCAAGTAGCGGCGCTGCTTCTCGTCCAGCACCGTGCGCGACAAGAGCTCGATCATGCCGAGCACGCCGTTCATCGGCGTGCGAATTTCGTGGCTCATATTGGCCAAGAACTCACTCTTCAGCCGCGCCGCCTCGAGCGCCTTGGCGGTCGTCTTTTCCAACCGGGCAAAGGCTGTCTCGGTCACGCGGATGATCGGTCCGATGTACAGCCTCACGAACAACAGCGCGAACAAGAACGCCACGACGCCGCCGACGCCGGCGCTGAACAAAATGCTGCGCTCCAGCTCGCCGCCGGCCTTGAGCCGCGCGGTCGAGACCACCACCGCCACGCGCCCGACTGGGCCACCCTCGATCGCCGCCTCCGCCCAAGACACGTAGTAGCCCTCGGTCTTGCGCAGCGACCGAGCAGCGCCGGTGAACAGGTGCGCCGAAGATTCGGGAGGCTTGCCGTGGGTAGCCAGCACTTTGCCGGTCATGTCCGTCACCACGATCGCCATGATGTCGGCGTCGCGGTCATAGCCGATCAGCGAATTTTTGATCTCGCGCTCATCGGCGACCACGATGCCGAGCTCGGTGGCGTGAACCAGCTCGCCGGCGCCGCGTCGCGCCTTCCACTCCAAGTCGGCTTGAATCGTCGGCGTCAGCGTGTCGAAAATTCGCGACACCAGCACGAAGATCAGCCCTGACAGCGCGAGCAGCAACGCCACCACGAACAGCGTGAACGCCATCCGCAACCGAGTGCTCGACAGTAAGCGCCGGCGTTGGCGCTCGGACGGGTCGACCTCTGCTCGGCCTGCTGCGGTTGGAAACATGGAGCGGCGAGCCGTCATCGGTGAACCTCGAAGCCTATCGCAGGCCTCATCAACGGCCAGGGCCCGCGTCGCGTAAGCCAAGAAATGGCCAAATGGCGCGTTCTGTCACGCTGCTGGTCTTAATTTGCGGACTAACCCGGACGTTCTGGGATCCGCAGGATGAGCGCTCCGAGCCCGAAACACCCGTCCCCGTCGACGCAACCGCGGCGCCGCGGGAAAATCCTGGTGGTGGATGACGACCCGATCATCCTCGAGGTGGTCCGTGAACGGCTCGATACGGCTGGCTACGACGTGTACGTGCGGGCGGATGCGCTCGGTACCTCGCAGTGGGTCGCACGCGAGCAGCCGGATTTCATCTTGCTCGACGTGATGATGCCCGCGCTCAGCGGCGGCGAGCTGGGCCAGCTCCTCAAACGCAGCACGTCGACCAACCAAACCGCGGTGATTCTGCACTCTAGCATGAGCATGTTGTCCCTTCAGCCGGTCATCGACCGCACCGGCGCCGTCGGCGCGATCAGCAAAACTCACGACGGCGTGAAATTCATGGCCGAATTCGAGCGCATCGTACGGCGCGTCAAAAACGCCAAAGCGCCATAGCCTCCGGGGGGATCAACAGGAAGGCGGCTGAGCATTCATCGCATCCTGGAGCTGTTTTCCACAGCTAAGACGGCTTCGACGCTTGCCAAAAGCTTTTCGAAGCCACGAGCGATGGTTATCGAGCCGGGAGGACCGCCGGAGTATTTCCCCGT
>JBBRMI010000085.1:0-30759 GCA_038230915.1 Polyangiales bacterium | reverse complement strand
TACCCAGGCCTGGATTCGCGTTTCTCAAGCCGTTGGTCTCGCCCTCGCGCAGCTCGCTCGCGAGCTCAAGCCGTCGCGATCACGCCCTCGAATCGCACTGAATCTCGGGGCTGTGGGTGCTTAAGAGATCGGGCATGGCCGGAAGGCACAGCGTTCGCCAACACGGCTGACTGCGTGACCAAGTGCAACGAACAGAATTGGGCGCCGGGCAACACCACCGGTGCCAGCGCGAACACGTTGGGGTGCCGCGTGTACCACGCTAACGCCGGCCATCGCGACCGCAATGCTCCGGGCGGGGCCGCGAAGATTGCGGCTAACCCGAAGTACGGCACTAATCATTGCCGCCACGCCGGGGTTCACCCGAGCGAAATCTGCTGCGAGAGCGGACAATGCGCCGCCCCCGGCACGCCCTAATGTAGGCGAAGAGGCCGGCTCATCTCGCCGCAACTGGTGGCTCAGGGAGGTCAGGCGGCTCCGGTGGCCAGCTCGCTGCCGGTGTCGGAGGCGCCACATCACAACCGGGCGGTCACGGCGCACTGGGAACGGACAGGCCAGTCGATGGTCGCGACGCTGGTTGGGCCTGTGCGATTGGTCCTGGTCCAGCGTACACCGTGTCTTCGCCGACGGATCCTTGACCTGGCCGCCAAACCACCGGGGGCCTGATCAAGACGCCGCGTGATTTTGACATCGACGCCACCGGCAAGTTTCTCGTCGTGGCCAATCAAGACAGTGCCACCGTACTGGTTTTGCAGGTAGGCGCCGATGGCACGATGACCCTCAAAGGTGCGCCGGTCGCGGTGGCCAAAAGCCCCGCGTTCGTGGGCATCCTGTTTCTGCCCTGAGCAGCAGCATCTTGGATGCCGGTGACCAGCGCCGGACGTGCGCGACATCAACGTGCGCCGCGGCGTCCGGTCACCCAGCGCGTTACGCTAACCAGTAAATCTACACGAAGTAGCCCGGGATCGGGCCGCGTCCGTTCATGAGCTCCGTACCGTACGTTTCATCGGGCAGTCCCATCGCGTTCAAGAAGGACACGAGCAAGCGATTGTGTTCCAAGCCCGATCCTTTGTCCCAAGAACCGAGCTCGAGATATTGATTCGTCTTTACGCCCATGTTCTTCCCGCCAATCGTGTAGTAGGGCATACCCCAATGGCCGTGGTCATCACCAACTTCGCAGCCGACGAAGATAAGCGTGTTATCCAACATCGTACCTCCGGCTTCAGGGACAGCTGCGAGCTTGTCGCACAGATCCGCTATGAGGGTGGTCACGAACGTCTTTGCCACCAAATAGGCTTCGTAGGATGGATCCTTATGTGAAAGACTATGGAAGCTGTACTGCGGCAGATTCACCGGATCCCAGGCGACTAGGGCATTGGGTTCATCCGCTCCGTAGTATTGCAGAGTGATGACGCGGGTCAGATCGCAAGCGAAAGCTGCGGTGATCATGTCGTTCATCGACTTCGCCAGTTGCGGGAAAAGCGAGCTGTCCATGTACTTGATGCCCGGCGCGATCTCGACGGGCTTGGAGCAACCTGCGCCGGCTGCGGACCCTGACATAGTAGTGCCCAAGCGGTCTTCCAGGGTCCGGATCGCGCTCAGCTGCGCTTCCGCGCGCGCCTTGTCGTCCTTGCCGAGGCGAGCAATAAAGGGGGTAAGTTGGCCGGTGACCGTGTCGAGGATGCTCTTTCTGCGCGCGAGATTGGCAGCCAACATCGCGTCAGGCATGGGCTGTCCGCTCGTCACGAGATTCGCAAAAAGCTCGCTATAAATCTGCAGGGGATCCTGCTTGTTGAAGATCCTTGCACCGTCGTCGCCATATGTGTGTGTCTTGCCCTGACACTGCACTCCGATGCCCAGATATGGAATACCCGGTGTGACTATAGAGCCGAGCTTTTTGCCGAGGTAGTAGTCGATCGACGGATTGGGAACGATGTATCGACCGGGAGAAGGATTCTCTTCTGGCGTGCCCGTAAGCCGCATCGCCAAACCCACCCCGTGGGCGCTCGAGTCTTTGTAGCCAGGCGGCTTCTTGAATTCAAGCATCGCTGTGATCGTCAAAAGCTCTTTGTACTTTTGCAATGGTGCGAGGACCCGTCCCAGAGTGAACTGCGATGTCGGCGTCCCCTTAGCCCACTTACCCAGAAATGTTCCGTAGTCGCGAAACTGCACCCCGTTGGGATTGTCGATGAAGACGATGCGCCGAGGCGCTCCAGCTGATGATGCGTGGGCGTCCGGCAAGAAGGCCCTGCCTAAGGGGGCCAAGATCGGCGCCGCGCCCGCGCCAATTGCGAGAGCTTGAAGCACGTTTCTACGGGTCGTTCTGAAACTATTGCGATTCATTGAGTCCTCTTCATTCGGCAAGAGTGCGAGCAGCAAAGGCGTCGGTGCCAACGATTTGCACGAGCATTTCCGCGATGCCCTCACCCGCCTTGCTCGCGACAGAACCAATCGCGTCGGCATCCGGCACCGCGCGCACTGCGCTCGCTCCGGATGCACGCCCAAGCGCAAATTCGAGTAGGTTTGCGGCAAAGCATGAGCTAGCTTCGGCGCTCATGCCCAATCGAGAGCCGAGTTCGACCGCCCCAACTACCGCGCCGTCAACGTCCGTGCCAAGCAACTCGCCTTCGCCGGTCAATGGAATCATCTTCCCCGCGACAGTCTCGGTCTCGTGATAATGGCCGAGCGAGTCGTAGCGCTCAAAGGCAAATCCAATTGGGTCCATTTGAGAATGGCACGCGTTGCACGATGGCTGATTTCGATGCATCGCGAATCGCTCTCTCGTACTGACGTTCGGGTCCTTTGATAGGCTAGGTACGTCGGCAGGAGGCTGTGGCAGATCCTGGCAGAGTAGGCGTCGGCGAACGAAGAGCCCCAGGAAAATTGGCGAGAAGTTCCCCGGTAGGTGGGCCGCAAGAAACCCCGGCTGGGTGAGGAAACCAGCCCTCAGTTTTGGATCCAATTGGACCTGGCTCCAGCTTCCAGCTGGAGGAGGTGCTATTCCGTAGAGCGGAGCCAGGTTGCTGTCGACGACGGTAGCAGTGCTGGTGAACAACGAGCCCAGTGGTTGCCGGCTTGTTGCGGCGATCTCGACGAAGCGCTCCGCCTCGCCAAGCATTGCGGCAACGAGGTCGGGAGAAGCACCGCCCTTCTGAAGGGCGTTTGGAGCCCTCAGTTCCAGCCATTGCTCGAAGAAGTCACGCATGCCGCGCTTGGCTCGAGGGTCCGTGAGCATCTTACGCGCCAATTCAACGCGCGCGACTGGCGCTGTTAGTGAGCTGGCCTCCGCCGACTGTAACAGCTGATCATCGGGACCCGAACTCCACAGCAAATACGACATCTCGGTGGCGAGCGCGTCTGCACCAAGGCGCGCAGTTGTCTTGTCGGCGCTCGCTTCACCGTACTCGGAACGAAAGACAAAGTCGGGCGACTGAAAGAGGGCCTCGAGCACGGCGGCAAGCGAGCTGGAGACGTCGAACGATTTGCGTACCTGCGAGAAGAGGTCGCTGAAACGCTGACGCTCGTCGGCAGTTAGCGAACGCCGAAACGCTCGCCGCCCGTACATGTCCAGAAAGGCTACGAAGCAGCGCTTTTCGTCGCTGTTCATGTCGCACGGAACCAACTTAGAAAGGTTCTTGACAGCAGCTGCAGCGGCTCGCTGTACGCCATCCTCCAGCGCCTGCGCGAAATCGACTGATACGGACAGGTTATCGAAACGGTTGTCGTACTGATGGGGGTAGTATTCGTCCGGAAGCTTCAGGTCGAACGCATCCCCTAGCCCAAGAGCGTCCGCGATAGAATTGCGAACCTCGCGCGGGGCGAGGCGGCGGATACGTTCGGGCGCATAGGCGTTAGCGCCCACCGTGTTGGCTGCGCCAACGTTCGCATTCGTTCCAGCGCTTGGGTTCGCACCGCCGCAAGCGCCCCCGAAGGCAACCCCGAGCGGATCGCTTCCGCGGTGATCCAATCCGTTGTCAGAAATCGTTGCAGTACAAGCCGCTGTGGTGAACAGGGCACAAAAAGCCAAACTTCTAACGGCGACGCATGCTTGCATTAGGTCCTCCGACGAGCGGGTCAGCTGGATTGTTGTGGCGAACTGGATTTCCATCCGCCCCCAAGAAATTGCAGGGAAGCTGGGTATTGGTGCTCTTCATCTTGACCACGCTCGAGGCTGGATGTGTCGAGCACTAAGTCTCGATTCTTCGGTCTTCAGCCCAAGCCAGCCATGGGGGCTCGACCACCGAAGTCTGCAATGTCGGCGCCGACCGCGTTGGCCAAAGCCGCCAAGAGGTGCTGCTTAGGCTCGTCCTTGATCGGTAGGTAGCGCCCACCGCGGATGCCCAGGTTCTTCCCGCCGCCCAGGATCCAAGGGGTGTTATGGACGTCGTGACTCGCGCCGTTGCGACCATCACTGGTGCACACTACCAACGTGTTGTCGAGCAAGGTGCCGTTGCCCTCTTGGACGCTGGCGAGCTGCCCCATCAAGTAGGCAAACTGACTGTGGTACCAGCCGTCTACAGTTAGCTTTCGCGGACCATTCTCGTGAGAGATATGATGATGATTGTTGCCATTCTCCGTATCCTCTTTGGCGGTCTTTGCGAACTCGGCGCCAAGCCAGTTCAAGAACGTGTTGTCGCCCCAGGAGTCGTCCCACTCGAGCATGGCCACGCGGGTGACGTCGGATGCAAAGGCTGCGACCGTGACATCCATCATCGCTTTTAGCGTCTTCGGGTAGTTCTCGTTGACCGTCATATCGAAAGCAGCGCCAAGCTCCGGTCGGCCACAGCCGCCGGTCGGCGATGATGGCGTTTGCAGCTCACGCTGCAGCTCGGACAGCGACTGGATCCAGCTGTCGATCAGCAACTGGTCTGGCTTGCCCAACCTGCGTTTGAATGTGTCAAGCTCTTTGAGCTTATGAGTAACTACCAACTGGCGTGTCGTTGCACGACGGGCGATTGATGCATTAGGCATCGGGGGTGTGCCAGCCGCTCCCCCGAACAGTTCGCTGACGACTTTGAACATGTCGCGCTCTGGCTGCACCGGATCGCCAGCCGCGCGCCAGGAAGCGCGATACGAGTTGCTGCCGCGGGCCTGCAGGTTCAGCACCCGACGCGAGGTGACGACGCCCTGTGCCGCCAAACGCTCACCGATCACGTAGTCGATGGTCGGGCCGCCGGCCACGACGTGATGGTTGGTCAGACCATCGTTCAAGGACAAGACGCTACTGTTGAACACTGCCGGACGCGCCTCGTGAGACGCGACCTTCTCGCCTTCGGACTGATTGAGGCCGTCGATGTAGACGATTTGGTCTTTCAAGGTCCCGAGCGACGCGCCGCCTGGCACCGCTGGCAAGGTCATCCAGGGCGGCAAGACGAGCGTCGAGTCCGAGCCCGAGGCGCGTTGGGCGCTCCCACCACCGTCGATGCCGTCTGGCATGACCACGAACACAACACGTTTTGGCGGCGCGCTCAGACAAGCGCCGCTGTCGGCAGCTTCAAGTAGCGGCAGTGCGGCCGCCCCCAACCCCACCGAAGCCAAGAAATGTCGACGCGACCAGGCAAGCTTGGAGCGGTTCATGGCGTTTCCCCTTCAACTAGAGAACGAAAGCGGAAAGCGCGGGAGGTCGCGATCGAGACCAGTAGGCGCTTGACGTGCGTATCGTTGGCCGAGAACTGACTCGCCAGGTCCGCCAAGTTCGGCCTCTCGGGCTCAGTCTCACGCCGCCCAAGTGCATACCGATACCAGTGCGCGGCGTAACACGCATGCACCTCGGGTAGTTTCGCAAGAGTACCCACGAATTCGACACCGTCTCGGTACGCGATGGTCGTGCCCCCCGGCGTCGTAACGCTGCCCGCTGTGTTGACGGCTTCGCCGTTGTCCTGGGTCCGGTAGTCACCGCCACCGGCAAAGCTCTCGAAGGGAAAGCCCATCGGATCGATGAGATTGTGGCAACCTTTGGCGCAAGCCTGTTGACTGTGTTGGCCTTCAAAACGCTGCCGTGTCGTTTTGAGCGTCAGGTCAGCGGGCGGCAGCGGTGGAATGACCATCGGCGGCGCGCCGAGCTCACCACAGAAAAGATGCTTGTAAATACGCGCGCCGCGGCGCGGGGGAAGCGACCCGGCCTCGGCTGCTGTCGTGGCAAGAAACGGTGCCTGCATCAAGAGTCCGATGCGCCGGGTCGGGTCCAGGTCAACTTTAACGAGCGAATCGCCGCTCAGGGTCTGACCATAAAGTGGTGCGAGGCGCTCATTGGCAAAGGCCTGAGTCGAAGTGAGCAGACTCCGAAGAGTACCGTCGCCACGGAGCACGATGTCGCTCACGAACAAACCCAATGCCCGCCGTAAGTCGTCGTTGGTCTGTTCGGTCCAATTCGGGTAGAGCGTTAGGTCCTTGCGCAGGCCGGTCAAGCGTCCGAGCTCGAGCCACCCCAAGCTGAAGTCCGCAAGCATGTCCGATGCCCGCGACTCCTCCGCAAGCAGGCGCTGCGCCTCACGTTCGATGTCCGCAGGCACGGCGAGTTGGCCCGCATCGACGGCGCTGTTCAATTCGTCGTCTGGCGCCGAACCGCCTAGAAAAAAAGCTAACCGAGAGGCCAGCTGGTACGTCGTCAGCGCCAGCACACCGCCGTCGCTGGCGGGTGGTTGCTCGGTCAGCTCGAACTTGATCATGAAGTGCGGAGATTGCAGAAAGCTCTCCAGGACTACAGCGACGGCCTCCCCCGGCGAGTCGCCCGCTGCCAACGCTGCGCTATGCAGCACGATGAAGTCGGCCACCTCGGCGTCGGCGAGCGGCCGACGATACGCGCGCCTGCCGAAATTCTTGACGAAGACGGCCAGACAAGCGTCGTCGACGGTATGGCACCCGGTGAGCTTCGTGAGGTTTTGAGTCGCCTTTGCCGCAACTGCTTCGGCAAGTATGCGAAACTCACGAACGTCCACCGTCGAGACATTGTTTGCCGCCAACACAAACCCGGACTCCGACCCGGCGGCATCGTCCGGATAAGTGTCGGTCAGGAGCAGCGATGGATCGGAGAGGAGCTGACGCAAGGTATTGATCACCTCACGACGCTTCATGCGTTGTACAGGGTCCACGCCGACCGCCAACGACGTAGCCGCGGTTCCGCCTCCAGCTCCAGCTCCACCCGACGCGACGGCGCCATTCGGGGTGTTCGCTACGGCGTCGTGGATGGGGTTCGAGGAACCCGTGCTGCAGGCAGAAAGCGCGACCCCGACCAAAAATGGCGCCAAGGCGCCCCGTTGCCAATGTTGGTCTTGCATGCAGTCCTCTCCGCGGTTATCCGCAGTTGGCTCGGCGATACTCACCAATCGCATGAACGCGACCTGCGTGGTCGTCGGCCCACGGGGCTGACAGCCTCTACTCCCGGCGATCGCGTTCTCGATCACGCTTTTGAAAGAACGGTGCCAGGAGTCACGATTCCTGCCGTCCCGGACCCGTGGCAAGAGCTGATCGGCGTTCCGTGAAACTCCTCGCCTTGTTGCGAGCCGCACCCAGCTCGCCAGCAGCGCGCGGAAGTGCAGTCGGGGCTGCCGAGCGCCGGCGCAGCCGCTCGGCCTGGACGGCGGCGATCACACTGATAAAACAACATCGCCGGAGCAAGCCATGGAAGTTCTGCGAAACGCAGGCACTTCAGACTTCTTGTTTCGACGGAAGGCCCAAAAAAGCGTGATCGCGGGGGACGACGCCGGGAGTAGGTCAACGTCGCCCGAGACCCAGCGTCGTTCGAGGTTCTACCGCTCGAACGCCCGACGGCCGCCGCCAAGCGCGAAGGAGCAACGTGGAACAGCACCAGAACCAAGTTGGGCATCCCTGCCTGCTCGAGGCGCTTACCATCGCGGCGCTCTCCGTGGCAGCGCTCGTCGGCTGCACGGGTACGCTATCTGGAACTGATTCCGGAAATCGTAGTGCCGGCCCCAATCAAGGTGTCGGCCCCGGTGGAGTGGCGGATCCAGGGGGCGGAGTGGCCGCTGGCGGGCGCGACGCGACGGGAAGCTTATTGCCTGCGGTCGGGCCTGCGGGCCTGCGTCGACTCACGACGCGCGAGTACGACAATACGGTGCGGGATCTGCTGGGCGATGACAGCGGCCCGTCAAGGCAGTTGGTCGCCGAGAGCCACGGTGCTGAGGGCTACGTGGCGTTTCAGCCGATGGGCGCCACGGAGCTCGAGCAATATCGATCCGCAGCGGAAGCCATTGCTGCCCGGGCGGTGGGTCAGGTTGCTGACCTGGTGCCCTGCGCCAGCGGCACCGCCGAACCGATCTGTACGCGCGCCTTCATCGACTCTTTCGGCAAGCGGGCCTTCCGGCGACCGCTAGCCGCTGCGGAGGCGACTGAGCTCGAAGCGCTCTACACCGGGGTCCGGATGCGCGCCGGCCTATCGCACTCTGACGGCATACGTGTGCTGCTAACCGCGATGCTTCAGGACCCGCGGTTCCTCTATCAGCGCCAGCTCGGCAGCGGAGCCGCAGACGCGAACGGTCTGGTTCCGCTCGATGCCTACGACATGGCGTCGCGCCTTTCCTACGCGCTCTGGAGGACCATGCCCGATGCGGCGCTTCTCGAAGCAGCTGACTCGGGGCGGCTGGGCACCGAGGCGGAGGTGCGTGCGCAGGCCACCCGCATGCTCGCTGACCCCAGAGCGCGCGAAGCCACGACCGCCTGGGCTTCGTCCTGGCTGGGTCTCGAGCGGTTGGACACGCTGTCGCGTCCCGCCGACGCCTACCCAGAGTGGACGCCAGCGCTTGGCGCGGCCATGCGCCGCGAAAGTGAGGCTTTCGTGGCCAGCGTGGTGCTCGACGGCGATGCGGCCTTGCACACCTTGCTGACAGCTCCGGTGGCGTTCCCCGACGCAGCCCTATCGCAGCTGTATGGTGTGGCCAAACCCACGCTGGCCGGCGGGTTGTCGCAGGTAAACCTCAATCCAACTCAGCGCGCCGGGATCCTCACCCAGGCTAGCTTTCTGACGGCGTTCCCTACGCCGGTGTTGCGCGGAAAATTCGTGCGCGAGCGGCTACTTTGTCAGACCATGCCGCCGCCGCCGCCCAACGCGCAGGGGATGGGTCACGTACTAGCCGACCCCGCATCGGAGCGAGAGCGCGTCAGCGCGCACTCGACCGACCCGGCGTGCGCCGGCTGTCACACCCTCATGGACCCGATCGGTTTCGGATTTCTCTCCTTCGACGCCATTGGCAAGTGGCGCGAGAGTGACGCCGGTCGTCCGATCGACGACAGCGGCGCGCTCGCGGGCACGGACGCCGATGGTTCGTTCGTAGGACCGGTCGAGCTTGCGGCGCGTCTCGCGAGCAGCGCAGACGTACGGCAGTGTCTCACGCGGCGTTGGTTTCGCTCGCTGCTGGAGCGGGCCGAGACCGACTCCGACAACGGGTCGCTCGAATTGCTCGGCGCGGCGCTCGAAAAGGGCGAGCGACCGATGCGGGACATGCTGTTGGCTTTGGTCGCGGCGCCTGCTTTTCGCTACCGCCACCCACTGTCTGGAGAAGCAACACCATGAGTAAGGGACGAGTCACGCGACGCGATCTGATAGCCCGGCTTGGCCTCGGTGCTGCGGCCATTCCGCTGCTCTACGCCGGCGCACGAGCTCAATCGGCGCCAGCTTTTCCTCGCCGCTTAGTGCTCTTCACGGTTCCAAGCTGCGGTCCGCGGGACCTTTTCTGGCCTACTGGCACTGAGACGGACTTTACCCTTTCGGCCATGACTTCGCCGCTCGAGGACCTGAAGAAAAAGCTCACCTTCGTCGGCGGCGTCGGCAGCCTTTCGGCCTACGATCAACCCAACTTCGCCGTTCACGAGGCGCACTGCCACCTGCTGACGGGCGCGCAAACCGTTAGCCTGCAGGGCGCGAATGGGCGCTACAACGGCGTCGGTGGTCCGTCGCTGGATTGGACCTTGGCTAACTTGCCGGCAATGTCGGGCCTGCCCTTTCCGCAATTAGTGGTGGGCTACAACTATGAAGGCAACGGTTACACGAGGGCCGCACCGAAGGCCGCGGGCCAAGCCGCGCCGGAGATCACGCGCCGAGACAACCCCGCGACACTCTTCGACCAACTCTTCGCGGGCCGCCCAACAGTTGGGACTGCGGTCGATCCGTCGATTGCTCGTATTCGAGAGGAACGTGCCAGCGTCCTCGACTACCTCACGAGCAGTTTGAACAGCTACAAAGTGAATCTTGGCACTGAAGATCGGCAGAAAATCGACTTCCATTTGGATGGGCTCCGCGACCTGGAGCGGAACCTCAACGGAAACGCCACCACTCTGGGTTGCACGCCCGGCACGCGACCGATGACAGCGGACTTCAGCAACATCGACAACGTGCCTGCGCTAGTGCAGAGACAACTCGACGTTGTCACGGCCGCGCTCTCCTGTGACTTGACCCGTGTAGTCACTTTGCAATGGGCGCACGACGGTGGCAACCGCTGGAACTACCCCTGGCTGGGCCCGGAATTCAAGCAAGCGGTTCCGAAAGCCTCGGACCCGGCCGGCACCGGCATCATCTCGCAGCACTATCTTCAACATCAAGCTTGGACTAGCCCGGACCTGACTGCGATGCGCGCCAAGTTGGAGGGCTGGTGGCTATCCCAGTACGCCTACTTGGCTCACAAGCTGAACAGCGTTCAAGAAGGTAGCGGCACGATGTTGGACAACACGGCTCTCGTCTTCATCGGCGCTCAAGGGTTTCCTGGGAATCACGAGCTTTATCCACATCCGATCATCATCACTGGCAGCTGTGGTGGCTTTTTCCGGACGGGACGCTTCGTGAAGTTTGGCAGTCGCACTGATTACAATGAGCCAGAGGTCACCAAGGTAGCGACGCGGGACGGGCTGGTGGCACACAATCGGCTACTGGTGTCGTTGGCGAATGCGATGGGCCACCCCATCAGCACTTTCGGCATGACCGGTTCCGCCTATCAAGGCCCACTGACCGAGCTGCATGCGTGAAAATCTATCGCCCCCGAAGGTCGCGCCGAAGCATCTCACGATGCCTTGGCTCGGCGACGGTTCATTCGCCGAGCGTGGGGTTGCAGAAAGCCGCGCTGTTGAAGTGCGGCCCTCGAAAGATGCCCTGGTCCGCGGCGCGTAGGCCATAGTCGGTTATGCGATTGCCGCAATCGTTGGTAGCCAGGCGCTCGCCGCCGATGCAAATCCAGACGTCGAAGCCAACGCGGGCCGCCGGCTGCAGAAACAGCTGAGGCAGCCCTAGATCACCAGCTGAAAGGAAGGCTTCGACCGCGTAGCCGTCTGCGGTCGCGATCGAAACGAAATTCGGCGACGTCCAGGGGGTCATGCTCGGGCCTGCCGGTGCGGATACGTAGACAGAGCCTCGCCGCGACGGCGCAGCCGCACCGTCTGGAGCGGGGACGGCAAACTGCGCCGTGCCGGGCACATCGTAGTCGGGAGCGGCGGGGTGTTCGCCATCGCTGTCGGCGAACAGTTGCACGGCGTCTCCGCAGAACAGCGCATCTTGCGCTTCGGCAGGGCGAAGGTTGGCTTTCGTGACGCGAACGAAATAGTAGAGACCGCTCGGTGTGTAGCCGACTGCGTATTCCGCTTTTATCCCGTCCAGTGAAACGGGGCGGGTGAGGGTGTCAGTGGGGACTGGTTGCAGCTCAACGCCGCAGTCGAGCTCACCGTCGATTTGCGGTTGAGCTATGCTCGGGATCGCCGTGCAATAGTCCGCGTGCTGAACGACCGGGCAACCCAACTTGACCTGGGCGAGCTTGCCCACCGACAAATCGCCCTGATCGGAGCAGCCTTGGGAAATGTTCGCGCAAGTCAGCGCAACGGCCCAGCCGCCGTGAGCTCGCGCCCGACGGAACCAACCGGCTAGCGCCGGCACTAGCGCCCGCTCGATGCCACCGGCGTAGCGGAGGCCGGCGAACGAGCATCCCGCACACGATCTCCCAAGGGACTGCGCGGGTGCTGCTCTAGGAACAGACGAGCGTTCTCGTCAGCTTCGGGTTGGCGCCCCATGCCGTGTAAGATTTGCACCCGTAGCGCGCTCGCTTCGGGTGCCAAGACGCCTTGTGGGAACTTGGTCTGGTACTCATCCACCCGAGCTAGCGCGGTCCCGTAATCCTGTCGCTGCAGAGCGCTGCGCGCGCCATCCAACGCTTCGGTCTCCGCCGAAAGCAGGCTGCCGATGGACGCCTTGGAACCGCGGCCGTGGCCGCGCGGCGGCTCAGCTTTGGCGGGCAGGCCGGTGCTCGCGGCTGAAGTCGACGGTGTCGCGGCGAGCGCACGCTCCGGCTGTGCCGGGTCCTGGGTCGGACGTGTCATCGGTGTCGAGACCTGCGGAGTAGACCCCACCGCGAGGTACGGATGTTCAGACGCCGGCGCATACAACGTTACCACTGCCATGATTCCGCCGCCCCCCAAGGCGCCCCAGAACAGCCACCTGCCGAGTGTGCTGGTAGCCGTTCCGGCCGCTGCCCCCGCTGCTCCCGCGCGCGCTCCGACCAAGCCGACAGCGGCCATGGTCCGCAGCCTCGCACCACGGGGCGCCCGATCTGCCCGAGCTGCGCGCAAGCAATGGGCACCCAGGGGACTGGTTCCTTCTTCGATTAGCCGCCGTGGATCGTTCATCGCCAATTCCCTTTGCTCGTCACCCGCTGCTTACGCGAAAGCCGTTGATTGAAGTCATCCCTGGCGCGCCGCAGGCGCGATGCCGCGGTGCCCGGCGGGATGGCCAGCATTTCTGCGATTTCCTTGGTGCCAAGCTCTTCGATTTCAAACAAAACGAAGACGGCTCGCAGCTCGGGGGAGAGCTCCAGCAGCACTTCGTCGAGTAGAGCTCGGGCTCGGCGCTGATCGAGCAGCTCATCTGCCGCCGGGCCGTGATCGAGCTCCTCGTGGATCACTTCGTCGCGCTGCACCTCGCGGCGGCGCGCGTGCCCTCGCCTTGCGTGTCCAAGCTCGTTCCATGCCGCGCTGACGAGAAAGGCCCGCTCTCGGCCGGATTCGATCAAGGCAATTTTACGAGCGGCTACGATGAACACTTGCTGGCACGCGTCGTCGCAGTCCGCATCGCCAAGACCGAGTCGGCGCAGCAGTCGCCAGACGAAGTCGTGATAGCGGTCGATGAGCGCCCGAAGCCGCTCGGAATCAGGCCCCATGGAAGTCGCTTCGGCCTTCCGGCTGAGCTCGGCCGAGCTGGCTGGCGCCGTCACTAGCGGTTACTCCCGGCCCGCTCGGTCACGATCAGGGAAACTGAATTACTAAGCCACTTCGGCACAAAAATCCTACTCCACTGCTGCGGTAAACGAGCGTCCGAGGCGCTGAGAGCACGAAGCTGGCGGTCTGAAACGGCAGAACCAGCCCGCCTTCCAGCTCCAGCCACAAGGGACGCAACAGCTTCACGCCACCACGGAGAGTAGCATCGAGACTGCTCCACAACAGGTGCGCCGTTTCGGAGCGCTCTAGTGCGCCGCCGCTTCCGGTGACTCTTACATCTCCCACCTGCCACCCGCCGCACGCACCCAGACGCACGGCTGAGCCTACCGCATACTCCACCGGGCACGCTGACAGGCGTAACAAAAGCCACCGGTAGTCTACGTCGACTCCGATCCGGGGCGAGTCAGCGGCCCTGCCGACCACGAGTCCCACACTGAAGGTTGCGGAGAGTGCCTCAAACCAGTCGTAGGCAACGTGGGCTGAGACGTCGGCGCTCGCGATTCCAACAGCGGGGGCGATCCCTCCGATGACGTCCCAGCCGCCGCCCGCTCGACCGTGCAGCCGCGGGCGCTTTTTCTGTAGGCGAGGAGGACGCCGCTGGGCCTTCGGAGGCGCCGCCGCCAGACTATCTAACGGAGCCCGTGAAATTGGCGGATTGATGGATAGCGCGGTTACGAGCGCCAAAGCACTCGCCAGCTCGCTGCATCGAGCATCCGTCAAGGTACGTTCGACCGGGGTGCCGCTGCTGGCCGTACCGTCGATGCGCCCGACGAACGCGCTATCGCTACGGGAGATACCGATGCGATAGCGTGCGCTCGCTTCGGTATCGGCGAGCTCTAGCGCGTCCGGCGCGCGGTCACGGACTTGCTGCAGAAATGCGCTCGCCGTCGGACACTCCTTGGGGGCTGCATAATAGATGGGAATGACCTCGCCCGCGTGAGACGGCTCTGGCCAGAGCAGAACGCTCAGGACGGCGACTGCTGCAGCTCCGACCGCGGCCACTCTGCGCATGGTCAGGTGCGCGCGAATCAAACCATCGAGACGCGCTTCATCAGCGTGCCGCAGATTTTGGGCTGGGGGTCGCGCTGTTGCCTCACGGCGGTCCCGGCCCTTGAGATTGCCGATTGCACGAAGACCTGGTTTGCCAAGGGCTCAGCGTACCTGACATGGGCCCTCGATCAAGAGCTTGTCCATTCAGACAGCGCGCAGGCCTCATCTTCTGAGGCGGAGAGGCCTGTGCGGGGCCGCTGCTCGTTCGGTGCTCTGCCTCGGAGGCTGGAGCTGCAAGCTCGAGCTCCGCTGATTTGGTCGTCAGCTGCGCAAGCCGGGCAGCTCGCCCCCGTACTTGGGGTCGCCGTAGTAGTCGCGTGGCATGCCCATCGCATTGCAGAACGCGACCAAAAGGCCGTTGTGAGGCGCGTGGTCGTAGGTGATGGAACGACCGGTCTTGAAATAATCGCCACAGCTACCCGCTAACACCCACGGCATGTTTTTGATCGTGTGCCCTGCACCGTCGGAGCCGGAGTTCATGATCGCGACGACGCTGTTGTCGAGCATGGTTCCCAAGCTACCGTCGGCTTTGGGCTCGACGACCTTCTTCATCGCGCTTATCAGGTAAGCGAATTGTGACACGAACCACTTTTCGGCAGTGATTTTGCGGCGCCGGTGATCGGCGCTTTGACCCTGCCGATGAGTCATGTCGTGGTGGTCTCGGATCGGAAACTCGTCACCTTGGCCCGTGAACTCTGCTCCAAGCCACGGCATGGTGACGCCGCTGTTGCCGTAGTTGACCAGCATGAGCGTCGCCACACGCGTCATGTCACACGACATGGCCGCTAGCGCCAAATCGATGTGCATGCGCGAGATCTCCGGGATATGGCTGATGCCTTCTGGTTTGTCCCAGGGCACGTTGGGAGTCAGCGTGGGCGAGTAGCAACCGGTAGCCTGAACGGCGTCCAGCTGGAGCTCGATATCTCGAACGGACTGCAAGTGGGCCTCGATCTTTTCCTTGTCGCCCTTGCCGAGTCGCAGCGCGAGACGCTCCATGTCGGAGCCGACCAGATCGAGGATGCTGCGCCGCTCAGCCCGCAGCGCGTCGAGCGCGCCCGTGTCGGTCTGCATATCGACCGCGAACAGCTTCTTGTAAACGTTGTACGGGTTCAGCTCGGTCAGGACTCCGTCGGGCCTCGCCGGGTCGCTGCCGATCGCCGGACCGCGATACGACGTGTAGCGCTGCGTCTCGGCATTGTCGTGACCCGACGTCATGTTGGAGACGCCTAGCTCGAGCGAGGGAAAGGCTAGCTGCGTGGTCGTTTTGAGGTGCTGGGCAATCGCTTGGTCGACCGACGCGATGTTAGCGACAGGCGCCGCCTCGTTATAGCCAGCCTTGTTGCCTTTCGCGCCTTGCAGGCCGGTCAAGAGGTGACCCGCGTCGTCGTGGCTGTTGCCGTGACCCCACGTGTCGTCAATCGCCGATTGTAAGTCGATACCGCCGAGCACGATGATGTCGCGTTTGTGCTCCTCTAACGGACTCAAGATTTCAGGCAATGGCTGAGTGAGCGACGGGTCGTTCTTCGGCCAAAATGCATCGGCGATGACGCCATTGGTAGTCTGAATGATAAACAGACGTTTCGGAGCGGTGGCCGTCGCCGATAGGCCGCGCGTGGCACTCAGCAGCGGTAGCAACGCGGCGCCTGCGCCCGCCCAGGCAAGCAGGCTACGACGCGACAAATCGAGACCTCTCATTGGAGAACCTCCCCTTCCGGCATGGTGCGGTAAAGAAACGATCGCGACTCTGCTAGCGCCAGCATCAGCTCACGCACGTTGAAGTCAGAGCCGGCAAACGCTTCGTACGCAGCCTTGGTCGACGACTCGTCGCCGCTGCCTTCGGCGCGGCCATAGGCGAATCGCAGCCACTGCGAGCTCACGCAGCGCCGAACGTCTTCGCTCTCGGCCAGCAGTGAGACCATTTGATGGAAGTCCGCGAACGGCTTGTCGCCACCGGCCAGACCGTTGATCGAGCCGGCAGCGTCTACCGGCTTTTCGGCCTCGACGCTGCGAAAGCGACCGATTCCGTCGTAGTTTTCGAAACCGAATCCGATCGGATCCATCGCCGAGTGACAACCCGCGCAGGTCGGATTGACCGAGTGCGCCGCGAACTGCTCTCGCATCGGCGCGCGGTCGTCTACCGCCGTCAGGTTGGTGTTCACATCGGGGGGCGGCGGCGGCACCGAAGCGCAGAGTAGGTGCTCGCGCACCATTTTGCCGCGACGTACTGGCGAGGTCTCGTACGGCAGCGCATGTACCGACAGCAGGCTGGCTTGAGTCAGCAGACCCGAACGCTGGGTCGGGTCGAGCTCGACGCGAACGAAGCCGCTGCCCGCAGGTGGCGCGAGGCCATACAAGGCTGCCAGGTTCGCGTTTACGAACGAGAAGGGCGCGGTCAGCAAAGTCCGAAGCTTGCCGTCTCCGGCGAGAATCACTTCGCTGACGAAGGTCTTCGTCTCCTCCTGCATGTCCCGGGCGAGCGCCGCCGTGAACTCCGGATAACGCTTGGTATCCTTTTGAAGGTTCTCGACATTCTGCAAACCGAAGGACTGCACGTAGAAGGCCCCGACGCCTTCGCGCGCCTGCGGATCGGCCAGCAAGCGCGCGGCCTCACGCTTGACATCGGCCGCGGTCGACAGCGCGCCACGGTCGACCGCAGCGAACAGCGCGGCATCCGGCATGGTTCCCCACAAAAAGTAGGAGAGCCGCGCGGCCACGCTGTCGGGGTCGAGCTTCACGACTCCAGCTTCCAAGCTGGGCGGGCGCAGGCCGAGCTCCCAGTGGTAAAGAAAGAAGGCGGACTGCAGGAAGGCGCGCACCAGCATGCCGACGGCGGCGGGTGCGTCCTTGTTCAGGGTCGTGCGAGCAGCATGGTAGACCCCTACGTAGCGATCTACCTCCTCTTGCGCGAGCTTCCTGCGGTAAGCGCGTCGACCGAAGCTGGTGACGAATTGGCTGATGCAAGCGTCTTCCATCGCAGCGTTGGGTTCGCAACCCAGCAGCGCGGCCAAACCTCTAGAGCTCAGAGCCCGAGCCGCGACCTGCTCGGCCATGTCTTGATAGGTGCTGGCTTCGAGCGCGCCGACGATGCCGGGCGACGTGAAGCCGGAGGCGCCCAGCGCATCTTGCGGTAGAGCGTTTCCGGGATTGGTCGTGTCGCCGAGCAGGTCGCGCACCGTTCGGTTGTATTCATCGCGGCTGAGCCGCCTGAGCGGCATTTTTCCAGCCGTTGCGGCGCCGTCTGCGGTCTCCGGCGCGCGGCCATCGGGAGTGGAAGAGATCCCGGACATCCCGGGACCGGGACCAGCCGCGGTCTGCCCCGGACCCGAGCCGGCGGCACTAGCGATCTGGCCCGTGCAACCCGTAGTTAAAACCAAGAATGCGGCGAGGACGTGAACCTGGTGCTCCGCCCCGATACGAGTATTTCGTTTTGTCACGTCGTTCCTCGTCCAGCTACTCCCGGTCCGCTCCAGCTGGATCACGCTTTCTCGAGCCACGGGGCCTGCCGAAATCAGACTTCGCGACGACCCGCCAAGCCGACGGGCTAGAGGCAGCCGACACGTTTGGTGTCGACGGCGATGTCATCGAGCATGAGGTCGACCTCTGCGCCGACATGACCCAGGAAATGAATCCCGAACCAGAGTTGGGGGAAGCTTACGAACTTGTTTCCGCCACCGGCGCCGGTAAATTCGTAGTTCGACGCACCGTTCACCCAAACCCGCACCGCGCCGCTCGCGTCGTCGAGCTCCCACTCGACGCAAGCTTTTTGCTTTACGGGCACATGCCCGCCCGCCCCGATATTTTCGCCGCCTGGGAACCAGTAGCTGGTTTGCCAGGAGGTATCGTAGCCACCTAGCTCATAGTGCTTCTCGCCAGGTGCATCGCCCGCGCTCATGTACTCAGTGTGGGCGGAGCTGGCCGGCTTGTCGGTGGGCGAGCTGAGGTAGAAGGAGGCCCGACCGAACACGTGATTTCCCACGCCGGCAGGCGCCTTCATGACGATGAAGGCGTGGTCGCCCTGGCTGTTCAGATGCAGGCGCGCAGTCCAGGTGCCGGTCGCGGACGCGTCCTTGACCACCTCCACAGTTCCGCCTTGGGTGTTCTTGGTCCAAATCGCGGCATTCAGCAGACCTGACTCGAAGTCTTCACAGAATAGGTGCGTGCACCCAGCGGTGCCGCCACTGCCGGCCGCCCCGCCGTTGTTGTTGCCACCTCCGCCGCCGCCACCGGCCATGCCGCCTGCGCCACTACCCGCGCCGCTCCCGCCGACCCCTCCAACACTGCCGCCAGCGGCGGCCCCTGCGCCACCCGCGCTCACCCCACCCGTGCCGGCGGTCGAACCCACAATGCCAGCTCCGCCGCCCGCGACGCCTGCGTATCCACCCGCCGAGCTGGCCCCGGCGGCGCCCTGACCGACCACGCCACTGTCGGAGCTGCAACCCTGGAGGCTTAACGCGGCGCCAAACATGAAGACAGTGAAACCACTCACCGAGTCGAAGCCCGAGCCACGCAACTGAGAGAGTGCGAACGAATGCATATTCAGTAGGTGCCAAGTAGCCTACGAATGGCTCACGACCACCGCGAAGAACGGTCTGGCCCTAGGCTTTGAGGCCAACTAACGGACCAGTGCAGACCGATGCGTTACCAAACTTCGTGATGTTGAGGCCCATGTATTGTGCCAGCGAAACGAACAGATCGTTGTGCGCAGGGCCATGGCCTCCGGTGCGCGGCAGCTGCAGGTGGCGGCCAGTCTCGAAGTAGCCGCCGCCGCTGCCTGCCAGAATCCAAGGCAACTGCGAAAGATCGTGGCTACCTGAACCGAGCTGCCCACACCAAACAACGACCGTATGGTCGAGCAGTGACTTACCATCGCTTTCGGGAATCGCATCGAGCATCCCGAGCAGCTCGGCGAACTGCTTGGCGTGGTACTGGTGGTAGCGCTTGATCGGCGCGACTGCGTCGACGTTGTCCTTTAGCGCGCCGTTTTCGGCCGTTTTGTGGACCAAGTCGTGCAGATCCGTCGTGCCGAACGCGCCGCTGGTGTAGCCAACCTCACCACCAGGCAGCTCGGGTAGCGCCAGCGTTACTACGCGCGTTAGATCGCAGGCCAGGGCCGCAACCGCCAGGTGGGCGTTCGCGTCAGCGTTCGGAACATACTTGTAGGAATCTTGGAAACCGGTTGCGTCGGGCTTGCTGCAGCTGGCCGCCGACACAATCGTCAGCCGCTGCTGCAAATCGCGGACGGCTGCCGCGTGCGCCTGGAGCTTGTCGCGGTCTTCTTTCCGAAGCGGGGCGCATACGCGTCGAGCTCACCGGCCGCGTATTTCAAGACCAGATCGTTCTGCGCCACCTTCGCCTGGGCTGCCGAGTCGTCGGGCGCCATGAAATTCCCGAACAGCCGCTTGTAGGACTTGCTGGGCTCGGTGGCGAACGCCACCGGTTGGCCGGAGCCAGTGAAGGACACCGCCCACTCGCCAAACGAGACGTCCGCTGCCGCCAGCTCCAGGGAAGGGATGGCCGTGAGCGGCGACGCCTTGTTCAGCTCCTGCGCGATGAATTGATCGATCGACGGACCGCTCGGCAAGGTCTCGCTCTTTCGATTGATACCGGTGAGTGCGTGAGTGGTACCGGCGTAGTGCGCGTTGGCGGGGCCCATCGGGTCGACCTCGTTGGAGCGCATGTCCATCCCGTTCAGGAAGATCAGTTTACTCTTGTGTGGCTCGAGTGCCGTGTGGAGCTCGCCGAGCTGAAAGGAGCTCCCCGAGCCGCTCGGGGCCCAAAGGTTCCTCAGCGTGCCTTGCTGAGTGTAGAAAAACAGCAAGCGCTTGGGGATTTCGGCGCCCGCCGCGCGCGCACGTGGCGTGAACCGCGCGAGCGAAGCACCAGCGGCACAAGCGCCTAAGCCTCGCAGCCAGCTGCGCCGATTCATTGGTAAATGCATAGGACCGTTGTTGGATGCGCTCATGGGGTGATGGCCGGGCGAGTGCGGAAAGAGCTGCTCTTGATCAGCGCGACCACCAACTCTTGCAAGTCTTGGCCGCTGTCTTGGAAGCCTTTGACGATCGGCGTGAGTGCGCACGCGTCCACGTCGGTTTCGCCGAGCCCGAAAGCGTAGCGATACCAATAGCGCGACACACAGGCTTGGGTTTGTTTGCTCTGCGCCAGCCGTTGCCCTAGCTCGACGGCGCCGTTGAACGTACCGTCCGCGTCAAGCGTGCCATGCAGCTCGCCCGACGTATCGACGGGTAGGCCATTCTCGGTGCTGCGAAACTGACCGATCGCGTCGTAGCCTTCGAAGCCGAAGCCGATGCCATCGATCGTCTCGTGGCAAGCCTTGCAAAGCGGCGAGTTGCTATGCTGCGCAAATTTCTGGCGTGTCGTGGTCGGCGTGCCCCCCGAATCGGCGGTTGGCGGCGGCGGCACGTTGGGCGGCGGAGCCGCGGGCTTGGCACACAAGAGCCGGTCGAGCACGAACACGCCCCTCAAGACGGGCGAACCGACCGTTTCATGGCCAAAACCAGCCAAGAGCCCGGCCTGAGTCAAGATGCCCGAGCGCTGGCCCGCCGGTGCATCCACCGGTGTGAGCTCTGCGGTTGTGGCGGACACGCCGTACAGCGGAGCCAGGCTCTGATTTGCAAAGACGGTCGAGGAGGTGAGAAAATTTCCCAAAGTGCGCTTTTCCCAAAACGCAGACTCGACGAAACGATCGGTCGAACCGCGAAGCGCGGCCGCGGTTTTGTCATCGAAGCCTGGGTAGAGGCTTGGGCTCTTGGTCAGCGTCGTCATCTTCTCGAAGCGCAGCCACTGCGCGTGAAAGGCCGCGACGGCGGGGTGCGCAGCGGGCGCGGCGAGCAAGCGTCGCGCTTGGGTTTCAAGCTCCGCGGGCTGGGTCAGCGCACCCGACGCAGCCACTGCGAAGAGAGCGTCGTCTGGCATGCTGTCCCAAAGCAGGAACGAGAGCCGACTGGCAAGCTCGTAGGGGGCGAGCGCCGCGGCCGCCTTGCCAGCCGCCGGGAGGCCGAGCTCAAGCCGGTAAAGGAACTGAGGTGTCTGCAGCATCCCGCGAACTGCGAGCTCGGCGCCGGTTTGCACGCCCCACTGTGCACTGCCAGCGTCGAACAGAGCGCGGAGCCGTGTGCGCTCGTCATCAGCCAACGGCTTGCGAAAGACGCGCTGCGCGAGCGCGAGCACCGCGTCGCCTGCGCAATTGGCGTTGTTCGCGCACGCGGCCGTGACCGCCTTGCCAACGCTGGCGGCGACCGCTGTCGCTTGGTTGAAGTAGCCTTCGACCCAGACCGCGGTCGGCGCTTGATCGCGCGCCACGTTGTCGAAGCCGTCGTCTTTGGATTCCGTAGGTAAGCTCGTCGCCGGCAAGCTCGCCGCTGGGAACAGTGCGTGCAGCGTGTTGTCGTATTCGCGGTTGGTCAGGCGGGCGAGCGGAGCCGGCGCCGCAAGGTCAGTCCTGGACGCACATGAGTCAGGCAACCCCGTCTTGGGGTCAATCGGGCCCGCGGCGACGCCGCCCGCTGCCGAGCCGCCCGCCGCCGCGCCGCCGCCGGATTGCAGCCCCACGCCTGATAGAGGCGGATTCTGCTGATCCGAGATATTTGCGGTGCAGCCGAGCAGCAGTCCGAACGCACCGCCCAGGCCGATCCAGCGCAGCTGCTTGGCGATTAACTTCACTCAGACAACGTGCCGCCACTCCGGCGAACCGGGCCACAGCAGCCACCGCTGTGTTTCAGATTCCGTCGGTGCGGCATATTGATGGCGATGCCGACCGGCAGCCGCAGCCGCTGCCGCTGAGTGACACCCTACGCGCTAGCCGAGCAACTAGTGCAAAGTGCTCGAATGGGACTGACCGTCGCCGAGCTCCAACATCTGCATATTCGTGAGCACGATACGAGGTACCGGAGTCGAGGCGCGGCGCGGCCAAGGTGGAGTATGGAGCGAACGACGCCAAGACATGCGTTTGGTCTGCGCCTGACGACTCCACTACGGTGAGCTACCGCGTCTGCCGCGAAGAGTGCCCCGACAAACCCGAGATCGCGTGCCCGGCCGATTGTGCAGAGCGACGCTCGTCAAGCGCCTCCTGATGAGGAAGCGCTTGCCAGAAAGAACGAAAGGACAAACGGTAAGGGGACACGCGGAGCATGACTACAAGGGTAGGTGCCGTCACCGCCCGGTTTTCTCACAGCCGCGAAAAACTCTACTGTGCACGAGCAGGGCGGCAACGGCGCCTTAAAAATGTCATGCGTACTCAAGCTACTTCGAGTTGATGACTCGCTTCGTTTCTGCGACGACGCCAGAACGTGACCCGCCTCAAAGCGGACACGTCGCGCTCGGCGAGACCCAGCCGAATTTAACGCGCTCGAGCCCCTGGCCGCCGGCTTTGACGACGCTGAAGGTCAGGCCGTCACTCGAATGGTAGAGCGTGCCGCCAGTGGCGCCGACGTAGTGCTTGCGGTCATCGCTCACGTCGAAGCGTGCGGGCCCACCGTTAGCGGCGTGCGCTTGCCAAGCTAGACCGTCGGCGGACGTGAACGTGTCTTTAGTCGTCGTCACGATGAAGCGCGTGCCATCGAACAAGATGCCGCGCACGCCGGCGGCGCCCTGAATCGTGCCGGGGCTCCAGGTGGCTCCGCCATCTTCGGAAACGCGGGTGGCTGAACCGCCACTGATAGCGACGAACCGTCCGGCTCCGAACGCCACGCCGTTCAAACCGGTGCCGTCCGAAGTCTGTGCGCCCCAGGCCACGCCGTCTTGGCTGTTCATGCGCCGACCATCATCCCCAACGGCGACGAACCGACCGCCGTCGAAAGCGCCGAACGTCGCGTGCCTCAGAATACCGCCGTTACCCATCGTCCCCGGATTTTTCCAGGCAATGCCGTCGGACGAGGCCAGTGAAACATGCCCGCCGGCGGCCACGAATTGCCCATTGCCATACGCGACATCGCTAAAGCCGTTACCTTGGCGATCGAGCCGCGTCCAAGTCGCGCCATCGGTCGTCGTGAACAACTTCTGCACGCCGCCGCCACCGACCGCCGCCACGAACTTTCCGTCACCGTAGGCAAGGCCGCGCCCGAGGTAGCCGTCGTCCGCGCCATTCGGTACGTCGGCCTGATCGATTGGCCAAGTGAGGCCATAATCGCACGACAGGACGCGCCGCGTTCCGTAGCCCACCGCCACGAATGCCGGCACGCGCCCAGCGTGCGATGGCCCTCCCGCTCCGCCCGCCGCTCCCAAGGCTCCGCCGTCCGACACGCCTCCGCCGGAGCCTGCGCTGCCGCCACCCGCCCCTGAGCTCGCACCAGCGTCGCCCGCCACAGCCATCTGGCCAGCGCTGTTCGCGCTCGCGCCAGCGCTTTGTTGGGTACCGCCCAACCCGGCAGCAGCGGATGGCCTGCCACCGGCGGCCGCGCCGCCGAGCGCGCTGTTACCTCCGCTATCTGGGGAAAAGATCGGTTCCGAGGCGCCGGGAGAGCAGGCGACAAGTAGGCACAAGCCCAGGTGGGAGAGCGCCGCAAGTCGAACAAGCATGTTGCCGTAGGTACCCCGACCGCAGACACCCGGTTCAAGTCGCTTACGGGTACAGCGGCTCCAATTGCGGATTGCAGAAGGCGTTCACGTTGCCGCTGGGAGTCTTGAACGTGGACGGGTCTGCGGATGGCCCGACGTTCATGGCGAACTGGCCGAGGCGTTGTCCGCACTCGGTCGGGGGCGGATTGGCGCCGCCGACGCTCACGGCGACGTCGAAACCCACGCGCTGCGCGGCAGCGAGACTCCACGCATCGACGCCCAGATCCGCAGCCTGAACGAGCGCCTCGACAGTGTAGCCAGTGTCGGTGCTCCGAACATCCATCTTTTCGCCGACCCAAGGTGCGCGGCTGGAGGGCGTGTACGACTCCGCGCTTACCGGAGCGCCGACCGGCGTGGCCGCAACGACCAGCTCCTTGGTGCCGATTGCATCGTAGGCGGGCGGAGCATCGTAGAGTCCGTCCGTATCGGCAAAGAGGTGGACTGCGTCACCGCAAAAGGCTCGGTCGTCCAACGACGGATAGAGCGCCGATTTGCTCACTTGCACGAAAAAGTAAAGGCCATCCGGCCACCATGCCACGGCCATTTGGGCGCTCACATCGCTCGGGCGGGGGGCGTCGCCGACCGAGAACCAATGACTCGTGTCGATCTCTGCGAGGGCGAGCCCACACTCGAGCACACCGTCGATCGTGGGAGTTTTGCTGAGCGCGGGCAAAGCTTCGCAACGTGCCGGGCTCGACGGACCACTGCAAACTGCATCAGCCGGTGCGCCGCCTGATGTCGCATCAGCGCCGAGCCAGACGATTGGTGCGTTCGAACACCCAGCTGTACCTAGCAAGCAAACGGTGAACAACGCAGCCAGCCAGCAACTCATGGCATGCGGATATCCCAATCGGTAAGGCGCGGCTGAATGCAGCTCCGACGCACGCGCCCGCTCAACGGCGAGGAAGGGTGACGCGCGAGGGAAACGTCGGCGTGGCGTCGCGCGTCAGCGATGCGACCGGCCGCGCACAAGGCAACGATCCGGGCAGCTTCTCGCTCAGCGGACAAGCCGCCGCGAGTTTGGTCGCTCGGCGCAGCGTCGAGCAATGCGAGCGCGCGCACGGCATCGCCATCTTTCAGCGCGCGGTGGGCATCGCGCAGGGCTTGGACCTCCGCCGCCAGGGTGTCGTCAACACGAACTTCCGGTTGCTTGCGATCGAGGCTGACCGCTGCGGCACGGTGCTTCACCGTCACGTGTGCGCCCGCCGCAAGCGCTAAGCTTTCGGCGGCGATCCACGGACTTTCGCTAGCCAGCGCGGCCGGCATTGTCGCAGGCGCCGCGACGCGCGGCGTGGCGGCCGTTCGCGCAACGGTTGCGGCTGGGCGCACCGTCGATGCGATGTCCGGCTCGCGCGCGGACATCTTCGTCGTCGTACCCACGGCACCTACCAAGGCTGCGCCCAGCACCACGCGCAGACCCAGGGAAACCCAGGACGCGCCTTTCGCCGATGCCGTCGCGGTGCCCAGAGCCGCCAGTCCCAAACCGCCGCCCGCCAGAATACGCGCGCTCAGCGCAGCCCGGTTTCGCGAGAGCCGCGGCCTCGATAGGCTCATGCCGCGCAGCGCGGCGAGCAGACGCGCTTCTTCGCTCAATTGGCTCATGTTGGTCCCCCGTCGCCACGCTGGCGATGCCGCTGCAGAGCACGACGAAACGATTGGCGCGCCATCGTCAACCGGTAGTGCACCGTGTTCGGGTGTACCCCGAGCACTTCCGCGATCTCACCCCTGGTCATTTGCTCGACCTCACTCATCACGAAAACGGCGCGCTTCTCTTCGTCGAGCTCGTCGAGCAACGCTAGCGCTAGCGACAGCTCCTGCGAATGGATCGCGTTGTCGTGCGGGTTGTCCGCACCGAGCAGACTGTCCGGATCAACCGGCGACGCCTTCGACGCGGAACGCCAGCGCGCATGCCGCGCCTTCTGCGCAACGTTGATGGCAATTTGGAACAACCAAGCCCGAATATGCGTCCCTTGAAACTGCGCAAAACGTCGATGCACGACCATGAAAACGTCCTGCAGCGCGTCATCCGTGTTGGACTCCGGCACGCCCAGGCTGCGCAGCGTGCGATAGACGAATTGACTGTGCGCGTCGTACAGCTCACCGACTTTCGCGGTCGCAACCGGAGCAAGCGGCGGTTGCAGTCGCTGGTCCGCAGCTAAAGCTGCCGAATCCAAGGAATAGAGCTGCACCTAGAGCCATCCCCCGAAGCGGGCATAGGGCACAAACAATTCTTCAAAATCCGCCGTCCACCCCGGCGGGCCGTTTTCTGAATTGGTGGCGCAGGCAAATTCCAGCATGCCCGCCCTTACAAGGAGAAACCGAGCGCAACGCCGAGGCGCGGCGAAATGCGCGGGACCTGGTAAACTTGCCCAATCCCGCTGCCCAAAACGAAGCGAGGTACTTCGGAGGAGAGCACGCCCGTCCCCTGTGCGCTCACGAACCAAGCTTCGGACAATGGAACGCGAGTCTCGACGCCCAGAGTCGCCGCAGCCCAAGCGTGCCCGCCTGACGCCGGCTGGCTAACGCCAAATCCGCGCCCGCGGAGGTATTCGAGCTCGACGCCAGCGCAAGGAGCAACGCTGAGCGGGCGCCAACTGCTCAGATTGAAACAAGCCGCGACGCCAAGACTCGAGAGGGCAAGCGACGCACCGCGCTCGGTCGGCGCACCTGGCCGGTCAACGGCGATGCGCTCGGCCGGCGAATGCTCGGCCTCAGCGAGCAAGTCCCAACGTCCGACGCGGAGCCCTAAAGCACCGCCTACTGCCCAACCCGGGAGCGGGAGCAGGCCGGCTGAAAAAGCCCCGCCAGCACGTAATTGCCAGACAAAGGGCCAGGTCTGGGCTCGGAGAGTGGCGGGCGACGGAGCCCCATCCGGTGCCGGCGGTCGCGGCTTCACGCTTGCCACCGGCGCGATCGGCGCCGCTAAGGTCGTGCTCTCACCGGATGTCTCGGGGTCCATCAGCCAAACAAGTACGACAGCGGCCGCTTGAACGACGGCCTCACAGGAAGAGCCACGCAACTCACGACGACCCACGTCCCCCTGCTGCTCAGTCGCCAGCGACAGCTGGAACACCCCGCCCGGACTCCGTTGAATCAACAGACGGGCGCTCAGAGGCCTCACGGGCCCGCTGCGTTCTGCCAAGACACGCTCCCGAATCGCCGCAGTCGACGGGCACCCTTGGTCGAGAGGCGCCTGCACGTGGAGGTCCAGCGCTGGCTGAGCCTGCGCATTCCCGGCCGCAGCCAGTCGGAGCCCAAGCACGCAAGCGACCAAAACCGCGCGCGGCGTCCCACAAGCAGCAACGTGACCGGCGAGCACCTGGGCGACGTACCTTGGGCCGGTCGATCCGGGTCAACGCCTTGGGCTGCGACTCTGTGCGAAGGGGGACTGGCTAAAGCTGAGGCGGTAGTGGCGGCGCGAACGATGTCGCGTTTTCAAAACAGGCGAAGCATGGACCGGTTGCAGTTGCTCATGGCACTTTGTCGCTGTGAATCTCGTCTACCGCTGCGTTGCGTTCATCGGGTTAAGCGGCGCGGTGACTGCCCTTTGCGGCTGTACCGCGAAGATCGTGGGCGAGCGGAACGAGGCGACGCCGGTAACGCAAACGAACGGTTTACCCACAAACGAGCCGCCAGCCCCTCCCGTTGCCAGTTGTGCGGCTGGCGCGGCAGGGCCCGGCGTTGCTTACCTGCGGCGGCTCAGTAACTGGGAATACGACAACACCGTTCACGCCTTGCTCGGAGCCGCGCCCAACACGAGCGTGCGCTTCGCTTTCGTACCCGATGCGCAAGTCTCGGGCTTCGACAACAACGCCGAGGTCGTCTCGATCTCGATGCCCGTGTTCGACAAGCTCACGCAGGCTGCTGAGGCCTTGAGCAGCGAGTTTGCCGGAGATTCCGCGCGGCTGGCCGCCCTGGTGGGCTGCGACGTCAGCGCACCGGCTTGCGTCGAGGGTTTCGCGAAGGCATTCGCGGCTCGCGCTTTCCGCAGACAGCTGGCCGCCGACGAGCTCGAGAGTTTGCGCTCACTCGCCGCGGCCGCTCCCAACGGGAAAGATGGCGTCGCGCGCGTCGTGCAAGCGGTCCTGCTTTCTTCGAGCTTCTTGTTCCGACCCGAGATCGGACGGCCGGATCCGGAGAACGGCGGGTTCGTCCAGTTGACCGGAGAGGAGATCGCCACTCGACTCTCTTATTTACTTTGGGGCTCGACCCCGAGTGACGAACTGTTGGCCAGCGCGCGCGCCGCGAACCTCGACAGCGCAGCCGGGGTGGAGGCTGCCGCGCGCACCATGTTGTCCGACTCGCGCGCGCACGATGGAGTCGCGCATTTTTATCGTCAGTGGCTGCGCGCCGACGTTTCGAAGACGCTCCTTCGCGATCCGCAGCTCTTTCCGGATTGGAGCCCAGCGCTAGCCGCGGACATGGCTGAAGAAACGGCGCGCTTGGCTGACCATTTCGTTTGGAATCCGGGCGCCAATCTGCTCGATCTGTTCAACGCACGGTTCTCCTTTTTGAATGCCCGGTTGGCGCTGTTCTATGGACTACCGGCGCCCGCCACCGATTGGCAGCGCGTCGACCTCCCGGTCGACAGCGGTCGGGGTGGGTTTCTCTCGACAGCTGGCTACTTGGCCGTGACCTCCAAGCTCGAACGCCCGTCGCCGATCTTGCGTGGCAAGTTCGTGCGCGAAGTCTTGATGTGCACTCGGGTCCCACCACCGCCGGCGAATGCTCCGGTTCTGGGGGCCGCGATACCGGGCGAGTCGGAACGAGCGCGTCTGGAGCGGCATGCGACCGATGCCGCTTGTTCCGGCTGCCATCAGCTGACAGATCCGATTGGTTTCGGGCTGTCGGGGTTCGACGCGATCGGCAAACGGCGGAGCATCGACGAGCTGGGGCAACCGGTCGACGAGCACGGCCGAATCAACGGCGACGATGCGCGCGACTTCGTGGGCGCGATACAATTGGGTGACGCGCTGCGAACGCGGCCAGAAATCGGCGATTGCTTCGTAACTCAACTGTTGCGTTATGGTTTGGGCCGTGGCGAGACCGACTCGCAGAATGACAGCTGTACTCGGCAAGAGCTCGGGCAAGTGTTTGCCGCTTCGGGCTACAAGGTGCCCGAGCTGCTGTCGGCCTTCGTACGCTCGGACACGTTCAGAAAGCGGCTCGCAGAGCCGGTCGGTGCGCCATGAATACCAGTGGTACTTTCAAGCTCAGCCGTCGAGCAATCCTCAGGGCCTCCGGCCTCGGGGGCGCAGCAGTCGCTCTGCCTCTGCTCGACGCCATGCTGACCGACCGGGGTGAGTTGCAGGGTGTGGCACGCGCTCAAGCGCGGCCCGTTCCTCGCCGGCTGGTGTCGGTGTACTGGCACTACGGCGCCAAGATGGACCAATGGGTGCCGAGTACCACCGGCGCGGAATACCGACTTTCGCCAGCCCTCGAGCCGCTAGCTGACTTGAAGAGCGACCTCAACGTCATCACCGGCATTGCCAATTGGGCCGCCAAGAAGAGCGAAGGCTCCGACAGCCACGGCAAAGGGAGGATGGCATTTGCCACCGGCAGCATCTGGATCCCTGACAAGGCCGCCGGCGGTCCGAGCGTCGAGCAGTTCGCCGCAAAGCGCCTGGGCATGGCGACGCGGCTACCCAGCTTGGTTGTGTCCCCCCACCAGGCGTACCCGGGGACGGTGGGCATGTTCAGCTGGAGTGAGACCAACGTCCCCGTTCCTCCAACCTATCTACCGCAAGATCTCTTCGATCAGATTTTTGGCGGACAAGGCGGCGCTTCCGCAGACCTCGAAAGTGCGCGACAGCGTCAGCAAAGCATTTTGGATTTCGTCAAGGCCGACGCGACCCGCCTGCGTGGTCGCCTCGGTCAAAGCGATCGGCTGCGCCTCGATGCGCATTTGGATTGCGTGCGTCAAGCCGAACAGCGCTTGGTAGCAGTGAGCGCGACCGCCTGTGACGTCCCGACTCGACCGCTCGACAACAGCTATCAGGAGGGCTGGCAATACCAGGGCGCCCCGGATGACCGCGTCGAGCTATTGATGGATTTGACGGCAATGGCGCTCAAGTGCGACCTCACGCGCTTCGTCAGCTTTTGTTTGGGAGTGGATGTCACAGGCTTCATCAAGAGCACGTATGGCGATCCTCGCGCCCATCACGACCTTTCCCATGACACGAGCGACGCTGCCAAGCCGATGATCCTCGGTTACACCCAGTATCAGATGAAATGGCTAGCCAAACTGCTCGGCAAATTGAAGGCCGCAACCGAAGGTGATCACGACGTGCTGTACAACTCGGTCGTCTACGCGAGCAGCGACGTGTCGGACCCCGCGCCTCACTTCTATCAGAACATGCCTGTGCTTCTGGCCGGTTCCGGAGGCGGGCGCATCGCGACGGGAAGGCATATTAATCTGATGCCCACGCTCGACCCTACCAACTTTGACTATGCCCTCCCTTGGCGTTCCGTCAACGACCTATTCATCACCATGCTCAACACAATTGGCTTGGAAGATGTGACCTCTTTCGGGATTGACGGCACCCGAGCGATCGACCTGGCGGTCGCGTAGCGTGCGGCGACAGGCAGACCGTCGCGTATTCATTTGGCGTCGCGGTGTGCAAACTGGCAGAGGGCGGTGCAAAGATCGGTGGCTGATCGGCGTGTAGGCTGCGCTTAGGGCCCGCGTAAGAACAAGTCGACTGGTCAAGGCTCCTGGGCGCGGGGACGGACGACGTAGTTCCAGTCGCCGCGAAAGCTACCGGAGTCGATCTTGAGCGCGCGCATCTCCTGGGCTGAGACTTTGCGTCCGACTGGATAGCTTCGTCGATCGAGTCGCGCGCGCACGACGAGTCCTCCGCGATTGGTCGTATTGCCGATAAGGTTCACGACCGTTTCGTAGCTGCGCAGCGGCCTACCGCGCCAGTTGATTGT
>JBBRMI010000084.1:0-31310 GCA_038230915.1 Polyangiales bacterium | reverse complement strand
TGAGCACGCCCGCCGATCCTGGCTTCTGGCTTCGTTTTCGCTCCGGTCCGGTGCTCACGTACCAACGTACGCTCAACGAGCGGCGACCGGAAGGGTCGCTTGGTCCTCGCGAAAGCCTCGCCAGAAGCCAGGCTTGGCGGGCGGGCAGTTGAAAGATCAGACCAATGGTCAGACACACCCGGAGCGGGTCCCCTCGACCGAAAAATCACTCGGCATACGAAGTCATCGTCCTGGCTCGCGATGCCAGGTGCTCGCCCCGGGAAGCCTCGGTAGAGACTTGCGGGTCGATTGCGTTAGCGCGGGCGGAGTCGCGGGATCTGGGGCTGATCTTGATGACAACGCGGCGGATGCGCTCGAACGGCTTGGTCACGCCGGGCGCAAGTAACTGGCTTCCCATGAACGTGAGCCACGTGGCGCCATTGCGGTTGCATGGATTGTTCTTTTCTCCTCGATCGCGACATACCGCAGGCCAGTTGCGGCAAGAACGCGGCGGCTCTAGGTAACCGGCCATGCGCTACAACTTGCTTGGGCGAACGGGCCTTTACGTCTCGGAGCTGTGCCTCGGGACAATGACGTTCGGAGGCAAGGGTTTCTGGGAGGTGGTCGGCAAGTTGGGGCAAACCGAGGCAGAGTCGTTGGTTGGGACTTCACTCGACGCGGGCGTCAATTTCATCGACACCGCCGACGTTTACTCGGAGGGCGAATCCGAACGGTTGCTGGGCGCGGCGCTCAAGTCTTTGGCGCGGCCGCGAGGAGAAATCGTGGTCGCCACCAAGGTGCGCGGCAGCGTCGGCAAGGGCGTCAACCAGGTCGGCCTTTCGCGCGCGCACATTTTGGCGAGCATTGATCAGAGCTTGCAGCGGCTGCAGCTCGATCACGTCGACTTGTACCAAATTCACGGCTTCGATCCCGTCACGCCGATCGAAGAAACCGTGCGCGCGCTCGACGACGTCGTGCGCTCCGGCAAGGCGCGCTACGTCGGCTTCAGCAACTTGCCAGCGTGGTTGGCGATGAAGGCGCTCGGCTTTGCTGAAGCACGCAACTTGGCGCGCTTTCAAAGCGCGCAGGTTTACTACTCCATCGCGGGTCGCGACATCGAGCGTGACATCGCGCCGATGGCCGAGAGTGAAGGCGTGGCGATTTTGACCTGGAGCCCGCTCGCGGGCGGGCTCTTGTCGGGCAAGTTCGATCCGGATCATCCGGGGCCGGAAGGCGCGCGGCGCACGAAGTACGATTTTCCGCCGGTGGACGACGCGAGGCTGCGCAGCGTGCTCGGCGCGTTGCGGCAAGTGTCGACAGAAACCGGACACTCCGTGGCCAGGCTGGCGCTCGCCTGGCAACTAACGCGGCGGTTCGTGACCAGCGTACTGGTCGGCGCCAAGACACCGCAACAGCTGCTCGACAACCTGGCCGCCGCTAACGTCACGCTGTCGGCGGAGCACGTCAGCCTGCTCGACAACGCGAGTGCGTTGCCGCGCGAGTATCCGGGTTGGATGCTTGAGCGCCAGAACACGCAGAAGCGCGGCGTTCCGTTGGCGTAATCTTCGACACGCCGGTAACCAGTCTACTTTCTCACCACGGCGTGCGCTGCCTTGACCCGTTCGGCGGCCTCGAGGAACATGCTTTCCATGCGTGCATTGGTTCATTGCTTGTTGCTGGCCGCGTTCGGCGCAGGTTGCAGCTCTACGAACAGCGACACTGGCGGACCGAGCGGCGCGGGCGCAGGCGGCGCAAGCGCCAGCGGCACGCCGAGCGCCGGGGGAACGAGCAGCGTCGGTGGCGGCGGAACCGGCACGGAGCAAGGCGGCAGCGCGGGCGCCGCCTCGCCGAGCGGCGGAGCGGGAGCTGCAGGTATGACGAACGTCGCCGGCAATGGCGGAACCGCTGGTGCCAGCGGCGGGGCCGGTGGCGGGGCCGGTGGCGGTTTCACCTACGATCCGATCAAATCCGCCAAGTACGACGAGATGCCCCTTTTCGACGGCGACCCGCCCAACTTCAAGGCTGGCGCGCCGGCCGAGTCGGTCGCGGCTGACGGCATCATCAGCAACGTCAGCGTGCCCACGTTGCGGCGCTATGCGGTCGACGGCAGCAAGGCGACCGGCTTCGGCTACCTGGTTTTTCCGGGCGGTGGCTATTCGATCCTCGACATGGAGACGCACGCCGCCAAGTTGGCAGAGCGTGTCGGCCCGCTCGGCATCGCGGTGTTTGCGCTGAAGTACCGCGTCGGCGGCGGCGCGGCGGATGCGCCACGCGACGCCTTGGTCGACGCCAAGCGCGCCGTACGGATCGTGAAGCAGAACGCCGCGCATTGGGCAGTCGCGACCGCGCACCTCGGCGTGATCGGTTACTCGGCGGGCTCGCACCTGGCGCTCAACTTGGCTGCGAACTTCGACGCCGGTAACGCCAGCGCAGCGGACCCAATCGAGAAGCAGAGCAGCCGTCCGGCGTTCATCGGCTCGATGTCGACGTGGTCGTTCGGTGCGAGCGTCTCACCGTTCACGTTCCCGGCCGACGTACCGCCCGCGTTCTTCTGTCACGCCCAAGACGACACCACGGCACCGATCGCACTCCCAAAGGCCGTCGAGGCACAAATTAAGGCCAAAGGCGCCGCGACGATGCTCGACTTCTACGCGACGGGCGGCCACTCGACCTGCCACCCCGGCGACCCGACGATGGCTGGTCACGACTGGCCGAACAAGTTCTGGCCGTGGGTCCAAACCGCCGTTCCTTAAGTTCGATCGTGGTGCGTACGTATGCGGGGGCATGACGCATCGGGCACGGGCCTGCTTGGGCGTGGCATTGGCAGGCTTTGGATTCGGTCGCCCGGCGGCGGCGACGGCGGGCACGCATGCGCCAGCGGTTTCGACGTACGACACGCGCGCGTCGACCGTCGTGTTTGCGTACCGCCACGGCTTCAGCGCCGCCGGCAGCTTCAACACCTTCAGCTACAACGCGAACTTCACGTCGACGTCGGGTCGTTTGAGCGCGCAGTTCGGCATCCACTACGTCAACTTCAAAGAGGCCAGCGCCGACACGCGCGCGCACGGCGTCGCGGGCAGCGGCGTGGCGGTGCTGGTCTTCCCGGTGGCGGGTCGCTACGAAAGCGGTGTGCCGAGAATGGCGGTCGCGTTGCACTTAGGCAGCGTGCCGACCGCATACATCAGCGGCGAGCGCAACTTCCTGACGGTGCCGTTCGTGCTCGGCTTCGGGTTGCCGATGTCGCCAGCCCGCATGCTGACGTTCACACCTTGGTACGAGCTCGCTTTCAGCGCCAATGTCGACACCATCGTTCGGCCCGAAGGCGTGACGATTGACGCGTCGTCCGTGCAGATCGATCCCAAAACCGGCATGGCTTCGCTCAAGCCGGGCGCCGTCCAGAGCGCGCTATCGAAAGGCGTGACGATCGACGTCGGCGTGTCGGTGCCGATGCGGGTCGGCCTCGAGGCAGCATTTCACCTCGGCCAAAGCGCCGACTTGAATCTCTACGGCATGCTCTCGACGCTTGGCGGCGCCTTCGCGGGCAACAGCGTGAAGACGGTCGGCGCTTCGTTGGTCGTGCGCTGGGACGACATCGTGCCGGCGGTGTTGCCGAAGTCGGAGCCTGAAACGAGCCCGAGCTGCGCGGCCACCGAACGGCACTTCCGCGCCTGCCCCAATTCGCGCTTCTGGCTCAGCCCCGAAGAGCGCGGACGACCCACCGCCCCCAGCTCGCCGCCAACCGCGCCTGCGCCTGCCGCCATTCCTTTGCCAGCGGCGCCACCCGCAGCACCGACGTCATCCCCGACGCCGCGGCCGCAACCTGCACCAAGCCCAGCCCCGCCTCTGAAGCCGCCGTCCAGCTCTTCCCGCAGCTTTCCGACTCAGTAACGCGACAGCTCCAGGCGGCAGGCTCGCGAAAATCCCCGGGCGGCGTAGACTCCCGCCGCTCTGGCGCTCCGTCGACTTTTCGGTTTCGTAAGGCCCTACCGCGGGAGCGCGCTGATTGCGCTGTCGCTGTTGGCAACCCTGGTCGTCTTCGACTTGGCGATCCCGCGCTTGATTCAGCGCATCATCGATCAAGGCATCGGCAAGCACGACCGCGCGTTGGTGCTGAACACCTCCCTGCTCATGCTCGGCGTCTCAGCGCTCAGCACGTTGATCGCGATCGGCAACAACGTAACGTCGATCCGCGTCGGCGAAGGCGTCGCGCGCGATTTGCGCCGGGCTTTATTCCTCAAGATCCAAAGTTTTTCTTACGGCAACTTGGATCGCCAACAGACCGGCCAGCTACTGGTCCGGCTGACCAGCGACGTGAACGCTGTCAAATCCCTGGTGCAGATCTCCTTGCGCATCGGCACGCGCGCGCCGCTGATGATGCTCGGCAGCTTGGTGCTGATGGTCAGCACCAGCCGGCACCTGGCGCTACTTTTGCTGCCGCTGCTCGTCGTTACCTCGATTTTGATTGGCTTCTTCGTATGGAGAACGGAGCCGCTTTTTCGCCGGGTGCAGTTGAAGCTCGATGCGTTGAACAGCGTGCTTCAGGAAAATATCGCCGGCGCGCGGCTAGTCAAGTCGCTGGTTCGAGCCGACCGTGAGCTCGAACGCTTCAGCGCCGCCAACGACGACCTGACAGATCGCTCGATCGCGGTCACCCAATTCTCTTCGACGATGATGCCGGCGCTCACTGCGTGCATCAACGTCGGCACGGTGGTGGTGATCTGGGCCGGTGGGCTCGAAGCGATTCACGGCCAGCTCACGCTCGGGCAAATCGTCGCGTTTGCAAACTACCTGCTCAGCACGATGACGCCGTTGGTCTTGATGACAACGCTGTCGAGCATGTGGGCGGCCGGCTTCGCTTCGCTGCGTCGCGTCGAGCAGGTGCTCACGACCGAGCCAGAAATCAGCGATGCACCGAACGCGACGCGCCTGCCCGACATGGCGAACGCCGAAGTCGCGTTCGACGACGCGACATTCGCCTACGGCGCCGGCAGCGGGCACGCCAACGAGCCGGTGCTGCAAGACCTCAATTTCACGGCCAAACCTGGACAATTGGTGGCCATCTTGGGCGCGACAGGCGTCGGCAAGACGACGCTCGTCAACCTGATCCCACGTTTTTACGAGGTTACGAGCGGCGCCGTGCGCGTGCAGGGCGGCGACGTGCGCGCCGTCACCCAAGCTTCGCTGCAGGGTCAAATCGCGATCGTACCGCAGGAAGCGCTGCTGTTCTCGGGGACGGTGCGCGAGAACATCGGCTACGGCAAGCCGCATGCCTCCGATGCCGAGATCGAAACCGCCGCGCGCGATGCCCAGGCGCACGACTTCATCAGCCAACTGCCCGAGGGCTACGCGGCGCGCGTCGCCTCGCGCGGCGCGAATTTCTCCGGCGGCCAGCGCCAACGACTGTGCATCGCGCGCGCCCTACTCTTGGAAGCGCCACTGTTGATTTTGGACGACAGCACCAGCGCCGTCGATATCGAGACCGAGGCCAAGATTCAAGACGCGCTCCGAGCGCGCCAAGGCAACGGAACGGTGTTCGTGGTCGCCCAGCGCATCAGCAGCGTGTTGCGCGCCGATCAAATCATCGTGCTAGAGCGCGGACGAATCGTGGCAACCGGAACGCACGACCGCCTGCTGCAAAGCAGCGCCGTGTATCGTGAAATCTACGACTCTCAACTCGGCGCCGGCGGTCCCGATGAGTGACGCCGACGAACGCGCTCGCGACGCCGCCCGCGTCGCCATGACACCGGCCGGGCCGCGCACCATGGTGCGCATCGAACGCGCGAAGGACACGCGCGCCACGCTGCGCCGACTTGGTGGCTATTTTCTGCGTTTCAAGGCGCAGCTCGTCACGGTCTCGGTTTGCGTCGTGGTTTACACGCTGCTCGGCTTGCTCGGACCTTACCTAATGGGGCGCGCCATCGATCGTTACGTCGTCGCGCGCGACGTCGGCGGCTTGGTGGGCACCGCGATCTGGATGTTAGCGGCCTACCTTTCGAGCAACCTGGTACAGCTGGTCAGCAACTGGGTGATGGCCGGTGTCTCGCAGCGCGCGCTTGCGGATCTGCGGCGACGACTCTTCGGCCACGTGCAAGCGTTGCCGATCGCCTTCTTCGATCAGCGGCCAGCCGGCGAGCTGATGAGCCGGCTGACCAGCGATATCGACGCCGTGAACCAAGCGGTTTCGCAGAACATCACCTCGCTCCTGGCCAGCGTGTTGTCGATGACCGGCATTGTCGTTGCGATGTTCGTGCTCGACCATCGGCTGGCGCTGGCGGCGGTCTTGGTCGTGCCGTTGATGCTTTGGTTCACGCGCTTCGTCGCGGTCTACACGCGCCGCGGCTTCCGGGAACTGCAGCGGGAGCTAGGCCAGCTCAACGCAGTGATGGAAGAATCGATCAGCGGGCTGAAGGTCGTAAAAGCGTTCCGCCGCAGCAACGCCGTCGTCGAGCGCTTCGAGCGGCACAACCAAGACGTGTACCGGACGTCGGTTTACGCCAACAGCTACGCGCTTTTGTTGATGCCGCTCACGGCCGTGCTCGGCAATTTGTTCGTGATCGTGCTGGCCGGGCTGGGCGGATACTTGGCGCTGGCGGGCTTGGTCAGCGTCGGGGTGATCGCGACGTTCATCAATTACGGGCAGAACTTCATCAACCCGCTACGCCAGCTATCGAACCTATACAACACGATCCAGGCGGCGTTGGCGGGCGCCGAGCGCGTGTTCGAAGTACTGGACGAACCGCTCGAGGTCGACGACAAGAGCTCCGTACAACCCGCGCGTTTCAAGGGTGAGGTGCGCTTCGAGCACGTCGAATTCGGGTACCGCCCGGACGTTACGACGATCCGCGACATGTCCCTCGAAGCCAAGCCGGGCGAGCTCGTCGCCTTGGTGGGGCCGACCGGCGCAGGTAAGACGACGATCGTCAACCTGCTCACGCGCTTCTACGAGCTCCGCGGTGGCAGCATCTTCATCGACGGGACCGAGCTACGCCAGCTGCCGAAAGCAGCGCTCCGGCGCGAGCTGGGCATCGTGCTTCAAGACACGTTTCTGTTCGCCGACAGCGTGCTCGAGAACATCCGCTACGGTCGACTCGACGCCACCGACGCCGAAGTGATCGAAGCCGCGCGCCTAGCCGAAGCCGATCCGTTCATCGCCCATTTGCCACAAGGCTACCAAACGCGGCTCGCTGAACGTGGCAGCAACCTCAGCCAGGGCCAACGCCAGCTATTGGCGATCGCCCGAACGATCTTGGCTGATCCTGCGATTTTGATTTTGGACGAAGCCACCAGCAGCGTCGACACGCGCACTGAAGCGCGCATTCAAAAGGCGCTGTTGAATTTGATGAAAGGTCGCACCAGCTTCGTGATCGCCCACCGCCTCAGCACGATTCGCGAAGCCACCCAAATTCTGGTCATCAAAGACGGCGCGATCATCGAGCGCGGCACGCACGACCAGCTGCTCGGCCAACACGGCTTCTACGAACACCTCTACCGGAGCCAATTCCGAGGGGTTGCGACTTAAGCCGCGCGGACCATCGGAGTGTGGGCTGCTCCGAGCTCCGCCGGCAGCGCTGGCATCTCTGGCGGGTTTGTTCCATAGTTGGGGCGCCGTGAGCGTCGTGGTTCCCAGGGCCCCTAGGGCCCGTGAGGCCACCCGGCCAGCTCCGGCAAGAAAGCCCTAGATGCCCATTTCTGCCAACAAGCGACTCAAGGAAAAGGCCCGTCAGGACAAGGCAAAAGACAAAGCCGTCCAGCGTGAGCAGCGGAAGACGGACAAGGACAACCGTCCGGCGGTCGCCCCGGGTGAAGATCCGGACATCGCTGGAATCGTCCCCGGCCCACAGCCCCTAGAAGAGTGGCAACAAGAGGGCTAGCCCGAACGCCGAGCCGGAAGCCAACCGCGCTCGTGGGGGTTACCGGTCGCCCCCCAAAAGACGACGTGCGAGCCGTCTCTTTTTTTGATGCCGATGCTCGTCAGCTTGTCAGTCGCCGAAGGCTTGAGCTCGAACCGGGTGATGGTATGGCTCGGTCCGTCACCTTCTTGATTGGTGGACGATCCCGTGAGTCCCGCCCGCCGAAGAATCGGCCTAGGCTCCGACCATGGCACCCCGGACCCATCCGGCCGCGCTCGCTCACGGCGAGCTACGCGAAGTAGTATCCAACGTCTTCTTCGTGACTGGGACGATGCGCATGCCAGGTCTGGTGCCGATCACCTTCAGTCGCAACATGACCGTCGTGCGCGAGGGCGAGCGGCTGATCCTCGTCAACTCGGTGCGGCTCGATGACACGGGACTGTGCAGCTTGGACGCGCTCGGCAAGGTGACCGACGTCATCCGCATCGCCGGCTACCACGGTATGGATGATCCTTTTTACAAGGAACGTTACGGCGCGAAGGTTTGGGTCATGAAGGGCCAACGCTACGTCGCGGGCTTCAACGCGGACGCGCCAGAAACGTACCTCACGCCAGACGCGGAGATGGATGCGGTGACAGCGCTGCCGCTCGCCAACGCACGCATCTACCGAATCGAATCCAACGCGCCGGAAGGCTTGTTGCTCCTGGAGCGCGAAGGCGGCGTGTTGATCTCAGGCGACTGCCTGCAAAATTGGCAGACTACCGACGCCTACTTCAGCTTCGCCGGCAAGCTGATGATGAAGACGATGGGCTTCATCAAGCCGCACAACGTCGGTCCCGCCTGGCTCAAGAAAACCAAGCCGCCCGCGACTGGTCTACTCGGCATCCTCGACTTGGACTTCGACCACGTGCTGCCTGCGCACGGCCGCGCGGTGATCAACGGCGCCAAAGCCGGGTATCGACCTTGCATCGAAGCATTTCGCGATCGCGGCTGAGGCGCTGCGCGTCTCGGCTCAGATCGCGCGCACGTTGCGCATCGCTACGGTCACGCCGTCCCAATCGTAACTCGGCTTCGCCGCCGGAGTAGCGGGCGCCGGCCACGCCCCCGAGACCGCCTGCAGCGCAAGCTCTCGGGTCGCAGCCACTCGATCGATGACCACGGCTTCGCCGCAGCCTTTGCCGCGCGCTTCGATCCGCCACTGTACGGGCCCAGCCTCCGGCGGAAAGAACACCCGCAGGATCAGCGCCTCGCCGGCGCAGTCGAGCTCGTACGTCATGTTGTGGCGCTCGCGGTACTGTTGCGTGATCGCGATCGCGGCCGCGTTCTTCGGCGCCGCCGGAGGTTTGCGTCCCTCCGGCTGTGAGCCAGTGAAATCCCGCCCGGGCACGTAGTCGACGGTCGGCGCGCGCCCGGAGAACGGGCGATCACCAACCATGATTGCGTCCGCCACCACCACCACCACCGCCACCGCCACCGCCACCGCCACCGCCACCGCGGCCGCCACCACCACCACCACGACCGCCGCCACCGCCACCACCACCACCGGAGCGCTCTTCGGCTTCGTTGACGCGCAGCGCGCGGCCGTCGAGGTCTGCGCCGTTCATGGCTGACATCGCGCCTTCGGCTTCCGAGCGCGAGCCCATGGTCACGAAGCCAAAGCCCCGCGACTGGCCCGTCATTCGATCCGCGACCAGGTGAACGTCGACGACCTCACCGTGAGCGGCGAACGCGTCGCGCAGCATGTCCTGCGTGGAGTTGAATGACAGATTGCCTACGTACAGACGATTTCCCATTGATGCATTCTCGATCCTGGCTCCAGAAGTGATCCGATTCCGCCGAGCCTGGGGCGGAGGGACTTGGTAGATTTTCTCCACTCAAGCGCGCGCGACGTCGTGCAGCCGTTTGCAGCTGTCGTCGTCCTTCATTCGATTCGGCACTCGATCGAAACCGACCGAGTTTCTGCGTTGCGGCCCACAGAGAGAAGCAGGAGCCGTTCCGCCGCGCGGATCGAACACGTGCTGGAGTCGTCGCTCGTTGCGACGGCCACCTTGGAGAGAACGCACCTTAGTTCTCTTCAGCTGCCTGGTCAAGCAACATCCGCGCCAACTTCAGGCGCGAGCGGCTACATGCACTGCCGCAGGTTGTTGCACGACTGGGCGGCGGCGCACGTCGTGCTGCAATCACCGCACGTCGCGTCCTGAGAGGTGTCGCACCATTCTCCAGCGCTCGGCAAGCCGTCGCACTCGCACACGTAGGTCAGGTTCGCGTTGCAGCGATCATCGTTCCACAGCGCGTCGGCGCGCATTTCGACACAATCCTCGGCGGGGTTCAGGTGGTTCGGCTCCTTGGGGAACCAGTGCGCGACGTCGAGTGACCCACCGGTGACCCAGCGGAACTCGTTTTCGACGGCGGAGTCACCGAGCCCGATCCACGCCAGCTGGTTCGACGAACCCGAGTTCGTCACCGCGGCCTCGGCGATCGTCGCCATCCACGTGTTCTCGGCGTCGTCGTCGATCACGATCAAGTGACCGCCGTCCGACTCGCAATCACGCTCGGCTTCGACCCAGTGTTGAGCCTGCGTACTTTGCCGGTAACGCGAGCGAAGCCCAGGCACGACCAGCGAGTAGGAAGCACTGCAGCTCAAGTCGGTGCCGGCGCCCGCATCGGCAGCGCCCCCGTTGGCGGCACCCGCACTAGCGCCACCACCAGCGCCAGCCGGCGCCGGGAGGATCGCCTCGTACGTCGCGACCGGCGTGTCGTGATATCCGCAACACACCGCGACGTAAGCACTGGTCAGCGCGAGCAGCCCACGAGCACGTGACCCTCTTGGAGTCACTCCGCGAACCGCTTGAGCCTGCCGGCGTGCGGACTGTTCGGATAGCGCTTGAGGAAACGCTGTGCGCGCTGCTCGGCGGCGCCCGAAGCACCCGTAACGCCCAGCGCTTCGATCGTCAGCACCTCGCGTTCTTGGTAAAGAACCGAGCGCGGGAAGCGCGACTCGGACGTGCGCAATACTTCGAGCGCTTGCTGACCCTGGCCCGACTGAATGAGCTGATGAGCTTGCGCCAGAAGTCGGCCCTCTTCAGCCAATGTCGTCGCGGAGCTGGGACGCACGACGGGCTGAACGCGAGCCGGCGCGCGATCGACTTCAGCCGATTTCTCGGTGCTCGGCTCCGCCCGCCACTCTGCTTCGCGAGGTGTTTCGGACGGAATGTTCAACGGCTGCCGCGGACCGCGCAGCGTGCCCGTGTCGTCGGACTTGAAGAGCGCGCTGCCCGTCCACAGCCCGCCACCGGCCAGCGCAACACCGAGCGCAATCTTCGCGGCCAGCCCCATGCTTCCGCTCGCGGCGCCGTGTCCGAGGCCGTGCGTCGGATCAATTGGTCCAGCGCCTGGCCCGTGCAGGGCCGGCAACTCAGCAACCAGAGCCGCCCAACCTTGCTCCACACTGCCGACCGGAGGTTGCTGCGCGTTCAGCCGCTTGAGCAACGCGCGCTCGACCTTCAGCGATGCGTCGCCGTCTTCGAGCCACGGGCGATCAGACATCGAGCGCCGCCTTCTGCCCAATGACCGCAAGCTGCTTCTGAAACGAATCGCGTGCACGCCGCAACCGCGAACGCACCGTGCCGAGCGACGTACCCATCAAGGTCGCGATCTCGGGGCCGGTCATTTGCTCGAGCTCGTGCAGCACGAACACTTCACGCTGCTCGGCCGGCAAAGCATCGAGCAAGCGCTCGGCGAGTTCGAGCTGGCCATCGTGTCGCAGCGAGTCGACCGGGTTTTCGGCGCCCGCGGTGTCCCCCACCGGGACGTCTTCTGCCGAAACCTCGAGCCGCACCGCCGCGGACTTCAGGAAGCCGCGACCGACCCGCAGCGCGATGCCACACAGCCAGGTGCGCATCGACGAGCGGTGCTCGAACGTCGGCAACTTGCGATAGGCAATCACGAACACGTTGTGGGTAACGTCCGGCACGTCGCTTTTTCGCACTCCCAGGTGCAGCAGAAACCGCCAAATGGCTGAGTAATGCTCGCGATAAATGGCTTGAAAATCGTCGACCGACCCGGAAATTAGGGTTTTCCCAGCACTGATCTGCGGTCCCGAGCTCTCCGCTGGTGAGTGCAGTGACTCGGCTCCTTGGATCACCTTGGCCATCAAAATGCACCAATCTCCGAAAATACCAGGACCCGCCAGTTGAGCTGCGGGGGGATGTAGGCAACGCCTTTACCGGTCACGGAGAAACTCTCTCTACTGATGGGGAGCAGCGCCCCGAGGGCCGCTGAGATCCGATAGCTGTCCGAAATGTACCAGCTGGGCTGCGCCTCCAAACCCACGCCTTCGTAGTTTCTGCTGCTGGGCTTGCCTTGAGCAAAGCCCTCGGCGCTGGCTCGAAGCATGCCCGCGTCCGCGGTTGCGCACAGCGCGACCCCGAAATGGCCTTGGGCGTGCTGCAAGCAACTGAAGACGGTTGCAAGCCAAGCTTGAACGACTACGCGACCCGGATCCAGTTCGAACTTCTGCTCGGTCGTGATCATCAACCGCGCTCCCAAACGCAGGGCGGACGAATCGAGGCCCAGGCTGAACCCAAGCATCGGCGCGATTGGCGAAATCCAAGACATGGCCGCACCACCGCCGGCCCCAACCCAAATCTTGACGGCGTTCTTATCACCCTCCGGGTTTAATAGTGGCGTGACGGACGAAGGCATTTGGCCAGGATCGCCGGCAGGCTTGGGCTTCGGCGACGGCTCAACACGCTGCGCCGAATCGGCCAGGATTGCGATCGTCAGCGCGACCGCGTCGGCCAACGGCTGACAGGCGGAGCTGCGATCTTCCAGCACGCGCGCGGCTTCGAGCGAGCTGCGATTCTGCTCCCAACGCTGAATTCTCGCCTGCCACGCCTCGCCGCGCCTCGTGAGCGTCACCCTGAAATGGCCCGTGTGCCCGTCCCTCCCGGCGTGAGAGGCGATGTGCTCGGCGAACCACGGCAGATCCGGACAGCTGACTGCAAGGTCGTCGCGTTCAACCACGACGCTGAACGGCGGTTCGCTCTCTAATAGAGGTGGGGCTGGAGCCTCGGCGATCGCCAGCTTGCTGACGAGCAGGGTGAGGCAGCCCATGGGCAGTGACTGCCGTGCTCCTGCACCTAGCTTCCACACGCGCTGACAATAAGGTCGTCATCCACGAAGCGCCAGACGATTGCTGCACGGCGGCACGCAGACTCGCGCACCACGCGGCACACACAGAAACTTTGTGGGGTGGGATCTCTTTCGGGACCCAGCTGCACTCATACTTGAATGTCGCGACCCAAAGTACGCGCCCATCTCGCCTCGGCTGCGTTGGCTAGCCTTTCGTTCGGTTGCACCGTCGACAGCGCCGGCGTCTCGGATCCGAACGGCGGCGGCGGTGGCACGCCGAGCGGCGGAGTCAGCGGCAACGTCAATTCATCGGGGACCGCGACGACGGTTGGCGCAGCCGGGACTGCGCCGCAAGCCGGCGGCGTAGGCGGCGACGCCACCGCGGGGAGCGGTGGTACGGGCGTGGGTGGCGGCGACGGCGTGGGGGGCGCCGCTGGGGGCGTGTTCGGATCATCGGCCGGCAGCGCCGGCATGCCCAACGCAACCGGCGGAGCTCCTGGTGGACCCCCATCGGGACGCCAAACGGCAAAGCCTGCCGGCACTGTTCAGGGCACGACAGTTGGCTACTGGGAGTACCTGCCGCCTCACTACGGCAACGGCGCCAAGTACCCGCTGATCATCTTCCGCCACGGCCTCGGCGAAAACGGTAACGGCAGCCTGCAAGACCTGCAAAAGGTGACCAAGCACGGCCCGCCGAAGCTGATCGCCGCCAACCAATGGCCGGAGACGCGCACGTTCATCGTGCTGTCGGCGCAAGAGTCGAGCACCACCTGTCCAACCGTCAAAGAGATGGACGATTTCATGACGTTTGCGCTCGGCAAGTACGACGTCGACCTGAAGCGCGTCTACTTGACCGGCTTGAGCTGCGGCGCAATCGCCACCTGGAACTACCTCGGCGACCACACTGACGAACGCGTCGCCGCCGCGATCCCGATCGCCGGCGATGGCCGACCCGCCTTCAAGAAGATCGGCTGCCAACTCGGCAAGGTGCCAATCTGGGCGTTCCACGGCCAAGCCGACGATCAAGTCGCACCAGCCGGTTCGATCGAAACCATCGCCAACCTCAAGGCGTGCACAAACCCGGCGGCCCTCGACGCCAGGCTCACCACATATCCCGGCGTCAAACACGACTCCTGGACCATGACCTACGACCTCAGCAATCCGGCCAACGACATCTACGCCTGGCTGATGTCGCACCCCAAGCCGTAACGGCTGTCGTAAACGCGCCGTGAACGACTTCTTCGTCGCTCTAAGATCGTTTGGGTGACCGTGTCGCACTAAGTAATCATGCACGGCATTTCAACCGGTTGGATCCTGCTGCTGGGTGTCGTGGCGGCAGCGTGCAGCTCAGACGTCACGCCGGGTGACATCGGCGGCGGTAGCTCCGGCACCGGCGGTGGCACCGGCACGAGTGGCACCGCGATTGTGAGCGGCAGCGCTGGGCTCGTCGGCACGAGCGGCACGCCAGGCACCAGCGGCTCGGTGAGCGCTAGCGGAAGCCCGAGCGCGGGCAGCGCTGACACAGCACGGGGCGGAAGCCCGAGCGGCGGCGCAGGCGGCTCCAGCTCTGGTAGCGGCGGCGGCGTGCAAATCGCTGATCCAGGCAGCGACGGCGACGGCAAGATCACCGTTACCAACATGGTGAAGCAGATGGAGCTGGGTGACTTGAAGAACCCGAAGGGCAAAGAGTTCACCTTCCAGCTGACCAGCAAGTCCTACATGTACACGGAGCCGACGATCGCCGCTGGCTCACCGAAGAATCAACCGCGCAACGTCTGGGTTTACGTTCCCAATTCGTATAAGGACGGCACCGAGGCGCCGTTGATGGTCATCCAAGACGGTCAGCAAGGCAGCGGTCCGGGCGGGCGCTACGGCTCAATCAAGTACGCACTCGACAACATGACGATCGCGGGCGATCCCGCGCGCAAGATCCCGGCGTTCATCGCAATCGCCGTCCAAGACGGCGGCGGCGACGGCCCCAACAACGAGCGTGGCCTTGAATACGACACGATCTCCGAGCGCTACGGGCTGTTCGTCGAAAACGAAGTGATCCCGGCCGTAAAGGCCCTCGCCGAGCTCAGGTCCGCCTTCCCCGCCTTCAAGCTGACCGACAATCCGCAGGGTCGCGCGACGTTCGGCTGCAGCTCAGGGGGGGCCGCCGCGCTAACGATGGCCTGGTTTCATCCAGAGCTGTTCGGGCGCGTCGTCACCTACTCGGGCACGTTCGTCGCGCAGCAGAACGGCAAACTGCCGGAGGCTACGTTGTATCCGTCCGGCGCCTGGGGCTACCACCACGACCAGAAGCTGATTGCCGTGACCGAGAAGAAGCCGCTGCGCATCTTCAGCAACGCCAACCAAAACGACAACGGTTCCACCTCAGCGGAGAGCGGCAAGCACAACTGGCTGATCGCCAACGAATCGACCCACGAAGCGCTGACAGCCAAGGGCTATCACAACCGTTACGTCTACGGCGTCGGCGTCGGCCACTGCGACGACAACTTGCTTCGTGCCACGTTGGCCGACACGTTGGCGTGGGTCTGGCGCGGCTACCCCACGAACTGAAGTCTCGAACTTTCTGGAGCACATGCGCGCACTACTACTGCCGGTTGCGATTACAGCATTTTTTCTCGGACTTGCGGCTTGCGCGGGCACGGAACCGATCACACCCGGCGGAGTCGCTGGCACGGCCAGCGGCGGCGCCGTAGCGAGTGCCGGAACGGCTGGCACGAGCGGCAGCGTTAGTGCGAGCGGTGGCGAGAGTAGCGGCAACGCGGGCGGCGCAGGCGCGGGCGGCACCGGCGCCGGCGGCACCAGCGCGGGCACGAGCGGTGGCGGAACAACCGCAGGTGGTGCGGCGGGCGGCGGGGCAGGCGCGGCCGGAGTCGCGGGGGCAGGCGGCGGTGCCGCTTACAATCCGTGTCCGACCGACGGCACCGACTGCCGCGTCATGCCGCTCGGCGACTCGATCACCGACGGCTGCTGCGGCGAGAACACCAAGTCGATGGGTGCCAGCTACCGGCTCGAGCTGTTTCATCTGTCCTTGATCAACAACAAGAAGCTCACGTTCGTCGGCTCGCACTCGAGCGGCCCGAACACGGTCGACAACGTTGCATTCCCCAAGAAGCAAGAGGGACATAGCGGCTGGACCATCGCCGACGGCGGCGGGCGCGCTGGGTTGCAGGCTCAGGTCGCGGGTTGGCTGAAGGCGACGCCGCCCGATATCGTCACCTTGATGATCGGCACCAACGACGTCGACATCAGCCTCGATCTACCGAACGCGCCAAAGCGCGTTGGCACCTTGATCGACACCATCACCCAAACGTCGCCCACGGCGTTGGTCGTCGTCGCACAAATCGTGCCGACACGAACGGACAACGAAAACGCGCGCATTCAGGCCTTCAACGCTGGCCTGTCTCCGATCGTAAAATCCTTCGCCGACGCCGGCAAGCACGTTATCTTGGTCGACATGTACGGCGCGTACACCAAGAACGCCGACTTCAAGAATGCGTACCTGGCTAACGGCCTGCACCCGTCCGACGCCGGCTACGCCGTGCTGGCGAACACCTGGTGGGACGCGATCGGCAGGCTGCTGCCTGACAAGTAGGGCAACAGCGAGACTCACCAGCATGCTCAACACTTTGCTCAAACCGGCCCTGGTCGTTGGGCTCGCGCTCGGCTTGGGCAGCCTCGCTTGCAGCTCCGAATCGCCGTCGGGGACGCCGTCCAGCAGCGGAGGCGCCAGCGTTGTGCCCGGCGGCAACGCTGGCTCGCCACCCGCCAGCACTGGTGGTGGCGGCAGCAGCGCCGGTGGCGCATCCACCTCGTTGGGCGGCGGCGGAACCGGCCCGGGCAACGCTGGCGTCGCTGGCTCCGCTGCGCCTGGCGGCTCGGGCGGCGGCGGCCCCGTCCTGCCGACATTTCCACCGCTAATCGGCGGCTGCGACATTCCTGCAGCGCACCAACGCGCCGACACTGCGCTCGCCGCGATGCTGGTCAACTTCTGGAGCGGAGCGGACCAGTACCTGCGCGCCGCGGCGCCAACCAACGGCAAACTCACCGGCTATTGGACGTACGCTCAGGCGTTCGACGCGCTACTCGACGGCGTCGAGCGCACCCGCGGGCAGCACTACCACGGCCTGATCCGCGCTTTCTACGAAGGGCGCGCTGCGCGCGGCTGGAGCTCCGACTACTACGACGACGAAGCGTGGATGACGTTGGCGTTGATGCGGGCCTACGATCTCACCGCCGACCAGCGCTACCTCGACACCGCCGAGACCATCTTCAAAGACATCATGCCAGAGTGGGACACGACCTGCTGCGGTACGCACAAGGGCGGCATCTGGTGGGACCAGAAGAAGACGCAGAAAGCCACCGCCTCCAACGCGGGGCCAGCGCTGGCCGGCGTGCGCCTGGCAAAGCGCACCGGCAAGACCGAATACTTAGATTTTGCGAAGCAAGTTTACGGCTTTTGGATGAGCGACATGGTCGAGCCTGCGACCTTCGCCATCTACGATCACCTGTCGCCTGATGGGACGCGCGGCAGCGGCTCGCTCACGTACAACCACGGCTTGATGATCGCCGCCGCGCTCGAGCTGAACATCGCCACCGCTGAAGCGCACTACCTGACCGAGGCGCACGGCTTCGGCCACTACTTGATCACCAAGGCGACGCGAACGTCGAGCGCGGGCCTCGTGCTGTACGACGGCACCACCTGCAACGGCGACTGTGCAGCTTGGAAAGGCATCGGCTACCGCTACTTGGCGGAGCTATTCCAACGCGATCCCAGCCACGACGATTACAAGGCCGTGCTCGTCAGCTCCGCCAAATCCTTGTGGGATTTGGCTCGTAGTCCGACGACTAACTACTTCTCGTCGAATTGGGCGGGGCCAGCCCCCACGGCCGGCGGAATCGAAGCGCAGGGCTCGGCCGCCATGTCTCTGAACCTATACGCCATGTTGTGCGGGGCCGACGTCACGGCGAAACCGCCAGTCGCGGGCGTGTATGAAGCCGAAGAGAGCTGGGTCGACCACGTTGATCTCGAGGCCAACGCGAACCGCGCTTTTCTGGGCTTCGGTTACGTCTCGGCCTTCACCAACGACAAGCAAGGTTTTGCGGTCGAGGTCGACGTACCAAAAGCTGGCATCTACTCGCTCGCCTGGCGCTACACGGCGGGTGAAGGCACGTGTGTGCGCACGGTGCTGGTCAACGGTCAGGCGCTGCCCCAAGCGCAACAGTTCCCCGCCACTCCCAGCTGGACAGCTTGGACCAACTCCGTGTCCAACGCCGATTTGCCTGCCGGTAAAAACACGATCGAGCTGCGTTTCGACGCCAGCAAAGGCAGCAAGACGTCGCTCGACATCGACCAGCTGATCGTCACACCCATGTAGTCGAAGAATGCCTGGCGTGCGGCGCCGGTACGGCGGGCGCGAGCAGGGCGGGCGGTGGCGGCACGACCGATGCACGCGGCGGCGCCGCCGGATCGAGCCAAAGCGTCGAACGTTTCACGCGCTAATCGGCGTTGGGCACGCCATCGCCGAGGATGGCGTCGCGATCGGCGAGGTCGAAGGCCTTGTCGTCGTTGGCGTCGCCGTAGAGCGTGCTCCTACCGGCCAGTCGCGAGCGAACCAGCCGCAGCAAGGCCGGGTGGCGCTCCACGTCGATCGCGGCCGTATCGGTGCCGTCGCCCAGCAATGTGGCTTCGAGCGCGTTCAGCTCGCCGGGCTCCAACCATTGACGCGGCCGCAACGCCCAAAACACCGAACGTACTGTGCCTTCGGGCGCTGCGTTCCAAGTCACGCCCGTGCGAGCCCGCACCCGCAGTGTGGCCTGCACGTCGGCGTAGAAACGAAACGGCGTACCGTCGCCACGCTCACCGTCAAAGTAAACCGAACGGCCCACCAGGCGCGATGGTGCTTTTGCCGGCGCGAGCGGCGCATCCAATCCGCAGAAACCGCCCGCCGGCACGGAAACCGCGGGAATTTTCGGTGCTGTTCCGCCATGCAGCAGATCAACCAGAAACGGGCCCGTAGCAACCGACTCGTCATCACTCGCGTCGCACGGCAGGAAGCGCACTTCACCGATGACCAGAATGGCGTCGTGGATTGCTGCGCGCGACAGGGCAACGCCGTCGCTCGGCGCGTCAGTGCTGGCGCCCCCGGCGTTGCTCAGCATCGGACTGCCGCCACTGGCACCGCCATCGGTCATCCCGCCAGCGCTGTCGGCACCCGCCACGTCAGCCCGTGCGCCAGAAGTGCTTGGAGCGCCGCTCTCGTCCGCGGGAGCGCCTGCGGCCCCCGGCGCGCCGCCTAGGGGAGCGACCGTCTCGTCGTCTCGAGTGATGGCCAGCTGCAGACTGGCCGGCGCCGGATTCCCTACGCCAGTCGAGTTACAGGCATGGAGAATGAGGGCGACGAGCGCTGGCCGACGCACCCTCACTTCGCGCTCTCCTCGAGATTTGCGGAAAGCGGAAACCACTGCACGTTGAGTTGGTACACGGTGCTGCCTTGCGTATCGGAGTCGCAAAGCTCCGTGAGGGACTCGCGAAATTTGTGAATGCGTTGTTTGACGAGCGCGACTGTCTGCGGACTGATGCACACCGTCAAGGCCGCCAGATCGCGCAGCTCGCGCGGCACGCTTTCGATGGATTGGGCTGCGCGTTCCAACATTTGCCGGTGAAAAGCCGCCGCACCAAGCGAGCGCACCTCGTGCTCAGTGGTCAAGGTCGGCTCGCCGCGCACGACTCGACCGGTCTTTGGGTCGCGCACCAACAGCCCCAACGATAACAGCAGCTTCAGCGCGTCGGCAGCCTCGACCGGGCTGATCGTCGGCCGCAGCTGAGCCGCGATCCAACGCGGCTCTTCCTGAAAATCCTCACGCGCCGACAGCTCACGGATCGCGGGGTTGTACCAATGCGATAGGTAAGCAAACAAGTCGCCGTCGATGCGACGCGCGGCCCGAAAACGTCGCGAGCTGGCGATGCCTTCGAAGGCGCGGTTCTTCTCGGCCAAAGTCTGAGCTTGCCCGAACGCGACCAGGTCACTAAAGAAGTCGCCATCCGCGCCGTTCAGACCGAGAGCTGCTGCAAAGCGCTCGATCGAGTCAGCGCCCAGATTGCGCTCGCCGTCGATCACCAGCTTGAGGAAGTTGGGCGAGCGCAGACCCGCGAGCTTGGAGAAGAGGCGAAACGAGAAATTCGGTTTCGTGCGCTTCGCTGCCGCGTAGTACGCGCGCAGGTAAGCGCGAAAGTCGAGAAAGTCGTAGACGCTCACGCCCACGTCTCGAGTCGTCTTCGCTGCACGCCGCGCGGTCATCCGAGCCACGAGTATGTCGGGACCGGCAGCGTTCAGCAAGGACCAAGGACCATTCTTGTATACAAGATGAATACACAACCCCATTATTTATGGCACTTTGTGCTCGCCATCCACAGAAGCGAACCATTAAGAATACAAGGACTTGGCTCGCCTCGCGCGCGTGACTGCGCGTCGTTGGCGTATTCCGCTCGAATACTGAATCTCCGCGCGTGGTCTTGATAGGTCACGACGTTGTCAGCATGCTGACGCTCGCGACGCACCGAGCTTGGTGCGCTCAGCAGGGAGTCATCATGAACGTTCGTGTCTTGGCATTGTGTTTACTGCCGCTTCTTTCGGCTTGCTCATCGAAGTCTTCCGACGTCTTCACCGACGGCTCCGGCGGCGAAGGCTCGCTCGGCGACGCAAGCTTGGCTGGCAACGGCGCTGTGGCCGGCGGCACGTCAACGTCAGTCGTCACCTACTGGCAAGACATGCGCCCGCTGCTCGAGGCGAAATGCACGGCGTGTCACGTCGCCGACGGCATCGCACCGTTTGCGCTCGACAACTACGCAACGGCGCGCCAATACGCGGGCGCGCTCGCCACCGACACTGACGCGCGAAAGATGCCGCCCTGGCCGCCGGGCGCCCTGTCACTGAAGATGTTGCACGACCGCTCGCTCACGCCCGAGCAGATCAAACTATTCTCCGACTGGGCCAACGGCGGCGCGCTCGAGGGCGACGCCGCGACGCCGGCGCGGGTCGTGCCGCCGGAAATTCCGATTCTCCCCAGCGCCGATCTCAGCGCGGACATCGGCGTCGACTACGTGCCGCCGTCCAACGTCAAAGACGAATACCGCTGCTTCTTGCTGGACCTCCACACGACCGAAGATCGCGTATCGGTCGGCTACCGCGTCACGCCCGGCAATCCCAAGATCGTGCACCACGTGATCACCACGCTGTTCGACGGCGCCTCAGTCGATGCCTTACGGGCGCTCGACGCCGACACACCGGACGTCGCTGGTTGGCCGTGCGCGGGCGGCCCGGTGCCGTTCACCTCCGAGGCGAAAATCAAACCGGTCGGCGCGCTCGGCTCGTGGGTACCGGGTGTGAGCGTCGTGCTCTTTCCGGAGGGCACGGGTAGCCGCGTCCCGAGCGGCGCCGTCGCGGTCATGCAGGTCCACTACAACCTCAACGGCGAGCCCGGTCCCGACCGCACGAAGATCGAAGTCGCGTTGGCGCCGAAGGGTGAGGAGCCGGCGCAAGACCTGAACACGCTGCGCATTCGCAACAACAAGATCCGCGTGCCGGTCGGCGCCAAAGACGTCGCGGTCGAAACCACCATGACCGCGCGCGAGCTGGCGGTCGGTCGGTTCTACGCCGACGGCCACGCCAGCTTGCGCCAAGTTGCCGGCCACATGCACATGGTCGGCGTGCAAACCTCGCTCACGCTCGAGCGCGCTAGCGGTGAGAAGTTGGTTTTGCTCGACATTCCGGCGTGGGACTTTCACTGGCAAGGCTCCTACACCTTGCAGTCACCGATCGAGCTGAACGCCGACGATAAAGTGACCCTGCGCTGCGTCTATGACAACACGCCCGAGCACCTAACCGCAGTCGATTACCCCGAGCCCGCACATTTGGTCACGCTCGGCGAAGGCTCGACCGACGAGATGTGCATCGGCTACCTGACCGTCACCGACTGACGCACCGGCGCCAAAAGCGGCTATCGTGCGTCGGTAGCCGCTACCGTGTTCCCACTTGAATCCGCCCGCCTCGCTCAGCGTCGCCACTTCGCCGCGGTAGCGCTATTCGCCTGGGGCTTCACGGTTGGCTGCACTCACTCGACCGCGCGGTCGTCGCCGCCCGTCGCTGCCGTCTCCACTCCGGAACCTCAGCCGCCTCAGCCGCTTCAGCCGACCGCGTCCATCGCGTCCGTGCCCGCCACGCCGCCGGTCGCGCCGCCGCAGCCACTAGCTAACCTGGAGGGTGATGACAAGCTACCGGAACCGTGGCGAACCAGGTTCAGGGCTTGGCTCGCGCGCGAGACTAAGCCGCCCTACATCGCCGTGACCCGCGTCCAGGTCATCTCGAACGCGGTGTCGGTCGTGCTGCAACGCCGCAGCGAAGTCGACGGCGTGTGCCTGCAAGGCCCGAGCAAGCTCGACCTGATCCAATACGAGGGAACGCCGAAGCTCACGCATGAGGTCCAGGATTTCGGCGACGACTGCTGCCCCGGGACCGAGTGCGTCCGTACACCGCAAGGCTGGAACCTGCATTACTTCACACTGCTCGCCGCCCACGACTGGAAGCAGCTGTCGCTGCTCGTCCCCGCCAAGCAAAAACTGGTGTGGACCATCAACGGTGGCGAGGAACCAACCATCAAGCTCACCCGCAAGCAGGTGGCGGCCGGCCAGCTTCGCCAAGCGCTTGATTGTGGGCTGATCTACTACGTGCCCAGTTGTGACGACCGCGACGCCAGCGACACCAGCTTCACCTGCCGCTGTGACGCCGGCGGGCACCACGTCACCTACGACTGGCAACGCGAAGGCGCCGCTTTCGTGCTCGTCAACATCACCGAAGAGTCCCATTAACCGGCAACACGGGCGACGACTGCCAAACGATACCCTGGCTGGTCGATTTTTCTTACTGCAGCACCTTGAACTCGATGCGGCGGTTCTTGGCCCTGCCAGCGCCCGTCTTGTTGTCGGCGATCGGCTCGTCGGGTCCGACGCCGCGCGTCTTGATTCGATCGCTGGGAATGCCGAGGTCGACCAGCCATTGCTTGACTGAGTCGGCGCGGTCTTGACTCAGTTTCTGGTTGAACGCCTTGTCACCCTCGCTCGAGGTGTGGCCCGAGATCTCCACGCTGATGCTGGGGAACTCTTTGAGGACGTTCACGGCGCCGGCCAACACCTTGGTCGACTGCTTGCGAATCGTCGCCTTGCCTTGGTCGAAGAAGATGCCTTCGACGACGCCGGTAAACTTCTTGATCTTCTCCGGAATCGTGTCGGGGCAGCCGTCAGTGTCCTCGAAGCCGTTCTTGGTTTCAGGCTCCTTGGGGCACTTGTCCTTGTCGTCGAAGATGCCGTCGCCGTCGGTATCGCGGATCGGGCAGCCGTCGGGCTTCACGCCGATCTCGTCCGGGCAGGCGTCGCACGGTAGCGGCACCCCGTCCTTGTCCGGATCGGTGTCGATGATCGGGCAACCTTTCGGCGCGGGACCGGCTTCCTTCGGGCAGTAGTCGTCGCGGTCGAGCACGCTGTCGCCGTCGCTGTCGGCGGGGCAGCCGCTCGGCGCCACGCCCAACTCGGCCGGGCACTTGTCGTCGCGATCGAGCACGCCATCGTGATCGGTATCGGCGGGCGGGGGCGGCGGTTGCTTGCGCGAGCGCTCGATCACCGCGCTCAGGCCGAGCATCACTTCGAGGCTGTGCGCCTGCCCGCCACCGCCCTGCTTGGCGGTCAGATTATCGCGGCCATCGACGCGCAGCGACAACGCTTGGGTCAGCGCGACCTTCGCGCCCAAGCCAAAGTGCCAGGCGATGTCCGTGTCGTAGCCCACGCTTTCGCCGATTGCTCCCAACTTCCCGACACCGCCAGCCAGAAACGGCACGACGTACGGCAACGGTGCCTGCAGCACCAACTGACCTCCGCCGCCAAAGATCAACGCGCGCTTCTTGTCGCTCTTGACCTTCGATCGCGCTGCCATCGCATCACCTTCGATGCCGAGGAAAGAGAGCGGGTACCAACCGATGCGAGCGCCGAGCTCGGGACTACGTTGGTAGCGGTGATGGGGGAATCTTTCGTTGCGTAGGTTGTGCTCCTTGGCGGGAAAGAAGACGCCACCAAACACGCCCAGCTCGAGCAAGTTGTCGTCGGGCGGGTAACCAGCGTCGTAAGGCTCGAACGTACTGTCGTCGCTCGTGGCGCTCGCCTGTGCTCCGCTGCCGGTGGACACTCCCATCGACGCCTTCGCGCTCGATTGTTCCTGTGCCCCAGCGGGCGTCGCCAACGCGGAGATACAGAGCACCACCCAACCAGCCGGCTTTTTGACCATGGTCCGGCTTACTAAAATGCAGAGTACCCGCACGTCAATTCGCAACTGACATTTCGGCCGTCATTTCGCACTCGGAGCCGCCGTCGTCACTGCGCGCGACCACGCATGCCCGACCGCCGTGGGCTCCGCAATTGCCCACGGCGCGGCCAGGACCACCCCACTCGAATCCGAGAGCCGGCGAGGTATTCTCTTTCCTCGGCGAAAATCATCCGCTGTGAGGCCTGCCAGTGTTAGTCGCCAACTGCGCGACGAACGCCCGCTTGTAGGCGGACCGCGCTTCGCCACGGGCGACATAGGCGGCCAGGTTCGAAAATTCATCCAGAATTCCTGATGGTCTCAGCCTGAGCAGCACCGACACCATCATCAGGTCGCCCGCACTGAACGCACCATCGAGCCAGTCGGCATCGCCCAACCGAGTGGAAAGTTGATTCAGCGGGCCGCGGACGCGATCCACAACCAAAGGCAAGCGTTCCTCGGCCCAGGGCTTGTCCCGTTCCAGCAGCCTAGCGTTTGCAAGCTCGAGGATCGGCGGCTCCACCGTGTTGAGGGCGGCAAACATCCAGGTGATCGCGCGCGCCCGGGCGTTGGCATCGTCCGGAAGCAAGCCCGCATGTCGCTCGGCTAAGTGAAACACGATCGCCCCGGTCTCGAACAGCGCGAGATCCCCTTCTTCATACGTCGGAATGCGGCCGAAAGGATGAAGCGCCAAATGCGCGGGTTCCTTGAGCGCACGGAACGAAACAAGGCGAACCTCGTAGGGTTGGCCCACTTCTTCAAGCGCCCAGCGAACGCGCGTATCACGCGCCAGTCCCTTGCCGCCATCGGGTGACCGTTCAAACGCGGTAATGGTAATGCTCATCGTGAGTTCTCCTGTGATTGCGGGCGCCGTCGTTGGAGCCACGAGCGTCGTTTGCACGTTCGCGCCGCCTTGAACGACTTCGCGCTCTCGACGAGGACCGCTCCCAAGGCGCGGCGAGTTGCGTCAACTACGCCGGTACTCGGCGGGAACGTTGAGCGCGCCCGGGGCGACGCCGCGCTCGGGGGCGCTACGGGCGCCGCTGAGTCGCTCCGGCAGCTCGTAGCGCGCCGGCACGCCGCTCAACCCCTGGTTCACGGTGAAGTCCCAGTAGCGGGTGCCGAGGACCTGCACCCACTCGTTGAGACGCGGCGCGCCGCGACGCGCGCTTTCGAGCAGGCGGAGCGTCGTGCGCACGCCAAGCGCCCAGTGACGATGGCCATCTCGGCGAAGGCCCAGTGCGTCGGCCAACTCGTCACCGATGAGGCTCCGGCACAGGCCACGCGAGATCGCGACTTGGCGCTCGGCTCGCCACCGCTCGCGCGCGTTCGTGGCCAGGCGCAGCGGCCCCTCCAAGAGCGCGTTCACCAATTCGCGGGAGTCATCGTCGGGCGGACCTTGAGTGAGCAGGATGAAGGTGGAAAGGCGTGTCGCCTCGGCGTGAGTGGCGGGCAGGAGCTCAGGCGCTACGCCTATGAGCTCACCGACCCAGCGGAATAGGTGCTGATAATCGTCCGCCTCATCCCGCGTCACGTGTACGCCCAGCAAGCGAATGCCGTCGATGAAGACGTTCGAAAAGAGTAGGACGGTCGCCATCATATCGTGTTGGTTGATTGGCTCCGACCAGTCCTCGTGCGACCAGCGCCCGCTGTCGATGACCAGCCTTCGGACCGCCGCGTGCATGAGCCGCACCTTCAGCACGAGCTGCCAACCGAGCGCCCCTGGCCGCAGCCCATCGAGCGCTGTGACGGCTGTCACGAATTTGCCCGTCTCTGCGAGGCGTCGATCCGCCCGCTCTTTCAGCCTTCCAGAAAACGCCAGCGGCTTGTTGCCGGCGGGGGCCGCGTAGCCATAAACGAGCGAACGCAGCCCCAACGTGAGCCCCCCCAGAATACCCGGTCGGACGAACACCCCGTGGGCGCGACGCAGCCTCTGCCAGTCGAGCCAAGGCGGCACCTTGCGAGCGACAAAGCACAGCTCGCGGAGCGGGGCGGTGGCTTCGCGCAGGTCTCCCTCGAGCGCCGCCTCGATGAGCTGCTGGCGTCGAGCCGCGGGCGTGTCCACGAAGCTCGCGACCACCGCGTCCGCGAGCGGGTCTTTGCGATCCAGGTACGGAACGAGCCGTTCGGGCAAATCGGCGAAGGACGCGCAGGCTTCGTCCGGTCGATAGACCCTACGCGGCCACACGAACGCTGCTTCGGCCATCGGCGTCAGTCTGGCACACGTTGTTGGCCCGTGGCATGGCGAAGCCTATCGAGGCGCGCGCTCCTCGCACAACACCCTGGCTCGAGCTGGCCCACCAGGCTTGGTCGAACAGCTCCTGCCGGACTGCGCGGATCGGGCCGCTCAGAGCGACGAGCCTACCAGTGGGTCGAAGCCCCGGAGATTCCGAAACTTGGCCACCGACGACCCCACCGCGAGAGCCTCGACAAGGAACTATGGCAGCACGTTGGCAGCGAAGAGCGGGTGCTCGAAGCGCTGCGCATGCTCGTGTCGCTTGGTGAGCGAAGCTCGCGCTCGGTCGCGTAGAATTAGAACCGCTTCGGTGGCACCGAGCACTTTGGCGGCCGGCCCGGACCAGCCCCGATCATCCATTTCCCGTGAACCTTCGCGCTGATCTTTGTTGCCACGAAGTCGCCGGTCGCGTTGCGAGATCCCTCGGCTACGATGCCAACGGGATCCCACGAATAATCCCGAAGGGTCAAGAAGGTCGACGCAGGTTGCTACCCCAAGCTAAGCTGTGACGCTTGAGTGCAGTCCTCGACGCCAACCAGACCAGCGAGAAAACGTGGTCGGCTTCTAGTGCCGAAAACGGTTGTGAGGGCAAGACTCTCAATCCGCTCAACCCGATCACCGCGCTAACACCCGAGCAGTCCTATTGTCCCGCGCGAGCTCCAGCGGATGGTAGCGAGTGTAACTACACCACCCTCACGGAGAGCTTGTGCAACTACAGCAACCCAGCGCTCGCCTGTCGCTGTAGTGCGCGCTGCCACAGCAGCTTCGACCTCGGTGCGCAACCCGCCTGGATGGTAGATTGCCAGTATTGTGGTTCACCGGTCACTGAGACGTGGGAGCTGGGTTTCAAGAGCGCAACCCTCGGAGACTTGGGAACGGTGACGGCGCCAACCGATAGCGTTGGGGTTTCCTCCAATGGAAACTGCGACACCTTGGCCCTCGATACCGATGCCTTGCAGGCCGACTGCGGCGACCGATACGTTGTCTCGGAAGCGCGCAAGCAAGTCGACGGCTCTGAGGTCGCGGTCTTCTATTTCAATGGGTTGAGCCTGTTCAGGTACCGCGAAGATCAGCGTTCGCGGGTCGCGCCCTTTGGTGCTGGTGGCCAAGACCATCGACATCCAAGCCAGTATTCGCTTGACCAACTGGCAAGTCGGCGTGCACGCACTCGCTGGCGCGGGACAAGATGCGCTGAAATTGCCGGCGGACGCCTCAGGCGGCGGAGGCGGACACTGTACAGCGGGCGGCAACGGTGGCGGAGGCGCGCTGAGCGGTGCTGCAGTGGGCGACGAGACCTCGCCGCTTTTGACGTTCGGGGCGCCGGGTGGCAAGAGCCAATCTCACATCACCCGCGACGGCCCCAACGGCGTCCCCACCTTTGCGCGGGCCGGAGGAGCGATTCAGTTGATCGCTGCCACCAGCATCACGTTGGGTGACCATGCCGCAATCGTCGTGGACGGTTGGACGGGCGCGTCCAAGACCTCCGAGGGCTCAGACGGTGGCGGAAGCGGCGGTTCGATCATCCTGGAGGCGCCAAGTGTCACGATCGACGGCTACCTCTCTGCGATTGGTGGCGACGGCGGCTCGCCGGTCTCCTCACATGTGCCGGGCTCCACGGGCGCACCGATCGGCCCCGCCACCGACTCGTACGAGGGCGGCGGCGGCGGCGCCGGCGTTATCCTGATCTACGGCGACAACCTCAAGGTCTTCGAAGCTCGGGTCACCCCAGCCTCGGCCACGACGTGCACCGAGTTTCGACCGCTGCTGCACTAGTGCGACGACGCTTACGTTCCCTTGCGCGGTCGGCGATGCCGAGCTGTTCGAGGCGGCGTAGGAGCGCGCAGCGCGAGATGCCGAGCGCCGAGCAGCTCGGCGGCGCGGCGTTGATTGCCTGAGCTGTCGCGTAGTCCTTGCTCGACCCGTTCGCGTTCGAGAGATCCGGCGGCTACTTTGGCACGACGGGCGCTACTATCATGGCGCACGGTATTACGCGCCACTTCAGCGAAACGCCGAACCACAAGGCCGCGGCAGGTGCGGGAGCCCTTGCCGCGGCGGGTGCGGTGCTCGGCTCCGGATCCGCTAGCGGAGTCGTCGTCGAATGCTGACCAAGATGATTCGGTCATCCGCGTGAAGGCCGTAGGTGAACCCAAGGATTGTCCCGCCGACGGCGTGGAACCACCATTCGCGCTCCGCATCAGGCAGCAGCTACGTGGGTTCGTCGCTGGTCACCGGCAGCGTGCCATGGCACTCGCGGGCCATCGTCAGCCTTCAACGCACATGCGATACGTGCGAAGCACCGAGGTGCTGGAAATCCCAGCGGCTGCCCTTCCCCCGAATAAAGGCATCAGCCGCGCCTCTTTCCCTGCTGGCCGCTTCCCAAACCAGCGTGCTTTCTGGTGCACCCGGGTAGGGGAATTTGGAACTGCGCTCGCTGGCGCCGCGTGACGAACCAGCGCGATTTATACTAGTTTTAGCGCCCCGGACGCTTTTACTGCTGCTCGAGATGCCGATTCCGAGGAAGCCAGAACGCCAGGAACTTCTTCGATCTCGCTCGACCTCCCCAACGAGCCTAAACTAGCGAAATGGCTACGGTTGGCTTCGGCGACTTCGAGTGGGACGAGGAGAAAGCCCGCTCGAACCTCGAAAAGCATGGCGTATCCTTCGAGGAGGCCAGCTCGGTTTTTCTCGACCCCCACTACCTGGCCACCGACGACCCCACGGCTTCCGACCGCTTCGTTGCACTCGGCTTCTCACGGCTCGCTCGGCTACTCTTCGTCGTGCACCTAGAGCGCGGCGAAAAGGTTCGCATCATCAGCGCACGACGCGCCACCCGTTCCGAAAGACAAACCTATGAGCGACGACAACAAGACCCAGGCTGAGCCCTCCGAGGCCTCGCTCGCCGAGATGCCCGAAGTGGACTTTTCGCGCGCCATTCGGCCCAACAAGCTCGCCGCACTCCGCGGTGATTTCAAGCAAGCCGTCTTCCTCGATAAGGACCTCTGGCAGCACTTCGGCAGCGAAGAGCGGGTGCTCGAAGCGCTGCGCATGCTGGTGTCGTTGGCCGAGCGAAGCTCGCGATCCGTAGCGTAGCTCAAGCCTTCCGATGAGCGCTCCTGGCCACGACTGGCTCGTTACCCCACGTCGGCACTCACAAGCATTCGTCGAACCACCGCGACGAGCTTGAACGCTTGAACGGAGCGCGCTGTGCGGTTGCTTTTACTGCCTCGCAGTGTTTCCACCGTCGCAAGTCTCCGAATGGATCGACGACGTCGGAACCACGGCGATGTGCCCCAAATGCGGAATCGACTCCGTGATCGGAGCCGCCTAAGGATTTCCCATCAACGGGGAATTTCTGGGGGCGATGCACGCATACTGGTTCGAGTCGTAGCAGGGCTCACCCTGCCGTAAGCCCTCGGCGCTTCCACCCTCCGATCAAAAACCCAACGAACATTGGGCTTTTCAGCTTGGCGCACCCGGGCTGAAGAATTTAGAACTGCGGTCGTGAAGCTAGAGCGGCTGATTCATATCAAGCGGCGATTGGGCCGTCCCAAGGACCAAGCCATGTTGCCACTCCTTGTGGCGACGTTGGACGAGTCCAACCGCTCGAAGTAGCGCCGATTCGCTTCCAGCCATCCGTCAAAAAACCATCCAACGATGGGCTTTGTCACTTGGCGCCCCAGTGGCGACGGAAGCAAGAACCTGCGGCTGGTGGTTCCGAACCCCGCGAAGCGACCGGATCCACTTCCCCCGAAGCCGCCCGAAATACCTAGAATCGTTCGGCTTCTAGAGCGCGCGAGAGCCTGGCAAGGGATGCTGGATCGAGGCGAAGCGGCGAGCCGTGCCGAGCTCGCGAAGCGTTCGGGGCTGTGCGCCGTGTACGTCTGCAACATCGTGGCTCTGCTGCGGCTTCACCCCGCCATCCTGTTGGCGATTGAAGGGTTACAGCCTGGCGGGACTGGCGATGAGGTGACGGAGCGCTGGCTCCGTCCGATCTCGCGGCTGTCCCACGCCGAGCAGCTCGTGGCTGTTGCAGGCCGACTGGACGTCGGGTTGCTTGCTGTAGCGTCAGAGGAAGGGTGCGGGTGATGGCGCCCGGCTCTGCCGCCGTCGCCGGCATGGCCCCGTCGCCGTACCGCCGAGACGAGCAATGACCGGGCGGTCAGCGGCGCTGTCGGTGACAACGATGACACCGACGCTGGCGCCGACGGTCGCGGTCGTTTGGCTGCCGCGGTACCCGGGTGTACCGGAGTGCATGGCCACCGCTCCGAGGGGGCCGTGCACGCATCGCGAGTGCCGATACCACCTGGCCCACCGTGGGTATTGGGAGCACGCGCTCACCCCGACGCGTGACTGCTCGCTGGACGTGGCCAACGAAGGGCCGCACACGCTCGAGCAGGTGGGGGCGGCGTTCGGCATCAGCCTCGAGCGCGTACGGCAAATCGAGGAACGCGCGCTGGGGTGTCTCAGGAAGAACGCAACCCTCAGGAGGCTCCATGGAGGATCCGAGCGTTGACGACGACGCGGGTGTCGGCGCCGAGCGCATCGGCACGGGCACCCGCACGAGCGCGCTGCGCTTGGCCGCCATGCGCTGTGCTCGAGACGTCGCCCAGCGACGCGGCGGGCCGCTAGCAGCTACGTTTCGGGACACGCTCTCCGGCGACGTGGCTCGGCTCCAAGTCTGGCGCCAGCTCCGGCGGTTGTTCCCGAACGTGACCTTGGCCGAGGCCGAACCCTTGCTCGACGAGGTGCTGGCGC